>DATLXU010000099.1:0-57052 GCA_035575515.1 Blastocatellia bacterium
TTGCTCATACGTTAAAGTTTGAGGTCAGAATGTTTATCGTAGATTTGACAGGCCCAGACATAGAGTTGGATGAGTTGATTTTCGATAAACCCAATTCTATAACTCTTTGTCGGTCTGACTTTCTACTCTTGATTCGCATCAATCGTTCCATAGTTCAACTGCCAGCGGGCGCAGACTCTGCCAGGAGGTAATGTGAGTCAACAACTTCGGCCATCAGTTGGTTAGATAACAGGCTTCCGGACAAAGCATCCTTGACCGTTGCTGTGACCTCTACCCCGCACGACGGACAGACTTTGCGATATAAGACTTTACGCACCGTTACGGGGTCAATGTCGAGGACCGAACGCTGGCGATAGCCTTTTGAAAGCAAATCTGCCTTGCAGGTTGAACAAATTCGAGGGACAGAAACCTCTCTGATCTCATCAACTTCTTCCGGGCAATGCTTCTTCCTGCCATTACCCTTGGTGGCCTGGTTTAGCGCCGCCGCACTTGTTTGAAGCTTCATCAGTTGAGTTGGCTTTAAGTGGGATTTGAGATGAAGGAGTGGAGGAGCCAAACAGTCCGGCTTTGTCTTTAGGTTTCTGTTTAGATAATTGCGCGCGAAGAGATTGAATTTCAGCTTTCAAACGATCAATCTCGCGTTGCTTATCAAGACAGCCCTGGCAAGGGTTGACGCCGTGTGAAGGACTCTTAGGCTCTTGATAAATTGAACGCATCGGATCGGCCTGCAATTTAGAGAAATAGCCAACTCGTACTTGTTTCCAAGCCCTCCCCTCATTACTGACCAATTACCGCCGCCGTCCCGCTCACCAAGACAGCCAGCTAGAAGCTGGCACTACATCTTCATACTTTGCAACAGTCCTGTACACCACGATCTACTGTTTGACTCTGCCTGTAGCATCACCTAAAATCTTTAACAGGTATCGCCGCGCAACTTGAAGGCTGACTGAGATGAGCTTCCAGTTAAATTCGATACCCAACGTGGCCTGTTGACCCGCTGGTCAGCAGGCTGATTGATTTTTAAGTTCCGAGTTTCAAGTTCCGAGTTCTTGGTTGCAGATGATCCTCCAACTCGGAATCAGAAACTCTGAACCAGAAACCAGAGAGAACTATGACAGCATTATTAAATAAAGTTGCGGCGAAGATTTTCGGAACCGCAAACGAACGATTGCTCAAGCAACTGTGGCCGATAGTCAGCGAGATAAATGCGCTCGAAGCGAAGATGAAATCGCTTTCCGACGACGAGCTTCGCGCTTACACTGCAAAGTTTCGCGAGTACGTTGACAATCGCATCGCTAATGCCGACCTCACGGGCGCTACGCCTGAAGAAGAGAAGAAGGCTTTGCGGCGCGCGATTGACGAAGCCTTAGACGAAATCCTCGTCGAAGCGTTCGCTGTTGTGCGCGAAGCGTCGCGCCGCGCTACCGGCATGCGCCACTTTGACGTCCAGCTAATAGGCGGAATGGTGCTGCATCGCGGGATGATCGCTGAGATGAAGACCGGCGAAGGCAAAACCCTAGTCGCCACGCTGCCTGCTTACCTGAACGCGCTCGCAGGTCGCGGCGTTCACGTCGTTACAGTGAACGATTACCTCGCCAAGCGCGACACCGAGTGGATGGGTAAGATTTATCGCTTTCTTGGGCTGACGGTCGGTTGCATTCAGCACGACATGGATGACCTCGAACGACAGGAAGCCTACCGCGCCGACATCACTTATGGCACGAACAACGAATTCGGCTTCGACTACCTGCGCGACAACATGAAGTTTGAGCCTTCGGCTATGGTCCAGCGCGGCCACTATTATGCGATAGTGGACGAAGTTGACTCGATCCTCATTGACGAGGCGCGGACGCCGCTCATCATCTCAGGCGCATCCGAAGAATCAACCGAAAAATACTACGTCGCAAACGACTGCATCGTGCGGCTGAAGGCCGAACAGCAGAAGCGCATCGCCGAGATTAAAAAGACCGAACAGTTCGTTGATCTCAAGCAGGACCCGCGATTGCTCTTTCACGTTGACGAGAAGCAGCACACAGCGACGCTGACGGAAGAAGGCGTTGAGGTCGCGGAGCGGCTCACCGGTGTCGCAAACCTCTACGACCCGGCCAACATGGAATTGCTCCATTGCATTGAGCAGTCCTTGAAAGCTCACACGCTTTATCACCTCGACAAGCAGTACATCGTCAAAGACGGCGAGGTCATCATCGTTGATGAATTCACAGGCCGCATTATGCCCGGTCGTCGCTGGTCGGACGGCCTGCATCAGGCGGTCGAAGCGAAAGAGGGCGTGAAGATCGAAGCTGAAAACCAAACGCTTGCGACCATCACGCTCCAAAATTATTTCCGTATGTATGCGAAGCTTGCGGGTATGACTGGCACTGCTGAGACAGAGGCCGCAGAATTCTCTAACATCTATAAGCTTGAAGTCGCAGTGATTCCTACCAACAAGCCGATGATAAGGAAGGATTACCCGGACGTAATCTATCGAACCGAGCGCGAGAAGTGGGACGCGGTTGTGAAAGAGATAAAAGAGCTTCACGAAAAGGGCCAGCCCGTGCTCGTCGGCACAGTGTCGGTTGAAAACTCCGAGATGCTTTCGGCGCGGCTCAAGAAACTTCGCATCCCGCACAACGTCCTGAACGCCAAGCCTGAGCACGCGGCGCGCGAAGCAGATATCGTGGCGCAGGCGGGTCGCAAAGGTCAGGTGACAATTGCAACAAACATGGCCGGACGCGGTACGGACATTCTGCTCGGCGGCAACCCTGAATTCCTGGCGAAGCAGTACCTCAAAGAAAGAGAGATCAACCCTGACGAGGCGACACCTCAGCAATGGGAAGAAGCTATCGCCCGCGCGAAGAAGATTACCGACGCGGAGCATGAAGAAGTGAAGAACGCTGGCGGGCTGCACATACTTGGAACCGAGCGGCACGAGTCGCGGCGAATTGACAATCAGCTTCGCGGGCGTTCGGGCCGTCAGGGCGACCCCGGCTCGTCGCGATTTTATCTGTCGCTCGAAGACGATCTGATGCGAATATTCGGCGGCGAGCGAATTAAGAACATCATGCTCAGGCTCGGAATGGAAGAAGGCGTTCCGATTGAATCGCGTCTCGTATCTAAGCGAATCGAGGCGGCGCAGAAGTCCGTCGAAGGGCACAACTTCACGAGCCGCAAACACCTGCTCGAATACGATGACGTGATGAACAAGCAGCGCGAGGCGATTTACGGAATCCGCCGCCAGTTGCTGATGGGTTTTGAGGGCGACACGTCCGAAGAACAGAATCGTAATCAGCGCGATTATGTTCTCGGCATAGCTGAAGACATCTTCGATGGTCTCATCGAACAGTACATGTCGAAAGACCAGCAGCCGGACGAATGGGACCTTGCAGGGTTGAAGGAACAGCTTCGATTGATCTTCGCGTTCGATGTAGATGACGAAGGCTTGAACTTGGCGGAGATAAGTCCCGATGATGCACGAGAAATCATCTGGCCCAAGCTCGAAGAGAAGTACACGATGAAAGAGGTTCAGCTTGGCGCTGAGGGCATTCGCAACCTTGAGCGGTACATAATGCTCAACATCGTCGACGCGCAATGGAAAGATCACCTGCTCGCGATTGACCATTTGAAAGAGGGCATTCACCTGCGCGGCTACGCTCAGAAAGACCCGCTCGTCGAGTACAAGCGCGAGTCCTACACTCTGTTTGAGAACATGCTCGACCGCATAGACACGGAGACCGTGCGATACCTGTTCAACTTCCAGGTGCAGGTGACCGCGCCGATCGAGCAGCAGCTCCTTGAGCGCCGCCGCCGCCAGCGTCGCGGGCGCGTGGCTTTTACGAAAGCGAACGAAACAGCCTTCGCGGGAGGCGAAGAGGAAGTGCACAAACCGATTCGCCACAAAGGGCCGCGCGTCGGACGCAACGACCCGTGCCCGTGCGGCTCAGGCAAGAAGTACAAAAAATGCTGCGGAGCCTAGTGAAAGATGAGGGATGAAGAGTGAAAAAGAGTTCCCGAACTTCGTCATTTCAAATTTGAAGTTCAGAATTTGAAATCTCATTCATCCCTCATCCTTAATTATTGAATCCCGCCACGACCTGTTGTAATCTACGCTTGCCACGCAAGCCCCGGCCTGCCCCTCGCAGCAAAGCACAAAGCAAGTTCGGAGAAAACAGCCATTACGAATAGTATTGTACAAGCAGTAAAATCGGGGACGGCTCCGCGCGCAATCAAGATGGCAGCGGCCAAAGGCATGCTTCCACTTGCGAACGAAGAGTTGTTTGAAATTCTCGTAGCTCTCAACGCGGATCAGGACGAAGATATACGTGTTGCGGCTGCTGCGTCGCTCGATGCGCTCGACCCGAAAGCCTTCGTTGCGATTAGCGCGGATGCGAACACTCCTGCTGAAGTCCTCGCGTTTTTGTGCCTGTGGCCGCGCGCGCCGCGCGAAGCCGTTGAAGCAGCCGTATTCAATCGAGCAACGCCTGACGCTGCGCTCGCGCTGCTCGCCTCACGGAGCGCGGACGCGAGCATCATCGAAGCAATATCGCTCAAACAGCAGAGCCTGATTCGCGCGCCCGAAATAATCGAAGCGATACTCGCCAATCCGGCTCGAACGCCTGAAGCCGAACGCCGCGCGCTCGAAGTCAGGCAGGAGTTTTTCGAGAAGCGATTCGGCGCTCGCATGGTCGCCGAAGAGCAGCGCGCCCGCGCCGAAGCAAAAACGGTCGCAAGCGAAACCATCTCGGTCGGATCAATCGAAGACCTCATACAACTCGGACTCATTGAAGAAGGAATTGATGACGCGGTCGTCACAGAGTACGAGAATGAATTTGGGCCATTTGAAACCGCCGAGCCTGCTATAGATGAGGTGATGGATGTCGAGCAGGTTATCGGCGAAGTAATCAACGATATTGAAGATGAAACGGTGCGCATTTCGCCTGATCGAGTGCCGGTGTTTCAGCAGATTGCGCTGATGAGCGTGAAGGATCGCGTGATGCTCGGAATCAAAGGAACGCGCGAAGCTCGTATGATACTCGTGCGAGACCCGAACCGAATAGTCGCTTGTTCCGTGTTGCGCAACCCGCGACTCACGGACACAGAAGTTGAGAGCGTCGCCGCGATAAGAAGCGTGCACGAAGATGTGTTGCGTCAGATAGGAATGAATCGCGGCTGGACGCGCGTTTATGGAGTAATACACAACCTTGTGCGCAACCCGCGCACTCCAATTGCAATCAGTCTAAGTTTTCTCAATCGCATTCAACAGCGCGATATGCGCGCCCTCTCGATGAACAAGAACGTCCCTGATGTCATTCGCCAGACAGCCTATCGCCTTTATCTGAAACGCAGCGGCACGGGCGGATAAGAAGATAAGAGGTAAAGATGAAAATTGGCATTTCGTCATTCGTCACTTTCCATTTGTTGCCCATTCTTTTTGGCAATAGCAAATCACAAATGACTAAGGATAAATGACAAACCGCTTTTGCCTTTCGCCTCTCACCTTTTGCCTTTTATGTTGCGGCTTTGCTAATATCGAACAAAGCTCTTTGATGTTTAACGTCAGCCGTGGACGTTCGACCTGAAGGAGGAGAATCTTCTATGTGGATTATCGGCTGGTTTATAGTAGGACTGATCGCCGGTGGAATCGCGCGGTTAATTATGCCTGGCCGCGACCCTATGGGATGTTTGGCGACGGGCCTGCTTGGGATGGCGGGCGGCGTTCTCGGCGGCTGGATAGGCTCTCTTTTATGGCCAAACCCTGAGCGCAGGTTTATACATCCGGGATTACTGCTTTCAATTGTGGGGGCTGTTATATTGCTTGCATTGTGGAGACTTGTTCGGCCTCGCACTTTGTGAAGTTGAGTCCGTGCGATTTGACAACAGATGTTTGGGATGCGCTTGCATCATTATGATTGCAAGCGCATCCTCTATTTTCATTTTGGTTGAAACTTGTATTTGTTCGCTTCAACGTTTCGTAGCCTGGCTTGAACCGATTATGTACAGATTTTGTACTGCAAGCTAGCATTTTTATCCCACTGGGCGGTTCCTCTCTATATTTCACCATCTGAGACAGCTTTATAAACTTAGAACGCGCGTACTGACTCTTGGCCTGATTTCAACTCGAAAGCTGGCATAGACATTGCTTGTGATAAAACCGGAGCGAATCTTTGGTTTGATTTCGTTCGTATATAATGACAGCGCGGCAAGCGGTAAGCCGCCCCCAATGACGATTAGTAGCAGAAGAGGTAAAGCTTATGCTGACTATCATTACTGCAACGGTAATTGCTCTTGCTGTGACTTATCTGATACTAACCAGAGGACATAAAGCAGACCCGAATCAACTCTACGAGTCGCGGTATGCGCCCGTCACGGTAGGAGTTCAAATAATTTGCGGAGACTGCGCTGGCGACAGCATTATCCCGGTCAAGACGTATATAGATCGTTTCGGGAACTGCTCGCAGTGCGGGGGCCGCAGCTACCTGCTTGCATCGAGTCTCGGAGTTTATGCGGAAAATGCGCGGCTCGCGCGTGTCGCTGAGTATGCAAGTGCTTCGAGCAACGGTCGCGTTATACCATTTGAATCACCATCGCGAACACAGAGAACGGAAAAGATTGCTGTATAACATTCACCCAAATTAAATCCCGTAAAAGAGGCTGGAGCAATCTCCAGCCTCTTCCCTTTTTGGGGAGGTGATTACGTTGTAGTCGGTGAGTAGTAAGTGATGAGCATCAAGTAGCCATCGGCCATTCAAAGCCAGGTTGATTTCAATCAGCGGTTCGTTATTCGTTCGTAGTCTTCAGGCAAATCGAAATCAATAACAACCGCCTCGCTTGAAACTTCCACGCGCGATATGTCATTGGCATGAGAGTGAACCACTGCGCGCAGACCCTGATCAGCATTGATCGCAAGTATTTCATCTTTGAGCGTCAAATCCAAAAGCACTGGATGGCCGTTGCGCCCATTGTATGTCGGGATTACGACCAGCGACCGTGTGCGCTCGTATGTTTCGATGACGCGATTAAAAATATCGGTCGTGATTTGCGGCTGATCAACGAGCGCAATCAAACAGGCGCGTGATTCGGGTGAAACAGCCTCGACGCCTCGCTTGATTGATTCGCTCATGCCGAGCGCGTAATCCGCGTTGTGCGCGAATCGAACGGCGCAGCCCTCAAGCTCGCGGCGAACGTCGCCGGCACGATGGCCTGTCACAACAATGACTTCACCTGCGCGAGACGCTAGGAGGTTATCAACGCACCGTGCGACAAACGTCTGCCCTTCAATCGTCAGCAGTTGTTTGAACTCGCCCATGCGGCGCGACTCGCCTGCCGCAAGCAGTATGGCTGAGACCATTTTGAAACCTCCGCGCACGCGATGCTATTTTTGTGAGGCAATCTGTCCATGCGTTCGATTGCGAATTATAAGCGCGCCGCAATTGCGCATCCAGCGGCACTCAACGATAAGCGGAAAGCGGCGCACGTTTTGCGAAAGGTCAAAAGTTATGTGCAAGCAGAGAAGAATTCTATTGGCAACCTGCGCAATATCAACTCTGTTGGTGTTTGGCGTTATGACGGCACAGGCACAAAGTGCTCGGTTTACGGACAGCCAGAGCGGCTTTTCGTTTCAGCCGCCACCGGGATGGTCCTATCAATTTCTCGGTCCTGAGCGCGAGGACGGCGGAGGGCCTGTGCTGCTGCTTGATATCGCCGATACGCTTATAAATTTGAGCGACACAAACAATCTAACAAAAGATATTCAAGACCAGTTGCGCAGGGACGAAGCAGAAGCCGTCAACGTGTCTGACCCGCAGAAGCGAACCGTCGCCGGGCGCGACGGGCTGCAGATTGACGTTAGCTACAGGCGAGGAAAAGTTTCGATTCGCGAGCGCAGGGTTTACGTGCCCGCTACGGAGCAGAGTCGCACATACGTTTTCACGTTGATGGACCGTGCGGAATACTTCGACCAGACAGCCGCCGCCGCTGACCCTGCTATCAGCTCATTCGCGCTGACGAATCAGGCGGGCGGGCGATCCGGAGCGCGCGACGGTGATGAGTCAAAGACTGGCAGCGGCACAATCCCTCTGGCGCTTGGGATAATACTCGGCTCGATTGCGCTCATCGTCGTGCTCGTTTCAGGCTTCCTGCTGCTGCGCAGCCGCAGCCGCGCGGTTGAATTCAGGTGAGGTAATTGCGACGCATCGCAGAGTGCTGTTAAAATTCAACTGTGAGCTGATTGCTCGCGCCGCAGGCAACAATCAATTTAAAGCTTGAAACATTCGACCCCGACGCGAGTCGAACTTATTTGCCGAGAGTTGCATCTAACCAGTGTCGCAAATCAAGCATCAGCATTTAATGAGGAAAGCAATGTTAAGTAAGTTCAAAGCAATCATAATCGCGGTCCTTGTCGCGGCAATGTTGAGCGTGACGGCGAGCGCGCAACAGGATTTTACATTCACAACGCCTGACGGCAAGTCTGTCACGCTGTCGGGCCTGCGCGGCAGAGTTGTCGTGCTGTTGTTCGGCGGAACGCAGGACCCGCAGTGCCAGGACGAGTTCAAAGCCCTTGAAGAGCTGGCCCGCCAGTATGAGGGCAAAGACGTGAGCATATACTGGGTGAGCGTCAATTCGGCCAAAGAGGTTAGCGACGCGCAGCTTCGCGCGCCCTGCGGGCCTACGGGTTCAGTCGTCGTCTTGCGCGACACGAATCAGACTGCATTCAAACGGTTCAGCGGCAAAGTCGCGCAGCTTCCGACTATCGTCGTCCTGAATAAACAGGGCGAATTGCAGGGCCAGCCGCGCGGCGGGTTCAATCCGAATACGGACTTCGTCAACGACCTCCGCGCCGTGATAGACAGCCTGCTCAGCAAGTAATTCCTGCAGTAGAATAACCACGAAAGCGCCGAGCTTCCTCAGATGTGAAGCTCGGCGCTTTCGTTCTGTTAAGCCTTTGCTTTGATTGCCCGCGTGTCTTGCCACTGCGCGCGCTTCCAAAATTAACCTTCAGGCGGCAGCGTCTCTTCTTCGTTATCTAGCAGATCGGCGTCAATCTCGTATGGCAGGGTTTCATCGCGCGGGATTGTCTCCGCGCCCCATCTTTCCTGCGGTGATATATCGCCCGTCAGCGGCAGAGTGATATCCGGGTCGGTCGCGTTCGCATCAATCAGCCTTCCGCCAGCAACCTGCGCAATCAAAACGGTGATGTTGTCTTCGCCGCCGCGCTCGTTCGCCATCGCTATCAGAATCTCGCACGCTTCTTTCAATGAATGCGCCTCGTCAACACATTCCATTATCTCTTCGGCCTTCACTTTGTTCGACAATCCGTCGCTGCACAAAACAATCGTGTCGAGATTGCGAAGCCGTACACGGTCAACAACGACGTTCACGTTGGGAGCCGCGCCGAGAGCCTGAAGTATGACGTTCTTATAAGTATGCCGCTCAGCTTCTTCTTCGGTGATATGGCCCGCTTCGACGAGTTGCCCGACGAGCGACTGGTCGCGCGTGACCTGCTGAATCTGCCCTGCGCGAATCAAATATGCGCGGCTGTCGCCCACCTGCGCAAAGTACGCATCTGTCCCGTAGAGTCCGGCGGCGGTGAAGGTCGCGCCCATGCCTGCGTACTCCGTGTGCTTCAAGCTCTTTTGATAGATGTAGAGGTTGGCAAGCTCGATTGACAGCCGAAGCCGTTCGTGAAAGGCAATCTTGGAATATGTGTGACTGGCCTGAAGCTCAAGCATGCGGTCGCGCACGCACTCGACGGCGAGGCTGCTTGCCACTTCGCCCGCGAGCGCGCCACCCATGCCGTCAGTCACAGCAAGCAACGCGCCGTAATGGCTTTGATTGAACGCGGCCAGACTTTCAGGCGGGTCGCCCTCGATTGTGTTAGGCGTCCAAGTGTCTGCGGTCGAAAGGTTGAGGACGAGAAAATTATCTTCATTGCCGGGGCGCACGCTGCCCACGTCTGTCTTCGCGTAAACTGATATGTTGAAAGCTCCTTCTGCCGACATATTCTAAATTAGCGGCCAGGCCTTGCGGGGTGCTCAAGCGACGCAGCCAGTATCTTCCTCTTTCCCAAACATGTCTTCACCTCTTGAATTGGCGAGATTATGCTTGATTTTCCGTCGAATCGCAACAGCAGTGGTCAGTGGTCAGTGAGCGAACGAAAAGTTAACGCTTTGAAAATGGCTCTGGAAGCCTGTTACAAAGCAACCGACACCGACCGCTGACAACTGACTACTGACCGCTGATTTTGTTCAACGCCTGATCGAGGTCCGCGATTATATCCTCAACGTCCTCGATGCCTACCGATATTCGCACAAGCCCGTCGGTTATCCCTAAACGGTTGCGCTCGGCCTCCGGGACCGATGCGTGAGTCATCGTCGCCGGATGCGAAATCAAAGTCTCGACTCCGCCTAAGGATTCACCCAGCGTGCAGAGCCTCACGCTTTCAAGCACGCGGCTGGCGTTTTCAAGCGAGCCTGTCTCGAACGAAATCATCCCGCCGAATCCCATCATCTGTCGCCGCGCAAGCTCGTGCTGCGGGTGCGATTTCAAGCCGGGATAATAAACCTTAAGCACTCGCGGATGCTCTGTAAGAAATTGCGCGACGGCTCGCCCATTCTCGTCGTGCTGGCGCATCCTGACCGCAAGCGTCTTCGTCCCGCGCATAATTAAAAACGCATCCATCGGAGAGATAATCGCGCCCGCCGCGTTTTGGATGAACGCAAGCTGCCGCGCGTCTTCTTCGTCGTTGAGAATCACAGCGCCGCCGACGCTGTCGCTGTGGCCGTTTAGGTACTTGGTCGTCGAATGAACCACGATGTCCGCGCCCAATTCGAGCGGGCGTTGAAAGTATGGACTCATAAATGTGTTGTCAACGACGAGGCGAATCCCGCGCCGTCGAGTTATCTCAGCAACGGCTTGAATATCAACGAGCGACATAACAGGATTGGTCGGCGTTTCGATAAACACCATTCGCGTCTCAGCACGCGCGGCGTCTTCGACCGCTTGCGGCTCGCGCGCGTCGACATAGCTGAACTCAAGCCCGAACTTGCGCAGCACTTTGTCAAACAAGCGAAACGTGCCGCCATAAGTGTTGTCGCTGACGACGACGTGATCGCCCGCCTGAAGCAACGTCATAACGGCGTTGATTGCTGCCATACCGGAAGCGAACGCAAAGCACGCCCGCCCGTTTTCGAGCGCGGCGAGGTTTCGTTCAAGCGCCAGTCGCGTTGGGTTTTGTGTGCGCGCGTACTCGAATCCTTTGTGCTTGCCTAAGGCTTCCTGTGCATAGGTTGAAGTTTGATAAATGGGCACGCTGACCGCGCCCGTCGTCGGATCAGGCTCCTGCCCGGCGTGAATCGCTTTGGTCGAAAACTTCATCAATCATTCTCCTGATGTGACTTTGCCTGCTTTTAATCTACCACAAACAGGGGCCATGGGTCAGGGGGCGGGGGTCAGAGGAGGCTTGCAGTTTCCTCTTTTCATTCTTCCGCCTTCATCCCTCATCCCTGCTCTGACCCTGCCGTTGAAACTTTGGCTGCGTTGAATCGTACTTGTGACTGGTTGTATAGTCATCATCAACAGCGTAACGATTTGCTCGCGACAATCAAGATGCGGAGACTGTAATCGCTATGAAAAGATGCGCCATTCAATCGGGCGGTAAGCGCGCAGCGCTCTTTGCATTCTCACTCGCGTTAGTGTTTCTGCTCGCAGCGAGCCTGCTCGTTGTTCGGCCCGTCGGCGCGCAGGATGCTTCGCGCTCGGATGCAGGAGCCGTTCACAGCGAAGATTTCGAGATGATAGTCAAGGCGGGATTCGTAAGGCTCGAAGTGAATGGTCGGGAAGGCAACTGGGTCCCGTTCCGAATCACGCTTTCGAATCAGGGTCAGCCCATCAATGGACGGCTCGTAGTTCATTGCGAAAACCCGACTGGTCCAACTCCGATTGTGCGCGAGTACATCAGCCCCGTTAATCTTCCGACAGGTTCGGTCAAATCCATTGAGATCGCGGCTTTCCTTAATTCATGGCAGAACCCTATCGTTCGGCTGATTGCCGATGATGGTCGCGTCGTTGCAGAAACCGCGCTCAGCATAGTCGGCAGTTCAAGCTCGCGGGCTAATCCTCTTGACATACTCGTCGTTGATAATGACCCGACCGCGCTCAACAACATCAACGCAACGCAGATCTCACGCGCGCCGAATCGCGAGCCGTTCAAGAGCATGTCTGCAAGCGCTCCCGCTAAAGAAAACGACGGCTCGACAGCCGCTTCGCCGCAAGCGCCCGGCGCTCAGGGCCGCGCGCGAATGCAGGGCGGCCTTCAGTTATCTCAGCAGAGTTTTGAAGCGCACCCAACAGTGATTTCGCCCGCAGAGCTTCCACGCGATTTTGTTTCGTTCGATACGATTGACGCTCTCGTTATTGGCGAAGCGCCGTTGAATCAGTTGACCAGAGAACAATCGCGCGCAATAAAGCTGTGGGTCGCGTCGGGCGGATTGTTGATTGTGACGGGCGGGGCGGATTTCGCGGGGATGAGCGCGACAGGCTTGCAGGACATATTGCCCGTCGAAGCTCAATCGGCTGCGACTGCTTCTCAATCTTCGCTGCCTGAGTTGACCGCCGTCTATGGCCAGTTCGATTCAAATGACGCGCTGACGATGATGATTGCGCAAACAAGAGCCAACGCGCGCGTGCTGATAGGCGCAAGCGCAAAGCCAGTTATCGCGGAGCGAATTTTCGGAAGCGGCATAGTTCGCTTCGTCGCCATCAATCCAAAACTGAATCCTTATCGCGGCTGGATCGCGGCGAAGGATTTGTGGAACGATTTGTTGCTGCCTGCTGCGGAGGCGAGAACGAGAAGTTACGGGGCGAGCATGACAGGGCGACGCGGCGGCCCGCAGATATCGCGCGGCGCGATACAGAATTCGCTTTATGACCTCGCGCAAATCAAGCCGCCTTCGCCGAAGTACTTTCTGCTCTTTTTGCTCTTTTATGTGCTGGCCGTCGGGCCGGTCAATTATTTCGTCCTTCGATGGAAACGAAAGACTGACCTTGCGTGGCTGACGATTCCAGCGGTGGTGATCTTGTTTACTGCCGTGAGCGTGACGGTCGCAGAGGTCAGTCGCGGCAGCGAATCCATCATCGCTGATATTTCGCTTGTCGAATTGAATCAGCGCGAGCGAATCGCGCGCTCTGCAGGCGACCTGCTGATGGTTCCCGCGTCGAAGGGCATGCAAGAGGTCGTGTTCAGCGGGGGCAGCACCTACGCGAACGATTCGCCTGATGGCAATTTTTCAGGCAGCGCCTCCGCTTCTGGCCCAATTGAAGCCGAGCGCGGGCAATCAGGATTCACGCTCAGAGTTCCGATGACGACGTGGACATCGGCTCACTTTCAGTTTCGCTCTGTGGACGATAACGCTCAGCCGATTGTGGAGGCGTTTGAATCGCCGGGCGCAGTAACGATAAAAAACCTGAGCGACAATCAGTTGAGCAAGGCTGTCTATTTGAGTCCCTCGGGCATATCGAGCGTGTTTGATCTTGAGCCGCGCGCCGAACAAAAGATTTATTTGAGCGCGCCGCCGTCAAATTCGTTCAATCGCTGGTACGCGACGCAGTTGGGGGCGAGCACAGAAGAGGCGAATATATTCATAGTCTTATCATACGCGCTCGATCGCCAGATAGGAGGCGAGCCTGCCTTCGCGCAAAGCGCAGCGGGCGGATTTTTTGAAACGCAGATGATGACAGATGCGCTGAAGCGGCTTGAGCATCCGCTGTTAATATGTTTCAGCGAGAGCCAGCCGACCGCGATAGAATTTGAAGAATCATTCAAACGCCAAAGCCGCGCGTTGTACATGATTCACCTGTGAGCGCGTTGAAGAATAATCAACGGTTTTGATCATCTTTGCGCGATGCGCGGCTGTTATGAAACTCGGCCATCACCTGTTGAAATTCGTCGCCTATCCACCGGTCGGCGAAGATTTCAGTCTCGCGGTCAATGGCTTTATCCCGCTCGCCAAGATAATTCAGATCAGCAAGCTCAAGAAACGCCCGCAATGATTTGCGCGAGTTTCGGCAGATTCTCTTTGCCAGATCGAGCGCGGCATTCATTACTCCATCAGGTTCCGTCAAAGTATTAATGAATCCGATTCTCTGCGCTTCTGTTGCGTCAATGGTTTCAGCCGTGAGCAATAACCTGAGAGCCGCAGAACGCCCCAACAGATGAAACAATCGCGCGCCGCCGCCCCAGCCCGTCGTTATTCCGTTAGCGGCCTGAACGAACGCGAACGTCGCCGTCCGCGCAGCTATGCGAAAATGGCACGCGGTCAAAACTTCGCACCCGCCGCCCAGAGCTTTGCCGTTGATGGCTGCGATGACAACCTGCGGGCCTGACCAGAAGCGGTTCAGTATCGCCTGCATTCGGCGCGACATCTCAAGCCCGCGCTCGCGCGTGTTGAGCGTCGCGAAGTATTTGAAATCGCCGCCCGCGCAGAATGTGTTTGAGCCTGCGCCGGTCAGAATCAACACAGAGATGTTCTGGTTGGAATCGAGTTGCTCAATGATCGCTTCGAGTCTTTCGATGACTGCTTCATTGACTGTATTTCCCGCTTCAGGGCGATTGAGCCGAATTATTCCGATTGAATCTTGCGTTTCAAACTCCACGACATATGGTGACATTGCTCTCTCCCGTTTCGATTGTCGCGCTGGCGCATCAATTAGCATGAAACTCAGCTTTGACTATTTTCGTTGACATAGCGTAGATTTCAAATCAATCTCGACTGAAATATTATTAGAGCGCGAACGGATCAGTCTGCTGCATGGAAAACATCGAATCAAAGACGAGCATGATAAAGCTCGACCACGTATCGAAGTATTATAAAAGCTTTCGCGCGGTTGACGACCTCTCGCTTGAAATCGCGCGCGGCGAAGTCTTCGGCTTCATCGGGCCGAACGGCGCGGGCAAGACCACAACCATTAAGATGCTCGCAACCTTGATGCTGCCGACGGAAGGCAATCTTTACATCGGCGGATATGATGTTGTAGAGAACCCTCACGATGTTCGTCGCATCATCGGTTACATGCCCGACAGCTTCGGCGTTTACGAAGACCTGCTAGCGTGGGAGTATCTCGATTATTTCGCCGCGCTCTACAAGATGAGTCCCGCAGAGCGCAAGCGCGCAATCAATGACGTGCTCGAATTGACCGATCTCACAATCAAACGCGACGCGCAGGTGATGACGCTCTCGCGCGGGATGAAACAGCGGCTCTGTCTCGCGAAGACTCTTTTGCACGACCCTGACGTTTTGCTTTTGGACGAGCCTGCGTCGGGACTCGATCCGCACGCGCGCATAGAGATACGCGAACTCATTCGCGAGCTTTGCCGCATGGGAAAGACCGTGCTCGTTTCGTCGCACATACTGACCGAGCTTGCGGACTTCTGCACGTCAATCGGAATCATCGAAGCGGGCCGATTGCTCGCCGCCGGTCGAATAGACGAGATAACGGCGCAGCTTGCCGGAAACATCATTCTACAAATAACGGTGAAAGGCGACCCATCGCTCGCGCTCGACGTGCTGGCTGAACGGACAGATATTAAAACGACAACCTGCGATGGGCGAACGATTCACGCTGAATACACTGGCGACGCCGGCGATGTTGACGAAGTGCTCAATTACCTCGTCATTCGAGGCGTGCGCGTGCTCGGATTCACGCGAACCGAAGCTGACCTTGAAGACATATTCCTCAAGGTCACGCGCGGAGTGGTAGCATGATCGGTTTCGGGTTTCTGATTTGTAGTTTCTGGTTGGATTATGCGTGATCAGAAACTGAACCGGAAACCAGAAACCATAAACAAGAAACCAATGAATTTCTCGAATCCAATCTTAATCAAAGAGATGCGAACAAGGATGCGAGGCAGGCGCGCGTTCCTTGTGATAACGGGTTATGTGCTTGTCTTGAGCTTTATCATCGGGCTGATTTATTTCGTGATGACGAAAAACGCGCCCGCCGCGCTTGTTTATCAATCCGGCTCGATTCTCAGCCTCGTTCTGGTTTACGTTCAGATGGGATTGATATGCCTCATAGCTCCGACTTTTTCGGCGAGCGCAATCTCATCCGAACGCGAGCAGCAAACATTCGATCTGTTGATCGCGTCGCTCGCTCGGCCATCAACTATTCTGTTGGGCAAAGTAGGCGCGGCGCTCTCTTATTTGCTGTTGACGCTGTTCGGTTCGCTGCCGTTGATTGCGCTTACGTATTCGCTCGGAGGCGTGGCGTTGCGCGACATCGCGCTGGCTTACCTTGTGATGATAGTCGCGGGCGTGACCTATTGCTCAATCGGGTTTTTATGGTCAACGCTGATTCGTCGCGGCGTGCTCGCTCAACTGACAAGCATCGGAACGGTAATTTTTTTGGTTGCAGCGATGCCTGCGCTGGCTTTGTTGTTGTCGGCACTCGCGGGGAGCTTTCGCGGCTCGCGAAGCAATTCGTTCATCAACCTGATGTTCCTTCTTTTGAGAACCAATCCATTCGCTTCCATTGCTTCGCTGATGCCCGGTTTCCCAATTCCGTCATCGGTGTGGCTTGCGGGCGTTCCGCTATGGCTCACGCAGGTGATATTCTATCTATTGCTCACGGCGTTGTGCCTCTTATTGAGCTTGAAACGATTGCAGCGAGTAAGACGATGGATTTGAACGACGCGACGCAAAATATTATTCGATTCACTCGCCAGGTGATGTGGCGCAAGCGATTGCTCGCGCTTCAAAACTATCTGGCGATAGCCGCGTTCGTTGGCGGCATCCTGGTAGCCGCGCTTGTGCTTTACGGTCGCCTGCGCCCCGTTTACGTTTCGTCGCGGATTATTATCGCGGCAGTCTTGGGCGCGGCGCTGCTCATTGCTTTAATCGTGTGGCGCATCAAGCATGCTGATGAGCGAGATGCTGCGTTCGTCATTGATTCGACTCTTGAACTTGAAGACCGGATAACAACATCCGAGGCGATTCTTGAGCGCGGCGGGCCTCGCCATGATTTCGAGCGCGCATTGATCGAAGACGCGGCGTCGCGCATCTCAAATCAACAAGCCTCATCAATCGTTCCATATCGAGCATCGAAGCTACTGGCGTTGAGCGTCGTCGGCGCTGTTGCGCTAGCCGTCGCGTTGATGATTCCTGAAAGAGCGTTGCCCGGCGGCGCGGAGTTAGCTCAAGAGCGCGCCGACGTCCAAAGCGCGGGCGAGCTTCTTGAGCAGAACGCAGTAGAGATTGAGCAAGCGGTCGCGCCTGAGAGCGAAACCGCGCGACTCGCGAAAGAGCAAGTCGAACTTGGCCGCGCGCTTCGCACTTCGCCTGAAAGCCGCGCTGAGGCTCTAAAAAAATTGAGCGCGCTCGAACAGCGCATTCGCCGCCGTCACGACGAGCTTGCAAGCACTCGCGCAGATGAGATTGTGAGTCTTGCGGAGCAGCGGTTAAGCGTGGCGCTCGCGCCCAAGCCTGCGAACCGGCGAAGCGAAGTTGAGTCGAGCGGTGAGCCTTTGAGCGAAGAAGCCGCTGCGTCGAGCGACTTTCAATCAAGCGCGCATGAAAAAAGCTCGCGCCGTAGCGCTCGTACCGATCGCAAAAAGAGTTCAGCGTCAATCGAGCGGAATACTCAAGCCTCGAATCCACAAGCCGCTTCGCAGTCGCAGAATAGAAGTGAAAGCGCGGCTGCCAATCAGGCAAGAGCGCAAACGAAGGGCCAGCAGTCGCAGCCTCAGAACAGGCTCCAGGAGCCGGTTTCAGGGCAACAGCAACCTGCGACGAGCAGAAGCAATCAGGGTGGTGATGCCAATCAGCAAGCGACTGAACAGAACGCGCAGCGCGAAGCGCAAAGCGAACAACAAGGCGGAGAAAAGAATCAGCAGGTGCCGAATGGATTAACAGGAATGATGGCCGAGCAGGCGGCGAAGGCGCTGCCGCAGATGTCAGAAGCTTTGATGCAGAAAGCCGCAGAGCTTCGCGCGGGTCAATTGAGCGCCGAAGACATCAGAGCGTTGCAGCAGGCCGCAGAATTTTTAGCTCGCGATCTGTCGAAGCTGGCCGAATCGAAGGAGTTTCAGGCGGCAGTCGAACAACTCGCCCAACAGGTCACGCCTGAGCAGATTGAGCAGGTGGCGCGCGAGTTGATGAAGAACGAACAACTGAAGCGGGAGCTTGAAGCGACTGCGCGAATGCTTATGCAGAACCAGCAGGCAAAGCAGATGGTCGCAGGACTTGCCCAACAGCTCGCCGAGATTCGCGACAAAATGCGCGGCAAACAAGATAGCGAGAGTATCTCAGAAGGTGATTCGCGCGGCGGAAAAAATCGTGGCGGGAGAGAAGGCACCAACTCACGCGACCAGCCTGAGCCATCAGAGAGCGGCAGGCTCACGGAGCAGGGAAAAGAGATCAGGATTGACGGCAAACTTCAGCGCAAAAATGGAGGCGAGTATCTTTACCTGCAAACGAAGCCGAGCGAGGGCGCGGCTCGCGCGCCTTATTCGTCTGCCTACCCGCAATATCGCCGTGAGGCTGAGCGATCAGTCCAGCGCAGCCAGATACCGCCGCATATGCGCTCGGTTGTTCGCCGCTACTTCGACGCGATCAACCCCGACGCGCAACGAAAGCCTTGAACGATCTTTATTCTCATTCATAACCAAGGGAGAAAGATATGGACCAGAGAGACAAAGAAAGAATTATCTGGAATCTGAAATCGCTGCCTAACGAACTTGATGATTTGTTGAAAGATCTCGATGAAGAGGCTTTGCGCTGGCGGCCAATCCCGAACAAGTGGTCAATCAAAGAGATTATGTGCCATCTGCGCGATATGGAGCGCGAAGCGTATCTCGCGCGCTACAATCGAATCCTTGCGGAAGACAATCCGTGGCTTCCCAACATTGATCAGGATCGGTTGGCTTACGAGCGAGACTACATCAATCAGGACGCGAAAGCGGCGCTGGAAGAGTTCAAACAGCTTCGCGCCGAAACTGTCAGGACGCTCGAAGCCGCCCCGCCTGAAAACTGGTCGCGCGCAGGCATTCACGAAATAGACGGTCCGCTCACGATTGAGCAGTTGGTCGTCCGCCAAATAAAAGGCAACGACCTCAACCACCTAGTTCAAATGAAAGACATCGTGCGATTGAAGATGCCCTGGTGACGAGCAGTTGCCAGTGGTCAGTTGTCAGAAGGGTAACCGCCTTGAAAGTGGCTCCAGAAGCCTATTTCAAGACAGCCGCCGCTCTTTCAACTTTCAACTGGCAACTGGCAACTGACTATGCAGACACTCGGTGAGATAAAGAAGAGAGTCGAGAGCTACGGCGAGAAGTTCGCCGCGTTGAAAGGCGAGATTGCGCGCGTCATCGTCGGCCAGCAAGAAATAGTCGAAGGAACGCTGCTAGCTCTGATGGCCGACGGGCATGTTTTGATTGAAGGCGTGCCGGGACTTGGAAAGACATTGCTTGTTCGCACGCTCGGCGAAGCGATGAGGCTTGAGTTTGCGCGGGTGCAGTTCACGCCTGACCTGATGCCCGCTGATATTGTCGGCACAAACATAATCGTTGAAGGCGAAAGCGGAGAGAAGATGTTTCGCTTTCAACCGGGACCCGTGTTCACGAACCTGCTGCTTGCCGATGAAATCAATCGCGCCACTCCGAAGACTCAATCTGCTCTGCTTGAAGCAATGCAAGAGCGACAGGTGACGGTCGGCGGGAACACTTACCGGCTTGATGGAGTTTTCTTCGTGCTTGCGACGCAGAACCCAATTGAGATGGAAGGCACATATCCGCTGCCGGAAGCTCAGCTTGATCGTTTCATCTATAAGCTGATTATCAACTATCCGTCGCGTGAGGACCTGATTGAAGTGCTGAGGCGCACGACTGTGGAAGATGTCCCGCACGCGCGGGCGATTGTTTCGCCCGAAGAGATGATTGAGATGCGGCGGCTCGTGCGCGAAGTAATCATCGCGCCTCACGTCGAAGAGCAGGTCGCCGACTTATTGTTGCGCACGCATCCTGGAAACGAAGGCGCGCCCGCGTCTGTTCGCAAGTACGTTCGCTTCGGCGCAAGCCCGCGCGGCGCGCAGGCGATTGTGCTCACGGCGAAAGCTCGCGCGCTGCTTGCGGGCCGTTATAACGTCAGCGCAAGCGACATCGTTGCCGTGGCAAAGCCTTCGCTTCGTCATCGAATCATTTTGAATTTCGAAGGCGAAGCCGACGGCGTGAGCACGGATGCGATTCTCGATGACGTGATTGATTCGCTCAGTAAGAAAGCCGGAAGAGCGCGCGAACCGGAACCGAGCCGCGCTTGAAGTGAATAAAAACAGCAATGATGAGTAGCAAACGCGCAGGCCTGCTTGATCCCGCCTTTTTGAAAAAGCTCGAACGATTGCGCATACACGCGCGGCGCGCTTTCCCCGGCAGCACGCGCGGCGAGCGACGCTCAACTCGTCGCGGCTCATCCGTAGAGTTTTCCGATTTCAGAAAGTATGAAGCAGGCGACGATTTTCGCCACGTTGATTGGAGCATCTACGCGCGGCTTGAGCGGTTGATGCTGCGCCAGTTTGTCGAAGAAGAAGACGTGCGCATTGACATCCTCATTGACCAGAGCCGTTCGATGCGATTTGGCGAGCCAATTACGAAATTCGATTACGCGCGGCGCGCGGCTGCGGCCCTCGCATTCTTAGGCATCGGCAGCCTTGATCGGGTGGGAGTTGCGACGTTTGATTCGGCAATGAAATCGCGAATTCGCGCGCTTCGCGGGCGCGGCCACCTGCGCTCGATTCTTTCATTCCTCGATTGTCTATCGGACGATGATGTCTCGAAAGAGAAACAGGAAACGGTTGAAGCCAATGAGCGAGCAGAAGGCGAATCGAAGAATGAAGATGAGCAGGCTGCTGAAACTAATCTGAGCGCCGCGCTCAGGGGCTATCAGAAGGCGAACCTTCGACAGGGAATTCTCTTTATCATTTCTGATTTTTTCTCTTCTGATGATTATCGGCAGGAGATAAAGATGCTCGCGCACAGAGGATTCGATGTGAACCTGATTCAGGTGCTCGCGCCCGAAGAGATGAATCCTCGACTTGTAGGCGACCTGTTGCTCGTTGACAGCGAGACGGGGCAATCGCGCGAGATAACTGCAAGCGAGCGCGTCGTTGCCGCTTATCGCGAAGCTCTAAATGAATTCACTTCATCGCTCGAATCGCTTTGTCGAACGCATGGCTCAGGCTACACGCTTGTGACAACCGATATCGCCTTTGAAGAATTGCTTCTGAAGAATCTCATCGAAAGCCGGATGGCTGAATAAAGCCGTCGGCATCTGATGTTGCCTTCAAAAACAATGGGCGGCTTTGGGCCGCCCTAATCCTGAGGTTTATTTCCTGAGTGCAAGAGGCTCGATTGTGTTTGATAGAAATCGGAGAGATGTGTCAGTTATTCCGCAGCGACGGTCGGCAGTCCGAACTCGGCTCGCGCCTGTTCGGGCGGAAGCACCGGATGATAAGTCTTCCCGTATGCGCTCGTGATCTTCTGAACATAGTTCTTCGTCTCTTTGAAATCGGGAACTCGGTTGCCGTTCTTTTCAACGTTGCCTTCGCCCGCGTTGTAACCTGCAAGCGCAAGCTTCACGTCGCCGTTGAACCGCTTGAGCAACCACCTTAGATATCGCACGCCACATTCGATGTTCTGCGCCGGGTCGTAAGGATTTTCAATGTCGAATCGCTCGGCGGTTGCAGGAATAATCTGCATCAGCCCCCGAGCGTCTTTGCCTGACCGGGCTTTGGGCTTGAACTGAGATTCTTGGCGGATAACGTAATAAATCAGCTTCGGGTCAACGCCGTACTTCGTTCCCGCTTCAAGTATCAAGCGGTCAATTTCAGGGTCGCCGCTCGTAAGCTCTCCGAGCGGATTCATCTCTTCGGCTTGTTCTGCCTCTATCGGAGTCGCGCCTGAAACCGGCGCGGTCGCGCGTCCGTGAAGAATAACAACGGATGCGAGGATGAGAACCATTGCGATGAGTCTATAAAGAACTTTCAATCTCCTGCTCGATACAGATGCAAAGTATAAACGCATTACTTACTGCTACCCCTTGTTCGTTAAACCCTTTGATTTGATTGCCCGCCATCCGGGCCAACTGAATGCTTGCCAATTACAATCGTACGCAAGTTCAGATGATACTAGCTGTGTGCGTCGAATACAAGATATGTCCTTTGAATACAAGCATTTCGCAAGAATCTTCGCAACGATTTCGCAAGATATTTTCTATGGCTTCGCGCATCTCTTTTGCCAATGTTTGAAACCAAAAGAGTTGTCCGAATCATTTGCCAGGCAGGTTGCGACTTATGGGTAAGGCTCATATAATCCACTGCAACAAAATGGCAACAAATCAGACTGTAGAATCGGAATCGCCTCAAGCGTCAGCTATGCGCGCAAACGTGTGGACGCTGGCAAATCTGCTCACGGCTTTTCGCATACTGCTAACAGCGCCGTTCCTATATTTCATAAATCAAGGGCGATTCGCGAGCGCGCTTTTGATATTCTTTATCGCAAGCGTCACGGATTTTTTCGACGGCTACGCCGCGCGCCGCTTCAATCAACATTCGCCGCTAGGCCGCTTGCTTGACCCGCTCGCCGACAAGCTGCTCACGACCGCAGGCTTCATAGTAATGGCATTGCCCCACGGCGAGTTCGAACCTCTTCCGATGTGGCTGGCCATCGCGGTCGTCGGGCGAGACGCGATTATACTTGCAGGTTCGGCGATAGTTTTTCTACTGACGAGGTTCAGAGAGTTCAAGCCGACGCTCTTAGGCAAGGTGAACACTTTCCTTGAGCTTGGAATGATCGTTGTGTATCTGACTTTCAATACGACTGGAGAGTTAATGTACCTGTTGCCATACTGCTACGCGGTAGTCTTCGCGTCGGTCGCACTGTCGGGTTTAGAGTACGCAGTCGAAGGAATTTTGATTGTAAGAGAGCATCGCGGCGTTGACCAACACGCAAGCGGCGGCTAATCTGATTTGCGCTTTTCATCGAAACTCCCCGACACATTCGAGGTAAGAGCTTGGTAAGAAAATCTATCGGCCTGACAATCCTCATGGCGTTCGTAATTTGGGGAATCGTCGCAGCAATGCGGCCATCCTATAAAGGGACGCGGACGGGCCACTCGGATGAGAACTACATCAACTCGCGCGCGTGCATTGCCTGCCACCCGGATCATTACGCATCGTGGGCGCGCACTTATCACAGTCGCATGACTCAGGAAGCGCGGCCCGAAACTGTTCAGGCTGATTTTGAGGCAAATAATACTCTTGAATATTTGGGTATCGTGGCGCGGATGGAAAAGCGCAGTGGCCGATTCTTCATGAATCTGACTTTTCCCGATGGCCGAGCGCAGTCGTTTGAGATTGTTCGGACCGTTGGCTCGCGTCGCATCGAGCAGTACCTGACAAAGCAGGGCGACCGCTACATGCGATTGCCGCTCGCTTACGACCTTGTGAACCGCAGGTGGATGAGCCTGAACGGTTCGTTCTTCTACCCGGACGGCGACAACTTCTCTCAGCACGAATCGCTGTGGGACGGCAACTGCGTCTTCTGTCACAACGTGAAAGCGCAGCCCAATTTTGATTTCGCGTCGCGCCAGTTCGACACGGAAGTGGCCGAGCTTGGCATCGCTTGCGGCGCGTGTCACGGACCCGCGGCTGAACACGCCGATGCGGCCCGCTCGCCGCTCATGCGAACTCTTTGGAGATTTTCGAGCAACAAGACAGATTTCATAATCAAC
Organism: Blastocatellia bacterium; assembly: GCA_035575515.1. Taxonomy (GTDB): domain Bacteria; phylum Acidobacteriota; class Blastocatellia; order UBA7656; family UBA7656; genus DATLXU01. Next base: position 23,769 of record DATLXU010000099.1, read on the forward strand.
CCGCTAAAGCTGAGCGCCGAACGCTCGATGACGATCTGCGGCCACTGTCACGGCCAGCGCGTGCCTGAGCCTGCAAGCCGCATTCAGGAAATCATGATCAAAGGCGACCCGTTCAATTCGGGCGACGACCTCTCGAAATACTTCCGGCCCGTCACGATTGAAACACGAGTAGGCGATTACTCTTTCGCGAATCGCTTCTGGTCGAACGGCTCGCCGCGGCTCACGGCTTACGAGTATCAGGGATTGCTGCGCTCGCGCTGTTTCACAGAAGGCGACGCGACGAACCGTATAAATTGCCTGACCTGCCACACGATGCACGGCGGCGATCCAAAAGGGCAAATCACAGAGGAGAATCGCACGGACAGGCCCTGCCTCAATTGCCACAAACAATATGAGCAGCCCGCGGCGCTCGTCGAGCACACAAAGCACCCGGCGGATTCATCGGGCAGCCGCTGCTACACCTGCCACATGCCGCGAGTCGTTTACGGCATTATGACCTTTCATCCGACGCACGAGATAACCGTTCCCAATCCGCAACTGACCGCGACTCAGGCTGTGCCCAATGCGTGCAATCAATGCCATCTTGATAAATCGGTCAACTGGGCCATCAATGAATCGAAGCGATTGTGGCCTCAATACTACGGCGCGGTTGAGCCGAGCGCTGATGCTCAATTCGATTTGCCAGAAGGCCCGCGCGCGTTATTCGCAGGCGATGCTTTGACCCGCGCGCTTGCGGCGGAAGCGATGGGCGGAGGCGGGCCGATGAAGATTGATTTGAAGTGGTCAGCGCCGTTTCTCGTCGAGGCGTTCGATGATAATTATCCAATCGTGCGCTACTTTGCGGCGAACGGGCTTGCGGCTTGCGGCTGGCCGCTTGCGAAGCCCGATTATCTCGCCACGCCGCAAGCGCGAGCCTTGTCGCTCAATCAATGGCGCGGGCTTTTCGATTCGCCATTTCGCCAGAGGATTATTGCGTTCGCTCAACAGCTTCGGGCAAGGCGCAAGGACGTCGACATTGAAGTCGGCGAATGAGCTTGGTAGAAAGAAACGAATGACAAAGAGCAAACCGAGTCAGTCATCTCAAAAGGCGCAGCCTCGAAACTGGCACGCGCGAATGATGTTTCAGGGCTGGGCGAGCCTCGCCGCGTGGATGAGCTTCGGGCTGCTGCTCGAAGGCTTGCTCGGCTACAAGATACCGGGCTATCTGGCCGACCCTCAAAGGCGCGAGCTTTTCACGCTCGCTCACACGCACGGGACGCTGCTCGGAGTTGTGCTGGTTGCTGCAGCCCTTTGCGGGCAGCGTGGAGCCGCACCCGCGCGTTCAGCCGTAATCGCTCTGCAACTAGGCGCAATCCTTTTGCCTTTGGGCTTTTTGCTTGCGGGCATCTGGCACACGGAAGGCGATCCGGGCCTTGCAATCTGGCTTGTCCCTCCAGCCGCACTGATGGTTATCTTCGGTGCGATCTTTATGGCTCTCGCTTATTCCAAAGAATCTATGTCGAGCGAGTGATTTTTAGCCGTCTAAGCCCCTTTCCAGATAATTCGTCGCCAAAACAGAGATGTTTCCCCGCTTCTATCCACTCACCCGCAGCGTGGTTCGGAAAAAATCTAAATTGTAGATTGATATAAAACTTGACAATAATACACTCAGATATTAATATTTTTATGACGCTCAAACTTGGAGGCTTATAGAAATGGGAAAGATAATAGGAATTGATTTAGGAACGACGAACTCCGTGGTGGCGGTGATGGAAGGCGGCGAGCCGCTTGTCATCGAAAACGCGGAAGGCTCGCGCACTACGCCATCGGTTGTTGCCTTCACGAAAGACGGCAACAGGCTCGTAGGGCAGGTGGCGAAGCGGCAGGCGGTCACAAATCCTGAGAACACGATCTATTCGATCAAGCGATTTATGGGGCGTCGCTTTGACGAAGTGACCGAAGAGATGAAGATGGTCCCATATAAAGTTACGCAGGCGGGAAATGACGTGCGAATAGTTGCGGGCGGAAAGGAGTGGTCTCCGCCTGAGATTTCGGCGATGATCCTGCAAAAGTTGAAGCAGGCCGCTGAAGACAAGCTCGGCCAGAAGATAACGCAGGCGGTCATCACCGTTCCGGCCTACTTCAACGACGCGCAGCGGCAGGCCACTAAGGATGCGGGCCGCATCGCTGGGCTTGAAGTCATGCGCATAGTCAACGAGCCGACGGCTGCGGCGCTGGCCTATGGTCTCGATAAAAAGAAAGATGAGACCATAGCGGTCTTCGACTTCGGCGGCGGCACGTTCGACATCTCGATACTCGAAGTCGGCGAAGGCGTGGTCGAAGTTAAATCAACGAACGGCGACACGCATCTTGGCGGCGACAACATTGATCAGCGAATCATTGACTGGATCATTGACGAGTTCCGCAAAGATCAGGGCATTGATCTGTCGAAAGACAAGATGGCTTTGCAGCGACTGAAAGAGGCCGCAGAGAAGGCGAAGATTGAGCTTTCTTCGACGATGGAGACGGAGATCAATCTGCCGTTCATCACGGCTGACCAGTCCGGGCCGAAGCACCTCGTGATGAAGCTGACGCGCGCGAAGTTCGAGCAGTTGGTTGATGACATCTTGCAGCGCACGATTCAGCCGTGCCGCGCGGCGCTCGAAGACGCTGGTCTCAAGCCGAATCAGATTGATGAAGTTGTGCTCGTAGGCGGTTCGACCCGCATCCCGAAAGTTCAACAGATGGTGAAAGAGTTTTTCGGCAAGGAGCCTCACAAGGGCGTGAACCCTGACGAGGTCGTTGCCGTCGGCGCGGCGATTCAGGCCGGTGTGCTCGGAGGCGAAGTCAAAGACCTGTTGCTGCTCGACGTGACCCCGCTCAGCTTGGGCATCGAAACGCTCGGCGGAGTGTTCACGAAATTGATCGAGCGCAACACTACGATTCCGACGCGCAAGTCCGAGATATTCTCGACCGCTTCGGACAATCAGACTTCCGTGGAGGTTCACGTGCTTCAGGGCGAGCGCCCGATGGCGGCGCAGAACCGCACGCTCGGCAAGTTCCACCTCGTAGGCATACCGCCTGCTCCGCGAGGCGTGCCGCAGATTGAGGTCACGTTCGACATTGACGCGAACGGCATCGTGAACGTATCGGCTAAGGACCTCGGCACGGGCCGAGAGCAGAAGATCACGATCACTGCCTCGTCTGGTCTATCTAAAGAAGAGATTGACCGTATGATGAAGGACGCCGAGTCGCACGCTGAAGAGGATCGCCGCGCGAAAGAGCGAATTGAGGCGCGCAACAAGCTCGACGGTTTGATCTACTCGACCGAGCGCACGCTTTCCGAGCATGGCGACAAGATTGACGCATCAACCAGGAGCGACATCGAGTCTGCAATGAATGACGCAAAAGCGAAGCTCGATTCAAGCGACACGGCTGAGATCAACGCAGCGTATGACCGGCTTGTTAAAGCCTCACACAAACTTGCTGAGATCATGTATCAGCAGGCTTCGCAGCAGGGCGGCCAGGCGGGCGGCGGCGCAGGCGCATCGAGCGCGGCTGCAGGCAGCCAGCCCGGCGGCGAAGGCGACGTGATTGATGCCGACTTCGTTGATGTTGACGAGAAGAAGTAAGAGCAGGGGTCAGGGGTCGGCGGTCAGTGGTCAGTGAATTTGAGATTTGAGATTCAATTAATGAATCTGAGATTTGAGGTTTTGAATTTGAAATTCATTCGACCTGACCCCCGACCCCTGACAGCCGACTCCGACTATGCCCAACAACGATTACTACAAGGTGCTAGGCGTTTCGCGCAGCGCGACGGCTGACGATATAAAGAAGGCTTACCGTCGGCTGGCGCGACGCTATCACCCTGATGTTAATCCGGGCGATAAAGAGTCCGAAGAGCGATTCAAGCAGATATCGGAAGCGTTCGACATTCTCTCCGATCTCGAAAAGCGCAAGGTCTATGACCGCTACGGATATTACAGCGAGCAGGCTGCGGCTGCAGGGCGTGCGGGTTCCGCGTTCGATTTTTCGAGCTTCGGCGCAGCGAACTTCAAAGAGATATTCTCTGAAATCTTCAGCAGCATTCGTAATCCATCGGCGCAATCGCGCAAGCAGCCGGTTCGCGGGGCTGACATAGAGTATCCGCTCTCGATCAGCTTTGAAGAAGCGATTCGCGGATTGACAGCGAAGATCGAAGTTGAAAACAGCGAGACTTGCTTGGCGTGCAAGGGGATGGGCGAAACGGATGAAGGGAATGTCACCTGCCCGACCTGCAAGGGAACGGGACAACAGTCCGGGCGAATTCTAGGCTCTTCGCGCTGCTCACGGTGCGGGGGTACTGGTCGCATCGCGCACCCTTGCGTCATTTGCAAGGGGAGCGGCGTTGTTGCGAAGCGCGAGACTATCACGGCAAAGATACCGCCGGGTGTGAACACAGGCTCGCGCGTGCGCGTCGCGAACAAAGGCCACGCGGGTGCGTTCGGAGGCCCGCCGGGCGATCTCTACATTTACACGAACGTGGGCGAGCACGCGTATTTCAAGCGACAGGGCGATAATATTTATTGCACGATTCCGATTACCGTCCCGGAAGCGGCGCTCGGCGCGCGAATTGAAGTGCCGACAGTTGACGGTAAAGCTGTATTGAAGATTCCGCCGGGCACTCAATCTGGTCAGAAGTTTCGGTTGCGCGGGCGCGGCGCGCCGAGCCTACGGGCGGGCGGCGCTCGCGGCGACCAATTTGTCGAAGTGAAGATAACGCTGCCGAAAGTTATCAGCGAAGAGACGAAAGAACTGCTGCACCGCTACGCGCGATATAACACAGAGAACCCGCGCGCCGAGATGGGGCTTGAATAATGGCGCTTTGATTGAAAGGCGGATTTGTTAATATGGCTCAGGCGCTTGCGTGGTTGATAACGATTCTGGTTATTGTCGGGGTGTTTTGGGCGCTTGTTCGAGATTACGACCGCCGAAGAGCGCGCAGCGCTGAAGAGTATGAGCGCGAAGTGATTGAGCAACGAAATTCACTCCTGCGCGCGGGGCTTGTTGATCTGGATAAATTCGTGGGCGATGAAAGACAAAAGCGCGCGGCTGTCGAGTATTTGAAAGACGAGCAGCGCGGGATGATTAAGACGGGCGGCAAATCAGACGATGTCGACCGGACAGCGGGCGACGAGCGATGACTAGAAACAAGAAGGCGAAAAAATTTACGATCAGCGTCGTAGCCGAGCAGTACGGCGTTCACCCGCAAACGCTTCGTCTCTACGAGCGTGAAGGGTTGATCAAGCCGTCGCGCTCAGCCAAAGGGACGCGCTACTACACAGAAGAAGACATCGAGCGGCTTGAATTGATTTTAAACCTGACGCGCGATCTGGGCGTGAACCTCGCGGGCGTTGAGATAATCTTGAACATGCGTGAGAAGATGAAACAGATGCAGCGCGAGTTCGAAAACTTCCTCCAATACATCCACGACAACATAGGCGAGCAGATACTCGCGACCGACGAGCAGGCTAAGAACGCTCTCGTCCCGCGCCGCCGCATCGAGCTTGTCGTCAAGCACGGCGGGCGCGTTGAATAGAGCGTCCTATCACTCTGCCTTCTCTCCACACTCCTTTCTATCAGCAAAGAACCTTAACCAAAATATTTTTGCATTATCTCTGATTGATTCCGCGTCATGTAGATGTGAGCCTGAATCTCTTGGCCCGATCCCGGTTGCAGATTAGAAATCAAGAATAAAATCGGAGGTGCCCCGACGTGCTCAATAAGCCACACTGCAAAGCTATCCTCTCATTTGTTGCCCTTGCTCTGTTTGCTCAACCATTCGCTGCCCGCTCAGACGATCTCGATAATATAATCTTCGAAGGCACGATACGCGACAGCGCAGGAGCTATTATTCCTGCCGCGCGAGTCGTAGCTGTTCACATTGCTACGGGTGTTGAACGAGCAGCTTCAGCGAATGACGAAGGTCGCTATCGAATAGCGGTGAGCGCGCCAGGAAGCTATAAGCTCAAAGCAGTTGCCGCAGGTTTTCGCGAAGAAGTAAGCGGCGAAATCCTAACAACGACAGGCCGCACATTCACCATTGATTTCGCGCTTGCGCCTGCGGGCGTGAGCGAACAAGTTAATGTAACTTCTTCAAGCGCGCCGCTCGTTGATACAACGCGAACCGTCGTTGGCGATACGATTACTCGGCGCGAACTTGATGAATTGCCGATGCTCAACCGCGACCCGCTCCAACTGACTTTCCTGCTTGGCGGAGTCGTGGAAGCGCCGCTCTCAACACTCGATCTCGCTGATGAAGGTCGCGGCGTGTTCCTTAGAGGCACGCCGGAGGAAGCAGGCATGTTTTCGCTCACGGGGGCGCCCGCGACATCGAACAACATCACTATTGACGGACTCGATAACAACGATGACCGCTCGGCGCGCGAGCGAATCACGCTTAGTCCCGAATCAATAGCGGAAGTTCAGATAATTACGAATCAATACGCGGCAGAGTATGGCCGCGCGTCGGGCGGGCGAATAAATCTTCGCACGCGCGGCGGTGCCAATCGCTATAACGGCGATGCGTATTTCTATTTCGGCGACGAATCGCTCAACGCAAACACATACTTTCGCAACGCGCGCGGACTTGGCCGTGTTCCTCAGCAGCAGCGCCGCGAAGGCATTATCTTCTCAGGTCCGATTCAAAGGGAGAAGCATTTCTTTCTTGCCAACTATGAACGGTTTGATGTGACGGACTTCGCGGAGATAAGCGCGCTGCTACCTGTCCAATCGAATCCTTTATTCCCTTTGCCTGCGCCGAACAAGCCTGCTGCTGCGGGCAGCAACGTAGCTCTGTTTGAAGATGAGATTTCGACTCCTGAAACACGCAATCTGATTAATGCCCGTGTGGATTTCAATTTCAGCAACTCGCACAACTCCTCTGCGAGATTCGATCTGCTGCGCGGAGAAAACAAACGAGGCTTTCCCGGCGGCGGTCGTCTTCCCGATACGATTCTGATTGAAGGCCGCAACTCCGATTCAATCAGTCTCACCGATAACGTCGTCTTCAATCGAATGGTCAATCAGGCGCGTTTTCAATACTCGCGCCTGTTGCCTCGAAACCGCGCCGCGATTGATTCTGTCAGCATTGTCATCCAAGAGCCGGGCCGCGTAGTCGCGGGCGCATTCACTGGGAGCGATTCGTCGCCCGCGTTCGCGAGGGAAGAGATGCGCGCTCAGTTTCAGGACAATCTTTCAATCATTCGCGGCGCGCACCTGTTGAAGTTCGGCGGCGACGTTCAACTCGTTCGCTCAACGTTTGCCGATCTGTTTGCAACCGGAGGTCAGTTCACATTCGCAAGCGTTGATGATTATCTTGCCAGCAAACCGAGCCGTTTCGTTCAACGCTTCGACACCGAAAGCCGATTATCGAACAACGTCGTCGGGTTGTTTTTTCAAGACGAATGGAAAATAAAACCGAACCTGACGCTTTCATTCGGGATGCGCTGGGATAACGAATCAATCCTGGATGACCGCGACAATTTCAGCCCGCGAGTAGCAATCGCGTGGGACCCGTTCGGCAGCGAGACATTCGGCAAAAAGAGATCGCAACCGGGAAGAACCGTCGTGCGCGCAGGCTTTGGGTTGTTCTTCAATCGGGCGTTATTGAGGACTATTGATGACTTTTCATTAGGAGCGTCAACGGTCATTGTTGATTCTGATATTGCGCCGCAGGTTTTATCATCGGTTCGCTTCCCGCAGCCTATTTCTGATGGGGCATTAATCAAACGCTTCGGGATTTCGGAGACTTCATTCTTGCGCCGCGTGAGTCCCGACCTTGAGATTCCATACACGCTTCAAACAGGGCTTGGCATTGAGCGGCAGTTTGGAAAGAAGTTGGTTGCAACCGCTGATTATATTTTCACGCGCGGCTCGCACCTGTGGCGAGAATCAAATGTAAATGCTCCAGTTTTGCCAGCAGGATTTGCGAGCTTCACCGAATTTCTTTTGAGCCGTGATTTTGATAATCGCCCAGACCGCAGCGGCAAGCGCCCACTTACGGGATCGAGCGCCGATGTCGTCAGATTCGATTTGAGCGCGAGCACAACGACTACTCCGGGCGCGATTCAAACCGTGAACGGCGTGCGCATCATCACGCTCGGATTGAACGCGCCTCGTTCGGCTAACATCGCGACTGCGCTCAATGCAATTCGTTTCCTCAGACCTGATCCTTCGCTTACGCAAGTGGAGCTGCTCGAATCAACAGGCAATTCGTTTTATCACGGCGGCATTTTTTCTGTCCGATATGCGCTCGCGCGGCGCGCAAGCTTTCGAGTCGTTTACACACTATCGAAGTTAATTGACGAAGGGACTACGAACACCGCCTCGCCTCAAGACTTGTTTGATAGAAGGGCCGAGCGCTCGCTTTCGCTTCAGGACCAGCGACACAGGATCAGCTTCAGCGGCCTGTTTCAAGTTCCACTGGTCAAGCTCGACCTCGCGCCAATCATTTCGTTCGGTTCGTCAAAGCCGTTCAACATAGGAGCAGGCTTCGACAGAAACTTGAATGACATTGAAAACGACCGGCCAAATTTTATTACGCCCATCGGGCGGCCTGAATGGCGAAGGCCCGCGAGCGGCGCGGTGGACGTGAAGGCCGCGCTCGCGCTAGCGCCGATTGGCTCAAGCGGAAACCTTCCGCGCAACTATGGGCGCGGGCCGGGAACCAGCTCGATTAATCTTCGAGTGTCGCGCATTTTTAGATGGCGCGAGCATGTGAGGTTGCGCCCTGCGGTTGACGTTTTCAATGTGCTCAACAATACTGTCTTCAGCTTCGGCTCCGAATTCATTGACCGGGACGACGCCGATTTTCTGATACCGCGACGCACGCAACGCCCGCGCACGGTGCAACTCAGTCTGAAAGCGTTCTTCTGAAGCGGCTGGCGATTAACAGATCAAACGTGAGGTGATAGCTCATGACGACGAGAACTAAACGCGCGGCCTTTATGCAAAGGCTCGGTTTTGATCGCAACATTCCAACCGTTGCGATAATCAATATGTCAGATGTTGCGCGCAATCGTCAGGTCGAAAAGATGGTCAACGCGCTCCAGAAACAGCTTGATGAAGATTTCACTCCGGCGTGGGGGCTTCAGGCAAAACTCGTCTTCAACGAAGAGCCGCTGCTTTCGATGAAGATATTCATCAAAGATAAGGCGAGCGAAGAAGACAAAAGTTATCTCGGCTATCACTTCCGCGATGGCTTGCCGATCACCTACGTCTTCGCGAAAGACGATATTGACAGCAAGGGCGAGTTTTCGACGACGCTTTCACACGAGTTGCTCGAAATGCTGGCCGATCCCGGCGTGAACCTCTACGCGCTCGGTTTTTACAGAGACAAAGCCGACAAGCGACGACAAGCCTTCGTGTCCTATGAAGTGTGCGACCCTGTAGAGGCCAGCAGCTACAGAATTGATGGTGTGCCTGTGTCAAATTTTGTGCTGCCGGAATGGTATGAGCCTGAGCACGAAGACGGCTCGATGCAGATGGATTTTCTCGGCAGGGTCCATTCGCCTTTCAAGCTTGCGCCGGGCGGTTATATGGACGCTTACTGGAACGGAAAGATAAAGACTATCTGGGGACCTGAGGCCGCTCGCAAGAGGCGCCGCCACAGAAAAGATCGCAGGTCCGGCTACAACGACGGCGACCTGCGGCTTGCAGGCATGCGCGCCAAGCGTTAGAGCATTGTTAAAGGCAAGCTGCATTTGCGCTGCGGGCCAGCTTCAGCAATACTATCTAAAGATAAACAAGAGGGTCTCTCTCCTGCCAGGACTTTAATCTGAACCAGTGTATCGCTGTTTACCAGCTTTGATTAGCTTCTCAATGCCACTCGCCTCATTCGGCCTATTGCTTCCGAATACCTCGTCTCTCTGTTGCCGCACGCGATGTATTTAAATCCAAAATCCATAAGATGCATTACCGTCGAGTAGGCTGCGAGTATCCCTTCCTCTCCTTTTTTGATTGCCTTAATCATCGCCATCATTATCCGCCGGTATTCTAAGTTTTCGTCTTAATCGGCTATGTACCGGATAAGCCTCCAGTTCAATTCAACGTCCTCGCCTCTGCCTATGGCTTTTGCCGCCTCAGCCACAGCCATGAAACGCTCTGCCGTCAACTGCGCTTTGTAGATCGTCCGGTTGCCGATGAATTCTTCTATCTCCTTCTGAGGGACTACACAACCGTGAGGGGATTCTCGGGGCCAGGCTACCTCTTTATCGAACTGCTCCTCGTAGTCGTCAAGCCATGAATGTTAATTTTTCTGCTTTGTTTGTGTAGTATTTTGTGTTATCCATATTTCACATTAGATCACACGGGCCTGTCTTAGACACATCAATCCTATTGCACGCCCGCATGCAATTCGGCAGAGTGAGACATCTCTTACAATGCTGTCTCACTCTGCATCGCTGATTTGTCAGGGATTTACCGGTTTTTATGGGTAAGTGACGGGAGGCGCGCGAGGCTTGATCGTTTCACCAAATCGTTCGAGGATGATTTGATTTTTTGAGCAATGAGCGATTACCGCAGGGATGGCAATCTGAACTTCAGTTCTTTGAAAAAGAGTCTTTCCGCAGACGAACCAATTCAGCGCGAACGTGTGCGAAGGCGCAGAGTTGCGCTCAGACTCAACCTGCTGCGAAGCATCTGCTTCAGCTTTTTGGACCGCGACGGTTAAGGACGAAACTGATTGTCGCCTTGCGGCAATTTCATCGCGGGTTTCGCTCCACTCTGGATAGGCGGGAGCGAACGGCGACGCGAGCGCTATTGCGCAAGCCGCTTCCGCTTCCGCGATGCGGCCAAGCTCAGCGAACTCAATCGCAAGTTCGTTGTGGTAGAGGTAAAAGTAAAGCGGATTCCGTTTAGTTACACTATGTATAAGTGGTAAGAGATTTTCGAGGATTGCTAACGCGCCTTGGTGGTCACCCAAATCGCTTAGGACATGCGATATTTCCAAATGGGCCATCAGCATGGCGAGCAAATCGCAGCCAGCCCCATCTGATGCTGCCCGCACTGCTTCGAGATGAAAGCTCAATGCTTCAGTGAGCTGGCCTTTGTCATGATAAAGCGCGCCTAATGCTTGAATCGCTCGCGCCCTGTAAACAAGTGGCCTGTTGTTTGCAACTGCTTCAAGCAGCGATTGAGCCTCGTATGTCCGCCCTTTTCGCTTAATGACGATGGCCTGATAGTACTGACCTATTTGTTGTGCGTCAGCTATAGGCAGACTTATCAAAATCTGACTCACGTCTTTAAGTGCATTTAGGTCTCGCAAGCTGTAAGCGTGCTCTGCGAATCGAATCAATCTCTGGGCAAGGTTATTAAATGCTTGACGTGAATTGGCAGTGCGAGCCAATCGGCTCACAACAATATTATGAAGCAAACCACTATGGCTGACCGCGCTTTCCTGGTCAGAGGATTGCCAGCCGGAGGAGAAATCTATGAGAAAACGACTTGTATTTGCGGCTCTTTGCATTCTTGCCGTTCCGCCCCTGTTTTCGCCTTCTCAAACGAACAAACTAACTAACCAATCGCCGTTCGCCACAGTCGTGCTAGCCGGTAGAACAATTGTTGGCGGCTGGTGCCAATGCGGATGCGCTGGCTGCATTTGCGATCCAAACGAATAAGCCCTGATATGCGACCAAAGCAGCGGGTTGGTGTCGGATCAAACTGCCGATTTCTCGAATCAAAGCGCTTCTCCTGGCGAGAGCGAGTCGTACAGACTTGATTTCGGCTCAAGCGCGATAATGCTTGCGCTTATGTTCTTATGGACTAGATTGCGGGCATAAGTCGCAACCACACTTGGCCCGCTTTGAATTACTGCCGAACGATTACCCGCGATAACCGTGACGGGCCGGGTGATGTGTGTCACCCGTCGCGCCGCATTCTACTATAGTTACTCCCCGTATTGCACGAAGAAATTTGTCATTATTCCCTCCAATGATACCCTGTAACAAATACCCCGACGGCCCATGTTAAGAACATCACCTCCGACAGCAATAAGATGCTTGACTTCGACGTAATATTTCCTATATAAGATTTGTCCGTCAAGTTTGGCAGCGTTGAGTGGATAATTGCTGAATCACACCGACCCGGCGGGGATGAGAGTGACCCGCCGGATGAAAGAGTCGCGGAAAATGGGTTCACATTTGCAACGACAGTTCTCTATTGGCCATTTAATGTCTCATCGTTCGATGGCGCTCAGGTAACTAGATTGCTCCGGGCATGCTCGGAGTCGGTATTCAGTAAGATGTTTTAAGCGACACAATCATAACCATTACAGGCCCAAGTCGGATGCCCCTCAAGTTCTATCCCTTGAATGGCCCGACCAAAAAGGCCCTACGCGGATCGCTGACGAAAAGGAGAATTCTCTATGGTTACGCGCAAGAATCTCGTTGCTATCACTCGCAGCATCGTCTTTGCAGCATTCACTCTATTTTACTCGGTTCTATCAGCTATCGCGCAGAACTCTTCCGCGCCTCCACAACAGGCCGCTCAGCCGAAATGCAATCGCACGATCACAGCTTCCCTAGTAGCGCTCGATCAGGTTGTGATGATAAACCGGCTCGGCGCAGCGCGGCCCGGCGGGATGATTTATGCCCTTGAGCGCGATGTCGTGCCCATTGACGCGAGTCTCGGATTGAAAGCGGGCAATGTAATGCTCAGGTCCGACAAGCGCCCGCGCCCCATTGTGCTGCGCGTCAATATTGGCGATTGTCTTCAAATAAATTTCCGCAACCTGCTCAGCCGCACACAATCCGACCCGATGCAGCCCATCACACGCTATGCTTCGATTCACGTCACGGGCATGGAGCTTGTCAATTCCATCACTGACGACGGAACCTTCACCGGAGCCAACCCCGCTGTGCGCGAAGACGACAACCCCTCGCGGCCCGACATCAACTTGAGCGGTGTCGTGCCGCCCGATGGGCGTGCGACCTATACGCTTTACGCGGCTGCCGAAGGCACTTTTCTTCTCTACAGCAAAGGCGCGGACTTCAACGGATTTCGCACGGATCAGCTTGGGCAGGGAATGTTCGGCGCAGTCAACGTAGAGCCTCCAACCGCCGAGTATTATCGCAGCCAGGTCACGCACGATGACTTGAAGCTCGCCACTAAGAAATCACGCAACGGGAAGCCGATGGCAACACCGGCAGGTCAGCCCATAATTGATTACGATGCCCTCTTCCCGGCTGATTATGACAAAACTCATCCGGACGCTCACAACCGCGCGTGCGCGCCCGTCTTAAAGATGGTTGACATTAAACGCTGGCCTGACGAGAGCGGCAAAGCATGTAAAGCTGACCCCGCGACGCTTGAAATTTATCACACCGACCTCACAGCGATAATCACAGGACCGAAGCATGGAAGATTCTCGGAATCTGACGACAACCCGGATTTTCGACCGCTGCCCGTGAATAAAGACCGCCGCCAGCCTTTCCGCGAAGTTACGGTTCATTACCACGAGTCGCAGGACGTTGTTCAGGCGTTTCCATATTTTTATGATCCTGCGAACAAAAATACGCCAACGCTGAACGCGGGGCAGGACACTTTCGCAATCAACTACAGCACAGCAGGCATCGCGCCTGAGATTATCGCCAATCGCATCGGCGTTGGTCCCGCGCGCGAGTGCGCCGAGTGCAAATTTGAAGAATTCTTTTTGAGTTCGTGGGCGGGCGGTGACCCTTCGATGCTCGTTGATAAGCCCGCGAACTTCCCCTGCACAGATTTGCAGGCTGGAACGAAAGACCAGCAGTTCAAGCTCGAATCGAGCACAGTTGCTCTGCGGAATCAGCAAAGCCCGATGCCGCCCGCGCCATGTGCTCCGAGCGCGGAACCGAAAGCTACGCGCGTTTATTATCCCGACGACCCGTCAAACGTTTATCACGCTTATGTGGGTGACCACATCAAATTTCACATTCTCCACGCAAGCTTTTCGGTTCATCACGTCCATCATCATCACGCGCATCAATGGCTTCATTCGCCCAACAGCGACGACGGGCATTACCTCGACAGCCAGGCAATCGGTCCCGGCTCATCGTTCACGCTTGAGCTTGTCTATAACGGCAGCGGCAATCGCAATCTGACCGTCGGCGATTCGATTTTCCATTGCCATTTTTATCCGCACTTTGCTTCAGGGATGTGGGCCTTGCACAGAGTCCACGATGTCTTTGAAGAAGGCACGGAGTTGATCGAAACCGGAGAGGGTAAAGGCAAGCCCAAGCCCGGCGCGCGCGCGCTGCCCGATGGAGAGATAGCTGCGGGCACGCCTATCCCTGCGGTCGTTCCGCTGCCGACTCTTCCCATGGCTCCGATGCCCGCGAAGGTCGAGATTGAAAACGGGCAGGTGAAAGTCGTCGGCAAAGGCAATCCCGGTTATCCATTCTTCGTTCCCGGCATCGCGGGCCATCGCGCGCCGCACCCGCCGCTCGATTTCGCTATCGGGAGCGACGGCAAGCCGCTCGATGGAGGGCTTCCGCGCCACGTCATTCTCGACGCGAAGGTGACGCGGCATAAAGAGACGCCGACCGATTTCACCAAAGACATGGACAACATAAAAGCAGTGGAGCTTCCCGAAGACGGAACCGATGTTGAGAAGCGCGCAATCGCTTTCTTCGGACAGCGCCGCCATCCAAGCTTCACGCCCGAAGGCTCTTCGAAATTATGGAACGGGCAGCCAGCCGATTTCATAACCAACGGGCTTCCGCGAAAGACCAAAGAGAATCCATCGGGCGCGCAGCAGGGCGCGCCTTTTGCCGATCCCGCCGTTGGTGATAACGGCGAAGCCGTCGGCACGCTGCGCCGCTATAAAGGCGTGAACCTTCAGGTGGACGCTGTTTTGAACAAAGCGGGCTGGCACTTCCCCCAGCAGCGAATGATGGCTTTGTGGAACGACGTGCCCGATCTGGTTTCAGCTAAGAAGCCGCCGGAGCCGCTCTTTTTCCGCGCCAATTCGGGCGATGTGGTCGAATACTGGCACACCAATCTTGTGCCAGGCTATTACGAGCTTGATGATTTTGAAGTGCGCACGCCAACAGACATTCTCGGCCAGCACATTCATCTTGTGAAGTTCGATGTTATGGCATCGGACGGCTCGGCCAACGGGTTCAACTACGAAGATGGAACCTTCAGTCCAGACGAAGTGCGCGACCGCATCAACGGCATCAATCAAACGGGCGGGCTGTGGTCTTATGATCGAAGCAGTCAGCAGAAGCTCACGCCGAAATCAATCCCTGAGCTTGGCGATGGTCCAACGCCACAAAGCAAAGCGTGGGTTGGCGCGCAGGCTACGGTCCAGCGATGGTACGTCGACCCGCTCACGAACAACAGCGGCTTTGACCGCACATACATGACCGTCTTCACGCACGATCATTATGGACCTTCGACCCATCAGATGGTCGGCTTGTACGGCGGCTTGTTGGTCGAACCGAAAGATTCAAAGTGGACTGCGCTTGATGGAACACCGTTCGGCTCGCGCTCGGACGGCGGCCCGACCAGTTACGCCGCAAACATTCTCCCCACAAATAAAGCAGACAGTTACCGCGAGTTTGCTTTGATGTGGGAAGACCTTCAGCTTGTCTATGCGCCGACGAGCAAGACGAAGCCCGATTGTTACGAAGGCCAATCGCCTCCTTATTTCGATTGCAACCCGGTTGCTTCCCAAAATTATCTCGGCTGGGCTGACCCGCAAAATGTCATCAACTGTCCGAACTGCAATCCCGGCTCGCCGGGTCCTAATCCGCCGCAGCCGTTCCTTATTGCGGACTTCGGGCTTGGTGTGTTTTCGATGAACTATCGAGCCGAGCCGCTCGCGCTTCGAGTCAACAAGCCAACGACTAATATCAACCCGAAGGCTGACGGGTACGCAGCCGACCTGTCGCACGCGTTTCGCTCAATCGAGCGGTTCGATAAAACATTCAGCGCTCAGCCCGCTCCGGGAAGTCCGATTGTTCCCGGCTGCACATCGGCTGATTGCTTCAAGTTCCCTCAGTTGCCGATAAGCGACGGCATGCTGCCGCAAGACCCGTACACACCGCTCCTGCGCGCTTACGAAAACGATAAGGTTCAAATCAGGGTGCTCGCGGGCGCACACACTTCGATGCACGACTTCATGCTTCACGGCTTGAAGTGGAAGTTCGAGCCGTTCAACGCGAACTCAGGTTGGCGCAACAGCCAGTTCGTGATTCTTTCGGAGCATTTCGAGATGCTGTTCAAGATGCCGCGCACGGAATCGAAGATTGCCGATTACCTTTACAATCCGAGCGCGTCATTTGAAGGATTGGTCAACGGCACGTGGGGAATACTTCGCGCTTACAAGGGAATTGCCGGCGTAGAGAAGCTCGCGCCGCTTCCGAACAATCCTACAGGCACGGCTCCGCTAGGCCCGCCCGTCGGAGTTCCCGCAGGAATCACGACCGATTGCACAACGGGCAAGCCCTGCCTGCGCCGGTACAACATCTCTGCTTTGACGATTGCTCAGGCGCTTGGGCCAAACGCAACTTTGAAGTACAACTCGCGCGGGGTCGCTATGTCTGCCAATCAGTATGATTCCGCTCATCCGATTGAAGACCCCAACGCGATAATCTACGTGCGCGATGAAGATATTGACCCGAAGACAGGAATGCTCAAAGAAGGCTTGAAGATAGAGCCGCTCGTGTTGCGCGCGGCGGCGGGCGATTGGATTCAAGTTACGTTGAGCAATCGCTTAGATAAGACGGAGCCTGTATTTACTCAGGCTCAATCGGCGTCGCGTCCCGGCGGACAAGTCCCATACTCAAACGCTTACGCCAGCGTCAATATCTACACTTCGACGAGCATAGGGCTGCACGCGCAGCTCGTCGGCTACGACATCACTAAAGGCGACGGCGCGAACGTCGGACTCAATCCGATTCAAACTGTCTCGCCTGACGATGCGAAATGTCCTTCTACGAATGTGCCGTGCAAACAGTACCTGTGGTACGCGGGCGACATCACGATAAAAGATGACGGGAAGCCTGAGTATAAGCCTGTCGAGTTCGGCGCGATTAATCTTATGCCGTCAGACCGCTTGATGCATGTTTACAGAGGTTTGTTCGGCGGGATGATAATCGAACCCGTAGGCGCGACATGGATTGAAGACCCAGACTCGCGCGCTTCGGCTACGGTCTTCAAGCGAGACACGGCAACGGGCAAAGAATCTGCGTTCCGCGAATTCGTCTTGATGACGCAGGACGATGTTGATTTGAACATCAACAACGTATCGCTCTACACGCAGGGCAATCCGCTCTCGGCGTTCAACTATCGCACTGAGCCGTTCTTCTATCGCTACGGTTCAAGGCTAACGGGATTGTGGCTTCCGTCTCCGGGCACGAATCCGCCTTCCAACTGGGCGAATCTTTCTGCGACAGACGAAGCCAATATCAGCAATCTCTACTGGACGGGCACGGACACGAAATCGGCTGTGTCGAACTGGTTGGTATCAGCCGAACCTCAAACGCCGACGTTTCGCGCGCCAGCGTTTATGCCGGTTCGATTCCGATTGCTCAACCCTGGCGGGATAGGCGACAACCAGCAGGTCTTCGAGCTGACGGGCCACGTCTGGCAGGAGGAACCGTACAAGAAAGACTCGACTGAAATCACCGACGGCATCGGCAAAGAGATCAACCCGTTTTCTAACTGGACCGGAACAACGCCGAATTATGGGCCAAGCTCGCACTATGAAGTCGTGATTGGAAGCGCGGGCGGAAGGTTCGGCATCGAGGGCGATTACCTCTATCGCAGTTGGACCGCGTCTCAGTACCAGGTCGGGCTGTGGGGATTGTTCCGAGTCGCGCCGGGCCGAAGCGACGGCGATTATCCAGATACTCTCGCCATCACGAGCGTTGAGGCGGATGCGTCATCGGGCACTTACACGGTCAAAGGATTTGCGACTGTCTATCCGAAGACTCGCAGCTATGCGAAGTACGTCACGCTCAGTTGCGGATGCATCGGTTCCGAAGAGCAAGGCGGCAACACCGCGCCCGTTGACAGTCACGGCTGGTGGAGTTGCCAAGCGAAAGGCGATGTGCCTGAAAAGATCACTGTGACATCACCGCACGGCGGCGAGGCTGTCTTTTACGACTACGCGAAGATGGGCGGACGGCCTCCTGTCACAACGCTGGTTGAACCAGCGCCGATGATGAAGGCGCAACCCGCTGCGCCGCGCCGCGCTCGACCGAAAGCCAGACGACCGAGAAACTGAGGCGAAAGAGACAGGGCTGCTTTGAGGGGAACGATGAACCGCAGAGGACGCAGAGTTAACGTCGAGGCGCGCAGGGCTATTGCCTTAAGCCTCTGCGAAACTCTGCGCGCACTCTGCGCTCTCTGCGGTGAAAATCAACCTCGCATAATTAATCGAAAGTTCAACTTGCCAACTTTGATTCGCGGTCTGCTCGCTTGTCTTTGCTTTATCTCACTAATCACAAATCAATCAACCGTCTTCGCGCAGCAGGCAAAAAGTGCAAGTGAAAAATCAGTTGAGTCGAAAAACAGAATCGTCAGCAACGGAGTCGCCGTTGAAATGAGCGTTGAGCCTGCAAGCAAGAACAAGCAACTCGTCGAAGGCAATGTGGCGCTCGTTCAATTCAGGATTTCAGACGCGGCTACCGGAACCGCGATTTCAAATGCGCAGCCAGCCGCGTGGATGAATCTCAGGAAAGAAGGCCAGGCTGATGCGCCTGCTGACTGCATGCGAAAAGCGGCTGATTACCTGAGCGGCAGCCTGCTCACTCGCCCGACTGTTGATTTGAACAGCTACTACGTTCTCGCATTGAACGACGACGCGACGGTGAGCGTCGTTGATCCGCTGTTCGGGTTCGGCGGGACGAAGTTGCTCGCGATGCTATTTTTGAAATCAGCCGGAGAAGACTGGGCGCTCACTCAGGACCAATCGCTGCTGTTCGTATCAATGCCCGACTCGAATCAAGTCGCCGTTGCCGATGCGACCGCGTGGAAGGTCATAACGAATCTCGATGTTGGCCCGCGCCCGACGCGTCTCGCGCTTCAAGGAAAACTATTGTGGGTTGCTTATGGCGAGCAAGGCTCTGAATCAGGCGTGGCTGTCGTTGACGTGAGTGAGTTGAAACTTCAATCGCGCATCGCGCTCGGCAGAGGCAAACACGAAATCGCGTTCTCATCAGACAATCGCTACGCGCTCGCCACAAGCAGAGACGACTGTCTGGCGTCAATCATTGACGCAGCGAAGCTCGAAAAAATTGCCGACGTTAAGACAGGCGGCAAGCTCAGTTCAATCGCATTCTCTCCACGCGCTCAACTTTTTTACGTTACTGACGAAGCAAGCGGCGACATCATTGCGATTGACGCAAGCCGTCAAAAAATCGTCTCACGTATAAAAGCAGAGCCGGGCATTGCTCAAATCCGCCTTGCGCCGGATGGCCGCTTTGCCTTTGTCGCCAATTCATCGAAGAACCTTGTTCACATCCTTGATGCGACGACGAATCGGATAATACAGACGGCGGACATTGACGGCGGGCCGGATCAAATTACTTTCACATCAAACCTCGCTTACGTGCGCCGCCGCGCGAGCGAGATAGTTCTGATGATACCGCTCGCGCAGATTGGCCAGGCGGACAAGCCTGTCCCAGTAGTTGATTTTCCCGGCGGGCAGCTTCCCTTTGGAAAAACTACGCGGCCCGCGCTCGCAGACACAATCGTTCAAGCGCCCGACGCGAACGCCGTGCTTGTGGCCAACCCGGCGGACAAAGCTATCTATTACTACAAGGAGGGCATGGCTGCGCCGATGGGCAGCTTCAGCAACTACAGCCGCGAGCCTCGCGCCGTGATGGTTGTTGACCGCAGCCTCAAAGAGACTGCGCCTGGCATTTATTCAACCGTCGCGAAGCTGAATCAACCGGGCGCGTACTCGGTCGTCTTCTTCCTGGATTCGCCGCGCGTCGTGCATTGCTTTGAAGTCGAGGTCGCGCCCCGTGAAGACTCCGCGCGAGTGAAAAAGAGCGTCAGGCTTGCGGCTCAATCGCTGATGAAAGAGCGCACGGTTCGAGCGGGCGAAAAAGTTCGGCTGCGAATCAAGCTGACCGATGCCGACACCGGGCAGCCGCTTGATGATTTGCAGGATGTTGTCGTGTTGACGTTTCTCGCGCCGGGCATCTGGCAGAAGCGGCACGCGGCCCAACCTGCGGGCGGCGGCGTTTATGAGATTGAGTTTACCCCGCCGCAAGCGGGCGTTTACTACATTTACGTTGAATCGGCGAGCGCGGGCCTTTCGATGAACAACGCTTATTACTTCACACTTGAGGCGGCGAGCGCAGCCTCATCCAGATAGAGAGTTTTCGAACGATTATTAAGGAGAAAAGAATGAGCAAGAATCCAAAGAATTCAGCGGGCCGCAAAGCTGCGAAGAAAGAAGACCGCAAGCCGCGAAAGTTTGCAGGCGACATTAAAGAGATCAAGTATTGTAGGATTCATCCCGGACTCGGCATCGCTCGCGTCGGCAACAGCCCCGATGAATTTTTTATCGGGCCGGAATCGCCAGGCTGCTACGAAGAACCCGAAGGCGGCTATAAAGATTCGCACGGTCGCGTTAAGCGACAGGGCGCGCGCTTTCGCGTTTACGCTTACGGCGAGCCGCAAGCGGATGGAACTGAAACCGTTTTGGGCGAGCTGACTGCTAAAGATGCCGACATCATCTGGCACGTTCACCTGGCAAACAAAAAAGCGGACTGGTACGAGTTTCGCGGCAGCTATCGCAACCCGACGCGCGAGCATCCCGATCAGCGATTCATAAACATGACTGAGCCGCGCAATCAACAGATGCCCGGCCAGCCCGGCGACGAGAGCCGCCGCGCGCTCGTCATTGATCCCGGCCCGCGAACCATCACAGGCCGCAATCAAAAAGGCGTTAGATTGGACGGGACATTCGGCCCGCTGCCGCTCGTCGAGCCTCCGCCGCCTAATATGTTTCCGGGTCAAGGCTTCAACGCAACTATCTTCAACGGCCCGATTCCTGAAAGCGTGCGCGATTCAATAGCGGGCGCAAAGGGCGCGCAACGGAGTCAAAGCGCAGAATCAGAATCAAAGCCTGAAAAGATCAAGATGTCGAGAAAAGTTGATGTTCATCTCGGCGAGCTGCGCACGGATGAGGCGGGGCGATTGATTGTTTTGGGAGGTCACGGCAAAAGCGCGACTGTCTGGGACAACGAGATCGGGACTTATCCGAATTATCCCGCGAATGATCAGTTCTATTTTTCAAATAATGACTTCTGGCACGACGACACTTCGGACGGGCCTATCACGGCGCACGTCACGTTGAAAGACGGCAGACACCTTGAAGTGCGCGGCAGCGCGTGGGTGCTTGTCGCGCCGCCGAAGTTCGCGCCCGCGCACATTAATCTCACGACTCTTTATGAAACCGCTGAGCAAGCTGCGCGCGAGAAGTTTCCTGAAAAGTTTCCTTCCGACGACAAGGTCTATTTCATGCGCGACATCTATCCTATCTTGAAGCGGCTCGATGATCTGCAATGGGTGAACAAGACCGTTTATCGCGGGCACGGTCCTGATTCAAACGGGAGCTTTCTTTCGCCCGACATGCTCAAGCGGCTCGCGAGCAAAACTGACGAGGGCACGCCGCCGGGCGAGCTTCGACCGAGTCAGTTGCGCCGTAGCGTCTTTAAGCGAATCCGCAATCCTCATCTCAAGCCCGGCTCGCCCGAAGCGGCTCGTCAGGACAATTACGACTTTATGCCGCAGATGTTCGGCGACAACGGCGAGCCGAGTTATTCGAGCGCGCGAGTGCCGCAGCCTGAGCCGGGAGCGGCGCTGTTTCAAACTCTGCTGACAAGTCAGTACGACAAGCTCGAACGCTGGGCGCGCGGCGATTTTGAAGAGGGCTACCCGCCCGACTGGGTTGATGGAGTGGAGCTATCGCAACTGCCTGCTGACTTGCAGCCGCGCGCATTGGATCGCGCTGCGCTCCACCCGTGCGTCGGCGGTCCGTTTTTCCCCGGCATCGAAATGACCTACATTGCAACGTTTGAGGAGACGTGGTCAGAGCCGTTCCGAATTAACGATAAGGTTTATGAGGCGGGCGACATAACGAAATTCATGGCGTTGCCGTGGCAGGCTGACTTTTATGAGTGCAATCTGAACTGGTGGCCCGCGCAGCGACCCGATGACATCGTGACCGAGAGCGAGTACAACGCCGTGCTGCCGAGTTATGACCCATCGGTCACGCAAGAGGCGATAGGCGCGGCGCTCGCTGACCGGATACTTTGGGCGCGCGGATTGCCCGACCCGAACCTTTCAACGTCGTACCCGCGCGGCGACAATATGATGGTGAAGCATTGGTACGATCTGGGATTCGTCGTGCCGCGCGAAGGACCGAAAGGGCCTGACGGCGAGCCGCAGACCGTTTA
Source organism: Blastocatellia bacterium (assembly GCA_035575515.1). Classification (GTDB taxonomy): domain Bacteria; phylum Acidobacteriota; class Blastocatellia; order UBA7656; family UBA7656; genus DATLXU01. Next base: position 46,187 of record DATLXU010000099.1, read on the forward strand.
CATCGAAACCGAGCGCGGCAAGTATGACCTGCTCAGCGACCGCGAGTATTTCTACCTCTTGATGAACATCGAAACCTATCCTGATTTTCTGCCGAAGGCTCATCAGCTCGCGGAGATGTTTTTGAAACAGGCGTGGCAGAATCAGGAAGAAGCTGACCCCGACGAGCGATGGAAATTCTTCGAGTACACGCCCGAAGCTTACGACGCGAGGTTGAACGACATCTACAACGACTTCGTGCGCGATGCAAACAGCGACACGGTTTATGAAGAAGACCTCGGCGACACGACTGTAGGCAGCGGCACTCTGCCGCAGACGAGACAGCAGGCTATCGCTCATCTTATTAATATGGCTCCGTTCAATATGATTGACGGCGCGTGGCTGCGCCATGCTGCGCCAGCCGGGCCGATTGACAAGGTTCAGGCGATGATCTTCAGCATCTACATGGACGAGATGGGCGACGGCAACGTGCAGCAGCAGCACTGCAACGTCTATAACGACACGCTCAAGAGCGTTAATGTCTATCTGCCTGATATTCACACGCGGGCTTTTGCCGAGAATCCGCAGATGCTCGATTCAGCGTTCACGCTGCCGGTCTTCACGCTCGCGATTTCGCTCTTCCCTGATGATTTCTATCCTGAGCTTTTAGGTATGACGTTGCAGCTAGAATGGGAAGCGCAATCGCTCGTGCCCGTCGTTGATAAGCTGAACGCCTTCGGCATTGACCCGATTTATTACGTGCTGCACGTCGGCATTGATAACGCCGCGAGCGGGCACGGAGCCATCGCAAAGAAAGCCGTCGAGATGTATCTCGACTTCGTGCGCGAGAACGACGGCGAAGAAGCGATGCAGCGCGTTTGGAAGCGAATCTGGAACGGCTACGTTGCGTTCGGAACCATCGGGACTCTCGGGCAAGATGAGTACAATCTTTGGGCGAGCGACCCGACGCCAAACGACGCGATGATAAACCTCATCTTGAGCAAAGCGCCTTACGGCAGCCTCAATCATCGCGACAAGATGCTCGGCTCGAACTTCATCAACGACTGGTTTGAAGATCAGCAAGGTTTCCTCGATGAGCTTGTCAAATCGGGATTGGTTATCCCCGGAAGACCGGACATCAGTCCTATCTTCGAGTTGATGAGCTTCAACGGGCCGATGTATCACGTCTTCACCGAAGACGAGCAGCAATTGTGGCGCGATTGGGTTGTGTGGCTCGCGGAAAAGGAGAGCGAAAAATTCGACCTCGTGAAGCAGATGATTCAGCTAATCAACTTCATGCGCGAGCGGCAGCAGGGAAACACAGGCCATGACGTTTTGCTCAAAGGGCCGAACCCGCACTGGCGCGAAGGCGGTAAGGAAGACGAGCGATTCGTCACGCGCTCGATTCACTGGTGGTTCGACCTTGATCTTGGTTCCGAAGAAGCCAACGCTGTCGCGCTGATGAAGGCGCTTGCGACAGAAGAGAACGGCTGGATTAAAGTCGGCGACGCGCCGCAGAGTCCGATAGTCACGGCGATGCTGAGCGGCAACAATGACATGGCTGTGGCGTTTCGCTCGATTGCGCCCGGCTCAGCGGGAAGAACCTACAATGAGATTCTTGTGATGTGGATTGACAACGGCTGTCCGACTGCGGCAGCGCCCAAAGTCAAACCCGTTGCGGTTGCAGCCGAAGCCGGAACTGCTCGCACTCGCGTCGTCGAAGCTAAGCCCAAGCGCAGGCGGCGGAAGATCTGGGGACAAGGGCGGGTGCATTGAGAGATGGCGTTCAAAGAGTTTTCAGATAGGCAGGGAGGAGAAGCAGCACGGGCCGACGTCGTTGTTGCAGGCGGCGGCCCGGCTGGTTCTGCGACTGCGATGAGCCTCGCGCAATCAGGGATGCGGGTTGTAATCGTTGAGCGCGCTGAGATGCCTAAGATGCGCGTAGGCGAGACGCTGCCTCCGAGCATCAGAGTGCAGCTTGAAAAGCTCGGCGTGCTCGAAGAGTTTTTGAAAGCGGATCACGGGCCATCGGTCGGCAATCGCTCGGCGTGGGGATCGAAAGAAACGTGGGATAACGATTTCATCTTCAATCCGTATGGTATAGGCTGGCACGTTGATCGTCAGAAGTTCGACGCGATGCTGCTCGATGCAGCAGTGCGGCGCGGCGCGAAGTTGATAAATGGGATGGCGGTCGCGGAATTCAGGCGCGCGACGGATGGCGACTGGCGGCTCAAGATTTCGGGAGCGTCGGGCGAGTTTTGGATTGGCGCGCGGTTCGTTGTTGACGCGACAGGTCGCGCGTCGGCATTTGCGAGACTGTGCGGCGTCAGGCGCGATTCGATTGACAAGCTCATTGGCATCGCAGGTTATTTGAGTTCAGCGCGCGTTAATGCATCGCCGCGCGTCACGCTTGTCGAAGCGGTTGAAGAAGGCTGGTGGTATTCGGCTCTGTTGCCTGATGACAAACTCGTTGTTGTTTACATGACCGACGCGGATTTGGATTCAAGCAGGCAGGCGCGCACGGCTGAATGCTGGCTGGCGCTTCTTGAGCAAACCGAGCACACGCGAGCGCGAGTCAAGGGGAATAATTATTCGCTTGAAGGCGAACCTCAGCTTGTTTCCGCAAACAGCTCTCGATTAGAGAAAGTGGTCGGCGACGGATGGCTTGCCGTAGGCGACGCGGCAGCAAGTTATGACCCGCTATCTTCGCAGGGCATCTCGACGGCGCTCGCGCTTGGGATAAAGGCTGCGGCTGCGATACGCAATTTTTTCAATAATGAACCGGCTGCGCTCGATAATTATGAAAGCGCGATTGAGAAGATGTTCGATGAATACATTGCGAACCGTGCGCGTTATTACTCGATAGAGCGCCGCTGGCCCGATTCACCTTTCTGGCAGAGAAGGCAGGCTCTTGCCGAAACCGCATCGCGACAAATTCCTAACCGCTGAGTTCCTTTCAATAACCCTTGTAAATAGTCGGAGCCTTCGGCGGCTGCTTGACCCACGCCGGGCGATTATCGAGGATGCGCCGACATTTTTCAATTCCAGCTTCGATGCCCGAAATAAGGACCTTCGGAGGATTCATCGCCTGCGCCCTCTCGTACATCTTCAACGCGCGCTGCGTGTCCTGACACATCAATGCCGCGTCGGCCCCTTGAACTGCGGCGCGCACGGCGAGCGGGTCATCGGGCCAAGCGTTCATCAATCGTTCGTATTCGACTGATGCTTCGCGGATCATATCAGACTCGCGCAGGTACTCGCAGATGGCGATCCAGTCGCGCGCGGGGATTCGCGCGGCGACGTTGTCGTCGGGAAAAGCTTGCAGCAGACAGTCGTATGCGTAAAGCGCAGCCTCTTTGTCCTGTCGGCTGAGGTGGTAGCGAATCAGTCGCCCGTACATCGCGTTGAGTTGATCGTAATTCGACGTGCGCTGGTATATCTGTATCATCGCGAGTATTGCATCAAGGTCATCGGGATGTCTTGCAAGGTACGGCCTCAACTTCTGCTCGGCCTTTACAGTTTCGCCTTTGTCTAATAACTCAAGCGCGTCGGTGATTTCAGGCGGAGCAGAGAACGAGACTTTAGCTTCGATCTTGGGATGTATGTGAGTCTCCTCGATCTTGCTCGCGCGCATGAAAGCGGCAAAGCCCGCGCCGAAGATGAACCCGGCTATGTGAACCGTGTAGCCAACGGTTGAGATACCGCCCGATTTTTTTACGAGATAAAACGCTATCAACTGCGATACGAACCACGCTACAAGATACACATAGCCCGGTACGAGAACCGAGAAATTTTTGAAGCCCATCAAAAACCGAAAGAACCAACCGGGCAGGACGAACAATTTGATTTTCACTTTAGGCAAACGAACGAGGAACGCTCCCAGCGTCGCAGAAATCGCGCCTGATGCTCCTATGCCTACGAGCGGCTCAGGCATAAGGACTGAGGGAATGCACGAAGCCGCTGCGCCCATCAGATAAAAGCCGAGAAATATGGCGCGACCCCACAGGTCTTCGAGCGTGAACGCGACGGCGAAAAAGATTATCACGTTGCCGAACAGGTGCCAGAAGTTTGCGTGCATAAAGGCTGATGTAATCAACTGGTGAGATTTCCACTGGCCGTTCGGAGCAAATCCATATTTGTACCAGATGCTTGCCTCGCGCGCTTCCTGGAATTTATCCATCAGGTTGTTGAATTCCTTTTCCGCTTCAGGGTCTGATGTTTGGCTGCCGCCAATGTTTTCAAGTACTTTCATCTGGGCTTGTATCATCTCTTCATCGCCCTTGCTGATTATTCCGGCATCGAGCAGCCGCTTTCGCACATCCTCATCGGCAAACATATCCGGATGCGACATCAGGAACTCTTGCAGCTTCATGCCCTGCGTGGCGATTGATTTCATGTCATCGGCGACGGCAGGCAGCGTGCTGAAGTATATGAGCACGTTTAATCCGATAATTAAGAATGTGATACAGGGCAAGCGCCTTACGGTTGATCTTTCGTTGCCTATGGGAAGGAAAGACGAGAGTATAGCAAAGAAGATGATAATAAGGATGTAAATAAAGCCAGACATAATGACCTCGCTGGTCTGTGTTAGGAATTAAGGGGCAGGCTCGATAGAGAAGCGAGTCAGTTGATTAAAACCTACAGGCTGGTGCGATGATAACAAAGGCCATATGGCGGGGCAATAGTATTGTTGTAGGACGCTGACGGTTGAGAATCGGAAGCGCGGAGACATTGCGACGCTGCGAAAGAATGATGAATTCTGAGATATTAAGATCTGATTGCGATAAGGGAACGCCGTTTCTGCGTCGCCGTGTCTCCGCGCCGTGTTTAGTTGCTTGTCATCGTTTCCGATCGCTCGCCGCCATTGATTGTTTTCGACGCAAGAGCGGCAGGTATGCGTATGATGTGCTTGCCCGGAGGGGTCACGCCGCGCTGAAGTTCAGGGTTCAACTCAAGCAGCGTGGTGTAGGGAATCTTCAGCCTCTTTGCAAGTGGTCGCAAATCTGTTTGCGTCGCAACTGTTCGTGTCTCATAGCGATAAGGGTATGCCGACGGCAGATCGAAACCGTATTTCTTCGGGTTCTTTGCTATTGAGACAACCGCGAGAATCGCCGGAACATAGTTGCGCGTCTCCTGCGCTAGAAATCCCGCGCGGTGCAGTTGCCAGAAATCGTGAGTGCCTGCTCGCGCTATCGCAGAGTCGACGTTTCCTTCGCCCGTATTATAGGCTGCGAGCGCGAGCGTCCAATCGCCTTTGTAACGATCCGCGAGCCACTTCAAATATCGGGCTGCGGCGCGAGTTGATTTTTCAGGGTTGGAGCGTTCGTCAATCCAGTAGTTCTGCATCAGTCCGAATCGCGCGCCCGTCGCCGGTATGAATTGCCAGATGCCTTTCGCTGCTGCGGAAGAGTAAGCGTAGGGGTTCCAGCCCGATTCGACCTGCGCGAGCCATACTAAATCCGTAGGCACGCCTTCCTGCTTGAAGATTCGCTCGGCCATCTCGCGATACTTCGCAGAGCGATAAAGTCCAGCTTCCATCGTTGCGCGCCCGCGACCCTTTGTGAAGTAGCTGATAAACTGGCGAACAGGATGCGCCATCGCAAAATTGAAGTTGAAGTGGGCAGTCACCTCTTCATCCGTATCAGCGCCAGCTTCTTCAAGGTCGGCATCCGAAAGCGACGCGATCTTGTCGAGCGGCGAAGGTTCATAGCGCTGCTCGCTGAATCCACCGTCTTTCTGTTCGAGCGCAGCTATCTGATAGCGATTTATTTTTTCGATCAACTCGCGGAAATAGACTCGAAGCTCGTCGTCGCTGCGCATATCAATCGTGCCAGTGAGAATAGCGTCAACCGCTTCGTCGAATTCGCGCCGCGCCTGGCTGTATTCGCCATTTGCATAAGCCTGCTGGCCTCTTTGATAGTGCGTCTCGGCGGTGTTCTTTATCTGATTGACCTGAGCTTGCTTGATCTCCTGAGGGGTCAACTCGCTTGCCTTCAATCGAAAAGGAAGCAGCGCGATGATAAACGCCGCGCAGATTGTCGTTATCGTAATGGTTCGCCTGATCATCTGCACAACTAAACTCTCGAAGGTTTCCTTATGACTGAACGCCTGCTACCTCTTCATGGTTCGGATTTTATTATACCTGATTTGAGCGGCCTTGCGGCAGCAATCTGAGGGGCGCAAACTTTTTGCAACATCAAGATGAAACAACGGATGAAGACGGATAAACACAGATGGAATCTTTAATCTCAAATTCTAAATACCAAATCATCTGCGTTTATCCGTCTTCATATGTGGTTGTTTTACTCATACCTCAAAGCTTCAATCGGATCGAGCGAGGCGGCTTTGCGCGCGGGGTAGTAGCCGAACAGAACGCCCACGACGACTGAAAACGCGACCGATACGATGATTGATACGGGCGAAATGAGCGTCGGCCAGTTCAGCGTGTTTGATATGATTACCGAAATTCCGATTCCAAGCAGAACTCCGATGATGCCGCCTACGAGCGACAGCGTGATTGATTCAATCAGAAACTGACGACGGATGACACCGCTTCGCGCGCCAATCGCCATGCGTATGCCAATCTCGCGCGTGCGCTCGGTGACCGACACGAGCATGATGTTCATAATCCCAATGCCGCCCACGAGCAGCGACACGCCAGCAATCGAAGCGAGCAGGTTCGTCATTATCTTGCTCGACTCGTCAGCCGCTTCGGCGATGTCGGTCATGTTTCGTACAGTGAAATCATTTTCCTGATTTGGCGCGATCTTGTGCCGCTGCCGTAGCAAGTCTGTTATCTGCTTTTCGGCTGTGAAAGTTGCTTCCGGGCTGATGGCCGAAACCATTATCTGGTTGACGTGCGTGATCGAAAGCATCTTCTTCTGCGCGGTCGTGTATGGCACAACCACAGTATCGTCCTGATCCTGTCCCATCTGGTTCTGACCTTTCGCGCTGAGCACGCCTATCACGCGAAATGGAAGATTGCGAATGCGTATGGTCTGGCCTACAGGATCGCTTCCTGCAAACAGGTTATCGGCAACGGTCTTGCCGATTACGCAGACGCGCGCGGCAGTTCGCACATCGCCTTCGGTGAAGAATTCGCCAGTGGCTACAGGCCACGCGCGAATCTCAGGGAACTTTTCATTCACACCCTGAATGCCGCTCGATGCTGCCCAGTTCTGATTGCCGAAGACGAGTTGTCCGTTGGCGCGCACGCCCGGAGAGACAGCCTTCACAGCGGGGCATTCCTGCTCTATCGCGATGGCATCTTCTGGCGTGAGATTATTCGTGGAGCCCTGACCGCCGCGCATTCCGCCTTGAGTGAACGAGCCTGACCATACGAAGAGCATATTGTTGCCGAGCTGCGATATTTGCGACTGAATCGAAGCGGACGCGCCCTGCCCGATGCCAACCATCGCGATGACGGCAGCCACACCGATGATTATGCCGAGCATTGTCAGGCTCGACCGCATCTTGTTGCGGGCGAGCGCGCGAATTGCAACCTTAAACGTCACTAACAGGTTCATTCGTCATCCTCCTCGTCATCGTCATCGTCAATCGGCGGAAGGCTCGCAAGCTCTTCGGCGGCCGAGCGCGGGTTCTCAACCCTGTAATCATTCTTGATCCTGCCGTCTTTGAACACAACAACGCGGCTCGCGTATTGCGCGATGTCCGGTTCGTGCGTGACGAGCGCAATCGTTATGCCTCGCTCGCGGTTCAACCGTTGAAACACATCCATCACTTCGATTGACGTTCGGCTGTCGAGGTTTCCTGTAGGCTCGTCCGCGAGAATGATCGAAGGCCGATTCACTAGCGAGCGTGCGATTGCCACGCGCTGCTGCTGTCCGCCCGATAGCTGGTTCGGCATGTTATGAATTCGCCCGCTCAATCCAACTATATCGAGAGCTTCTTTTGCGCGCTCGTGTCGCTCTGCCGCCTTGACTCCTAGATAAAGCATCGGAAGCTCAACGTTCTCAATCGCAGATGTGCGCGACAACAGGTTGAAGCCTTGGAAGACGAATCCGATCTTGCGATTGCGAATGTCGGCAAGCTCGTCCTTCGACAGCTTCGACACGTCCTGCCCGTCGAGGTAGTAATGGCCGCGCGTCGGGCGGTCGAGGCAGCCGAGTATGTTCATCGTCGTTGATTTGCCCGAACCGCTCGCGCCCATGATGGCGACGAACTCGCCTTTTTCAATATGGAGCGACACGCCGCGCAGCGCATGAATTTCGATGTCGCCCATCTTGTAAATTTTATGGACGTGATCGAGCGCGATGAGCGACTTTTCGGCAACCGAACCGGTGAGTTGTTCTTTATCTGTTATTACCTGAGCTTCCAATCTGTTCTGCACTCCTCTTTTACGAGGAGGCAGTAAGCGATCAACAGAAAGCAGCAATTTCGAACTCTTGCTGCCTATCGCCTACTGCCTGCTGTTTTATCGTCCTCTGCCTCCGCCCATCGGTGGACGCTGACCGAAGGGCGTGCCGGGTTGCTGCGGGCGATTGCTGCCGCTGGTATCGTTCTGCCCGACGATCACAATGTCGCCTTCCTTCAGGTCGCCGCCGATGATTTCGGTTACGCGCCCGTTCGTCAGACCCGTGCGGACGAATCGCGGCTCTATCTGTTTTTCGCCGACGAGCACCCAGACCATCTGTCCCTGTCGTCGCTGGCCGCCATCGCCGCCTTGCGCCGCCTGTCCTTCACCGGGCTGCCCCTGTCCTTCGCGCCGCTGCCGTCCCTGTCCGGGCTGCTGACCTTCCTGCGCGCCCTGCTGAGCTTCGCGCTCTTTGCGGCGAGCCTCCATCTTCTCGCGCAGCTCCTGCTGCTCTTTTTCCGAGAGGTTCGGCTTGAAGCGCAGCGCGGCGTTCGGGATTGCGAGCACATTTTCACGCTTGTCCACAGGAACAGTTATGTTGGCCGTCATTCCCGGACGCAACTTCAATTCGGGATTGGCTACGTCAATGACCGCAGTGTAGGTAACGACGTTCTGCTGCGTCTGCGCGTTGAGGCGAAGCTGCGTTATCTCGCCGCTGAAGACTTCACCGGGAAACGCGTCAACCGTGAAGTTTGCTTTGATGCCCTGTCGAATCTGGCCCACATCGGCCTCATCAATCGAAGCGAGCACCTGCATCTTCGTGAGGTCGTTTGCGATTGTGAAAAGCGTCGGAGCCTGAAGGCTTGCGGCAACAGTCTGGCCCACGTCGACGTTGCGCGAGACGACTACGCCGTCAATCGGCGAAGTTATGATGGTGTGATCCAGATTTGCTTTCGCCTGAGAGAGTTGCGCTTCGGCTTGCGCAAGCGTCGCTTCTGCCTGTTTAACCTTAGCTTCGGCGGCAGCGTTGGCGGCTTCTACCTGTCCCACCTGCGCCGTCGCCTGCTCGACGCGCGCCGATGCCACGTTTGCCTGCGCCTGTACGGCCTCAAGGTCGCGCGGCGACAGGACACCTTTCTTTGCTAGGTCTTCGTTTCGCTTCACCAAATCCTGCTTATCCCTCAGGTCAACACGCGCCGCCTGCAAGTTTGCCTTCGCCGCGCTGAGGTTGGCTTTCTGATTGGTGACTTCGGTCTTTGCGGCTTGGATTGCGGCTCTCGCATTCTGGACATTTGCCGTAGCATTATCAACCTGCGCTTGGAATATAGCGGGGTCGAGCTTGGCAATTACCTGTCCCTGCTTCACCTGAGTGTTGAAGTCAGCACCGAGCCACTGAACAGTGCCTGAGACCTGCGAGCCGACCTGAACGGTGGTGACGGCCTGAACGGTTCCCGTGGCTGATACGGTAACTTCGACGTTTGTGCGCTCGACTTTGGCTGTGATGTAATCGTTGGCGTTGGCCTTCTGTCCGAAATAGAAGGCCGCTCCTACGCCGCCCGCAGCCAGTACTAGAGCGGCAATCAAAAGCGCGCGTCGCTTTTTGATTGCCGCTCCAAATCTTTTTATCTTCTCTCGCATGTATCCCTCGCTCTGCTATGCGCCTTGAAATCTATTCACAATAAATTATTGAAAATAAATCAATCCCTCAAATAACTTAGACGCTGGGCGCGCAAACGCGGTTACATCTAAGACTCGATTGTGATGCTTAAAATGTCAGGCTGAAGTCAATAGTTCGAGCTTGACAGTAACAGGTTGAGGTCTCTATATTACTCTTTCGCCAAGCGGGCGGTTAGCTCAGCGGTAGAGCATCGGTCTTACAAACCGGGGGTCACTGGTTCGATTCCAGTACCGCCCATCACTAGCCCGGTGCTGGGGACGCTGAAGCGGATTTGAAATGCGGAGTCGTAGTTCAGTTGGTTAGAACGCCGGCCTGTCACGTCGGAGGTCGCGGGTTCGAGTCCCGTCGGCTCCGCCAGTTCTTTCAATAGCTTACAGCTACTGTACAAGCTCGCTGATTTGCACTGTGCTACTATTTGTGCTACCGGCGAGCTCTTTTGCTATAAGCTCCACAGTCTGTTTTCTAAATTCAGGGCTAAGGTGCTGGTACCTCTTAAGCTCTCTGCTTCTGTGGCCGGTCATCTTGGAGATCATCGAATCGGGGATGCCCTTCATAAACAGCCCTGTGGTTGCAAAGTGTCTCAGATCGTGAATCCTCAGATTCTGGATTCCAGCAATCTTGCACACTCGTCTAAACCTTTTCCCAAAATCCCATACGTTAGCCCGCCATGAAACGCGGCTGCGCCTGTTTCACAACAACGGATGAAAATCAGCGGGTTCTATGAGAATCAATGACTTAGCTGCCAATTTTCATAGCAGGCTAAGGCGCGTTGATAAAGACGTGAATCAAGATGGCGCGTCAGCAACTGTTCTATCTCGATGCGCTGTTTGGCAGTTAATTCGATCAGGTCGCTCATCGCTTCCTCCGTACTTTAAGGATGCGATAAGCTGATCACTT
>DATLXU010000100.1:0-135667 GCA_035575515.1 Blastocatellia bacterium
GATGTTTGTCGAAGTCTTGCATTTGATCATCAACGGGGCAGAAAAGCTCTATAATGAAGTCAGTGGTGGTCATGGGGAAGTTTCTCCTTGTAATTGGTTTTATCACCAACAAGATAGAAACAACCCTGTGACCTTTTCAACCAGCACCACAAGTTATTAAAAACTGATAGCTCGCTCAGGCAAGAATCGTTCGGTGATGGAGTTGACCGGGCGTGAGGAGCAGGTCGTTTATCAATCCTTTCTATCTGTTCAGCCTGTTTGCATCGAAGGCACCCGGTCAAGCTGTTGTCAGGCAACTGCTTTCACTAGCGGCAAAGGTGAAGTTTGCCGCTATAGGTTCGAGCTATTTCTTGCGTCCTTTAGGCCGTTCCTGCTTGCGAACCAGTTCTTCAATTTCATCGAGGTGATCAAGCTCAAACCCCTTCGCGGGTTTGGGTATTTTGGCAAGGGCAGCGTTCAATGCTGTTTCGGCTCTCTTCGCCACATCAGCATCAATTCCCTTTTGCTCCAGCGCATCTCTGAGCGCTCTCACCACAATAGTTCCGCATCGGTGCAAGCTCGGATTGAAGAGCGTCACGCAAGTCGTCTCGCCGCAGCAGGCCTGAACTATCGCCGCGTCCGTGAAGTGATTGACATAGAAAATGCCGCCAGCGAAAGAGAAGCTCCATACCGCCTTTATGTAGTAGCAGCCTGGCGGAACTTCGACTTCCAGATGGCCGCATCTTGCAGGCAGCACCACATATTGTTTTCCGCACCATTGAAGCACTTTGCCGTCGCAGTTGTAGATCGTGACATACCATGTTCTGTTGTCTATCGAACACGGATCATCCGTACCCGAAACCCATACGTTGAGTTTTGCCATTCCCATGGTTGTTTCCTCCTTTAGCGTTGTAAGGCTTGACGAAATGGGCAGCATCAATTGGCCGGACAGGTATGCCGGTCGCCCGATGGGGACCAAATCATCACCGCTATCCATGTATGACGTAAAATACAATAAAAACCATGAGGAAAAATTTTTCGGCAGGTAGCTACAACAAGTGGGAATGATTTCAGTTGTGATACTTGTTCGTGATAGGCATCCTTCGGTCGCGGCCAAATGCGCGCGGCGTTATCTTCACGCCCGGCGGAGCCTGCCGTCGCTTGTACTCTGCCGCGTCAACTCGACTCACGACCCATCGCACTGTATCAAGGGGAAAGCCCATCGCGGCGATTGATTCCGCGCTCATATCGCGCTCAACGTAAGCTTCCAGAATCGCATCGAGCACAGGATAAGGCGGCAGCGTGTCTTGATCCGTCTGGTTCGCGCGAAGCTCAGCTGAAGGCGGGCGCGTCAGTATGTATTCAGGAATGATGGGCTTCGGCCCGCGAAGGTTCACGTAATTTGCAAGCTCATAGACAAGCATCTTCGGCACGTCCTTCAACAACGCAAAGCCGCCAGCCATGTCGCCATAAAGAGTCGAATAGCCCACGCTCATCTCGCTCTTGTTTCCTGTAGAAAGCACAAGCCCGTGAAATTTGTTCGACAGCGCCATCAAGATATTTCCGCGAATCCGAGCCTGAATGTTCTCTTCCGTCGCGTCTTCTGCAAGCCCATCGAACGCGGGCGCGAGCATCTTTAAATACTCAGCAAATGTTCCTTCAATCTCGATAATCTGAAAATGTATGCCGAGATTATCCGCAAGCTGCCGAGCATCGCGCGCCGATTCCGATGATGAGTACCGCGTGGGCATATAGACCGCATTGACGTTTTCAGCCCCGATAGCATCAACGGCAATCACGGCAGTCAGCGCTGAATCAACTCCGCCCGACAACCCGAAATAGACTTTATCGAATCCGTTCTTGCGCACGTAATCGCGAGTGCCCGTCACGAGCGCCGTGTAAATCTCAGCCGTCGAATCGAGCCGCTCGTCTTCACGCACCGGAATTGGCGGCTTGTCGCTATCAACACGCAACGCGCCGTTCAACTCTATTGTGTAAAGCGCGTCGTCGTGCGTGATTCTTATCTTCTCGCGCCGCCGTCGCGGGTCATGAAGTCGCTCTGAAAAAACGCGCTCGATGTTTATGTCAGCAATAACCAAGTCTTCCGCGAACGGGCGGCCTCGCGCTATGACATGGCCGGCTTCATTAATCACAAGGCTGTTGCCGTCGAAGACGAGTTCATCCTGCCCGCCATACAGATTGCAATAGGCGAGCGCGACGGCGTTATCTTCCGCGCGAGTGCAGAGCATCCGCTCGCGGTCGAGGCTTTTGCCCGCGTAATAAGGCGACGAAGAGATGTTCACAATCAAGTGAGCGTCGCCTACAAGCGCCTGCAACTTCGTAGGCCCCCCCGGATACCATATATCTTCGCAGATGTTCACGCCGACGCGCGTATCGCCAAAGATGAGCACAGGGCAGCGCGTGCCTGATTGAAAGTATCTTTCCTCATCGAACACGCCGTAATTTGGCAGGAATGTTTTGTGATAAACGTCAACGAGCTTGCCGCCTGCAATCACAGCAGCCGCGTTATAGGTGTCCGACCCGTCCGTGTCAACGAACCCGATGACGACCACTGTATCACCCGCCGCTTCGATTATTCGATCAAGCGCGCGGCGATTCTCGCGCACGAAGTGAGGGCGGAGCAATAGGTCTTCTGGCGGGTAACCTGTGAGCGCAAGCTCAGGGAAAGCGACGAGGTCGGCCTTCATCGCTTGCGCGCGAGCGAGGTAATCGAGAACCAGATCAGCGTTGCCTTTGAGATCGCCAACCGTCGGGTTAATCTGCGCCAGCGCTACTCGAATCGTGTTCATGGTCGTCCCTGGTAATTTGTCCTTTGTCGTCAGTTTAAGTTTAGCAATCAATCTGCTAATGACAAATAACGAATGTCTAGGGACCAACCTCAACCGTGTCAACGATGCCGACGATAGCTGCATCAACAGGACAGTCCTTGCAGCCGAAGGCCATGCGCGCGGAGCTTCCCTGCACTATTAGCACGACTTCGCGCGCGCCCGCGCCTACCGTGTCAACGGCGACGACGTGGCCCTTCTCATCCTGTCCGTCAACACCGACCAATCGCGCAACCAGCAGCTTGCGTCCGTGAAGGCGCTCGTCCTTGCGCGTAGCGACTACAGTTCCAACTATTCTTGCAAGAATCATGGCAGTGGTCAGTGGCCAGTGGCCGGTTGAAAGGTTGACGATTACCTTGAAACAGGCTCCCAGAGCCATTTTCAAGCCATCATCCTTTGAACCGACACTGACCACTACATTATCGCTCGCGCGATTCGAATGTGACAGGCATGTTCTCGTCAACCGCAGAGTGCGGGCGCGGGATGACGTGAACGCTCACAAGCTCGCCCACTCGCCGGGCCGCAGCCGCGCCCGCGTCCGTTGCTGCTTTCACAGCAGCCACGTCGCCGCGCACAATAGCCGTTACAAGCCCGGCTCCGATCTTCTCGTAACCCACAAGCGTAACATTAGCGGCTTTGACCATCGCGTCAGCCGCTTCGATCATTGCGACCAATCCTTTAGTCTCGATCATTCCAAGAGCTTCCATAGACTCTCCTTGCTTATCAGTGGTCAGTGGCCGGTGGCTGGTTGAAGAATGGTCAATGTCTTGAAACAGGCTCTCAGAGCCATTTTCAAGGCGACCATCATTTTTTCAACTGACCACCGACTACTAACCACTATCTTTTAATTCCCTGAGCGACCAGCCGCGCAGCTTCCGTAATCAGCGCGGTCAATTCTTTTCGCGTTAACGTAACAGTCTCGTCGCCGTTCACCGGGGCGAATGAACGGGTTGCGCTGCCGACGGCACAACTCTCGGCGTGCCCCTGCAGGTAGCCGCACGCCTGACACCCGCGACGGTCGGCCTGCATGTAGCCCGATTGCTCGCGCACGTCGAGCAGTTTTTCTATCGCGTCGGCGGGTAGCTCGTGAGGCCGACCAATGAGCCGCGCGATTAATGTTATCTTTGCAAAGTGCTCAAGCGTCTCCATCCGCGCGTAAGCTGTCTCAAGGTCAGGCCCGTAAGTGACCGCGCCGTGATTCGCCAGCAGCAGCGCGTCGTGATGCGGAATGTACGGCTTGAGCGAATCCGATAGCTCCCGTGTCGAAGGCGTGCCGTAGGCGGTCAGCGGTATGCAGCCGAGCGTGAGAATCACCTCAGAGAGCAGCGGCTTATCGAGCGGCACGTTCGCGACGGCGAAGCCTGTTCCAAACGGCGGGTGCGCGTGAACTATTGCGTGAACGTCTGGCCGCAGTTGATAAATCTCACGGTGCATAGAAAACTCTGATGACGGATTGCGCTCTTCGCGGCGGAGCTTGCGGCCATTGATGTCGACCATCACGAGCATATCTTCAGTCATTCGACCTTTGCAGACCATCGTCGGCGTAGTCAGTATCGCGCCGTTATCGAGCCGCGCGCTTATATTGCCGTCAGAGGCGGCAATGAATCCGCGCTCGTAGATGCGGCGGCCTATCTCGACTATCTGTTGTCTTAGCTTACGCTCGGTCTGCATAACGTTTACTTTCGCGCAGTCAGGCTGCGCGATAATTTGCTTGACCCTTTGCCTGAATGATTCAGCCCGCGCCTGATTAAGCATCAAAGTGTCACGTGCAAGTGGGCGATATGTCAAGCGCATTAGATATGACTGCCAGCGTGTGCAATTTCTATTGACGCGAAGAGTTAGAGCATAGGGCGCTTGCCTGGCACACCTACTGCCATAACGAAGATGCAGCTTTTGCCCGCTGCGTGCGGCGAGAAGAATTCCGTCACGTCGTCATCATAGAATGTCAGTCCTGTCGCTCCGCGACCGAGCGTATAAGAGGCGATATAAATCTTGCCGCCGATTATTCCCGCTTCCATCTGAACGGCGCGATAGCCGCGATTGCCATATGCCGCAAGCAGTTTGTTCATATCATACATGAAGAAAACCGTAACGCTCGAATCGCCGCCCAAATCCTGCTCAAGCGTGAGGTATGCCGCGCGCTCGCTCTTGTCGCCTTCCTTCAACAACTCCACCGCGCGCTCGTCGCGGCGATAGAAGTACGCGCCCGAAGCCAGCCCGTCAACGCGATTGACTATCAAATACAGATCGTTGAGTTGCGCCTTGGAGTCAGGCAAAAGATCGGCCCCGATGCCGCGAGTCGCGCAGTCAAGAATCGTTGACAGATCAGAAAGTGAGATTGCCTTGCGCGCGAACCGCCGAGTCGAGGCGCGCCGCTCAATTACTTCCTCAATTGTCACGCGAGGGAGATTCGCTGCCGGTGAAAGATAAATCACTTTGCCCGCAGCTTGCGGCGCTGCACAATCAGCATGTACATTTCGCCACTCGACAACTTCATCGCCGCTTTCAAGCGAAGACGCAGCGTGCATCTCCTGAATTGATTGATAATCAACTTGCGAATATGAAAGCGGGGCAACCTGAATTTTCAATTCAGGTATCTCTTCAATCGAAGATAAAGCGGGCGCGGTCTCCTTGCTGCGGCCAAGCGCAATCAGGCTCAACGCAAGCTCTCGCTTGCCGTCAATGCCTACGAGCCTGTTCATATCCGATTCAACAAAGCCCATCACAAGCTCTGCGGGAATCGAGTGCGCGGCAGCCATCGCCAGCGCGTTTGCGGCAATCATCCCGTTATCCCAAAAGTGATAGCGATACGCGCGGTCTCGGTACTTCCACGTGCTGCGCCAGCTTATCGCCGTGTAAACCAGCGCGACCGGCGCGTGAGCGATGCTTGATTCATTCGCCGTTGCGCGCACAAGCACGCCGCGATAATCGCCATCGCGCAATCGCCTTAGCGCAAAGTCTCCCGGGTTGAAGTGATAAACACCCGCCGTGAGTCCCTCAAGCTCCGCGCACACAACATAGATTTCAACTGGATAGAGCGCGCCCGCGCAGGCCGCCGCGCGAAAGTAAATTGTCCCTCCCGGATAGGTCTTTTGCTTCGTCACACCGGCAGAATAAAAGAGGATGCTCGCGAGTTGATCGAGCGTGGGCATTACATCGCCGTGCGCTTCAGTGCCTGTTGAAGCGATTGCTTCAAGCGCAGGCACGCCGGTTGGAGTGAATTCGCGCGGAAGCGCGATAGGCTCAATCTCAGGATAAACCTTGAACGGCGACGGCTGGTTCGCCCAGTCGAGATAATGCGCGGTTGTGCGAATGCTCCAGTACGAATGCTTCGTCTGGTTGTGATACTGCCACGCCGCTTCGGTTTCGCTGTTCATTGTCATTACCTGAATAGTTTCCGGCGGTCAGCTATCAGACGAGAATGGTCGAATGCGCGACGCGCCGGTATCCCAGCTGATATACGAATCTTGGGTTGAAGAACCAGGATCGGCTACATCCTTTAAATATACGATTGCAACACAAATCCACACACGGATGACACCCCCTTGGCTACTATACTTGACCAGTTGGCTGAAATCTACTGCTTCATAGACGATTACCTCAAAGCTCATGCGTCAAACTTGCCTTGGTGATATCAAGAACCATTCAATGGCGCCATACCGCGCCTCTCATCAAAGCTGCGGCTTGTGCGAACCGCGCGGCGGCTTGTAGACTTTCAAGCTCAACTATTTTGAAGAACCGACGAATGAAATGAATAACGAAGAAATCAGTCTTGATAGATACATCGCCGCCGTGTGGCGCGCGAAATGGTTCATCATCGCAGGAGTCATCATCGCGGCAGGCATCACAGCTTTTCTCGCATACCGCCAGCCCGCGCTTCATCGCGCGTCGGCGCAGATCAAAATTGGCCGCGTGTGGGATAAACCACTCGAAGACCCTTATATCACCGAACGAATAATCAACAACACGGCCTTTCTTAAAGATGTTGCGGCAAAGATCGGCGCGAATCCGAATCAACTCAAGCGCAGCATTCATGCTCAAACTATCGTCGCCGGTCCGCGACGCACGCGCTACCCGCTGCTTGTCGGCATCACCGCAACAGCCGAGCGGGCCGAAGACGCAGAAAGCTATGCCAAAGCTGTGACCGATGAGGTCATCGCGATGCACGAAAAACTTTTTGACGACGCGATGAAACCTCATATCGAAGAGCAACAGCGACTCGAACAGCGATACAACGAGCTTGCGGCGCAGGGCGCTGCGGCGCGCGAGGCGCTTTTGAAAGTCGAAGACGATCTGAATAAAGTGAAAGCGAACAACACCGACACGCCCGCGAACGGGACCGAACGGACTCGCCTCATAACGCCAATCGCGCGCGAGGGGGCTGAAAAGCCGGGCATCCTTCGCAGCACGGCGACCGCAGCGTTAATCGCCGCCATCGTGCTCACACTGGCCGCCGCGCTCGCTTCGCACATCCGCCCGGCAGGAAAGCGCGCGGCTGCGGGGAATCAAACTTAGCAATGATACGAATAATCAACGTCGTAGGCGCGCGGCCAAACTTCATGAAGATCGCGCCCGTCATCCGCGAAATGCGCTGCCGCGCTGATAGAATCGAACCGCTGCTGGTTCACACGGGCCAGCACTATGACCCGGCCTTGAGCGATTCGTTTTTTGAGGACCTGGAGATTCCGCGCCCTGACGTGAACCTCGAAGTCGGCTCCGCCTCGCACGCCGAGCAGACCGCACGCATAATGCTTGCCTTCGAGCGGGTCTTGATTGATTGGAAACCAGATTGGGTTGTTGTTGTTGGAGACGTGAACTCTACGATGGCGGCTACGCTCGTCGCGTCGAAGATGCTCGTTCGCGTCGCGCACGTCGAGGCGGGACTTCGCAGCCGCGACCGAACGATGCCTGAAGAGATTAATCGAATAGTGACCGACGCGCTCGCGGATCTGCTGCTCACGCCGTCGCGCGACGCCGATGAGAACCTGTTGCGCGAAGGCGTTGCGCCCGAAAAGATTCGCTTCGTCGGCAACGTGATGATTGACACGCTTCGCGGCAATCTCGCGCGAGCGTGCAACTCAGACGCGCTTGAGCGGTTTAATGTACAGCCGCGCATGTTTGGCGTTATGACGCTTCACAGGCCGTCGAATGTTGACGACAAGCCGACGCTCGAAGGCATACTTGATGCCCTCGATGCGATACAGCGATGGCTTCCTATAGTTTTCCCTGTTCACCCACGTACTCGCGCGCGAATAGAAGAATTCAAGTTGAATAGACGGCTTCGCAGCATGCGCCGCCTCGTAGTCACAGAGCCGCTCGGCTATCTGGATTTTCTTCAACTCTACAGCAACAGCCGACTTGTGCTCACCGACAGCGGAGGCATTCAGGAAGAGACGACCGCGCTCGGCATCCCGTGCCTGACGCTTCGCCAGAACACGGAGCGGCCAATCACGGTGACAGAGGGAACTAATCGCGTGGTCGGCAGCGACCCTGAAACAATAAAGCGCGAAGCGATGGCCTCAATCAACGGGCGCGTCGAGCCGTATCGCGTGCCTGAGTTATGGGACGGCCACGCCGCCCGCCGCATCGTTGACGCGATTGAGGAAGCGAACGCTTGACGCCGCGTCGCCGCGTCGCCGCGGAGATAGAAAACATTGAGCAACCGTTGAACAATTAACGGATTATGAGTACAGAATCGCAACATCACCATGTACCCTTCGCCGTGTCGCCGCGTCGCCGCGTCGCCGCGTCGCTGTTGATGCTGACCGCGTTTGTCGGTGTCATCGCTGCGGCGACGCTGTGCGCCGCTGGCCGCTACAGCGAAGCAGCGGCGGCGGCTGCCGCGATGATTGCGCTCGCATTCATCTTCGCGGCGCGGGTCTCAATCGAAAGCATCCTAACGGTATGGTTCGCCGCAACACCGCTCGCTTCATATTTCATCCGCTTCCCTGTTGATAAATCAATCGTCACGTTCGACCGCGCCGCGATTGCTCTGGCCGTGATTGTCCTACTCCTCAAAATAAAGCGCACAGATGCTGAGGCGCGAAGTTGCACGGCTATCTCAAAGTTTGAAATCGCGTGGGCGCTATTGTCCGTCATCGCGCTCGCAAGCGCGCTCGTGCAATCGAACGATGTGACATACGCCTCACGAATCGCGATTGATTCGTTCTGGCTTCCGCTCGCGGCGTTTCACCTGGCGCGCTATCACTTCGACGCAAGAGGCCGCGCCGGGTTGATTATCATCAGCGCAATCGCTGTCGGTTTATTTTTGTTTGCGACGGGCGCTTACGAGCTGGCGACGGGCGCGAACCTGTTTCCGTACAAAGGCTCGGAGCTTGTGCGCGAAGGCGAGCTTCGCGTCAACGGCCCGTTCGCCGCCGATGCGTCTTACTCGATAATCTGTTTGCTGCTCGCGGTCTTTTTAATTGCCGCGCCGCGAGCGTTCAACGCGCGGCTTGATCGAGCGGCGCAATTTGTCTTGCGGACGGCTATCGCTGCGGCAATCGCGGCTTCGCTCTTTCCGTTGTTTCGCGCAGTGGCCGCCGCGCTCATCTTCTGCTTGATAGTTCTGCGAATCGCGGCTAGTCGGGACGCGCAGACGCGCAGACGCATAGACGCAACGACCAACGAATCAACAGACTCGGTTATAGATTCGCCATTTTCACATACGAATTCTGCCGTTGCCGCGTCTGCGCGTCTGCGCGTCTCTCGGTCGTTGCTTGCGATCATCCTGCTCGCGGCTGCAATCGGATTCATAATGTTCGGGCCTTACTCTTTAGAGCGGCGGCTCACGGACCCGCGCAACGCTTACGGCAGACTCGCGACGTGGGAAGCAGCGGCGGAGATGGCTCTTGAACATCCGCTCGCAGGCGTAGGGCTGGCGAACTATCACGATTATTTTCACGCGAAGTACAACTGGCACACCGAAGCTTTTGAAGCCGTTATGTTCACGCGCGCCGCCGATAGCCCACACTCGAATTTTCTGTGGATAGCTGCCGATTTAGGATTGATCGCGCTGGCGCTCTACATTGCGGCTTATCTCTTTCTGTTCAAGATGGGCTATGCGGCGCTCAGGAAAGCCGCAAGCGAACAACAGCGTCCAGCAGCGGCCTGTTTCATCGCGCTCGTCGTAGCGTACTTGATACCGGGGCTGACGCTTGCGAGCGGATATTATTCTGATTTGAACCTGTATTTCTTTTTCATGCTCGGACTGCTATCGAATAAGTTTCTGGTTTCTGGTTCATAGTTTCTGGTTGTCAATAGCAGCCTCAAAAACTTCCATCGGAAACCAGAAACCAGAAATCAGAAACTAGAAATTGAGCATTCGTGAAAAACTCGCTGGCATGTCAGCAGGCGAAATCGCCGCCGAAGTATTCATCCGCGCTCGCCGCAGGCTCACGCGCGCGCGCGCCCGCATCACAGACAGTCCAGATTCGACCTACATTTCGGATAAAGAATTGTATCGCGCGCTTCGCGGCCAATCGCCCGCGGATGTCGCCGCCGGGCTGCGCAAGCGCGAAGAGTTGAGATTGACCGCAGGACTTGCCGACCTCGCGCGCACCGCTTCAATTGTCAAAGAGTATTTCCCAGATTCAGTCGAAGCCGCGCGCATCGCTGCTGAAAACATCCTCGCTCATCGGATTAAGGTATTCGCCCGCGCTTACGATTTCGGCCCTGTGATTGATTGGCATCGCGACCCTGAAACCAATGTGCGATGGCCAGTAGAACATTACTCGCGCGTGCCGATAAGACTCCCCGAACGCTCAGACGCGCGCGTCGTGTGGGAGCTTAATCGCCTTCACCACTTCACAACTCTCGGTCGCGCTTACGCGCTCACTGGCGATGAACGATACGCGGATGAATTTTTGATTCAGCTCGCGTCGTGGTACGAAGAGAACCCGCCGCGCTTCGGCATCAACTGGAAAGTCGCTATGGAGGTGGCGATTCGCGCCATAAACATTATCGCCGCGTTCGAAATGTTTCGCTTGTCGCCCTCGATGACAGATGAAGCGATTGAATTAATTCTGAAAATCATCATCGCGCACGGGCGATTCATCCGCTCGAATCTTGAGTTTTCATATCGCACGGCGAGCAATCATTACCTGTCGAACCTGACAGGACTTTTCGCGCTCGGAATGACGATGCCTGAAATCAATGAGTCCGAAGCGTGGGTGAGCTTCAGCGCGCCGCGATTGATCCGTGAGCTTGATCGGCAGGTTTACAGAGACGGCGTGAATTATGAAGGCTCGACGGGCTATCACCGCCTTGTGCTTGAGATGTTCGCGCTCTTTTTTTCAATCAGCCATGCGAACCGCATCGAGCTTCCCACAGAAAGCTGGGAGCGGCTGGAAGCGATGTTCGATTTCACGCGGCACTATTTGAAGCCGGACGGCACAGCGCCGATGATTGGCGACACGGACGACGGGCGTCTGATTCAATTCAAAGAGCGCGCGGCGACGGATCATTCATACCTGTTGTCAATCGCTGCGGTGCTGATTGAAAAGGGCAAGTTCAAGCAGTCAAGCCGCATTGACGAAGAAGCCGTCTGGTGGTTCGGCCCAACTGGGCGCGAGGCATTCGAGAGTTTGCCGGTGAACGAACAGCCTATCGTGTCGCGCGCATTTCCTGACGGGCAGATTTTCATCGAGCGCGACCGCTCGCTTTATTCGATCATTGACTGCGGCGATCACGGAGCGGATGGGCGCGGCTCGCACGCGCACTCGGACGCGCTCTCGATTGAGGTCTTTGCTTACGGTCGCACGCTGCTTTGCGATCCTGGCACGTTCACCTATACGGCGAGCGCGCGGTGGCGAAACCTGTTCCGCTCGACCGCCTATCACAACACCGTTCGAGTTGACGGCAAAGATATAAGCCAGATAACCGAAACGTCTTTGTTCACGCTCGGCCCGAACGTTAAGCCGATAGTCAATCATTGGGAGAGCAGCTCGGAGCGCGACGTGCTCGACGCGGAGCATCACGCTTATCTTCGGCTCAAGCAGCCTGTTGTGCATCGCCGCGTCGTGACGTTTGAAAAGCGGGAAGGCTACTGGATAATCGAAGACCTGTTCACGGGCGAGGGCGCGCACCAGTTTGAATTTTTCTTCAACTTCGACGCCGGGCTTGAAGTGAAAATCGAAGACGACCAGCGCGCGATTGCCTTCGATGATCGAGTTGCGCTCGCCGTCATTCCGGTATCAGGCTACGCTTATGAAACTAAGATAGCCGTGCGATGGGTAGCGCCGAGCTACGGGACGCGACTGCGCGCGTCTGGTATCATATATCGTCTCTACGCCGACGCGCCTTTTGCAAACGCGACTCTGCTCGTTCCATACGAGCGGGGCGATGAGGAAAAGGCAGTAAGAATACAGGAATCAGCAGGCAGGATAATGAAGAGGTAGTCAGCAATCAGAAGCCTGAAGGTAGAATGCCGGATGCCACGAAACAGGCTCCCAGAGCTACTTTCAAGGCAACAGCCATTCTGGCCACAGTCCACCGGCTTACCATGTGCGGAATTTGCGGAATATATGAATATGGCGCAAGCGAGCCGACCATTAGCGAATCGCTCGTAGTTCGGATGCGCGATAGGATATCGCATCGCGGGCCTGATGATGCGGGCGTCTTCATAAGCGAAGACCGACGCGTTGGCTTTGGCAACCGGCGGCTTGCAGTAGTTGACCTTTCGCCCGCGGGACACGCGCCGATGCCGAACGAAGACGGGCGCGTGTGGATCACCTTCAACGGAGAAATCTACAATCACGAACGACTGCGCAACGGGTTGATTGAAAAGGGCCATCGCTACCGCTCGCGCACGGACACCGAAAGCGTCATTCATCTTTACGAAGAGCGAGGGCTTGATTTCGTTCACGACCTCGAAGGCGATTTCGCCATCGCGCTGTGGGACGAAGGCAAACAACGGCTCGTGCTTGCGCGTGATCCTCTAGGCGTGAAGCCGCTTTATTACACCGCAGCAAACGGGCGGTTGATTTTCGCGTCAGAGATAAAAGCCATACTCGAACACCCGCAGGTCGCGCGCGACGTTGATGAAGAGGCGCTTTATCATTACCTGACTTTTTTGACCACGCCCGCGCCGATGACTTTGTTTCGTGGAATTAAAAAACTCCCCGCCGGTTGCCTGCTCACCTGCGACACGCGAGGCGAGATTAAAATAACTCGCTACTGGGATGCAGTCGTCACTGAGGCCGTCGCTGCCGAAATAGCAAAACGTGACGAGCAGGATTTGATTGATGAGCTTCGCCGCTTGCTCAGTCAGTCAATCGAGAAGCGAATGATGAGCGACGTGCCGTTCGGGGTCTTTCTATCGGGGGGCATTGACTCGACGGCAAACGTGGGGCTGATGGCTCGCTTGATGTCCCGTCCCGTTCGCACCTTCACCGTCGGCTTCAGCGACAGCCCCGCTTACAACGAGATTGAAGAAGCCCGTGACGTTGCTCGATTCTACTCGACCGACCATCACGAAGTAATCATCAGCCAGCAAGAGTTGTTGGATTTTCTGCCCGACCTGATATTTCATCAGGACGAGCCTATTGCCGATCCCGTTTGCGTGCCGATCTATTACGTCTCGCGGCTCGCGCGCCAGACGGGCACGAAGGTCATTCAAGTGGGCGAAGGCTCGGATGAATTGTTTTGCGGTTATCGCGATTACGTTCGCTACCTGAAGCTCAACGATTACGGATGGCGGTGGCTTGCGAAGCTGCCCGCTGCGGCGCGGCGTGCGATTGCGAAAGCTGGTCAGAGGGCGATTGATATTGGCGGAGCGGAACTGCCGCCTGCCGTGCGCAAGATCGGGCCTGATTTATTGCGACGCCTTGCCGCAGGTGAAGAGTTATTCTGGAGCGGCGCTGTTGTTTTTGATGAAGCGCACAAGCACGAACTCTTCACACAGTCGGCGCGGCAAAAAATAGCCGCGCAGCAGAATGGCAGCGGCGAGCTTTCATCCTATTCAATCGCGCGCGGCGACCTTGAGCGATTGCTTGCCGCAAATCCAAAAGCTGACGTGCTTGAGCGAATGATTTATCAAGAGTTAAAGCTGCGGCTTGCGGAGTTGTTATTGATGCGTGTCGACAAGATGACGATGGCTGCTTCGGTTGAAGCGCGCGTCCCGTTTCTCGATCACAAGCTCGTAGAGTTTGCCGTCAGCCTCCCGCGACGCATGAAGTACCGCAACGGCGAAACCAAATACATCCTGAAGCGCGCAATGTCGGGCATAGTCCCTGAGCGCGTCATCAATCGGAAGAAGAAGGGCTTCGGCGCGCCGATTAACGAGTGGATGCTCGACCGGCTTGGCAATTTCGTTGAGCATTCGCTGTTTGAATCAAGCCTGCGCCGCCGCGAGTTGTTCGATTACGACTTCATCAAGCGATTGCTTGCGGAGCATCGCAGCGGGCGAATCAATTATTCATTCTACCTCTGGAGCCTGCTGAACCTGAGCCTGTGGTACGATCAGTGGATTGAAGGGCAGGGGTCTGGAGCCGGGCATCAGGGATCAGGGCTTATCGAAGCGCAAGATATTCAGGAAGCATCGGCCATTAAGTTCAGAGGAGCAGTTTGATTTGAAAGCCGAGACAGAATTCACCTCAACAGATTCAATCCCTGACTCTCGACTCCCGGCTCCTGTGCCCCGCTTCCGGTTCGGAGAGACGACGCGGCAGGCCGGGATGCTCTTTTCGGCGCAGACCATCTCAATGGTCGCAGGGCTTGTCATAAGCATCATTCAGGCTCGATGGATGGAGCCGTCCGAGATGGGCCGATTCGCTTTCTGCCTGAGCCTCATCGTAGTCGGGGGATTATTATTCGAGTTTGGCATCGCGTCGGCTGGCGCTCGCGTGCTTGCTCTGTCACGCGATGATCAGACTGAACGCGAGGCGCTCGGCGCGCTCACGCTCATCACGCTTGCAATCAGTATCGCGTTTTCACTTTTCATCGCAGCCGTTGCCGTGCCCGTTGATTTGATCTTCAACAAAGACGTTCGCTGGCTGCTTGTGGCTCTCGGCCCGCTCGCTTTCTTTCAGCCGTTTCAATTATTCATCGAGCAGGTCTGTCAGGGAATGAATAGAATTCGGCGGCTGTCTGTTTTTCAACTTCTGATTGCGGGCATAAACCTGATAGCCCTAATCGCGCTGGTCGCAATGCACCGGCTCACCGCAGGATCGGCTCTGGGAGCCTATTTGGCGGCAGTTGCGGTTGCGACACTATGGACTATTGCGCGGCTCAGGCCGAGCTTTCAAAACACGACGAACCACTTCAAGGTTATATTTAAGGAGACGCGCGGCTACGGGCTGAACATGTATTTCGCGCGCGTGATGGGAATGATCTCGTCGCGCGCGGATCAACTCGTTATCGCGTACTTCATCGCTGCGAGCGCGCCGCTAGGCATTTACGCAATCGCGCAGAAGTTCAGCAATCCGATTTCGATGGTGGGTCGCTCGCTTGCGGTGACTCGCTTTCGAGCGTTTGCGAAACTCGCAAGCGTGCCGCGCCGCATTACTCATTGGAACGCGGGATTGCTGGTTGCGGCTTCGGTTGGCTTAATTATCGCCGGGCCGTTTGCAATCAAGTTGTTATTCCCGCAGTACACGGAAGGAATTTCTTTGCTCGTGCCGTTTGCCCTGATGAATCTCTTAACGGGATTGTTTCAACCATACAACGTCTTTCTCGGAGCGCACGGGCGCGGGGTCGAGCTGAGAAACATCGTATTCATCGTCAGCCTCACAAGCGTCGTCGGATTATTCCTAGCCGTGCCGCGATTCGGCATTGCGGGCGCGGCGTGGGTTGGGGCCGCAGCGATGGCGCTGGACTACCTGCTGCACCTTCACTACTATTCAAAGTTCAGACGTGCGCTAAAAAATTCGGGGTTTGTGGTTCATGGTTCAGAGCAGCATTGAGTTGAACCGAGAATTGCAATGGATAAGACAGAACAGCTTGATATGGAAAACGGCTCGACCATCCAAACCGGGAACTCGGAACTCACAACTCGGAACTCATCACTTTGGAAGCGCCGCGCGCAGGAGCAGTGGGGCGCTAACCCCTGCGGCGCGCACGTCGCGCGCGCGCTTGAGTTCGGCACGCGCCAGTATTTCGATGCGATAGAAGCTCATCGTTATGGCGAGTACGCCGCGTGGATGAAGGAGGCAATCGGCTTTGACCGATACAGCGGCAAGCGACTGCTTGAAATCGGCTGCGGCGCTGGCACAGACCTTTTGCAATTCGCGCGAGGCGGCGCGCGTGTGACCGGCTTTGATCTCACGCCGCGCAGCGTCGAGATCGCCCGGCGCAGGTTCGAGGTTTACGGACTCGAAGGCGAGTTCGCAATCGGCGATGCTGAAAACCTGAGCCTGCCCGACGAGAGCTACGATGTTGTTTATTCGTTTGGGGTGCTGCACCACACGCCCGACACCGAGCGCGCCGTGAGCGAAGTTCATAGAGTGCTACGCAAAGGTGGGCAAGCAATCGTGATGCTTTATCATCGCCGTTCGCTTTATTATTGGGGTTCGATAATCTTAAAGCACGGCATCTTCGGCGGCGAGATGTTCAGGTCGAGCGCAGCGGAGATAATGAGCCGCCACGTCGAGCATACTGAAACCGGAGGCCGTCCGCTCGTCAAAGCCTATACGCGAAGCGAGGCCCGCCGTTTGTTTCGACAGTTCAGCGATGTGAAGATTCAGGTGAATCAACTCACGCGCGGCGAGCTTGGGCCTGCGGGCCGATGGATGCCCGATAGTTTCTTTCAATGGCTCGCGCGCAATTTCGGCTGGAACCTCATCATCACGGCAACCAAGTGACCGCGCCAAAATCACCCGACAAAGGCAGGATGCGAATCGCCAGCAAACAAACTGGCCGTGAATTGAACAGCGCCGCGCTCGCGCCGGAGAATAAAGAGAAGCGCGTGATAAATCGCGTGAGCGAACCTGCGGATTTGAACTTTGTAAGCGAGCGCGGCGCTGAAACGAGTCGCGTCGCACTGCTGTTGGATTTGTCGGGCGACGAAAAGGCCTCGCGCCGATGGGCTGACGAACATCTATCGAATTCCACGATTCAATCAATAAATAAAGCCGACTTGAAATGGGGATCAAAGCGCGAAGCGCTGCGGAGATTGCGCGCAATTGCGCCGCGAGTGTTCGCCGTGTTCACGGCTGACCTTGATTCGCAAAGCGCGCGAGGCTCGATTGTTTTATTCGGCATCCTCGCAGGCGCGCGTCGCGTGATTCTCGCTGATAAAAATGGCCGGACGATAACGCGAACACGAGCGAGCGCGATCATGATTGAAGCGCCGCGACTCGCGCTGGAGTTGATATTGGGCTACACAATTTTTGTCCCGCTCGCGTGGCTGCTTACGATTGCGCTCAACGTCGCGCTCAGCTTTAGAAAAATCATTCGCGCCTCTCGAAGCAAAAACAACAAGCTGAGCAAAGACAAGAAACTGACGGCGCTTTATCTGCGGGCGACGATTGGCGCTTCTACGATTGGAGGCATGGCGAGCCACATCAGAGGCTTCGCGCGCGGCGCGATTGCGCTCGGCCACCGCTTGAAGTTTATAGCGAGCAGCAACGCGGGCATTGATAGTAAGTTTGAAGTCGAATTGACAAGGCCGTCAGCAGCGATCAGCGCGACGCGCTCGTTGTTTGAGTTGTGGAACAACTTCGTTTTCACTTTCGCGGCATTGCGGCGCATCACGCGCGAAGCTGATTCGAGCGAGATTGATTTCATCTATCAACGATACAGCCGCTTCAACTGGACTGGCGCGGCGCTGTCAGTTGTGACAGGCTTGCCGCTGGCTCTGGAGTTCAACGGCTCGGAAGTCTGGGTTAGCAGGCATTGGGATCACGTAGGACAGCTCGCCTTGCTCAGATGCTTCGAGCGATTGAACCTGCGCGCCGCAGATTTCATATTCGCAGTCTCTGATGTCCAGCGGCGCGAGCTGATGGCGGCTGGTGTTGATTCATCTCGCATCGTCGTTAATCCTAATGGAGTTGACGCAGGCGAGTTTCGCCCCGATTGCGGAGGCGGCGACGTGCGCCGCGCGCTCGGCATCGAAGATAAAATAGTCGTCGGCTTCGTCGGCACGTTCGGCCCATGGCACGGCGCGACTGTGCTTGCTGAAGCAGCGGCGCAGATTGACGACGCGCGCTTGCATTTTCTTTTCGTAGGCGATGGCGATGAGCGCAGCGCGGCTGAAAGCATCATCGCGTCAAAAGCAAATCGCGTCGGCTCGACATTCACCGGGCGCGTGGCGCATGAGCAGGTCGCAGCTTATCTCGACGCGTGCGACATACTCGCGTCGCCGCACGTTCACACGTCGGACGGCAGTGAGTTCTTCGGCTCCCCGACGAAATTATTCGAGTACATGGCTATGGGCAAGGCTGTAATCGCGAGCCGACTCGGCCAGATTGCCGATGTGATAATTGATGACGAGAACGGAATGCTGGTTGAGCCGGGCGATGCAAGCGCGCTTGCACAAGTGATCATAAGAGTGGCGAACGATGAGGCGTTGCGCGCCCGGCTCGGCGCGGCGGCACGGCAGACGGTAATTGAAAAATATATGTGGCAGCACAACACAGCGCGAGTATTCGATGCAGTTTCCAGTTTTCAGTTTTGAATTTTCAGTTCTGTCCAGCCTTGCTCAGATGTTAACGATTAGAGGTGCTTGCAGAACCGGGGACTGATTCTGAAACCTGAAACCTGAAACCTGTGATAACAGATCAATCCATAATCTGCTTTGCGGGCGAGGACTGGTGGTATCATCACCCGCACTCGAAGAATCACATAATGCGGAGGCTCGCGCGCGCGGGCAATCGCGTGATCTTCGTCAATTCAATCTCGATGGGATTGCCATCAATCAAGAGCCGCGACCTCGCGGGCAAAATCAAGCGCAAGCTCGCAAGCTATGCCCGCGCGGTCCGATTAACCGAAGAAGGCATAATCGTCGTAAGCCCGCCAGTGCTGCCGTTTTATTCAAACCGATTGGGCCGCGCAATAAATCGCTGGCTGCTCACACGCCAGATCAAAATGCTGATGATTGCTTTCGAGATGCGCGATCCGATTTTGTGGATAGCGATTCCAACCGCGCGCGACGTGGTTGGGAAACTAGGCGAGCGAGCGTTGATCTATCAAGTCTCGGACAAGTATGAAGCCAACCGTATGGATCACGCGACGGCTTCAAACGTGATTGCAGAAATGCACCGCGACCTGATGGCTCGCGCAGATTTGATCTACTATTCAGGTCGCAAGCTCTTTGAAGAGGAGACCGCCGCGCACCCGGAAATAATCGCTAAAGCTAAGATGCTCGAACAGGCGGTTGACTTTGATCATTTCGCGGCGGCAACTGCGCGCGAATGGAGTGCGCCCGATGACATCGCATGCATTCCGCGCCCGCGACTCGGATATTTCGGCGCAATCGAATCGTGGCTCATTGATCAGGAGTTGATTCGCTACGTCGCAAGCAAGCGACCATCTTGGCAATGGGTGATGCTTGGGTTGAAAGCCGCGCGGCTCGCTGTAGAAGATTTGCCGAACGTTCATCATCTCGGCTCGAAACCTTACGCGGAGATGCCGCGCTACGCTTCGCAGTTCGATGTGTGCGTGCTGCCGTGGGTGACTGACAACGAATTTGTGAGCTATGGCAGCGCAATTAAGGTGCGCGAGTACATGGCGACGGGCAAGCCTGTAGTTATGACTCCGCTTTATGAGTATGAGAAGCTCGACGGCATACTGCGCATCGCTCGCGGCTACGACGATTTCATTGCGAAGGTTGAAGACGCGCTCGCGCGAGACACAGACGTTCAGCGCGAAGTCCGGCAGCTTGCCGTGAAGCAATCAACGTGGGACGCTCGCGCGGAAGAAGTGAGCCGCGATATTGAAACGCTGCTTGAGTTGAAGCGAAGCTGCGTTTCTTGACACGGATTGCGCGCGTGGAATACGGTTCATAAAGGCTAAGCGATTGAAGGAATAATCGCGTCAGACGAGCTTGATGGAATTTCGATGGGCATAAAAGCTGCGGTTAAACAAATGTTGAGGCCGGTTTATTACAGACTTCCGGCTAAAGTCTGCTATGGCCCGCAGTTCGCCCCTACTCTAAATCTGCTCAAAGAGTCAGAGCATTGGAGCGAAGACCGCCTGCGCGAGTTTCAAATCACAAAATTGCGCGCGATGCTCCGCCATTGCGCAAAGAACGTCCCTTATTACCGGCGGTTGTTCCGCGAAGTCGGCTTTGACCCCGAAACGGTGCGCGACGTTTCAGACCTCTGCGCGCTTCCACTTCTCGACAAAGAGACTGTGCGCGCAAACCTCAAAGACTTGCTTGCTGAAAACATCCGCCCCTGCGATATGCTCTACTTCACGACGGGGGGGTCAACGGGCGTTCCGCTTGGAGTTTACAATCTTCGACACGCAGGCGGGCGCGAGCGCGCCTTTATGCTCACGCAGTGGGCGCGCGTCGGATTCGATTATCATGAAAAGCGCGCGATGCTTCGCGGGTGGGTAGTCAAAAGCAAACGGCGCTGGCAATACGAGGCATCGGAGCGCGCGTTCGTCTTTTCCAATTTTCACATGACCGCAGAGAACGTCGCCGAGTACGCTCGCGTGATGCGCGAGAAAAGAATTCCTTACCTGCACTCGTACCCGTCTGCCGTGATTGATTTCGCGCGACACCTGAAAGACCAGAGCATCGAGCCACCACGTTTCAATGTCGTTCTCGCTTCATCCGAAAATCTCTATGCGGGCCAGCGCGAGTTCATAGAATCGTTCTACGGCGCGCGGCTCTATTCGTGGTACGGCCACACGGAAGACCTGATACTGGCGGGCGAGTGCGAAGCGAGCAACTACTACCACATATTTCCCGAATACGGCGTGGCCGAAGTGATTAAAGAAGACGGCTCGCCCGCGACGAGCGAAGGCGAAGCGGGCGAACTTGTCGGCACGTCGCTCGATAATTTTGCGATGCCGCTCGTTCGCTATCGCACGGATGACTGGGCTGTGATAGGGCCGTCTGCTTGCGCGTGCGGGCGACCATACAGATTATTGAAAGAGACGCGAGGCCGCTGGCATCAGGATATGCTCGTTGGAAAGCTCGACAACCTGATCTCGATAACCGCGCTCAACCTGCACTCGGATGTATTTGACAACGCGCGGCAGATACAATTTCATCAGCGTGAGAAAGGCAAGGTCGTGTTGCGGATAAAGCGCGGGCCGGGCTATACGGATCGCGACAGTCGCCGCATTCTCCACGCGCTTGGTGAAAAGATTGGCGATACGATGGAGATAGAGTTGAGTTTTGCCGAAGAGATACCGCTTTCGCCGCGCGGCAAGTATCGTTTCGTCGTTCAGGAATTGCAGATTCCGCGCGCGCTATCTGACGAGGTGCAGCTTGAAGCATCTTCTTAGCAACACGACCGTCGCGATAGCAAAAGGCGAAAGCCATTATTCGGCAACTCCGCCTTTCGACCCGCCCGAACTCTTTCCTGAGTATCCGCACAAAGGCGGGCAGACCGACCCGACCAACGCGGCGTACTCGATGGTGCGAGAAACGTTGCGCTTGCTCGGAATGGACAAGGCGAACTTCGGCACGGCGCAATGGAACCCGCTCGGTGAAATAGTCTCGCCCGGCCAGCGGGTTTTGATTAAGCCCAACTTCGTTCTTCACTTCAACGCGCGGGGCGGCCCGCTCGAAGCCGTCGTCACGCATCCGTCGGTGATTCGAGCGATTGTTGATTACGTTCTCATCGCGCTCAGGGGCAGCGGCGAGATAATCATCGGTGATGCACCTCAGATGAATTGCGATTGGAACGCTCTCTTTCAAAAGACAGGCATGGACCGGCTTATGACTTTCCTGAAAGAGGCATGTGAAAGTCGCGGCATAAAGATAATCGCGGTCGATTTTCGCCAGGAGCAGACCATTTATCGCTACGGCATCGTGTGGGAACGCAAACCGATTGCGAACGGCGCGAGCCACGCGGTGCGCGTTCGTCTCGGCACGGAAAGCTTTATGGAAGAGATTGATGGCAGACGACTCTATGGCGCGGATTATCGTCGGAGCGAAACCATTCAAGCGCACAGCGACCATCGGCACGAATATTTAATCTCTTCCGCCGCGCTCGCAAGCGACGCGGTGATTTCAGTCCCGAAGCTCAAAGTCCATCGCAAAGTAGGAACGACGCTAAACCTGAAGAACATGGTGGGCATCAACACAGACAAGAATCATCTCGCGCATTATCGCGTGGGCGCGCCTGCAACGGGCGGCGATGAATTCTCAGAGCCGCGATGGGAAGACCGAGCGGAACGCGCACTCTCAGACCTGCTATTGGGAGCAAACTGGCGTGTGGGCAAATATCCGTTTCTGTTGTGGAGAGCTTTCAGAAAAATCTATGATCGGTTCAATAGGTCGCAGAGCAATGGTGCATTTACCTATGGCAACTGGCATGGGAACGACACTGCGTGGCGAATGGTGCTCGATCTGAATCGCATACTGATGTTGGCCGATGAAAAAGGGGACCTGCAAACCGAGCCTGCGCGCCGCTACTTTTCAATCATTGACGGCGTGATTGCGGGCGAAGCCGAAGGGCCGCTTCATCCTGATGCTTACCCTTCGGGCGTAGTGCTCGCGGGTTTCAATCCTGCTGCGGTTGATTGGGTTGCAACTCGCTTGATGGGATTCGACCCTGCCTTGATTCCTCTCTACAAGAACGCGGCAAAGCAGATGAGCGATTGGATTGCCGGCTTTGACATAAACCAATGCCGCGTGAAATCCAACATCCCGGATTGGGAACGCTTGCTTGAAAGCGATGATACGATATTCACGTTTCGCGCTCCGGCGGGCTGGCGCGGAACCATCGAACGATACAAGCTCGATGATAAAGCGCCAGAACCAGCGGCTCCGTTGCCGGGAATTATCGGCCAATAGAAAAGTCTCGGAGGAGGAACTTGAGTCTCTTCATCAAACAAGCGCGCGCCCGTTATGTGTCCTCCTTTTCGTTGTTCTAATGCGATACGCGAAAAGATTTTGCGCTCGTATCAAAAAAATTCAAGCCTTCGAATCAAATCGAATAAACAGATCGCGTTAGTACATCAATAAGTGGAGATGCGACGAATTTTAGCAGTTTCAGTTATTGCTTTGAGCAATGGAATAACGGTTGCAGTGGTGATGATTGGAGGACGAAACATGACGGCGCTTCTTGCAATGGGCATAGGGTTATTGATGGCAGCGGTCGGCGTGGCGATTGGCGGGCTGGCGCTCGAACTTGTGATGATTGTATTGAGCCGAAGCCTTGCGCCTGTGCACTCCGCGAAGATCGAGCAAGCGAGGAAAGCCGTCCTCATTCGCTTCAAGAATTCTGACAATGCAACCGGCACGGCTGAGCTGGCTGAAGAAGCTGCCTGAGCGCCGCGCCGCTGATTCGACAAGGAGGATCGTATGCTCTGGACAATATTCGTTATCTTGCTTGTGCTATGGCTGCTCGGCATGGTCAGCAGCTACACGCTGGGCGGGTTCATTCACCTGCTGCTTGTGCTCGCGGTTATTGTTCTGATCTTCAACCTGCTGAGTGGTCGCAGAACAGTAGTCTGATTGAGCAAGAAAAAAATTCCAGTGAGTCTGAACTTCATCAATCGTTTCGAGCAAACGGGACAGGATCGGGGCATCCTATGGATGCCCTTTTTTATTCTTCCGGATTCAGCCTCTCATTCAAAAGAACTCGCACGCGGCTGCGCCAGTCTTCGTTGATCCCGATTCGATAAACAGGCGCGCGCGCGGCGATAGAGCCTGCTACAAGTTTCGTCGTCGCGTGAAAGCGAAACAGCGGCGCGACCAGATAGACCAGCGGCGCAGCGTCGGCAATCTTCAAGCCTTTGAAATAGCCGCGCCGCTCGAAATCGCCACGCGCGCGATGCCACTCGACCCTGAGCCAGTAGTCCAATCCCTGAAACGGAAACTCCGCGTCTTCTGCGACCTTCAATTCAATGACTACGAGTTGGCCCGCGCGCGTTGCTGCGAGCAGATCAATGAAGGATCGCTTGTTGCCGCGATAAGCCGGGACTTGCGAATAAACAAATCGCGGATCGAGCGCCGGATCAATTGCCGTGATGTCGCGGCGGATGATTGATTCGAGCCACGCTTCTGCCTGCGCGCGAAAGATTAAATCATTGCGACTTTCAGAATCGGGCTGACGCGATGTGATAATCTCAGCGACGAGGCTCGCAAGCTCCAATTGATTCGCATCATCGAGTTTTTGCTTCGGCTCGCTGAGCCCGAACTCGATGAGCTTTCGATTGATTGAAGCTCGCGCGAATTGAAGGCCGCGAATCGAAAATGCGATGCGGCCCGCGCGCGAGCTAGTTTCAATCAAGTCGGGCGCAAGGCCCACGACACTATCAACGAGCGCAGCGATCTCAGGCGAAAAAGCGCGCTTGCGCGGCCACTCGGCTCTGCGAGCGGCCCGTCTCATTCGATCATCCAGATCGCCCTGATCGAACGGCGCGACAGGCTCGATGCTGCGCTCCGCTTCGTTCACCTCATAAAGCGATACGCTCGCGCCGCGCACTTGAACGGCGGTGAGTCGCGTGGCGATAGTCGTCGCGCGCTCGCGAGGCGCAAAGATCATCAACCGATTGATTGACTGATTCTTTCGCCTGAGCGCGTCGAGCCAGATGATGCCAGCCGCGAGCGCCGCATCTATATCCGATTGCGATTCGCGCTCGCTCACAGCTACTGCTGCGATTGATTGATTGCGCTCTTTGATGACGAGCCGCGTGTGAACGCCTGAGAAATGTCTCAGGTCATCGCGCGCCGTGACAGCGCGCTCGACTTTCAAGTGCGCGAAGCTCGATTCAATCATCGCGGCAATCTTTTCGGCGAACTCAGCGCGCGACTGTGCGGCTTTGTCATCGAGCTGCCCGCGCCGCAATTCAACGCGGCACTCGGTGCGGCCCATCTGCTTCGTGCATTGAAGCAGCAACGCTTCGGGCGCGACTTCGCAAGACACGACTCGCCATGAACGCGACCACCCATCGCCCCATGCGGAAAGTATAAGCTTGCCGAAAGAGATTTCCGCCGCGCAGTTCGCAGCCGCGATTGAGGCAATCAATCTCCCGTCTTCATAAAGTTGTGACTCGCCGCTGAGCAGGAACAATTCAAGCTCGTACTTGATGCGGCTCGTATCGTCTTTGATGATGGCGCGGCCACTCACACGCGCCTTTTAACAGGTAAGCGATTTGCGGTCAAGCTATATCAGCCAGCTAACAGTTGTCGTTTAATTCTTTGACCGCACGTTAACAGGATGATAATTTCGCTTTGGTGAGTAAGAGCGAAGAGCAAAATGAGGAATTAGCTGCGGGCGGCGTGGTGGTTGATTATCGAAACAAGGACGCGCCAAGTGTGCTTGTCATCCACAGGCCGCGATATGATGACTGGTCTTTCCCGAAAGGGAAAATAAAAGGGGGCGAAACAATCGAAGATGCAGCAATCCGCGAAGTTGAAGAGGAAACCGGCATCAAGTGCCGCATCACGCGCGAGCTTGAGTCTTTGCGGTACATCTACCGAACGCGCGCAGGCAAGCTGAGGCCAAAGCTTGTGCATTACTTTTTGATGAAACCGGTGAAGGGCGAGATTCAAATCGCGGGCGACGAAGTTGACGCGGTCGAATGGTTGGATGCGCGCGAGGCAAAAGCACGGCTCACTTATGAGCACGACAAGCGATTGCTTCGCTCCCTTCTTGATGAATGAGATAAAGCTGCGGCGAACTATTGCCCCATCGGATAAAATGGGATTGCCCTCCAAACTAACCTTGCTCTGTGGAGAGATTGATGGCTGACAGAAGATCGTTAATAACGCTCACGACGGATTTCGGCGAAGCGGATTATTTTGTGCCCGCGATGAAAGGCGTGATCTATTCAATCAATCCTGCGGCTGAAGTGGTTGACCTGACTCATCAGATTCCGCCGCAGGACATCTACGCAGCGGCTTTCACCTTGATGTGCTGCTACAAGGACTTTCCGAAGATGACTGTCCACGTAGTCGTCGTTGACCCCGGCGTAGGCTCTGCGCGAAGGCCCATCATGGTTATGACAGATGAGTACAACTTCATTGGACCTGACAACGGAGTCTTCAGCTATATCTACCAGCGCGAGCACGTCAATCGCATAGTTCATTTCACTGAGCAGCACTATTTTCGCGCGCCCGTGTCGAACACATTTCATGGGCGAGATGTTTTCGCTCCGTGCGCGGCTTACGTATCGAAGCTGGTTGACTGGCGAAAGATGGGCGAGGAAATCGAAGACCCCGTGCGCTTCAACACGCCGACGCCTGTCGTGAAAGAAAAAGAGATTCGCGGACACGTCATTCACATTGATCGCTTCGGCAACATCATCACGAACATCACACAGGCGGAGTTGACCGACGAACTGATCAAGGCAGGAGCGCGCATTCGCGTAGGCAAGCACGAAGCGGCGCGCGTGCTCACGCATTTCGCGGAAGCCAACCAGAATGAACTCTTCGCCTACTTCGGCAGCGCGGGCTTTTTGGAACTCGCCATCGCGCGCCAGCCCGCCGCGCGCGTGACGGAAGCCCGCCGCGGAATGGAAGTGGTCGTGCAGGGGTCAGGGATCGGGGGTCAGGTCTCGGGGTGAGAAGGCCGAACGTGAAAGGACGAATAAGCACCATCTCCTAAATCCCATTATCCCCATCCTTATTCCCCTCACTGACCCCTGTTCGTTGACATGCCCGCGCGCGTACCCTATTCTTGAATATTGGAATAATAGAATCTTACTCATCTATTCGCTCCACTCGGTAAGTTGAGCGCGGAATGAAACGATAGATAAAGATTGAAATCACTGAAAGGAAAACGAAGATGTCGAGTGAAGCCAATGTAGCAAAGGCTGGCCTCGAAGGAGTAGTCGCCGCGCAGTCTTCGATCAGCGATGTCAATGGCATCGAAGGCCGGTTGATCTATGCCGGGTACGATATTCACGACCTGGCAGAGAATTCAACCTTTGAAGAAGTGATCTTCTTGCTTTGGAACCTGAGGCTGCCAACCCGCTCCGAGCTTGACCAGCTTAAACAACAACTGAATCGCGAAACCGGACTCCCGTCCGAGATTCAACAGCTAATCCGCTCAATCCCCAGAGAAGCAAACCCGATGGATATGCTCCGCACGGTCGTGTCGGCGCTTGCGCTCTACGACCCGGACGGAGACGATATGTCGCGCGAGGCGAACGTGCGCAAAGCCATTCGCCTCACTGCAAAGTTTCCGACCATCGTCACAACTTTCCAGCGAGTGCGCAACGGGCAGGAGCCAGTTGAGCCGCGCGATGATCTTTCAATAGCGGGCAATTTCCTCTACACGCTCAACGGAACCGCGCCCGATGAAGTTGCGACCCGCACGATGGACGTGGCGTTGATATTGCACGCCGACCACGAATTGAACGCCTCGACATTTGCGGCGCGCGTGACGGCGGCTACGCTTTCGGATATGTACTCGGCGATAGTATCGGCCATCGGCACGCTCAAAGGGCCGCTGCACGGCGGAGCAAACGAAGGCGTGATAAAGAACCTGCTCGAAATCGGCTCGGTCGAAAACGTAGAAGCATGGACGAAGAATGCGCTTGCCAACAAGAAGAAGATCATGGGCTTCGGCCATCGCGTCTATCGGACGGAAGACCCGCGCGCCACGCACCTGCGCGAGATGTCGCGCCAGTTGGGCGAGCGCACCGGCGAGAAGAAGTGGTACGAGATGTCGCGCAAGATGGAAGAGGTCATGATGCGCGAGAAGAAGCTCAACCCGAACGTGGATTTCTATTCGGCTTCGACCTACTACGCGCTCGGCATCCCGACAGACCTCTTCACGCCAATCTTCGCGTGCAGCCGCATATCGGGCTGGACCGCGCACGTGCTTGAGCAGTATGACAATAATCGCTTGATCCGCCCGCGAGCGGAATACGTCGGCCCGCGCGGATTGAAGTACACGCCGATTGACGAGCGGAGCTAATCTTTATGAGCGCGGTTTGATTCAGGCTGCGCGTTTTACGATGAATCGGTCTCCCCGCTTGCGCGAGTGAGGCCGATTTTATTTGTGGGAATAAATCAACGCCAGCTTGCGATTAATCTTAGTGAGGGATACGGTTGTGTCCAATCTGCATCCTGAGATTAATTGGGAGGATAGAATGTCCCACACAATAAAATTGATCATGCTAACCTGTTGGCTTGCTCTCGCCGTGTCAGGCTCCACGCAAAAGCTTGGCGATATGGCCCCGCAATTCAGTTTGCCATCTGTCAAAGGCTCGATGGTTCCGCTCAAAGCATACATGGGCCAATCAAAAGTCGTGCTTGTTTTTTATCGCGGCTACTGGTGACCCTTCTGCGCGAAACAGCTAGCGGGACTAGCTGCCGATTACCGGAAATTCAAATCAGCAGGCGCAGAAATCATTGCCATCAGCGTGGATGAAGTGGACAAGAGCCGCGCGTTTGCCGAACGTCTGAAACTTCCCTTCCCTGTTCTTTCCGACACAGATCATAAAACGATTGACGCTTACGGTGTTTTCGATGCGGAGCAAAAGATTTCAAAGCCCGCCGTCTTCATCGTTGATAAGCAAGGAATTGTGCGGTGGTCATACATCGGCAAGGACAAGGCCGACCGCCCCTTGAACGACGCGCTGCTAGCAGAGTTGAAAAAGATTGACTGACGCTTTCAGCCTTGCTGCGCGTGCAAGCGCCATTGAGGCTTGCAGTGACGCTTGCGAGTCTAACTCGGTTAGAAAGGGCAAAATCGCGACTGTGCTGATCGGCAAGCAGGCTTACCTGACCTGCTTGCCGATCCATTCATCAATTTACCCACCCTTTTTTAACGACCGGCTTCAGCCCTGACCTGCGAAAGTGTTGCCGCGCGATTTTTTTTGCAAAAAGAGCGGCGCAAATCACGTCTTTATACTGTAGAAGAAGTTACATATTCCAAATCCCTGACCCCGATGCTCCGCCTCTGCGACGGCAAAAGAAGCACGCGCCCTGAGCAGACGCGGCGCTGATGGGCCTGAAACACGGGAGGATGCGCTATGCGAAACGGGAAAACAGCTTTTATTCTGGCAATAATGGCGGCTGTGCCGACGCTTCTGATGGCCGGATGCTCGTCGCAAAGTCCAATCGAGCACGAGACGGGTCTCATGAAGATCGGAGTGAGCACGGAGAAGCAGGCTGTTGAAGCTGGCGAAAAGACGAAAGTGAAAGTTGAGCTGCTGGATGCTACAAACAAAGAGACAACGGCGGAGCAAGACTTAACGATCCACGTCGAAGCGCGGTCGCCTTCTGGTGAGGTTATCCAGACAAAAGAGGTGCCGATCAAGGCTGGAGAAAGCTCAAAAATCATCGAGTTCGAAAAGCTACAACAGCCCGGCGTCGTGGAGATTCACGCCAGCCAGCCGCAACTGCTTGAAGGCGGCAGCGTGCTTGAAGTGAAATCGCCCGAATCATCCGACTCGACCCGCATAAAGGGCACTATTGATAAAACAAGGCGAGCGCCCGAAAAGAGCGTGGAAAGATTACCAAAAGATGCCTCGCGCGTGCCGCCCGGCTCACAATCTTTCAGGTTCAGAGATAGCGAGGTGCGCTTGACTCCAGCCGCATACACCGATCCGCAGGAAACAGAATACACTCTGACATTGAACCAAACGCCGGACAGACCTATTTTGGCCAACGGCAGTGACTTTGCGACGATCTATGGCTACCTGGACCATCCTGCGCCGGAAGACATCAAGATTTATCTCTACCACAGCGCGGGCACGCTATTGGATGATGAGCAGATGATAATTCCCAAAGGGCAGATAATCGGCTCCGCAAAGCTTATTTCAAATCAACCGGGCAAAATAACCGTCAGTTTCAGAGGATCGCTTCCCATCCCGCTCAACAGCAAGGATAATTTGCAAATAATCTTTGCCCCGCCAATAACGAAGCTGCTGTTGAAGGCTGCCCCGCCGATAATCCCCATAGTTGAAAATGCGGAAGTCATAGTCAGATTGCTCGACAACAACGATACGCCCATCACCACGGATGAGCCGAGAGAGGTTTCTTTTGACATTGACTTTGGAAGAGGGTTAATCACACCGGAGAAGGTGACGATAAAGCCATCCTCGTTTGAAGAGCGCGCAAGTTTTTTGCCCGCGTCGAGAGGCGAAGTACAAATATCAGCTTCCGCAAAAGGGTTCCCGCCTCCCAAGGCTTTACTCAAGGTGACTGGAATTCCTCTATTGATCTTGATTTTGGTCGCCGCGGGCGGCTCTCTGGGCGGGTTGGTTGTCTTTTTGACGGAGAAGACCAAATGGTGGCGCATTCTTATCGGATTAATCGTAGGCGCCTTCTTTTATTGGGCCTGCCTTACAGGACTGTTCGACAAGCTGCCGAGGGGCGTAGTCATAAATGAGATAAGCGCGCTTATGATCGCTCTAATCGGCGGAATAGTTGGCACAAAGGTATTTTCGATAGTTTTGAGAAAGTTCGGCCTTTAGCAGAAGCCCGACCTCCAGGCGCTTTCCATCGGCCATTGAGAACAACGGCTTGATTCCGCTATTATTCTCGATGGCTGATGGCTATCACTTCAGGAACAAACAGAGTGCGCGCGCTTGGGTTAGTAGTTCTCACCATTTCACTGTCCATTCACTTCAACGCTTCACACTCGCCCGCGCAATCCAATGTCCGCGAAGTCATCCCGCAACCCGAAAGCTACACCTGCTCGATGCACCCTGAGATTCGCGCATCAGCGCCGGGCAAATGCCCCAAGTGCGGAATGACTCTGGTTCCGGTCGCGCCCGCGATAATGGACGAGTTCGATTTGAGAATGGAATGCTCGCCCCGTCAGCCTAAGCCCGGCGAAAAAGTGCGTCTGCGATTCACAGTTTTTAATCCAAAGACAAAAGAACAGGTGAAGAATTTTCAAATCATGCACGAGCAGCTATTTCACCTGTTCATCATAAGCCAGGACCTGAACGTCTTTCAGCACATCCATCCTGAGATGCAAGCCGATGGCAGCTTCACGATAGAAACCGTATTGCCGCAAGCCGGACGATATAAAATCTATTCCGACATTTATCCATCAGACGGCACACCGCAGGTCCTTCAACAATCA
The DNA here is from genome assembly GCA_035575515.1 of Blastocatellia bacterium. Taxonomy (GTDB): domain Bacteria; phylum Acidobacteriota; class Blastocatellia; order UBA7656; family UBA7656; genus DATLXU01. The sequence continues at coordinate 30,938 of DATLXU010000100.1, forward strand.
ATCGCAACCGCCGGGTACACGAGCGATTTGATGGCGGCACAAGCGCGGCTCACGCCCGACACTTCGCTTGTGAAGACCGTTGATGGAATGAAGATCGAATTGAAGCTTGAGCCAGCGGAAATAATCGCGGGCCAGCCCGCCGCGCTCAAGTATCATCTCTCGGACGCAAAGACGGGCGAGCCGATTAAAGACCTTTCGCCCTATCTCGGCGCGTGGGGCCACACGCTGATTCTGAGCGAAGATCAGACGGATTACGTTCACTCGCATCCTGAAGAAGTAGTGCCCGAGACGGAAGACAAATCGAAATTGCGGGGCGGGCCTGACGTAACGTTCAACGCGCTGCTGCCGCGACCCGGCAACTATCGCATCTGGACTCAGTTCAAGCGCGGCGAGAGACTAACAACCGTTTCGTTCACTGTTCGTGCCGATAGGCTGCATTGAACCACAAAGGCACGGAGACAGGGAGATGGCAAGGAGGGTTAAAATTCTTCCCCCGTGCCCCCTTTGTGTCTCCGTGCCTTCGTGGTTAGTCTTAACCAGCTATCGCTTATGCTTCAGGTGTTCTTTCAAAATACAACGATCCATCACAACATTAAGTCCCGCGTCGAGCGCGCGTTGGGCTGCAGCCTCATCAACAACTCCTTCCTGTAACCACACCGCGCGAGCGCCCACCTTTATAGCCTCATCAACGTGGCGGCCTGCTTCATCGCTGCGGCGAAAGATGTCGACCACATCAATCTTTTCCGGCACGTCTTCGAGCCGCGCGTAAGCCCGCTCGCCCAGCACGCTTCGCTCATTTGGATTGACGGGGATGATCCGATAGCCATTCGATTGCATATAGCGCGCGACGCTGTGGCTCGCTCGCGCAGGGTCGGATGACAGGCCGACTACGGCGATGGTTTTGCTCTCACTCAGAATCGTTTCGATTGCTTCGGGACTATTAATCTCCACGCTGAACCTCCGATTGGCTACAAGCTCATCTTACCACTCCTGACCATCTCCTGAAATTCGCGGCTGATGATGCGAGCGATGCGAGCCTCTATCGCCGGGTACTCTTTAGCGTCGAAGCTCGACACTATTGCAACCTCTCGCGCCGTCGAAGTCAAAAACACCTCTCTCGCGTCCATCAATCGCTGCACGGTGAAGCTGCCTTCGATGACGTGCAGGCGCTTGCGCGCAGCAATATCATAAACGAGCCGCCGAGTCACGCCAGCGACGCAGCCAGTTGAAAGCGACGGCGTGAATACTTCATCGCCCTGCACCCAGAAGATGTTCGCCGCAGTCGCCGAAACTATCTCGCCACGCTCATTCAGCATCACGGCTTCCGCGAACCCGCGCGAGCGGGCCTCTTCGAGCGCGAGCAGGTTTTCGAGCATCGCCGTGCGCTTCACCCCCGCGAGCGGCCCTGTTGATAAAATGCGAATGGGCGAAATCGTTATTGGCAAATCAGCCGCCGGGCGCTGCGCTTCAGAAGACGTGAAGATCAAAATCTCCGATTCACGATTCGGATCCACGCGCCATGAACCTGCATCGCCTTTAATGACCGTGACGCGCGCCCTTCCCTGCTTAACGGAGTTCGCAGCAATCAATTCATTTACCGCGCGCTTTGCCTGTTCAATATCAATCGGAACAGCAACGCGCGCTCGTTCAGCGTGGCGCAGCAATCTTTCCCAGTGATGCTCGAAAGCGAATGCCGCGCCGTCATAGATTCGCAGCGTCGTGAAGACGCCCCATCCGTAAAGCAGACCCGCAACCGTAGGCGCGACCCGCGCGTCAGCCGCGTCAACTATGCGGTCGTTGTGATAAATCAGCCGATCCATAAAATCAGTAGGCAGTAGGCAGTATTTTGGTAGAGGCTCAAGTGCTAGCAGTTTTGGAAGACCGTAACCGCATCCGCCATTGATAAAACTGCCTGCCGCCTACTGTTTCCCCCCGCGCAGCAAAGTGATAAATCTCTCAGGGAAGCTCGAAGGGCGGCCCTCGCTATTAATCAAAACGTGAAGCGTTTCGCCCGTCGCGCACAACACGCCGTCGGCGCGATGTATCTCGTAGCCGAATCGTAAAGTCCGCTTCGTGAGTTCTGTGATGATGGTTCGCACGATCAAATCATCTTCGTAGCGCGCTGGCGTTTTGTACCGGCAGCGAGCTTCGGCGACTATCATAAAGAGTCCAGTCTCGCGCTCCATGTCGCGATACGAAAAACCGCAGTCGTTGCAGTACTGGCTGCGACCAACCTCGAACCATACAAAATAATTCGCGTAGTAGGCCACGCCCATTTGATCTGTCTCGGCGTAGCGGACCTTCACGCGCGACTGTGACACGAGATCGTTTATCGGTTTATGTTGTTTCATATTCAAGCTGGCGATTGTAACGGGCCGGTGAAAGACTCTCAAGCTGAGTTATCAAAGCTATTGCGTTGACGCGCTTGCGTCGCCGTACCTATAGTTCTGCCTGGATGGCTCATTTATGATCGAACGCGCTTTCGGGCTTACAACAGACCTGTACGAATTGACGATGGCCGCCGCGTATTTCGATAACAATATGCAGGCTGACGCCGTCTTTGAACTCTTCGCGCGAAAGCTGCCCGACCATCGCGCTTATCTAATCACGGCGGGGCTTGAGCAGGCGCTCGATTATCTCTCGAACCTGTGCTTCACCGCCGACCAGATTGATTACCTGCGCGAACACCCGTCTTTCAAAAAAGTCAGCCACGAGTTCTTCGATTATCTCGCGAGCTTTCGGTTCACTGGCGAAGTGTGGGCGATGCCCGAAGGCACTGCCGCTTTTCAGATGGAACCGTTGCTGCGCGTGACCGCGCCAATCATCGAGGCGCAGATAATCGAAACATTCCTGCTCTCAACAATCAACTTTCAAACCCTGATTGCGAGCAAGGCGGCGCGCGTCGTTGCGGCTGCGCGAGGCCGCAGCGTCATCGAATTCGGCACGCGCCGCGCGCACGGGACCGAAGCGGGATTAATGGCCGCGCGAGCGGCTTACATCGCGGGATTCATCGGCACGTCGAACGTCGAAGCTGGCCACCTCTTTGGCATTCCGACTTTCGGCACGCTCGCGCATTCGTTCGTGATGTCGTTCGATGATGAAGATGAAGCGTTTCGCGCTTTCCTGAAAATCTTTCCCGAAACGGCGACGATTCTGGTTGACACATACGACACGATAGCGGCGGTCAAGCGCCTAGCGCGCGACTTTGGAAAGGCAATTCCCGCCGTGCGCTTAGACAGCGGAGACCTCGTTGAATTGAGCAAGCAGGCGCGCGCCATTTTAGACGAAGCAGGGATGGCAGAGACAAAGATTTTCGCGAGCGGCGATTTGAATGAATACCGCATTGAGGATTTAATCAAGCGCGGCGCGCAGATTGATTCATTCGGCGTTGGCACGGAAGTGGCGACTTCTTATGACGCGCCCGCGCTCTCCGGCGTTTATAAGCTCGCGGGTCTTGTCGAAGATGGCCGCGTCGCCGGTCGAATAAAATTGAGCAGCGAGAAGGCGACCTATCCCGGCCCGAAGCAGGTCTGGCGATTGACAGATGACGCAGGCAAGTACGTTCAGGATTTAATCACGGCGAGCGATGAAGAGCCGAGCAGCGAAGCATCAAAACAAAGCGGCGTGTGGCATCCGCTGCTTGAGCCTGTGATGGTGCAAGGCGTCGCGATTGAAGAAACGAATGATGGCGATATAAGCAAGCAGAGGCAATCGCGGCTCGCACGCCTCAATCAAGCGCGTGCGCGAGCCGCGGAAGAGTTAAGGCGATTGCCCGATGAATTGCTCGCGCTCAACAGCCGAGCGATGTATCCGATAGGCTTCAGCCAGCGGCTTCGCGACGAAAGAGAGAAGCTGCAAAAAGAGATTGAAGCCGAGCGCAGATGATACTTATTGCGGCGGATAAAACAGATTGCGCGCATCCGGCTGCAAAAAGAGATTGAAGCCGAGCGCAGATGATACTGCGCACGGTTCACCTCAATTCGATATTTCGCGCGACGCGGCGGAGCAGCAGCGGCTGATCGTACAAGGCGACCAGCCCACGCGCGACCGATTGGCGAGGGCTTTCTGCAACCGTCACTTCAAGCCCCGTTGCTCTTGCAATGCGCGCGTCCATGCCTGCAAGCAGCGCGATCCCGCCCGTAAGCACAAGTCCGCGATCATGAACATCGCTCGCAACTTCGGGCGGGACTCGCTCAAGCACGTTGCGCACGGCTTCGACTATCTGCCTGATGACGGGCTTGATTGCGTTGCTGATTTCAACCGAAGAGACTTCGATAACTTCCGGCCCGCCTTCCGAAACGCTCTGGCCTTTAACGACGCTCTTGTGGTCTTCAATCGGGTCGGTTGCAGAACCCAAGACCATCTTCAATCGTTCGGCTGTGCGCTCGCCTATCAGAACTTTTCGCTCGCGCTTGATGTAGTCGGTGATGGCGCGGTCCATCTCAAGCCCGCCTATGCGCAGCGTCTCCGATTCGACAATTCCGGCGTTTGCGACGACCGCGATTGAAGTGGTCGCGCCGCCAATGTCGACGACCATCGAGGCTCGCATCTCGGCAACGGGCAGCTTTGCGCCTATCGCCGCAGCGAGTCCTTTTTCGACAAGATAGACGCGGCTTGCGCCTATGCTTTTCACAAGCTCGCGGATTGCGAATCGCTCAACCGAAGTTATCCCGGAAGGAACGCTGAATATTATTCGCCGCGAGAATCGCGCGCGGCTGCCGCGCGCCTTGCGAACGAATTTTTGCAGCATCTTCTGAGCAAGCTCGGAATCGGCGACCACGCCTTCGTGCATAGGGTAGGCGACTTCAACATCTTCGGGCGAGCGCCCCAACATCTCAAGCGCCTCGTTGCCGACGGCGATGACTTCGCCCGTCACTTTATCGGTTGCGACGAGCGAAGGCTCGTTGACGACCTGCCCGCGCCCGCGAGAGTAAATGAATGTATGAACCGTGCCTAAATCTACAGCTAAGTCTTCCGTAAATGGGTTGCTGATAGAGAATTTCATTCCGCCTCTTCAATCACTTTTTAAATCGCTTTTGAATCATAGCAAGGCAAAAAGAAACGGGAAAGATGATTCCTGCCCGGCCTTCAAATAAAAAGGGCCTGCGCGTTGCAGGCCCTTCGATTTTCAACTGAGTCAAGCCGATCTTAACGGCCAACGACCTGATACTGAGTTTGAGGAGTCACAACTTTCTGGCCGACCAGATCGGTGATCTTCACGGTCACGGTGTAGCTGCCCGGCTCCGAAAGCTTCCCTTGAAGCGGTATGCCGCGCGCGACGACGAGTTGTTGGCCTTTCATGTCAATGATGCCCGCTTTGCTCTTGCCGTCTTCGGTCTCGTGATAGACCTCCTGATCGCCCTTCTTGATTATGTACTCGACCTTGAGCGCGGGCTGAAGCGTAGCCTGATCGAGCTTCGCGTCATAAACCTGAAGGAAGAGCGCGAGGTTCTGACCCGGCTTGTAGATGCCGCTCACGTAAGGCTTCACCTTGTAGCGGCCAATGATGAACTGGCCCGCAGGTATCGCGCGATTATCAAGCGGCGCGATCTCCGCAGCAAGTATCAACGTGCTCGTCGAAAGCTCTTCGGGTTGATAGCGCGGCACCTCAAACGAATGGTGCAGCACGCCCGTCTTTCCGCTCACGGTGTCGCGCGCGACTACGTCAATCTTGTAACGGCCCGGCGCGAGAGAAAGATTCTTTTGATATATCGAGCGCTGCTGCTGCCCCACGGCAAGATCGTCCGCCGTGTAGCGCGCCGTCTGAACCGTGTCTTCAAACATTCCGTTGCGGCGGCCCGACAGCGCCGTTATCTTGGCGTAGATGTTCACCTGCGACGAATAGACGCCGCCCTGATCTTTGAACGCGAGGTCGCTGTGATCGAATTGAATCGTGAACGACGTCGCGACCGTCTCGCTCGTCAGCCGGAAGAAGTCCGTGCGCACGCTGAAGGGCAAGATGTCGGAAGCAATCTCAGGCAGATCGGCTTTGACTTCGAGATCGGGATATTTGAGCTTCGGCGGACGCTGCAAATCCGCGAGCAGTTGCAATCGCTCGAAGGGTTGATCCTTTGCGCGCGTGCCGAAAATCTGGCCGCGCCCATTTGCATTCCCAAGCCCGTAAGCTCCCGTTATGCGGTCAGCCTTGTCGCTCATGCCGAGCTGCTCGGCCAATGTGAGTCCCGCGCCGGGAACATACAGCAGCGCGTCCTTTTCATAAGGGCTGCGCGCGATGCGGTATTCGCCTGAGCCTGACGGGTCAACGAACTCAATCTCTATGTCGGAGCCGATGCCTTCGATGTAGCGATACCACCAGGTCTCGAACGGATAGGTCGAAGTCGAGCCGCCGCCTTCATATGATGGGCGCTCGTAGGGACCGCCCGCCGGGTGAGACTCTATCTCGTCGGGCTTGCCGAACATAACGTAAATGCGGCCACGATCAGTCTTCCATCCCGGTATGCCCGAAGCGAAATGTTCGTTGGCGTACTGAATGCGCTCGTAGTACTGGTCTTTGTACTCGTTTTCAGGAGTATCAGGGTCGGGGTCGCGCCTGAGCCAGAATTGCTCGATGAACTGGTCGCGCTCCTCGTCGGTCTTGAGCGCTTTGAAGGCTTTGCGTTCTTCATCGGTGATGATGTAGGGAACGTCTTCTTCAAGCCATTTCTTATAGACGCTCTTCATCTCTTCCCGCTGCTTCGCAGTCGGCTTTTTCTCCTTGCCTTCCTGAGCTAGCGAAGCGGGCGCAGCGCCCGCAATTAAAAGCAGCACCACAAGGATGCCCACAGATTTTTTGAAGAGACTGACGTCACTCTTCATACTTCTTACTCCTTTCGACAACGACCTGTTTTGAAGAAGGCCATAGATACGTGAGCGTTAATGAAATCTGACTTTTAAGTTTACGCGGCCTCGTTCGAGGCGGTCAAGTTTTAAAGGATGAAGGATGAAAAAGAATTCACGAACTTCGCGTTTCAAAGTCGAGACACAAACTTGAAATCCTTTTCATCCCTTATCCTTCATCCTTCAGAACGCTTCTGTCAGCGATCCTTGCGCTCCATCTCCTGATATTCTTTTTCGGTCTGCCGTCGGCGGTGGAAGACCCACGCGATGCCGACGCTCAGGAAATAGAGCAACAACATCGGCGCGGCAAAGACCAGCAGATTCGGCACGTCTGTCGTCGGCGACAGCACAGCCGCCACGATGAATATAATGATTACGGCGAAGCGCCACACCTTCAACAACATTTTCGGAGAGACAAGCCCAAGCCGCGCCGTGAAGAAGGTGATCGTCGGAATCTCGAAGACAAGCCCGAGTCCGAGCATTATCGTTATTATCAAATCGAAGTATTCATCCGCCGTCACAAGCGGGCGAAGGTTCCCTTGAGCCGCAACGCCCAGAAGGAAATTCGCCGCGCGCGGAAAGGCTATGTAGTAAGCAAACGCGCAGCCGAGCAGAAAGCAGACCGTAGTCATTATGATTATCGGCGCGGCGTAACGCTTCTCGTGCGGATATAGACCCGGCGCAACGAACCCCCAGACCTGAATCAGCATGAACGGCACGGCGAAAAATATCGCGGCGTAGAACGAGACTTTGATGTAGAGGTTGAACGCGCCCTGCACGGTCGGCACGACGAGTCGGTTATCGGGATTCAACTCGATATTGCCCGGAGCATAGAGCTTGGGCGGGATGGTGTAGCCTTCTTCGATGACGCTCTGCGTGTTTATCACCCACGGGCGCATCGTCTTCAAGACGGGCGAGCCGTCTTCGCCATTCTCGACCTGAACGTTGATCGTGGTTCCCGCTTTGATTATGGAATTGCCTGTGCTGACATCGGTCGGGAAAGTGAACTGGACCTCTTTGCCGACATAATCGGCAAGCGAATTTATTGTAGTGCCGGGAAGATTAAGATTGGCTTCGCGCTGAGCTTCGAGCATGGCTGCGCGCACGGGCACCTGTAGGAAGTCGTAAATCCTGTCTGAAAATACCCAGCAGACGACGAACGCGATGCAAACGAACAGGGCTATGCGAATCAATCGGGTGCGAAGCTCGTCCAGGTGTTCGAGGAACGACATCGCGCCCTGTTCCAACTCCGGCTGTTCGTCGTATGCGTCTGTGTAGCTGGTCATAAGCAGGGGTCAGGGGGTCGGGGGTCGGGGGTCGGGGCCAAAGTCAGTTATTTGTGATTTCAAATCTGAAACCCAAATCACTGACCCTGACCCTTGGCCCCTGACCTCCGACCCCCGCTTTTCACATCCAATCGCGTTTGGTTTCTCCGGCGACTGTTTGGCCGCGAGGAATAGTGACAGGCTCGTCGGCGGTTGCAGCCGACTCGGTTTGTTCAATCGCGTTTTCGTTTGATGCTTGCGCCGTTTCGCCCGCGTGTTGATCGGTCGCGCCGGTCTCAGATGAGGCAGTTTCAGGATTGCCCGCCGGCTCGACCCGCGGCGGCGCGTTCAACCGCCGGTTCTCAAGCTCGACCTCTTCTTCCCACTGGCGCTTGAAGTCCTCGCTCGCGCGGCGGAACTGTGCGAGGCTCTGGCCGAGCGAGCGGCCAAGCTCCGGCAGCTTGCGCGGGCCGAATATTATCAGCGCGATAACTAATATCATCAGAATTTCTGGCATCCCCAGGTTCATAAGTATTCCTCTTCTTCGGGCCAACAATTTTATTGGAAGACCTGCAAGACGGCCACCTTGCTTTGATGTTGCCTGCCCTTCATCAATACTAGGTTAGCTCGCAACCGCGCGTCAACCGTCGCACTTGGCTGTCGCATAAACTGTTGACTTGGGGACCTGACTGTCCTATAAACCGTTGAGAAGATAATTGCCCCTGCAACGCTTAGTCACACGCATAACCTTTTCATTTTACAACTGAATGACTATGAACATTGCCAGAGAGCCAGAGTATCTTCTTACCATAGTTCAACACACATACTGCGGCGACTGCATGTGGGTTAAGGGAAAGATCACCGATGTTTATCACGCATCGGGCATAGTTCGCGGCGAGGATTCGAAACGCTGGCGCATGCAGATTCTCTCGCCGCCTTGGGATAGAGAAGCGCGCCGGGCGGAGTTTCCTTCTCACTTCGAGACGGTTGACGTGCCAGCGATGAAGCTCGAAGCCGACCGCAGGCTCATCTTTGCAACTCAGAACCCCGCGCTCATCAGCGACATCCTCGTTCATCTGAAATGGTTGCTGATAAACAGAAAGAGCAACGCCGAGATCGAACGCGAGATGCTCAGCTTCATTAAAGAATGGAAAGAGAAGCCGGGCGCTGACGTGTGCGCGACGAGCCGTTAGCATCTTCAACCCGCTTCATTCGATCAAATCGCTAGATGAGAGTTTCCACATCGTCAATCTCTTGGCCTATATCGGCGGAGCAATCACGGCAAATCCCGTGAGAGACATTATCTTCAAGTCGCGTGCCTGAATAGGCAAATCCCATTTGCGTCCCGCACCAGGCGCACTGAGTTACGAGGAAATGGTGCAGCAAAGACCTGCATCGTTGATGAATCATCGTGCTTCTTTCAATCAGGAGCATGGAACGGTCTTTAAAGCTGCGTGAATGGCGGCACAATTCGATTGCGAAACCAATTGCATGCTTTAAGTAAACACGCTGAGGAGTTGGGATTGCTTTAATGCCTATTTCATTTTCATCTTCGTCGCCCATCGGAGCCTGACCGGTTCAATTTGTGAGGACCATCAATCCCACCGTCTGGTCCTGGCATAGCACAAAATGCGAATAATAGAAGAGCGCGAGTCGAATTCTCTTTGTTGTCACGTGACGGGAGAGAAGATATAATTCTCACCCGTCCGGTACAGGTTTAATTGCGCGACGTTCAGCCAAGCGTGGCTTAAAAGATTTGCAGTTGAGATTTTTGAAGGGTCGCATCGTCCCGGCAACCTTTGCGACTCGCTGATGGCTTAGCTGCAACCATCGCGCAAGAATTGAAAGAGTCACGAAGCGCCGGGCAAAACTAAGGAGATAATGGCAATGAAGAAGACATTGATTTCGTCCCTGTCCGTTATTCTGCTTGCTGCGCAAATGGTCTTCGCGCACGACCCGCGCACGGTTGCGAAAGATTTTTCGCATACGCTGTCGGTCGAGGGCGCAGGCAAGCTCACACTCAGCTACAAATCGCTTCACTTCAACGAAACGAACTTTAACAATCGCAAGGCCGAGCGCGCGCTGACCAATTTCAACCGATTGTGGAAAGCCATCGGCAAGCTCGACACAGATTTTGATGTAGTGATTGCCGGGGTGACGGTCCCGAAAGGCTCCTACACGATGGGCATAAACTACGACGCGAACGACAACTTCAAGCTGATACTTGCGAGCGGCGGCAAAGAGCTTGCGATCCCAATGCAGTTTGCGATGGACGCGCCCACTGCAAATTACCTGACGTTCGACCTCCGGCCCGAAAACGACACAGACACTTTCACGCTCGAAGCTCGATACGGCAAGGCGCGCGTATCGGCGGAAGCCAAGGTTCCTTACCTGGCCCCGCACGAGCACCCCGCCGAGAAGAAATCCTAATCCGCTTTGTGCTTGCCCGTCGCAGCAAGTGTCCAGCAAAATCTAAAGCGCGGCCCCGTAGTGGACAATGAGTCGGGCCGCGCTTTTGGTTGATACCGGCGCGATTTTCGGGAGTCAAATGATTCAAACGCTTTCTGAAATGTTCAAACGCTCGCGGGCTTTCACGCTCGCTTTAATCTTAATCCTTTCTTCCTTTGCATCTTTTGCTCAGACCGCAACTCCGGCGCAAAGGCCCGAAGCGCCGCCCTACAGTTGGCCGCGCAGCCACGATTATGATGTCATGCATTATCGCATCGCGCTGAGCTTTGACTGGTCGAACGATTCCATCGCGGGCGAAACAACCGTGACGCTGCGCCCGATGAAAAGCAATTTGAAAGAGATAGAGCTTGACGCGGGCGATATGAAAATTAACTCGGTTCATCTCGCGTCAGGGCCGACGCTGAAGTTCCGCTACGTTGACAACGAAAAGCTGTTCGTCGCGCTCGATAAAGATTATCCGGCTGGAACCGAGCTTCACATCGCAATCAACTACGCGGCGACGCCGAAGAAGGGACTCACGTTCATAAAGCCCACGCCCGAAGACCCTTCGCGCCCTTATCAAATCTGGTCGCAGGGCGAATCCGAAGACAATCACTACTGGTTCCCCTGCTACGACTACCCGAACGACAAAGCGACGACGGAGTTGATAGCGACCGTAGATGAAAATTTGCAGGTCATCTCGAACGGCTCGCTCGTTGAGGTGCAAACGGACGCGGCGAAAAAAACCAGGACCTATCACTGGAAGATGGACCGACCGTATTCGAGCTACCTGGTTTCAATAATCGTCGGCCAGTTCGCCGAGATCAAAAAACAGTACAAGACTGTGCCGGTCGTCTCTTACGTCTATGCGGACAAGGTGAATGACGCGCGGCTGTCGCTCGGAAAGATTGACCAGATGGTCGCGTTTTTCTCGAAGCGGCTGGGATTCGATTTTCCATATCCGAAATATGCGCAGACGACCGTGCGCGATTTCGGCGGCGGGATGGAAAACATCACTGCGACTACATTGACGGACACCGCTGTTCACGATGCGCGAGCGCACCTCGATGTTTCATCCGATGGGCTGATCTCGCACGAACTTGGGCATTCGTGGTTCGGGGATTTGCTGACGTGCCGCGACTGGGGCGAGTTGTGGCTGAACGAATCGTTCGCGACATTGATGGGTGCGCTGTGGACCGAGCACGATCTTGGCCGCGATGATTACCTCTACGAGATGTTTCAAAATCAGGACGCCTATTTTCAAGCGTGGGCGCAGGGCACGCGCCGCCCGATAGTCACGAAGCGTTATAGCGATCCTGATTCTTTGTTCGATACTTACGCCTACCCGCGCGGCGGAGCCGTTTTGAACATGCTGCGGTTCACTCTTGGCGAAGAACTCTTCTGGAAAGCAATGAAGCATTACCTGGAAAAGAATCAATGGCAGAATGTCGAAACACAGCAGCTTGTCATCGCGATTGAAGAGGCGACGGGACAGAACCTTCAATGGTTCTTCGACGAGTGGGTCTATAAGATGGGCCACCCTGAGTTTGAAATAAGTTCGAGCTACGATGAGAAAACGCATTCGCTCAGGCTCACCGTCAAGCAGACGCAAAAACCCGATGATGCGCGCCCTTGGTTTGAGTCGCCTGAGTTTTTCACGATGCCAGTTGATATTGCAGTGACAACCGCTTCGGGCGAAAAGATTCATCGCGTGATGATTGACGCGAAGGAAAAAGAGTTCACGTTTCCTGTAGATTCAAAGCCGTTGATCGTCAACTTTGATCGCGGCAATTACATCATCAAACAGGTGAAGTTTGATCGAAGCGATGACGAGATTGCTTATCAACTGCTTCACGACTCGGACGTAATGGGCCGCATCCGCGCGGCGATTGAATTAAAAGAGCATCACAACGACGCGGCTGCAAAAGCGTTGAGTCAAGCAGCGCAGACAGACAAGTTCTGGGGCGTGCGCATTGAAGCTGTGAAGTCGCTTGCTGGTTTCAAGTCGGACGCTTCGCGCGCATCGCTCATTGAGGCTACAAAAGACACGGACTCGCGCATCCGCCGCGAGGCGATCAAAGCATTGGCCGAATTCAAAGACGCGAAGCTGGCCGGGCTTTTCACGAAGATAATCAACACGGATCAAAGTTATTTTGCTGTTGCCGAAGCGGAGCGCGCGCTAGGAGCGACGGGCGCGCCGCAGGCGTTTGAAGTTTTGGTCAGCGCGCTCAAGATGGACTCATGGCAGGAGACGATTCGCGCGGGGGCGTTGAACGGGCTTGCGCTGCTCAAAGACCCGCGCGCGTTCGAGCTTGGGGTCAAGTACGCCGCGCCCGGCAATGCTGTTAATCTGCGCGGCGCGGCCCTGCTGCTGATTGCAGAGGTGGGGAAAGAAAACAGGCGCGCGCTTGAAATTCTCTTAGCGGCGATGAAAGAGAGATCATTGCAGGTTCGCTTGGCCGCGGCGCAGGCGCTCGGCACGCTCGGCGATGCAAAAGCGATCCCGCTGCTTGAAGAGTTGTCAAAGGCCGCAGACGTGCCGGAATTTCTTCGCAGGCAGATCGCTCAGATAATCGAACAGATAAAGAATCCAAAGAAGGACGAAAAGAAGAATTAGCGGCGATAGATTATTCGGTTATGCAACTGAAGCCGCGCCGTCACGGCTCGCATAGCGGGTCGCAATATACTCATCGAGTATCTTGATGAAGTCCTCGACGATGGTCGGGCCTTGAAGCGTGACGAACTTCGCGCCGTCAACGTAAACCGGCGCGCGAGGCTCTTCGCCCGTGCCGGGCAGCGAGATGCCGATGTTTGCGTGCTTCGATTCGCCCGGCCCGTTCACGACGCAGCCCATCACGGCTACTTTCAATTCTTCAACGCCGATGTACTTCTCTTTCCACGCAGGCATCTGATTGCGGATATAGTCTTGAATGTCTTCGGCCATCTCTTGAAACAGTGTCGAGGTCGTGCGCCCGCAGCCCGGACAAGCCGTGACTAACGGCATAAACGAGCGCAATCCCATAGTTTGAAGAATCTGCTGCGCGACTATGACTTCTTCGGTGCGGTCGCCGTTCGGGCGCGGCGTGAGCGACACGCGAATCGTATCTCCGATGCCTTGTTGCAACAGCACGGCCATCGCCGCCGTCGAAGCGACTATGCCTTTGCTCCCCATGCCCGCTTCCGTAAGCCCAAGATGCAGCGGGTAATCGCAGCGCGCCGCAAGGTCTGTGTAGATTGCAATCAAGTCCTGCACTTCGGAAACCTTCGCGCTCAAAATTATTTTGTCGTGCGCGAGGCCGAAGCTTTCGGCCAATTCGGCAGATTCGAGCGCGCTCAGCACTACAGCTTCGCGCATAACGTCGCGCGCGTCTTTTGGATTTGAACGCGCGGCGTTTTCGTCCATCAATCGAGTTAGCAATCCTTGATCGAGCGAACCCCAGTTGACGCCAATGCGCACGGGCTTATCGTTTTCGATGGCGACTTCGACCATCGCTTGAAAATTCTTATCGTGATGCTGGCCCGGCCCTACGTTGCCGGGATTGATTCGATACTTTGCCAGCGCCCGCGCGCATTCCGTGTACTCTTTGAGCAGTATGTGGCCGTTATAATGAAAGTCGCCAATGACGGGAACCATCACGCCGCGTTCGCCTAGTCTTTCAATGATGTGCGGCACTGCCGCTGCAGCCTGCCGAGTGTTGACCGTTACGCGGACAAGCTCTGAACCTGCGCGAGCGAGTTCTTCAACCTGCCGCGCCGTCGCTTCAACGTCAACCGTATCGGTGTTGGTCATTGATTGAACGACTATAGGGTTTGCGCCGCCGACACGAACGCCGCCGATGTTGACCGCCACCGAACGTCTTCGATTGATCTCTGACAAGCAATCGCTCCTTTGCAGGGATAGCTAAGAAAGAATTGTAACGGGCGCCAAGGCGCGCCGCAACTTCACTATAGTTAATCGCCGGGCCGGTTTGACAGGAATATTATGATTTATTACTCTGAGTCCGATGTTTAGCTCGTGTTAATTGAGGTTCGGCCCCCCTGGAGGTCATTTGTAATTCAAATGGTCAGAGGCTGCAAAGTACTTCCCAATCAGGAGACAGCCTCCAGAACCTGATATAATGTGACGCTCGATGATACATATGCCAGAAGCCACGTGGGAGTGACTCCGGGCCAGCACGTCATGCTTGCGGTAAGCGACACCGGGACAGGCATGAGCCATGAGATGATGGCGCGCATCTTCGATCCCTTTTTCACTACTAAGGGTCCGGGCAAAGGCACCGGGCTTGGGCTTTCGACCGTCTACGGCATAGTCAGGCAATCGGGCGGTAACATTTGGGTCTATAGCGAGCCGGGACAGGGAACGACCTTCAAGGTTTACTTTTCCCATCGTTGATGAGCAGGCGGGCGAAATTGCGCCTGAGGCGAAAGAGACCGCCTCGCTTGAGGGGACAGAGACTATACTGCTGGTCGAAGACGAGGAGACCGTGCGCGACCCGGCGCGGATAGCCTTAGAGTCAAATGGCTATCGAGTGCTTGTCGCTTCCGGCGGCAGGGAGGCGATTGAACTGTCGGCCTGCTATGAAGGGATCATACACTTAATGGTGACGGACGTGGTAATGCCTGATATAAGCGGTCGCGAGCTTGCGACGCGGCTGGCGCCGACTCGCCCCGACATGAAGGTGCTTTATATGTCCGGCTACACCGACAATGCGATCGTTCATCACGGCGTGCTTGACAGCGGATTGGCTTTTCTTCAGAAGCCATTCGCGCCCGCCGACCTCGCGCGTAAAGTGCGTGAAGTTTTGGAAAGATAAATAGATGGCACCGCGAAAGCGTCCGGCGCGCTTGCGCAAACAGGGTAGAAGCTATATCTTTCCCGCGTCATTCAGATTGAAATCTCCTTCGATTGGGAGGCAAGCGCGATGAAAGACAGGCTCAGCGACCTTGAAAAAGCAAAAGAAAGTGTGACCGCGAGCGCACCTTATGAAGTCTCTAAGCGATACTCGCTGCCGCATCACATGGTGACTACGGCATTCACGCTCGACGGCTACAGGATAGTTCGCAATCTCGGAGTGGTGCGCGGCATCACGGTTCGCTCGCGCTCAATCTTCGGAACACTGGGTGGCGCGCTGCATACGATAGTCGGCGGCAACATCACCGCTTTCACGAAGCTATGCGAGACGACGCGCGCCGAAGCCTTTGAAATCATGGTTCAGCATGCAAGCGAGTTGGGAGCTAATGCCGTCGTCGGTATGCGCTACGACGCAACAGAGGTGATGAGCGGCGTGAGCGAAGTCCTCGCCTATGGAACGGCGGTCATTGTAGAGCCGATTGATAATCAGTAGGCAGTAGGCAGTTGGGGGCTACCGTTGAACGTTGGACCGTAGTAATGATAGCAATGAGGTTTATGTGAGCATTCACATCAATCCAAATAAATGCCTACTGCCTACTAGCTGAGTATCGCCACAACCTCGCGCTGAGGCTCGCCGCCCGTGACGCGCGCAGATTTTTCATCCACGTAAACATCAATCTCGCTCCGAACGCCAAAACGCCCTTCGAGATAAATTCCCGGCTCAATCGAAAAACAGGTGCGAGGTATCAGCACGCGCGAATCCTTAGTCTCAAGATTGTCAATGTTGGCGCCGTTGCCATGAACTTCTGTGTGGATGTTGTGGCCCGTGCGGTGAATGAAATAATCGCCGTAACCTGCTTCGTCAATCACCGCGCGGCACACGTCATCAACCTGCCAGCCGTAAACCTGTCGGCCCGATGAGAACGCTTCTTTCACGAAGTTCGTCGCCGCGTCGCGCGCGTCGCGCACTACGTTGAAAACTTTTTGCACTTCTTCGGGCACGCGCTCGGCCACGACAGATGTCCACGTTATGTCTGCATAGACAGAGTTCGGACGATTGAGCTTCGCCCACAGGTCAATCAACACGAAGTCACCGGCATTAATCGCCGAATGCCGCTCGGCGGTAGGTTCATAATGCGGCATCGCGCTGTTGGCGTTCACGGCGACAATCGGCGGGTCTTTCGTGACGAGGTTGCGTTCGTGAAAGCGGCGCAGTATGTATTGCTGTATGTCGTGCTCGTTTACCGGTGTACCTGCTTTGACGCGGCGACCAATTTCCGCAAACGCATCAGCTACAATTTCGTAAAGCCCGCGCGCGGCTTCGTCGTGCATCGCGAGTTGCTCGTCGCCCCAGGCGGACTCGAATCGCTGAACCAGATCAGCCGACGAAATAATCTCGACGCCGAACGAACGGATCAATTCAATCGTGCCCGCATCAACTCTCGAAAGATACGGTATCGCTGCGTCGGGCGAGTATTGCATCGCAACGCGCGGCTTGCGATTGCTTGCCAGTGCCAGCAGTGAATCTTTCAAATGAGCGTGGAGCTGCTGCCATGGCAGGTAGATTAATTTCCTGCCGGGCAAGTGATCGAGCACGTCGCGCTCAATCGAATGGTTAATCTTCGTAGGCTCGCCTTCGCGCGGTATCAAATAGAACCATCGCCGCGTTGCCATGTGGCCTTCTTCGGGCATCCTCAGTATGTTTGCCGCTATCGGGTCGCTGCCGCGAAAGCTGTAGAACAGCCAGCCGTCAAGGTCTGCTTCTTTGAGTGCTTGTTGAATCCTTTCGATCAAGATCAACTCCTCCGTTTGGATTTTATAGCCATTTACCTTATCACTTCCTCGCCACAACAACAATTCCTGCGTCCGCGTATTTACTTCCTAGCGTATAAGAGGCGGGCGATTTACTCTGGCGCAAAAGGCTATGTTATATTGAGAAGTCGCGAGATTGCCGTATGACGAAACGGTTGCGATTCATACTTGGCGCGATTTTTTTCGCGCTGCTGCTCATCTACAGCGGCGCGCGCTTCTATCGAGTCTATGCTTACCTCTCGATGAAAAGCGATCCCGGCTGGTCTCCCATTCAAATGGGAAGTCATGTGCGAATCGGAGACATCACAAACGCTGAGTCTGAAGGCACGGTCCATATAAATGACGAGATACTTTCCATCAACGGCCAGCCGATCAAGTACCACTGGCAAGTCGCGGAAATCTTCAACCGCATCGAGCCAGATCGCCCTTACTTGATTGAGATTAAGCGCAACAACGCGCCGCCGCACACGGTCGCGCTCCGTTCGCAACCAGTCTCGCTCATCACATGGAAAATCTATGGCGCGGCGCGGCTGCTGATTCCAAGCATCTTCCTCGTAACCGGTCTCGTCGTCTTTCTGCTCAAGCCGAACGACAAGCAGGCATTTCTGCTCGCGCTGATGTTCGGCATGTTCGTCGGCGCGATTGTGGCCATCAATCCGAGCTTCGCGGGCGAACCCGCGTGGCTCATAGGCGTGATGCTTGCGGTTCAACTCGTATCTCTATTTCTATGGCCTGTCTTCTTTCATTTCTTTCTGATATTCCCTGAGCCGTCGCCGCTACTGCAGCGCGCGCCGCGGCTCGAAAAATTTCTCTACGCGCCGCACCTTGTTACGGCCTTTCCATATTTTGCGACTTTGAACGTGCTGGCGGCCTTCTCGCCGGATGATTACATCGCGTTTCGGTTCAGGTACGACTCGCTGGAAATAGTGAGCGTCATCGTCGCGACGCTCTATATCGCTGGTGGCCTGTTGTCGTTAATAGTCAACTATCGCCAGGCGAGCCGCTCGTCACGCCGCAAGATGCGCGTCGTCGTGGCGGGGAGCATCGCGGGTTTTCTGCCGATATTTTTGGTCATAGGGCTTGCGGTGTTCTTCAACCTATCGAAGACCGACCCGAAGCTCACGCAGTGGCTTTTGATACTGGCTTTCTTTTCATTTCCGCTCTTTCCATTGTCGTTCGCTTACGCAATCGTGCGGCACAAGATCATCCCCATTCGATTGATGGTCCGCCGCAGCGTGCGCTACCTGCTCGTTTCGCGCGGATTCATCATCATTCAAGCCTTGGTTGTCTTCGCCGTCTTGAGTTTTCTGCTCACGGGCAGTCGCATGGAGTGGATTGACAGTCTCGGCGAGCGCGCAGACATCGCCGCAACAATTATCGCGACCGCGATTGCGATTGCCGCGCTTACACTCGTCAATCAACGAGTGATGCCGATGATTGACCGCCGCTTCTTCCGCGAAGCTTACAACGCGCAGCAGATTCTATCTGATCTGGGAATGGAGATGCGGCGCGTCACCTCGATTCCTCAACTGCTGAAACTGTCAGCCGCAAAGATTCAGGATGCGCTCTACGCGGAAAACATAACCATATTCCTCAGAGACGACGAAACGGGAGATTACAAGGGTGCGATCTCGTCCCGGATGGCTGAAAACGGCGCGAGTAGCTTTCAGCCTGCCGACGAGCTTTCGATTCCGCGCGACGGCCTTGTAGTGAAGCGGCTGCGCGGCGCATCTTTACCGCTGATGACCGACCTCGATTTGCCGAAGGAAAAGGGCCGGACTTGGCAGTTCTTTTATCCGCATCCCTCTGACGATAAACAACAGGAAGAAGTGCGAAAGCGCGAGCGCGCGTTGCTGCGCCGGTTACGCGCGGCGCTGTTACTTCCCGTCGCGACGAAAGACGAATTGCTCGCCATCGTTTCGCTTGGCCCGCGACTCGGCGACCTTCCCTTCTCGCGCGAAGACAAACAACTGCTCACAGCCGTCGCGTGGCAGATGGCTTTTGCAATTCAAAACGCGCGGCTCGTCCAGCAGGCCGCCGAAGAAGAGCGGCTACGCCGCGAGCTTGAGATCGCGACGACTGTTCAAAGGCGATTGTTCCCCGAACGCCCGCCCGAAATCGAATCGCTTGAGCTTGCAGGCGTGTGCCACCCTGCGCGCGGAGTCGGCGGCGATTACTACGATTTCATTCTGCTTGATCAGAGCAGAGTCGGAATTGCTGTGGCCGACGTTGCGGGCAAAGGAATATCGGCGGCGCTCTTAATGTCGACGGTTCAGGCGTCGTTGCGCAGTCAGGCGCAATCGGTAAACGGCAATCTGATCGAGCTTGTCTCTTCGATGAATCGCCTGCTGCACGTTTCAACCGATGCGTCGAGCTACGCAACTTTCTTTTACGCGCAGTTTGATGAAAAGACCGGCGCGCTGACCTACGTGAACGCGGGCCACAACCCCCCTATGCTGATGCGCGCAAGCACAGCGATAAAGGCGCAAGGCGCAGGCCACGCTGCGATTGCGACGGGCGACGCGAGAGTTGCCGAAGCAGAGGCAAGGCTTGTGGATTTCGATCTGCTCACGACGGGCGGCCCAATCATCGGCGCTTTCAACGAATGCGAGTACCAGCAGGAGACGATTCAGATGCAGAGCGGCGACCTGCTTGTGGCCTACACGGACGGCGTGACCGAAGCGCGCAACGCCAGCGATGAAGAGTTCGGAGAGAAACGACTGCGGCGCATCCTAGCCGAATCATCGCATCTTTCGGCTCAGGAACTGACAGAAAAAATAGTCGAGAGCGTGCGCTCATGGTCGAGCGACACGCCGCAGCAGGACGACCTCACACTCGTCGTGATGAAGGTGAAGTGAAGCGAAACAGATTAGAATCCCGCGCGGGCGCGTTCGGCTTCGACCGATGCCTGAAAAGAGAAAATAATCTTCCCATCGGAATCAATATAGGTTGCACTGGTCGTCCCCGTGAAGCGATCCATCGTTTCATTCACCTCTATAGCCCCGCTGACTTTCGTTGTGCCCAAGAACTCCGCGCTTTTGTCGTGTATTAGCGCGAGGAATGCGATTGAGAACTCGCCGTCTTTTATTCTGCTCCACTCGCAAGGTAACGCCGCCCGGCGTTACGGGTGCCTGCGATATGATTAAGGATTGTGTATCGATGATTCTGTAAAAAAGCTGTCAAGTCCTTTGAAATCAATAGGGGCTTTGCAAATTTACAGAAAATTCGGCGCGTAGTCCCGCCGATGCGCTTAACCTGATCGAGGGACGTTTTCATAACTCTCCCCTCATTGCCGGGTGTAGGCTCAAGCGTTATTTTAGAGTTCACAGAACAATGCCAGGATTGCATTGTGTGGGTGCTTCTCAGACGGGTTCATACTATGGTCATAGGCTGGCTGAGTCAAGCAAAAAGCAGTCGACGAATGCCAGTTCCGATTACCTGCTGAGACGAAGCATTGAGATGAAGGTTGGTTAAGGCAGCCTGTCGAATGCCTGATTCAGGCTGCCTGCTGGTTCAGGTGAGATCAAACCCCGAAGACTTGCATGAAGACCTTGCGCTGATTCGGCCCATCGAACTCAGCGAGTATGACGCTCTGCCAGCGACCGAGCACCGGCTGGCCTTCGGCTATGGGAATCGTGAGGCTGTGGCCGACAACTACGTTGCGCAAATGCGAGTCGGCGTTATGACGGTCGCAATCCGAGTATTCAGGGTCATTGTGTTTGTAGTAAGTGTCGCGCGGCACAAGGCTTTCGATCATCGTCTTCACATCCGATAGCAGCGCGTCCTGCCACTCGTTCATCAGGATGCCCGCTGTCGTGTGCAGCGACGATACTTGTATATAGCCGTCTTTCACTCCAGTCGCTTCGGCAAACTCGCGTATTTCGTCGGTCAGGTTTATAAGCTCGCTCCGCTCGTGCGTCTTGACCGTAATCGTTTTGGAAAAGACTTTAGCCGTCCCCTCATTCATGTAGCAGTCCAAAGCAGCCCCTTCTGCGCGGGTCTTTATTGCTTTCATTCTTCCTATCCTCCGAAAGGTCTGTGAATCGTTCAAGCCCAAGTCTAACTTGTGTGAACCTCAATAGCAAATAAAGAGAAACCTGAAACTCTCCCATAATCCGCCGCGTCATTCGCCCAGCAGCTTGCTTATTTCGGCTTCGATCTGCTTGCGCTTGATGGCTCCGTTGTGGCGAAACCGTATGCGGCCCTTCTTGTCAATCACGATGGTCACGGGCGGGTTTTCGCCCAGACGGAGCGCGCGGCTGACGGCGTCGCTGCCGAGCGATTGAGTGTAATACATCGGGTGGTCTTTGAGAAACTCTTTCACCTTGTCCGGTCCCTCGTCGGGATAAGAGATTGCGATTATCTCCAGGCCCTGCGATTTGTACTGGCGATTGAGTTGATTCAAGATCGGAATCTCGCCGACGCACGGCACGCACCAGGTTGCCCAGAAAGTCAAAACGACGACCTTGCCGCGAAGCGACGCGGGCGCAAGCGTACCGCCTTTGAGCAGGTTCAATGTCACGGCAGGAAGCGGCTCGTTTACCTCATTCGGGAGCGCGACCGGCGTCTCATCTTTCTTGCTCTCTACAGTTAATTCTGAATTCTTTGAATCAACCGGCTCGCTCGAACTCGCAGCAGGCAGGCGGTCCGCGCTCGCGCCTCCCGCAGTCACTCCCGCTGGCACGTCCGAAACAGCCGTCCCTTCGCTGACGGCGTTCTGCGCCAATGCCTGCGCGCCTGCTCCGGGAACCGATTCAATCTTTTTCATCTCGGCGAGCATGTACTCTGCATCCTGAAATCCAGTGAAGCGGCTGACCTCGCGCCCTGCGCCATCAAGAAAAATAATCGTGGGCACGCCTTTGATGGCGAACCTATCCTGCGCGCGTTTGGCTTCGGAATTTTCTTCGGGATTCGTCAGATTCAGCTTGAGCGTGACAAACCGCTCCGACTCTTTTCTGACCTCATCATCGGTGAAGGTCGCTTTATCAAGCTCTTTGCACGGGATGCACCAGTCGGCGTAAGCATCAATTATAATGCCCTTGCCCTGACTGACAGCCTGAGTCAATGCCTGTTCGCTGTAAGGCTGCCACGCGATTGATTGCTCTGGCCGCTTAGGCATCGCCATCCAGATTGCAACCGCAGCCGCAATGATGCCGATGACGCGAAGCGCCCACGCGAATTGTTTCTGCTTTGTTCTGCCCGCCTCGAAGAAAATTAGGTAAACGGCAGACAGCGCAAAGAACTCAACGAAGATGTAAGTCGTGTCGCCACCCATCAGCGGCGTCAAAAAGTATAGAGCCATGCCTATGAGCACAAGTCCGAAGACTTTGCGCACGGTGACCATCCACATGCCTGAGCGCGGCAGCGATTTGATCGCGCCCGAAAACGTGCCGAGTATCAAATAAGGCAGCCCCAGTCCGAGCGCGAGCACAAAGAACATCAGAAATCCGAAAAGCGGATCGCCCTTTTCGCCTACGAAGACGAGCAGCGCCAGCACGAACGGCCCGATGCACGGCGCGGCGACAATGCCCATAGTCAGCCCCATCACGAGCGCGCCGATTATGCCGCTCGTCGCCTGCGTGCTCTTCGTCGCAAAGCGATTCAAAAACTCCGGCACCTTGAATTCGTAAACGCCGAACATCGAAAGCGACAGCGCAATCATCAACGCCGCGAGATTAATCAGCACTATCGGATTTTGCAGCGCCGCGCCGAACAATCCCTTCGACATCGCGGCAACAACTCCGAGCAGCGAATAGGTCACGGCCATCCCAAGCACGTACATCGAAGCCATCGCAAACGTCCGTTGCAAGCGCGGCTTGCCTTCTTCGGACGCGCTCTGATTCATGAAAAATCCGATTGTGATTGGAATGATCGGATAAACGCACGGCGTAGCGTTGAGCAATAAGCCGGAAAAGAAAACGAACAGCAGCGCAACGATAAGTCCTCTGCTTGCGATTAACCTGGCAATGTCATTCGACTGCGCGTCGCTTTTGTACTCAACCAGCGCGGCGTTGAAAATGTCTCTGTTTATCTCGTTGACCGCCTGCGTCGCCGGGACGATTTGAAGAGGAATCTCAATGGGCAGATTCGCGGGCGCGAAGCATTGAGTATTATTGCACGCCTGAACCGTGACGCTTGCGCGAATCGCTGCCGCGCCTGGCTGAATTGACTGGTCGGCTTCGGCTTCCGCGATTATGTAGATTGTCCCTTCATAGACTGGCAGTTGTTGAGGGCTGCCGGGCGTAAACTCGAACGTGCGAAACTGCGCGGGCGGGTATTGCTCTTTGAGGATGCGAATGCCAGCCGAAGGCTCGAAGCGCGCGGCTGTCGGGATGCTGAAGACTTGTTCTTTGCCCGCAGCATTTGGCAGCTCGTGCGGGGTGATGTGATAGCCCTCTTCGATTTCGAGCGCGACTGCGATTTTGAATTTATCGCCCGGTCGAATGCCGTCAACCGAAGCATACCCTTTGGCCTTTACGTGGTTGCTGCTCTGGCCGAAAGCAAACGACACCGACGACAGCGCAATCAAGAATAACAATGGTAAACGAATGAGTAGTTTTCTTTGATTCATAGGAGCTTGATGCGGAGGTTGGCGTTGGAAGTTAGGGGGTGGTTAAAAACACGGTCGTCAGCCAACCCCCCCCTAACTCCCAACCCCAACCCCTATTTCTTCCTGAGACTCTGGACCATATCAAGGGTCACTTCATTCAACGTAACAATCGAGCCTCTGTTTTCCCGCACAAATTTTTCAGCCGCCTGGCGCGAGTCGAAAGGGACAAAATCCGGCCCCATCTCGCCTTCAACTTTGCTGTTCATAACAAAGCTCGCCGCGCGCGCGTCAATCGGCTTTCCAGTTTGATAATCTTTCACAACGATGCGTGTGATGTTCGCGCGATCTTTTTGCGCGTCGGGCGCTTCAAATTTCGCGGGCGCAAGATAAAACTCAAGCAGGTGCGCGGGCGATTTGAAGATCATCTTCTTGCCGTCTGAATAATAAATCTCTGCGGCCCACGCTTCGTCCCTCTTCACCTGCATCTTGCAAACAGCGCAATAACCCGCCGTTGCATCAGCCGACACGACCGCCGCGCGACTCGGCCCGCACGCAGTGAAGGCAAAAGGCAAAAATAAAAAAGCAAAAGTGAAGAGACGCGGCAAAACAAGGTAGCGCGTCTTGACATTGTAGATAACGGTGAACATTTCCTTTTTGCCTTTTTACTTTTGCCTTACTCTATCCATCCGCCGCCGACAACCTCATCGCCGTCGTAAAAGACTGCGGCTTGACCCGGCGTGATTGCCGCCTGCGGCTCGTCAAATTCAACGCGCACGCGGTTCGCATCTATCGGAGTAATAGTAGCAATCGGCTCCGGCGCGCGATAGCGAATGCGAACCCGCGCGCGCACCGATACGTCAGGCGGCGCAATCGAAAGCCAGTTTACACCCTTCGCTGTAAATGCGCGGCTGTATAATTCGTTCCGCCTTCCAACAACAAGCTGATTACGCGGCACGTCAATCTTGACAACGTAAAGCGGTTCTTGCGCGGCCACACCAATGCCGCGCCGCTGGCCTACGGTGTAGCGATGAAGCCCCGCGTGCTCGCCAATCACTCGACCATCAACCGTTGTGATTGCGCCCGGCTCAAGCGCGCTTCCATCTTCGTCCACGCGCATCTCGTGGCGCGCGTAATCTTCAACAAAGCGCGCGTAGTTGCCGTCGGGCACAAAGCAAATCTCCTGGCTTTCAGCCTTTTCGGCTGTTTCAAGTCCGAGCCGCCGCGCGACTTCGCGCACTTCCGCTTTCGTCATGTCGCCGAGCGGGAAGACCGCGCGCGCGAGCTGTTTCTGCGTCATCTCGAAAAGAAAATACGACTGGTCTTTCGACAGGTCGCGCCCCTTCCTTAGGATATATCGCCCGCGCCCCTCGTTATATTCCACGCGAGCGTAATGGCCCGTCGCAACGCGCTCGGCTCCGACCCGACGCGCGACTGCAACAAGGCGCGCGAATTTCAATTTCGTGTTGCATGAGACGCACGGAATCGGAGTGCGGCCCGCGAGATAGTCTTCGACGAACGGGCGCACGACGGCGCGCTCGAATTCGTCTTCAAGATTGAGCACGTAAAATGGAAAGCCCAAATCTTCGGCCACCATCCTCGCGTCGTAAACGTCATCGAGCGAACAGCAACGCGATGGCTGCGGCTCGCCGTCGGGCGAGAGCCTTCGCCGCTGATTCCACAACTGCATCGTGAAGCCGACAAGGTCGTGCCCCTGCTGTTTCAGAATTGCTGCGGCGACGGAACTGTCAACTCCGCCGCTCATTGCTACTGCTACTCTCATTGCTCCATCTTTGCCCGCTCGCTCGCCGGATGTTATCATCACTGCTTGTGACGCTCATGGTCAGGCGCGTGGCTTAATTCTAAACTTGAAATTATACACGAGCCGTTGAAATTGCGGAATCCGATTTCCCTCTGCGCCTTCGGCGTCTCCTAGCGAGATCAGCGTCACGCCGCAGAAACGCAAGAGCCTAGAAACTTATGACTGCTAATCAAGAGACGGTTGAGCAAGCGATAGAAAAACACCACATTACGCGCGAGCCTTACTATCTGCCCGTTGCGAAAGAGGTCGAGCTGTTCGAGGCTGCGTATCGCGCGAAGCTGCCCGTGATGCTGAAAGGCCCGACCGGATGCGGCAAGACTCGATTCATCGAGTACATGGCGTGGCGATTGAACCGCCCGCTCATTACAGTAGCTTGTCACGAAGATTTATCGGCGACTGACCTTGTTGGTCGCTTTCTGCTCGAAGGCGATGAAACGGTCTGGCACGATGGGCCGCTCACGACTGCGGTCAAGCACGGCGCAATCTGCTATCTCGATGAAGTGGTCGAAGCGCGCAAAGACACTATCGTCCTCATTCATCCTTTAACGGACGACCGCAGAATTCTTCCCGTCGAAAAACGCGGGACAATCCTTCAAGCGCCCGATCAGTTCATGCTCGTCGTGTCGTACAATCCCGGCTATCAGAGTGTGCTCAAAGACCTGAAGCAATCAACCCGCCAGCGATTCATCGGGCTGGAGTTTGATTACCCGCCCGCGAAGCTCGAAGCTGACATTTTGATGCACGAAGGCAACGTCGACGAGCAGACGGCGCGCGACCTCGTGCTGATAGGCGAGAAGGTCCGCAACCTGAAAGGTCACGGACTCGAAGAAGGCGTGTCAACGCGATTGCTCGTCTATGCGGCGCAACTGGTCAGCAGCGGTATTCACCCGCACACTGCCTGCGAGGTTGCCATCAGCTCGCCGATAACGGACGACCTGGAATTGCAGCGCAGCATCCGTGAAATTGTCACGACTGTTATCTAGCCTGAGAGATTCGCCCTAGAGCGCAATGAATGACCGATGGAAGAGAATCAGAATATAATCGCCTTCCATCGGTCACTCACCGTCCGGTTTAGAACGCCATCTTCAAGCCGAACTGAATCTGCCGACCTGGCGCGGCGCTCGTAAATCCTAGTGGCGACGTTCTTGGAATATCCTTGCTGCCATGTTGCTTGAACGGCCCGAACAAAAGCGGCGAAGTTCTGCCGATCACGTCATTGACCGAAGTGAAGTTGACGCGGTTGAAGAGGTTCGAGGCTTCGCTGATGAATTCGATCCTCACACCTCGGTCACGGTTGACGTAAAACTGCTTGCTAACGCGAAGGTTCGCGCTCACGAAGTTGTCGCCCCTGCCCGTGTTGCGCGACGCGCGGAACGGCCTGTCGTAAAGCGCGTGCGTGTCGCCGTTGACATCCGTGCCGATGCGTAGAGTGAACGGTATCCCGCTTCGGGCAAAGACTATTGGGCTGATCGTTACGTCGGCCAGCGCCCGCGCGAGTATGTTACTGTTTGGCCCTGACTTGAACGGGATTCTGATTACCGCGTTCGCCGTGAAGATGTGCGGCACATCGAAAGCGGATACTGCGCGCTCCAGGTCGAGCCTCGTCGGTATGAACGCAGCGAAAGCGGAATTGAAGTCCGTCTGGTCGTCAATCGCTTTGCTGAAAGTGTAGTTGGCTTCGAACTGGAAGTTGCTGCTGTATCGCTTTCTGAGCGATACAGTCATCCCGTGATATATCGAGTTGCCGATTGACTTGTAGATGTTCTTCTGGGTTATGGTCGGGTCAATGCGCGTGAACTGCGGTCCGAAGGCCGGGTCAACCACGCCCGTCTCCTTGTAATTGACCTCATGCGAGACCTGTATATGAACGCCTCTGTAAACCTGATAAGCGACATCAAGCGAGAGGTTGTTCGCGATCTCGCGCGTTATGCCGAGGCTGCCTTGAATCGAGTAAGGGTTCTCGTAATTGGGATCAACATCGAAGACCACCCGACCAGAGTTTCGCGGGCCTGTGTTTATGCCGAGCGCCTTGAGGTCGGCTTCGCTCAGCGCCTTAAACGGCAGCTTGCCCAGGGCCGCGCCAGCCGCCCAGATTGCTGCGGGCGCTTGCGCGCCATCGAGCGGCGTCTTGAAAATTTGATTAATGAACCGCCCGCTGTCGTTGAGCAGGTTTGTCACATAAACGACCTGGTAATAGATCGGCGAGTAGAACAGACCGCCGCCCGCGCGTATGACCGTCTTGCGGTCTCCAAACGGATCCCAGGCGAGCCCGACGCGCGGTGAAACATACGCCTTCTTGTTAAGCGGCGCAGGTTCCGCGTCGTAATCCACTCGCATCCCGTAATCGAGAGTAAGGCGTGGGGTAATCTTCCATGAATCCTGCGCGAAGGTTCCGAGATAATGCGCCCAATCTTTCCACTCAGGATTGCCGAATCCTTGCCGGTAGAGAAACGGAAGCCCCAGATTGAGCGATTGAATGGAACTGAGGTTCGCCAGCACAGGCCCGTTGTCGGGGACTTTGCGCGTGCCGTCGGGATTGTTGCCGAGACCGCGGTTGAAAAGGACGAACGCCAGGCGGTCAGCAGGGGGGACGGCGAGTATTACAGGGAATATGCCCGACGAGAAGTTCCATTCGCCGGAAAACCACAGCTCGTTGATGACGCGGTAATTGACCGGGCGGTAGGACGTGCCGAATTTGAAGTTGTGCTTGCCCGTAGCCACCGAGAGGGTGTCCTCGAACTGGTAGCGATCCTGAAACGTGTTGAAAGGCGCGGCAAAGTCCCGCCCGAAATTGCCCAGCCCTTGAATCAGCAGCGATGTTGATTCGGGCGCTTTCGGAACTGTCCTGGCCGAGTTATTCGGGACGAACTGGACGCGCAGTTGATTGAGCACGCTCGGACTGAAGGTGTGGCCCCAGCTTCCCACCGCCGTATAGTCGCGGTAGATCAGCACAGTGCTCGCGCTCGGCGCTCCCGTGTTTGATTCGAGCAGGTTGTCCGTGTCGTTATGCGTGAGCGAAAAGCGCCCGGTCAGATAATTCTTATTGCTGATCTGATAATCGAGCCGCGTCGTCCAGCTATTGAGCCGATCAGGCGCGTTGATATTGCCCTCGTTCTCTCTGAGCAGCTTCATGCTCGAAGGATAATTTGTGGTCGTGAGCGCCGCGCGAAGGTTTGCCCCTATGCGCTGTATGTTCGGGTTGGTCGAAGCGGCCAGCAGAGATAGATAAGCCAACTGCGCATCGGTTGGCCTTTGAACCAGCGGGCTATCTGTGTAGCTGCGGAACCGCGCCGAATCGGATTTGAGGTGCTCGTAGGAGGTGAAGAAGAATGCTTTGTTCTTCTTGATAGGCCCGCCGAGCGTTCCGCCCGGAAAGACGCGCTGATCGAACGCCTTCTTCGGCCCGATGTTGAAGAAGTTCCGCGCCGATGTCTTCTGCGAGCGGTAGAACAGATAGCCGCTGCCGTGAAGCTCATTCGTGCCACCCTTGCTGACGACGTTGATGGCCGTGCCTGTGGTGAACCCGTACTCGGCGGCGAAGGCATTGCGATTGACCTGGAACTCCTGTATCGCCTCGACGCTGATATTAGTCCTTAGCTGCCCCGACCCATATTCGTTCTCGCCGCCGTCGAGCGTGACAAGATTGTTGCGCCCGTTGCTCCCGCCTATCGAAAACCCGGAAGAGCCGAACGTGAAGCCGGGATTCTGCGCGCGGGGCGCATTCGAGCTTGAAACGCCGGGCAGGGTGAATACGTAGGCGGTGAAGTCACGTCCGATGTTGGGAAGGTTCTCGACCTGGATTTTGTTGATGGTATTTGCCTGCTGAGTCCTTTCCACTTCGATGACGGGAGCGTCAGACGTTACAACAACTTCGCTGGCGAGCGAGCCGACGCGCAATTGAACGTCGTAGACGAGCACCTGCCCGACAGTAAGCTCGATGCTCTTGACGACCTTAGTCTCAAATCCCGTAGCCTCTACGCGCAGCTCATAAGCTCCGGGTTGAAGCAACGGAATCTGATACGAGCCTTCCAAATCAGTGCGCACCCTGCGACTGATGCCTTTATCCAGGCTCTTAACGGTAAGAGACGCCCCCGCGACGACGGCGCCGTTCTGGTCAACGACTGTGCCTTTCATCGTAGCAGTTGCGGCGTCGGCCTGAGCAAAAGCCGGGAGCGACTGCGCCAATACCAATGCACAGGTGAAAATGATTGGAGAGATTCTTCTTTTCATAATTGTCCTCCGGTGAAAGCTGGCATTCGGTTATCGAGATGGCGCGAATCGGGCTGCGCTATGAACCCGTTTCGCGCATCCCTTGTGACATCAGAGCTTCTGTGTGGCCCATCAAATCAACGGCCACCAGATGACCCGCTGTTTAGCAATGAGGACAATAGTGGGAATTGTTCTGGCTCGCGACGAGACCAGAAGCGGTATAACTCAAACTATCCGGCTTCGATCTGAGCTGATAGCCGGGAATACCTGAACAAGAATAGAGCAAATTGTTTCAAGCGCGGAAACGCGCCGCAGCCCCACATTTAAGGTTTATATGAAGCGGCAAGGTTATACGACTGACCGACTGTTCTTGTCAAGCGATTTGCCACAATCGTGTGCGCGTAAAGCCGTGACCCATCACCGCTCTGCCATTGCGAAAGGACTAAGATTTCAGCTTGCTCACACGCGACGCGTCGTATATTCTACGCGCAGTTGAAGCGCAGGCTGTAATGTGATGATAGAGTGGTTCGACTACCTGCCGTCTTATCAACACCAAACAATTTCCGAGAGGAGCTGTCAGCAATGTGGATTCGCAAGGCCATCAGAGACTGGAAGAAAGGCGTTGATTCACCGATGCCCACGCAGGTCGTGTCGAACGAAGAGTTCGAGCCGCGCCCGCAAAACGAAAAACAGAAACGCGTTGAGCACTTGATAGGCGAGTTGTCTGAGGTGCGCGCGAAGAAGCTTGGCATGAAGCGCCGCGACTTCATGCGCAGCACGATGGGATTGGCCACGTGCTTTCTCGCTTCAAACATCGCCTACGGCAAAAACTACTGGGACGTTGACGAAGCCGAAACATGGGAGCCTGCGGCATACGACGAGCGGTGGCCGAAGGGCGAGTATTTCATCATTGACATCCAGGCGCACTTCACTAACGGGCTGGCCATCCCAGGCTTTCGCGACGCGGAATTCGTCAAGAACATGGGATTCCAGCTCAAAGCCGATGCCGAAGCCTATAGCTTCAAGAATTTCGTCAAAGAGATGTTCTTCGACAGCGAGACGGCTATGGTGGTCATATCGGGCGTGCCCGGCAAAGAAGAGTTGCGCGACGCAAACGGCAAGGTGCTCGAAGGCGCGGCGCGCACTCCGGGAACGGCAGGCCGTATATTGCCTAGCTGGGTGATGTACGAAGCTCGCAAGCAGATTAACGATCTCGCAGGCTCGCAGCGCGCTTTGAATCAGGGCAACCTCGCGCCGAATCATTACTGGGACAGAGCAAAGAACCAGATTGACAAGGCGGCGTGCCTCGAACAGATGGAGCGCGAGCTTAAAGTTTATGGCATAAGCTCGTGGAAGTGGTACTGCCACACCGATCCGGGCCGTTCCGGCAATGGCTTTCAACTCGACGACGATAACGCGCAGTGGTTCATCGAAGAGTCGCGCAAGCGCGGGCTGAAGCTTATCAGCGTTCACAAGGGCTACTCGTACCAGTCGCGCACGCTCGGACATCTGGCTAATCCGAAAGACGTAGAGAAGGCCGCGCTCCGCAATCCCGACTTCAACTTTGTCATCTATCACTCGGCGCTCAAGCACGGCAAAAACGAGCCGCGTTCTGCGCCCAATGAAGATTGGCTGGACAAAGATCATAATAATTACGACCCGACGACGGGCGATTTCGAGTGGCACCGCATATTGATGGACATCAAGCGGCGCAACCCGCAAATGAATAACGTCTACTGCGAGATCGGCAGCTTCTTTAACACGCTCGCTGTCGTTCACCCTGAGATGTGCATGCACGGCATGGGCAAGAATCTGAAGTACTACGGCGCAGACCATGTCATCTGGGGCACGGACTGCCTGTGGTGGGGGTCGCCACAGTGGAGCATTGACGCCTTCAAGCGATTCCAGATCAGCGACGAGTTGTGCGAGAAGTTCGGCTACAAGAAGCTGACGAAAGAGGACAAGGCGAAGATATTCAGCCTGAACGCCGCGCGGCTGTACAACATTGACATCAAAGCCAAGCGCAAGGCGCTCCCGGCGGACGCGCTTGAGAAGTTGAAGATGGCTTACATAGATCGCGGCGGGCAGCGCAGCAACGCGGCTTATGGCTGGGTGCGCGCTGACGTTTAGAGATAAGGTCGAAGTGGCGGAGGTAAACGCAAAGAACCAGTTTTGAATTTCAGACCGTGACTTGAGATCATCGCGCATCGAGCAATGTAAAGAAACAGATGTCCCGATATTTCAACAACAACTCGTTAACCTTTAACGCCAAGCTTGCGGTCATCTTCGTTGCGATGGCCACGCTCTTTGTTTTTTCATTCGGAGGGCGGGCGAGCGGACAGGATTCACAGAACAAAGCTGAGCAGAAGCGTCTCGACCCGAAAGACTGGGGCGGCAATCACGTCAGCAAGCCGTTGCCCAATTATGTTCAGGGCGATGAATGCCTGTTTTGCCATCGCTATGGCGTGGGCGCGACCTGGCAGAAGAACGCGCACGCTTTAACAGTTCGCCAGCGCGAAGATGCGCCTGAGATGGTAAAAATACTCGAAGCTCAACCGTCGCTTGCTTCCATAACAAAGCAGGTCGAGTTCTTCATGGGCAGCCGCCACCGTGTGCGCTTTTTGAAAAAAGAAGGCTACGGTAAATTCGCCATCCTGAACGCGCAAGCTGTTCTAGGCGAAAGCGGGCAGGCGACGAAGATTATTGACGGCGACAAATTGGTCTGGGACAAAGATAAATTCGCCAATCGCTGCGCCGGTTGCCACGCCACAGGCATCAACGCAGCCGACAAGACCTTTACAGCGTTCGGGATTGATTGTTACGTCTGTCATGGCGACGTGAACGTGGACCACTCGAACGACACTTCGCTCATATTGCTATCAAAGAAACGGCGCAACGGCGCGAAGCTCATCACGTCGCTGTGCGCGCAGTGCCACCTACGCGGCAGCCGCTCGCGCTCGACCGGATTGCCTTATCCGAACAATTTCGTCGCGGGCGACAACCTGTTTCAGGATTTGGAAGTAGACTGGTCAAAGGCCGACGACGAAAAGATGGGTCCGGGCGAGCGGCACATCTGGCTTAACGTGCGCGATGTTGCGCTCTACGGTAACGAGGCGATAACCTGCCTGAGCTGTCATCAGATTCACGGAAATTCGAGCTTGAAGCATCGCCGGATACTTCGCGTGGCGATATGTTCCGAGTGCCATGAGAGCGAAGGATTCAAGAACGTCAAACGATTTTCTGTTCATAGCGAGTTGTGCGAATACTGATATGAAACAGCCGATTTGGAATTTCGAGCAAGAGCCGACCGATGAGCCGATGGATGAAACCGGCGTTAACCTGCGAGCCTATTTCGACCGTATGGACGATGAGAAGATGCAGCAGTACGACCCGTCGTGGACGGACGAGCAGGTCATTGAATGGGACGGCAATTTCCGCGACGATGGGATGCTGATGTTGTTTTGTTGCGAGCGCGACGTTGACGTCGAGGAATACCGCCGCGTGCTTGAGCAGTGCATCAAGTACCGCAATCGCGTCAGGCCGAAGCTGAAATCCGCCTGACGCGATTTGCGGACCGGCCATAGGATCTCCATGTTTGAATTCCGCGAGCTGCACTCGCAGCTTTACCCTGCTGTCTATATCAAGGACTTCGGATCGGCAATCCAGCAATTCTTACGTGTGTGAAGCTCATCAGCTCAATCTCTTGAAATCGCCTGCCAAGTGTGGCAACTTGTAATTGCTCCTTCAGCCCCTTTAAGCGTGGAAGCTAATGGCACAGTTGGAAGCGAGCAAAGGTGCGGTTGAGCTGCGATGAACAAAGGTCAGAAAGCCTGGATCAGAGTTCGCGGAGCGCCGGATGACCCAGAATCATTCGACCTCGCCACGTGGAATGGAATTGTGTGGCAAATCCCACGAATCAATTCGCTCGGCGATACAATCTATATTCAAATTCCCGACTATATGGTCGCTGAAACTATGCCCGCGTCATCCGACCCGCAGGAGATTTATCGCAAGCTTCCAGCCAACAGGGAAAAGGAATAATCGCTTCCGCACCCGCTCTACTTACGGGCCAGATAGAATCGAAAGCGGCCCATCTCGCCTGAGAACAACTCGAAGTGAATCAGCAAAGCGACAGGCGTCATTTCAGGCTTGCATCAAAATCCAAATAGTGTCACTCTTACGCCAAACTCCCCTTAGCCGAATAGAAAAAATATGAAAGCCGCGATTATCATTTGGGCGCTGTTTATAGCGTTGATAGGGCCTCAGAGCTATAAGTTAAAGCCCGGTGGAATACTCGGCGTGAAGTGGGGCGACGATGCAATGCAGGCCGCATCGAAACTGGGGGCAAAGTGTGATAAGTGGCAAGAGTGGGAGGGCAAAGAGGGCTTTGAGGTATGCTCGAACATTGATGACTGGATTGAGGCATATAACGAGAAAGCTCTGGTTCGCCTTGTGCGCAAGGGGGCTCGTATTGAAGGAGTTGAGTTGAGGTTTCAGGACTGCGCGGCAAAGTGGAGCGCACTTCGTGAGGCTGCCTGCAAAGATTTTGGACTCGAACCCGATAAAGAGAGCGGGCCATACGAAGTCTGGAGCAGTGTGGAAGCTGTGCGGTTCGCTCAAGACAAGAAGGATGACACTTGTACTCTGATGGTGGCCGGTCCGCAATTTGGCAAAGCTTACGGACGCTACGTGATTCATAG
The DNA here is from genome assembly GCA_035575515.1 of Blastocatellia bacterium. Taxonomy (GTDB): domain Bacteria; phylum Acidobacteriota; class Blastocatellia; order UBA7656; family UBA7656; genus DATLXU01. Next base: position 65,430 of record DATLXU010000100.1, read on the forward strand.
CGGGCTTCGCAATCTCATCAGCGGTATGCGGCCACGTTAGCCGGGCGCTGCTGTTCGTTGAGAATAATGGGATTCGCGCAATGAGTCTTCAGGAGAGACGACTATGAGATTAATGATCGTAACGATAGCGAGCCTGGCATTGCTTTCGGCTTGCGCCGGGAAAAACGGGAATGGATCGGTCAGCAATTCAGCCGCATCAACCAACCAGGCGGCGAAAGCCAGCACAGCACCGCAAACAGAATCGGCGGCTGCAGCTAAAACAGATGAGCAACCTGTTGAGTTCACCTGCCTCGGCATCGCACCCGATAAACAACACATCGCTTACAGAATCAAGGTGAACACTGAAAAGCCCATTGAGCAGGTTGACATAGAAGTCCGCTACCTCGACGATCAGGGGAACGTCTCAACAGAAACGATCATTTGGCAGAACATTGTCCGCTCGGTTCGCCAGCCCATCGAAAAGGGAAAGACCTACGACGATGAAAGTTTTCTCTACCCCGGCACGACCAAGATCGAGTGCGCACTCAAGCGCGTGGTCTTTAAGGACTTCACCACTTGGACCGCGAAGTGAGAAAGAGTATGAGAAACTCTCACGCGAGCTAGCGGAGGTCTCACGGTGTCTTCACAAGCCCGATTCTCAGGAGCGCGCGTAACGGGTCGCCGTTCGACATATCGCGAATACTTTTCGAAAAACGGCGGAACCATTGCTGCCATCTTCGGAGCGGTAAGCCTGCCGGTTCTTTTGTTCGTTGCGTGGTGGTTCATGCGCGCGATTCGCAGCGGGATAGGCGACCATTTTTTCGGCGCTCTCTTTTTCGGGATCATCGGGCTTGGCGCGATCATCTACGCTTATCTCTTCTTCGAGGCCATGTTTGGTCGCGCAAACATCACTTCGGACTGCCCCGTCTGCGGCGCGCGCGATGCGCGACTGTTTTCGGCTAAGAACGCTTCTCCCACAGCGTGCGGCCATTGCTCGGCGTACCAAGACTGGCGAGGCTATATTACTGGCCAACAAGACGGCTCAGTTCCGCGCGCCGCGCAGCGCGTGGTACAAGGTTGAGTTCATCTGCCCCGGCGAGCAGGTTCGGCCCGGCGCAAGGATTGGGATTCGCACGGATCTAACTGCGCCTTAATCTTGCGGGCCAGCGGTTTCGTTTTTGAGGCTGCCGATGCGCTCGATGGTGATTTCGATACTGTCACCGGCTTTCAGAAATACAGGCGGCTCAAGATAGACGCCGACGCCCGACGGCGTGCCGGTCGAGATTATATCTCCGGCGCGGAGCGTCAAATCCTCGGTGATGAATTCAATCAACTGAGGAATCTTGAATATCAAATCCGATGTGTTGGAGCGTTGTCTGGCTTCTCCGTTCACGCGAAGCTCAAGATTGAGCGCGTGCGGGTCCATTATCTCATCCGCAGTCACGAGCCACGGGCCGCACGGCGCGAATGTGTCTAATCCCTTCGCGCGAGTCCACTGGCGCTCGCGCCGCTGGAGGTCGCGCGCCGTCACGTCGTTCATTATCGTGTAGCCCGCGACGTACTCGTAAGCGCGCTCGGCGCGGATATTCTTCGCTTCCCTTCCGATTACAACGGCAAGCTCGGCCTCGTAATCAATCATATCGCTGATGCGCGGCAGCATTATCTTGTCGTCAGGACCAATCAATGCAGTCACGCATTTTGAAAAGATGAGCGGGAATTCAGGCAGTTTGGCGTTCTGCTCCGCCGCATGCGCAGCGTAGTTCAATCCGACTGCGAGAATTTTTCCAGGCGCGAGCACAGGCGGATTCAGTTTTGTCCGTTCGAGCGGCACGAGCGCATTTGATTCGCGAAGTTCTTTGATGAAAATCTCGCTGCTTTGGGCGCGCTCAAGGATGCGGCGCAACCAGCTTGCGCCTTGCAGGTAAATATCGAGCGCGTCCCGATACGCGCCCTTCGCAGGCTCAGCCTGTCCCCAATAAACATCAGCCGCGATCTGCCCGGCATTCGCCTCTTCGATTTCAATGAAGCGCGTCACGTCGAGGACTTCATCGTTGATTAGAATGCCCGCGCGGTCTTCATCATTCAACTTCATTGATAAGAGTTTCATCGTTTCCTCCTGCGTTTTGAGCAGCGATTATAGCAAAGAAGCTGCCAGCTTGCGCCTCGTGTCCGGGTAATTTATTCTGTCACACTATCACAACATCGGAGGCGACTTTTGATTATCACGTTTAACGAGATTCGACATTTGATCCCGCCGTACATCTTCAACGAGTATGGCCAGCTCACGGGCAATTACGTTCGTTACGATGACATCGTGTGCGAATCGGAAGATGGACGCATCAGAATATGGCTCAACCGAGACGCATTCCTCGAAAAAGATGCTGAAGGGTTGATCTGCGATTACGCCGAATCGGATTTGCGAGGTTATCAATAATGAAACTTGAAACTTTTGAAATGGAGCGCATGCAATCCACATGGGAAAACATCGTGCGCGTGAACCTCTCGGAAAGCGGCGTGCATCCGGTCGCGCTCGCCGACCTGCTCGTTGATGAACGTGACCGCGAAGAGTTTTCCCGCATCGAGTTCGGCTACAGCCAATCTAACGGCACGCCTGAGCTTAGGCGCGCAGTCGCGGCAATCTATGAGGGCGCTGCGGAAGAAAATGTCATTGTCACGACGGGCACAGCCGAAGCGAACTTCCTCGTCGCGTGGATGCTCACGGAGCCGGGCGACGAAGCCGTAATGATGCTCCCGAACTATATGCAGCTATGGGGGCTGTTGCGCGGATTCGGAGCCGAAGTCCATCCGCTTCATCTCGTCGAAGAACGCAACTGGTCGCCCGAACTCGATTCTCTTGAGCGCGTTATTTCATCGCGCACAAAGCTCATCTGTATTTGCAGCCCGAACAACCCAACGGGCGCGATTCTTTCTGAAGACGAGATGGATCGAATCGTTGACGCGGCTCGTCGCGCGGGCGCATGGCTTCTGGTTGATGAAGTCTATCGCGGCGCGGAGCTCGACCGGCGACCGACGCCGAGCTTCTGGGGCCGCTACGACCGTGTAATCATCACGAGCGGCTTGTCGAAGGCTTACGGATTGCCGGGTTTGCGCATCGGTTGGATAGTCTCAACGCCAGAGCTAGTCGCGCGAGCGTGGGCTTATCACGACTACACGACTATCGGACCCGGCCCGGCAAGTGATCTGCTGGCTCGCATTGCGCTCAGGCCAGAAAACCGCGAACGATTCCTTGAGCGCACACGGAATATCTTGAAGGCGAACTATCCAGTGCTGCACGACTGGGCCGCAAGTCACGGGGCAGTCTTTACGCACATCGCGCCGCGCGCCGGAGCGATTGGCTATTTCCGCTATAACCTCGACATTGATTCGCTTGAACTGGTCGAGCGATTGCGCAAAGAAAAGAGCGTGCTGATCGTTCCGGGCGAGCACTTTCGGATGGGCAAGTACCTGAGAATCGGCTTCGGCTCGAACGTTGATTACCTGCGCGAAGGGCTACAACTAATCAGCGAGTTCATATCGGAAATACTTTGAAACCACAGAGACACGGAGAATTGCACGGAGTCACGGAGTTTTATTCAAAAATGTTCTCTGTGCCTATGTGTTGAATAAAATGGATGCAACTGAAACTGGCTTTCGTAGGGTTCGGCAACGTGGCGCGAGCGTTTGCGCGGATGCTCGATGAACGCCGAGCGATTCTCGCCGAGCAATACGACATCAACTGGCGCGCGACGGCTATCGCCACAGGAAATCACGGCTGCATACTTGCCTCAAACATTGACCTCAACGAAGCTGTCGCATCAGTCGAGCGCGGCGAAAATCTCACAACTCTCAAAGACGATTTGCCCGCCGCAAACTCGCTTGAGGTAATCGAGCGATGCGACGCGGACATAATCTTTGAAACTTCGCCGCTCAACGCCGAAGATGGCGAACCTGCCGTCAGTCACATTCGCGGCGCGCTCGCTCGCGGCATCAACGTTGTCACCGCAAACAAAGGCCCCGTAGCTTTCGCTTACCGCGAATTGAAATCAATGGCCGATGAGCGCAACGTGAGCTTTCGATTTGAAGGCACGGTGATGGACGGCGCTCCAATTTTTAATCTCGCTGAATACTGTCTGCCAGCCGCTCGTGTGAAAGGCTTTTATGGAGTGCTCAATAGCACAACAAACCTCATTCTTACCGAGATGGAGCGTGGCCGCCCGTTCGATGATGCGCTCAAGATAGCCCAAAGCATGGGCGTGGCTGAAGCAAATGCTGATTACGACATTGACGGATGGGACGCAGCCGTGAAAGCGGTCGCGATTGCAAACGTTTTGATGAACGCCGACCTGCGCCCGAAAGACGTTCATCCAACAGGCATCCGCAACATCACGATTGATGATCTCAAGGAGGCCGCACGCGAAGGCTTCGCGATACGATTAGTTGCCCGCGCAGAAACTACAAGCGCAGGCCTCGCTATCAAAGTCGCGCCCGAACGCGCGCCGATGGCTTCCGCGATTGCTTCGGTGCGCGGCACTTCAAATGTGCTTGTGCTTGAGACGGATTTAATGGGCGAGCTTGCGATTTTTGAAAACGATCCCGGCGTTGAGCAAACGGCCTACGCGCTGTTGAGTGATATGATTAGAATTCAGGAAATAATAGGCACTGCTCGTGAAAGACCGTAACCTATCGCTTGCCCGTAAACAGACGCGCGATCAATTCATTTCGATTCAATTGAAAATGGTTTGCGACTTCCTCAAGAATACCTGCAAGTGTGCCTATTCGTAGCGGGTCGTGCCTCGGCATGGTAACGTGATGCTCTCCACATTCAGTTGTCGTCAGCCGCAATATGGATTCCGGTTTAACGTGTGATCTGGTAGCCAAGTCTTTTCAGCGCCTTGGCAAGCTCCTCACCTGAAAGATCACGCGGGATTTTCATATTGCAATGACTTCGTCGGGCACAAAATGCAATCGTATAATCCTGGGCGTTTTGCCATCATCGAAGTGACACAAGACCGCATCGCGGACTTGCTCGTGAAGGTCTGCCAGGTCATCGGCTTCTGTGAAAATCGCTTCGCCAAGCGCGCGGGCGATGTAGCCCCCTTCAGAAGCCTCCTCTACAATAAAGATCAATTCGTTCACGGGTATATCTCCAATTGGCTTAATAGCCTTGCGCACAAGCATAACGGCATTGGTCTAGGAATCAACTTACTTGCTCATGCTCTCCGCGATATGCTATAAGGCTTGCTTTGCCGTGCGCGCGCATTTCGTATCTGTGCGGTGGACTCCACAGAAAAGTATAGTCCTGACGCGGCTCAAATTTCTTTGAGAATCAGGAATTCTTACAACCATTCATAATTCGGGATTTTGGGAAAGCTCACGATTCTCTAACCGGATCCCGATTAAAAAGGAGTGAAAAACAGAACGTTATGAAAACTGATCCCGTTTTCGGAATCGGCATTCTAAGAACACTTAAACAAGGCGCGCGGGCCTCGCGCCGCTTAATCGCGATGGCCGCGCTCGCAATCCTCTCCATAATCGCGATGCAGCCCTCGCAGGCGTTTGCAGCCGCGCAACACGGCGGCGAGGCGAGCCTTAAACTGCCCGATCTTTCGAGGGTAGAATTTCTCGGAGTCGACGGCCACTCGCTACTGTTGTACGGGCTTATTATATGTTTTCTCGGCCTGATGTTCGGGCTTGCGATTTACATGAATCTGAAGAAGCTCCCCGTGCATCGAGCTATGCGCGAAATCTCGGAGCTTATCTACGAAACCTGCAAAACCTATCTTATAACACAGGGCAAGTTCATCCTGATCCTGTGGGCGTTCATCGCGGCGATAATCGTCTTGTATTTCGGCGTGCTTGCGCCCGTGCCGGGCAAGCCCTTGAGCATAACACTTCCCGTTATTTTGCTCTTCAGCCTCATCGGCATAGGCGGCAGCTACGGCGTCGCGTGGTTCGGCATCCGCGTCAACACCTTCGCCAACTCGCGCACCGCATTCGCAAGCCTCGAAGGCAAACCTTATCCAATCTATGCAATTCCGCTGCGCGCAGGGATGAGCATCGGCATGATGTTAATCAGCGTCGAGCTTTTCATCATGCTCTGCATACTGCTTTTCATACCGGGCGATTACGCAGGCCCGTGCTTCATCGGCTTTGCCATCGGCGAATCCCTTGGCGCGGCGGCATTGAGAATTGCGGGCGGCATCTTCACAAAGATTGCAGACATCGGCTCCGACCTGATGAAGATAGTCTTCAAGATTAAAGAAGACGACGCGCGCAATCCGGGCGTGATAGCCGACTGCACTGGCGACAACGCGGGCGACTCCGTAGGCCCATCGGCGGACGGGTTTGAAACCTACGGCGTGACGGGCGTCGCGCTTATAACATTTATACTGCTCGGCGTGCGCGATCAGGCAACCGTAGCCGTTCAACTGCTCGTCTGGATATTCGTTATGCGAATTCTAATGGTCGTCGCGAGCGCGGTTTCTTACTTCGTCAATGGCGCAATCTCGAAAGCGCGCTACGTGACCTCAGACGAAATGAATTTTGAAGCGCCGCTCACATCGCTCGTCTGGATTACTTCAGCCATCTCGATTGTGCTGACGTTCGTGGCCTCGTACCTGATAATTCCCACGCTTGGCAGAGATGAGACGCTGTGGTGGAAGCTCTCGATAATTATCTCGTGCGGTACGCTTGCGGGCGCAATCATTCCTGAACTCGTCAAGGTCTTCACCTCGACAGAATCGCGCCACGTCAAAGAGGTGGTCACCTCGTCGCAGGAAGGCGGCCCCTCGCTCAATATTCTTTCCGGCTTCATCGCAGGCAACTTCTCGGCCTACTGGCTCGGCATCAGCATCGTAATTCTAATGGCTATCGCCTACTACTTCACCACTTTGGGTGCGGAGGCTGGCGCGGGACTCGGCGCATTGATGGTGAACCCGCTCGCCGCGCCCGTGTTCGGATTCGGCCTCGTAGCGTTCGGCTTCTTAGGCATGGGACCGGTGACGATAGCCGTTGACTCTTACGGGCCGGTCACGGACAACGCGCAATCTGTATATGAGCTTTCGCTCATCGAGCAGGTCCCGAACGTCAAAGACGAAGTGAAGAATGATTTCAACATCAACGTGAACTTTGATCGGGCCAAGCATTTGCTCGAAGAAAACGACGGCGCGGGCAACACTTTCAAGGCGACGGCCAAGCCTGTGCTAATCGGAACGGCAGTGGTCGGGGCTACGACGATGATCTTTTCGATCATCATGGCGCTCACGAACGGGTTGACGACGAATAAAGAAAGCCTGTCGCTTTTGCACGCGCCATTCGTGCTCGGATTGATAACGGGCGGCGCGATCATCTACTGGTTCACGGGCGCGTCGGCGCAGGCCGTGACCACTGGCGCATATCGCGCAGTCGAGTTCATCAAGGCAAACATCAAACTCGAAGGCGTCGAAAAGGCGTCGGTCGCAGACAGCAAGAAAGTCGTGCAGATTTGCACGCAGTACGCGCAGAAGGGAATGTTCAACATCTTCCTCACGGTCTTCTTCTCGTCGCTTGCGTTCGCGTTCGTCGAGCCGTTTTTCTTCATCGGCTACCTGATTTCGATAGCGGTCTTCGGACTCTATCAAGCTATCTTCATGGCTAACGCGGGCGGCGCGTGGGACAACGCAAAAAAGATTGTTGAAGTCGAGTTGAAGCAGAAAGGCACCGAGCTTCACGCGGCAACGGTCGTGGGCGACACTGTAGGCGACCCGTTCAAGGATACGTCGTCTGTTGCTATGAATCCGGTCATTAAGTTTACGACGCTCTTCGGGTTGCTGGCCGTAGAGCTTGCCGTCAGTCTGAAGGATCAACAGGGCGATACGATTGGTTTTGTTCTAGCCGCAGCGTTTTTCATCGTGTCGCTAATTTTCGTCTGGCGTTCGTTCTATGCAATGAGAATCGGCGCCGAGCAATGACATCCGAGTCCGAAGTCCGGAGTCCGATGTCCGAAGTCAAAAAACAGTTTTGATGATTCTGTCTCAAGCTGTGATAAATTCTCGACTTCGGACATCGGACTCCGGACTTCGGATTGTTTCTCTTTCCTAGCCGCAGCCTGCTTCCAGTGATACTATTTTCATGCGCCGAGCGCGACCGACACGCAAAAAAGATCGGCTCAAGCTCAAAGAATAATTCAAAAGGCTGTTGATGAGTTTCATTCAACGCATGAATCTGCGTTGCTGGGTTGATAAAGCTCGCGCAAATGCCGTGCGCGTGGCCGAGCATCCGCGCGGCACGCGGCTGGTCTTCCTGCTTGAGCTTGCGGGCTGCACCGTTGCGCCGCTGCCGAACGCGCTGATACTGGTCGGGCTTGTGACGGCTGCGCCGCGCAAGTGGCTGCGGTTCGCGCTCGCGGCAACGGTCGGCTCAATAGTCGGCGCGTTTGCGCTTTATATGATTGGCCGACTCTTTTTTCAATCAATCGGCCAGCCGTTAATTGCCTACTACGGAGCCGAAGCGCAATGGGCGAGCGCAGGCGAATGGCTCAACAGCGGATGGGGCATCGCCTTCGTGATGTTTGCCGCGATCACAACCGGGCTATTTCGCATCGCGAGTCTCAGCGCGGGGCTGATGGCCATGAATCTGCCGTTGTTTTTGGTCGCGCTCGGCGCGAGCCGCTGTTTCAGGTGGACAGCCGAATGCGCGGCGATCAAGTTCGTAGGCGGGCGCATTCACGGTTGGCCCACGCATTATTTCAAATACGCTGCGGTCGGGGCCGCGCTTATTGGCGTTGCGGTCTTTGCGATATTCACGCTATCGTGAGGCGACAAGTTGCGCCGTTAAACTTTTAATTCTAAGGTTGCAAACATCGAGCGCAGCCAGCATAATTATTCGTCCATTTGACTATCCGGGAGATTAATCCATGGCAGAACGAGATAAGGTAATTAAAAGCGGGCAGCTTACTCTGCCTCGACTCATATTCTTAGCGGTGGTCGGCGGCATCATCGTATTCATAGTTTATAAAGGCTGGTTCGGCTTAGGATATTGGCTAATGACCATCGGGATAAGCGTGCTGCTTTTCCTGATTGCAATTGACTACGGCGTGAAGCTCGACAAAGTGAACCTCGCGGCGACGCAGACAACGCCAGCGGGCACGCCGCCTGAGCCTGTCACCACATCGGATGAAGCGAAGGCGGCAATTGCCGAAGCGCGCCCCAAGCGACGAGCGAGCCGCCCCGTCAAGCGCAGAAGGTAAAAACAGCGGTCAGCTAAAAGAATTGCGGCTGGCTTGAAACTGGCTCCTGGAGCCTATTTCAGGGTATCCGGCTTTTTCAACTGACCACTGACTGCTGACCATTGACCGCTGCTTATGAGCGAAGCAATAACTCATCCCATCACAGGCACGGAAGCGCCGGGATTGCGCACGATTTTAGATTTGCCCGGCCTGCTCTGGCTCGATCTTGATGACCCGATGAGCAGCGCGCTCGACGATCTCGCGGCGCGTTATGGATTTCACGAGCTTTCGGTTGAAGATTGTCGTCACACGATTCAACTGGCAAAGCTCGATTATTTCGACGGCCACACGTTCATCATCATCAACTCGACCCATTTTTCAGAAGCGCCGTGCGAGCTTCGCGTCCGCGAGATAGACGCTTTCGTCGGGCCAGACTATATAGTCACAGTTCACTTCGGGCCGAGCAAAGCCGTAGAAGAGATTGAGCGGCGGCTTGCCGGAAACGGCCTGCACCTGAGTCGCCCCGATCAAGTGCTTCACACGATCATTGATATAGTCGTTGATCGTTACCTGCCGACGCTCGAATCAATCGGCGACACGATAAACAAAGTCGAAGACGAGCTTCTCATTCATCCGACCGCGAAACTGCTTGAGACGATCTTTCAGCTCAAACGCGGGCTGCTGCAATTTCGCCGCGCGGTATCTTCGCAGCGCGAGCTATTGAATCTGATCATTCGAGACGAGACGCCGCTGATTCATCAGGACATGCGCATTTACTTCCGCGACGTTTACGATCACTGCGTGCGCGCTATGGAGTTGACCGAGACCTACCGCGACCTGCTCACGGGCAGCCTCGACATTTACCTTACGCAGATGGCCAACCGCACGAATGACATAGTCAAAGGGCTGACTATACTTGCGACGATAATGCTGCCGCTGACGCTGGTGACGGGATATTTCGGGATGAACTTCGAATACATGCCGCTGCTAAAAGACCCGAACGGGATATGGTATACGACCGCGGGGCTACTCGTCATATCAATCGTCATGCTTGCCTATTTCAAATTGAAGGGATGGCTTTAGCGGTACGCTCGCGCAATTCAGTCAGGCATCAAGGTTGGCTTGATTCAAGCCAGACCGTTTGCTTGACAAGGCAAGTCGCTGGTGTAGACTAAACCTGTCGCCATGCAACTTTATTTCATCTTCAGTTTGCGCGGCTGATCGAAGGCTGGCGACAATCAGATTCGACTTTTGCTCCACCAAAAAAGGATGCTTAATCGGCAGGGATAATTATGCGAGTAACAGACACGCACACCATCGCTCGACCGGCCATATCAATTCCATCAAGCGATCTGACGCTTGGCGAAGTCGCAGACATAATCCATAACCTCACGCGCGTACCTTCGCTCGATGAAATCAAAGAATGGTTTTCAAAGCTCCTCATGCGCCAACGCGACTATGAGCCTTATCGAATGTTCACGCCGCGCAGGTACGCCCGCAACCTGATCGCCCGAAGCCCTTACGCCGAATTGCTTCTGCTGTGCTGGCGTTCGGGCCAGCGCACGCCGATTCACGATCACGGCGGATCGGTAGGCGTTGTGATGGTATTCGAGGGGCTGCTCACAGAAACCCTGTTCGAGCGCGCGGCGGAAGGCCGCGTTCATCCGTACAATACATTCAAGTGGGGACCGGGCGCGATAACCGGGGCGGACGTTCCCGACATTCATCAGCTTTTGAATCTCCAGCCCGAACGCCGCGACATGGTGACGCTGCATTGTTACGCGCCGCCGCTTTCCGTGCTCAACACCTACAGCCCGCGCAGCTCGCGCGTTCGCCACTGGCGCGAAGGCTACTTCAGCGGCGGAGCGGGAATTTGATTTGCGCAATTATAGTCCGGCCCGTGCAATGCGACCCTTCGATAAGGAGTTTTGTTTTATGCAATCGAAAAGATTCTCTGCGGCTTCGCGCCTGATTGTATTGTTGCTTTGCGCGTTGTTTGTCGCAAGCGTTTCAAATGTCGCGCAAGCGCAATCGGGTCGCCGCATTCCCAAGCGGCCAGCGTCGCCCGATCCGCTCCCGCCGAAAACAGATGAACCGCCTATTGAACCGGCAAAACCGAAAGACGACAAGCCGCTCATTCCTGTGCTTGTCGTGCGCTATCAATCCGACATCAGCGTGTCTTCAATCTACCCGAACATCGTCGCAGAAGGATGCTTTGAGCGATTGAAGGACTCCGCATCCGTCAAGCCGACGCTGGGAAGAGAGTTGAATCGCAAGCAGGCGAGCGATGAAGCGAAGACAGCGAACACGAACGTCGTATGGATTGAGCTTCAGGCCGATATGATTGACCGGCAGCGTTATGGCGGCTTCATTGATCCGAGCTACCTCTATGTTAATTACGTAGTCTTCGAGGCAGGCACAGGCAAGACCAAAACATCGGGCCACGTCTATCAGCGCAACCGCGCGGTTGGCGGCGTTCCCGTTCCGGGTCGCATGCCAGGAACGACTGCGGCGGCTGAATACAACCTAAAATACGCCGGGCGCGAAACGGCTGACCGCGTGTTGGACGCGCTCGACCTGCCGCACCCGCCTGAACGACGGTATTAGAAGAGATGAGGGATGAAGGATGAGGGATAAAGGATGAAAGAGCTATCAAATCGCTCATTCCAATTTTGAGATTCAGAATCTGAGATTTTAATCATCCCTCATTCTTCATCCTTCAGTTCATCCCTCCTCCTTCAAGAGATATGAGATACGGCTTTGTAATAGATCACCGCAAATGCATCGGCTGCCACGCTTGCACAGTGGCATGCAAATCTGAAAACGAAGTCCCGCTCGGCACTTTTCGCACATGGGTCAAGTACATCGAGAAAGGCGAATACCCGAACACGCGCCGCTACTTCTCTGTGATGCGCTGCAATCACTGCGACGACGCGCCGTGCATAACCATCTGTCCTGTTACCGCATTATTCCGCCGCGACAATGGAATAGTTGATTTCGACGGCGATCGTTGCATCGGATGCAAATCATGCATGCAGGCTTGCCCTTACGACGCGCTCTATATCAACCCGAACACGAACACCGCAGAAAAGTGCAACTACTGCGCGCATCGCGTCGAGGCCAATCTTGAGCCTGCCTGTGTGATAGTCTGTCCCGTACAGGCAATCGTATCGGGCGACTTGGACGATCCCGCGTCGAAGATTGCTCGCCTGATCGCAACTGAAGAAACGCTTGTGAGAAAGCCCGAAGCCGGTACGCTTCCGAAACTCCATTACATCGAAGCCGATCAGTCCGCGCTCACGCCGACCGAGCAGACTCACGCCAGCGGTTATCTCTGGTCTGAGATTCAGATGGACTCGGTGATGATGAACGAGCAGGCGCTCGCGGAGGCCGACGCGCAGGCGCGAACAACTTACGACATCTCGCACGCGAGACCTTGGGGCTGGAAGGTGTCTGCTTATCTCTGGACCAAATCAATCGCCGCAGGCTCGTTTCTGATTGCTGCGATTGCGATGCTCGGCGGGTTCGTCTTTAATCACTGGGTATTCGACGCAGCCGCGCCGCAGATTGCGCTCTTTTTTCTTGCTGCAACCGTCGCGCTTCTGGTGTTCGACCTCAAGCGGCCAGAGAGATTCCTGAGAATACTATTGATGCCTCAATGGAAATCGTGGCTCGTGATTGGCGGCTACATACTTTTGATATACGGCGCGTTGCTCACGGCTTGGGTGATTATCCCATATGCTTTCACGCGACCGTTGAGCCGACGAGCGGTTGAAGTCCCTGTGATGTGGGCGGGCGCGCTGTTTGCCGCGATGTCGGCAATCTATTCAGCGTTCTTGTTCCGTCAGGCACGCGGGCGCGTCTTCTGGCACAGTCTGCTTTTGCCGCTGCACCTGCTCGTGCAGGCGATACTGGCGGGCGCGGCGGTGTTATTGATCGTGCTCGTGGCCGAATCGCTCATCTCAGGAAGTTTTCTGACCGGGCCAGCGTGGCAGTTTTTATATTACGAGTTGATGGGCGCGCTCGTTGCGAACGGCGTCTTGATGGCGGGCGAGTTGTTCATGCCCGAAGAGAACGTCGAGCGAAAGCGCGCGGCGCGACTAATCACAAGAGGAGTATTTAGCCGTCTGTTCTGGGGCGGCGCTCTGATACTCGGAACAATAGTGCCGCTATTGGCATTCGCAAGCGGCGCAGCGGAGGAAGCCACCGTTGCAATCATCGCGGCAGTGCTTGCGCTCGCTGGATTGCTCGTGTGGGAGCACATATGGATTCAGGCGGGACAGGCCGTGCCGCTCAGTTGAAGATTGCAGGTGATTAAGACTATAGCCATGCAAAGAGAAAACGATAAGCAAAACGACGCGCAACAATCAGACGAGATCAAACCCGTGCAGGCGACGATAGGCGGCGCAAAGCTCGCAAGCTTCCCGCCTTTTGAAAAATGGGACGACTGGGTTGAATTCGACGCGCAAAGCTGGCCCAAGAAAGTCGAGCGCCGCTACTCGCTTGTGCCAACAGTCTGCTTCAACTGCGAGGCCGCGTGCGGCCTGCTCGCTTATGTCGACAAAGAGAGCGGCGAGATTCGCAAGCTCGAAGGCAATCCGCTTCATCCCGGCTCACGCGGGCGCAATTGCGCTAAAGGTCCCGCAACCATCAATCAAATCAACGACCCTGAGCGAATTCTTTATCCATTGAAGCGAGTCGGCGCGCGCGGCGAAGGCAAGTGGGAACAGACGACATGGGACGAAGTGCTGGATACATTCGCCGCGAAGATTCGTCAGGCGCTCATCGAAAACCGTCGCGATGAAGTCGTCTATCACGTAGGCCGTCCCGGCCACGACGGATACATTGACCGCGTGCTCCAGGCGTGGGGAGTTGACGGCCACAACTCGCATACGAACATCTGTTCGTCCGGCGCGCGGTTGGGCTACGCATTGTGGCAGGGCGCGGACCGTCCTTCGCCTGATTACGCCAACGCAAAATTTATTATGCTCCTAAGCTCGCACCTCGAAACGGGCCACTACTTCAACCCGCACGCGCAGCGAATAATCGAAGGCAAGATGGCGGGCGCAAAGCTCGCCGTCATTGACCCGCGGCTATCGAACACCGCTTCGGTTGCGAATTACTGGCTCTCGCCTTATCCGGGCACGGAAGCTGCGCTTTTGCTTGCGATGGCAAACGTCCTTTTGAATGAGAATCTTTTCAATCGGGAGTTTGTGCGCAGGTGGGTCAACTGGGAAGAGTTCATGCGAAATGAGCGGCCCGAACTTCCCTGCTCTTTCGATGCGTTCATCGAAGAAATTAAGAAAATCTATTCCGAGTACACGCCCGAATTCGCCGCGGACGAATGCGGGGTCGAAGCAAAAACAATCATCGAAGTCGCGCACGAGATAGCCCGCGCGGGTTCGGCGTTCGCGTCGCACATCTGGCGCGGCGCGGCGTCGGGCAATCTCGGAGGCTGGCAAGTAGCCCGCGCGCTGATGTTTCTAAACGTGCTCGCGGGAAGCATCGGCGCTCAGGGCGGCGTGTCGCCAAACGTCTGGAACAAATTTGTCGCCACGCCGTTTTCAAAACCTGCGCCGCAAAAAGTCTGGAACGAAACTTTGTGGCCGCGCGAGTACCCACTCGCGCATCACGAGATGAGTTTTCTGCTGCCACATCTTCTAAAAGATGGGCGCGGTCATCTGGCCGCATACTTCACCCGCGTTTATAACCCTGTGTGGACTAACCCTGACGGATTCACTTGGATTGAAGTTCTGCGAGACGAATCGAAGATAGAGCTTCACGCGGCGCTCACACCTGTGTGGAGCGAGACTGCATGGTTTGCCGATTACGTTCTGCCGATGGGCGTGGGCGCGGAGCGTCATGATCTGATGAGTCAGGAGACGCACGCGGGCCAGTGGATTTCATTCCGGCAACCTGTGCGCCGCGTACTGAAAGAGCGCGCGGGCGAGTCAGTCAATTTCACATACGAAGCCAATCCCGGCGAGGTATGGGAAGAAGACGAGTTCTGGATTGAATTGTCGTGGAGGATTGATCCGACGGGCGAGCTTGGCGTGCGCAAGCATTTTGAATCGCCCTATCGAGCGGGCGAAAAGATTACGATTGAAGAATACTACCGCTGGATTTTTGAAAACAGCGTGCCCGGTCTTCCCGAAAAGGCCCGTGCGATGAACCTCGCGCCGCTCGACTACATGCGCCGCACGGGAGCGTTCGCCGTCAAATCGAACGTCTATGACCAGCACGAAACGCGCGTGCCCGATTCCGAAATCGAAGGCGCTCGCGTTGACGAGCAATCAGGATTAATAGTTTCAGCGAGCAATCAGACAATCGGTGTGATGATTGACGGCACACCGCTTCGCGGATTCAACACGCCATCGCGCAAGTTGGAGTTCTATTCCAAAACGATGAAGCAGTGGAAGTGGCCCGAATACATCCTGCCCGGCTACACTCGCAGCCACATCAACTGGCGAGAGATGAATAAAGACGACAACGAATATATTCTCGTGCCGACATTCCGGCTGCCGACTCTGATTCACACGCGCTCAGGCAACGCGAAATGGCTTTACGAAATCTCGCACACGAACCCGCTATGGATGAATCCGAAAGACGCCGAGCAACTTGGCTTCAAGAACGGCGACCTTGCGCGCGTGACAACTGAGATTGGTTATTTCGTCATTCGCGTGTGGGTGACGGGAGGCATCCGGCCCGGAGTCGTCGCCTGCTCGCATCATCTCGGACGCTGGCGAACGAAGAAGGATGAAGGCACTGACCGATGGGCTTCGGCGCTCGTCGACATCGAAGAGATTGAAGGCGGCAGGTGGAAGCTCCGGCAGGTCGAAGGCGTCCATCCGTTTGCGAGCGACGACCCCGACTCGGAGCGAATCTTTTGGAAAGAAGGCGGCGTGCATCAGAACCTGACGTTTGCGGTTCATCCAGACCCTGTGAGCGGGATGCACTGCTGGCATCAAAAGGTTCGTGTCGAGCGCGCTCAACCTGAAGACAGATACGGTGACGTTATGGTTGACACTGCGCGCTCGCGCGAAGTTTATCGCGAGTGGCTTCGACGGGCGCGGCCCGCGCCGGGTCCTGATGGGTTGAGGCGACCGCTGTGGTTTGCGCGCCCAGTGAGACCGGACAATGAAGTCTATAGGATCGCTGATGAGTGAAATGAAATGATTTTAAAACTCATTTCGTATTAGGCAAGTAACTATAGCACTCGGAAACGATTGAAAAGTATCAGGCCGTCCACGAGGAGGATGAATTGTGAAAAAACAAAAGCTGTTCATTGCATTTATCCTTTTAATCTCGCTTTGCATCAGCATTTCCGCTCAAGTGAGAAGCGGCAAGGCGACACAAAAGAGCGCCACGACGTTTGAAGACGACATTCGGAAGCTGCTTGAACTCACTGGCGCAAATAACATTGGAGAGCAAGTTTTCGACCAGATGTTTCAGAATCTGAAAATGACTGCGTCACAGGTCCCCGAAGACGTTTTGCAAGAGATGTACAGGGGGTTTAAAGATGAGTTCAACTCCGGAAAAGTGGTTGACAGGATCGTTCCCGTCTATAAAAAGTATCTCACTCACGACGATATAAAGGGATTGATAGCATTCTACGAATCACCTCTTGGCAAGAAGGTCGTCAGCATCCTGCCAAAGATCACACAAGAGTCTTTCATCATTGGGGAGCAAATGGGCAGGGATGTTGTCAGGCGAATAATAGAAAGACTCCGGGCGAAAGGGTACAAGGTCAGCGCCGACTAATTGCTTGCTGCTAATTCCGGTTAGCCGATTTGCGCTTGTAACTGAGCCAATCGTTCGCTACGCTAATAAAGACCAATGAAGATCGTCGTCATCGGATATGGGAGGGTCGGGTCGCGCACGGTTGCAGCTCTCATCGAGCGAGGCCATCATATTTCCCTCGTAGATAAAGAAGCAAGCCGTCTGGGTCGCGCATCGCAACTCGAAGGCGTCGAGCTGGTTCAAGGCAACGGCATTGACGTCGACACTCAGCGCGAAGCTGGCATGGGCGAAGCTGACCTTTTGCTCGCCGTCACGCGCGACGACAATGTCAACCTGATGGCCGCGCAGGTTGCGCGCACTCATTATAACGTACCGCTTGCCATCGCTCGCGTCTATGAGCCGAGCCATGCCGAAGCCATTCAGGAAGACCCGCAACTGGTAGTTGTCTGCCCGACGCTTTTCGCCGTTGATATGATTGTCGAGCAGGTTGATATTGCGGCGGGCAAGCCCGTTGCGGAACGCATTCCGCCTTCGCCGCCGAAAGTCGCTTCAAGACCGCGTTACAGCGCAACCGATGAATCGCGCTTTATTTTGATCGCGGGCGGCGGCAAGGTCGGCGTCAACCTCGCGCGCGAGCTTTATGAAAGCGGCCACGAGGTCGCCGTCATCGAAAGCGACCCGGCGCGCGCCATGGCTTTATCTAATAAATTGGACTGTCCCGTCTTCATCGGCGATAGCTCCACTCACGCCGTGCTTGAGCAGGCGGGGGCCGAGCGCGCTCGCGTCTTCGTGGCTGCGACGGGAAGCGATCAGGATAATTTGATTGCGTGCCAGGTCGCCAAAAAGGTCTTCGGCGTGCCGAAGACAATCGCCCGCGCTTCTAATCCAAAGAACGAAGAAGTGATGGCTCTGCTCGGAGTGGATTCGACCGTAAGCTCGACGGCAATCATTCAACAGGTCATAGAGCGCGAGCTTCCGACTGTTCGCATAAAGACTCTGCTGAGCCTTCAAGAGGGAGCGGTTCAGATTCTCGAATATCCGCTCGATCATAACTCGCCCGCCGTCGGACATCTTGTGCGGGATGTAAACCTCCCGCCTGAGAGCAATCTTATCGCCATACTTCGCGGCGACACTACGGTAGTCCCGCGCGGCGAAACGCGATTGGAAGAAGGCGATCTCGTCGTGGCGCTAGTGAACACGGAGCAGGAAGGCCAGTTGCGCACAGCGTTGCTCGGCGCATGAACTTATTCGCCGGAGTTGTTTGATACGAACATGGATATGAGCAAAAAGGTACTGGTTGTCGAAGATCATCACGACACTTCTTTCATGCTGTGTCGCCTGCTGAAGATGGAAGGTTACGACGTAGAACACGCGATTGACGGCGTGGTCGGCTACAACGTCGCAACTAGCGAGCATCCCGATTTGATCATCACAGACATTCAGATGCCGAGAATGAATGGCATCGAGATGATAAAGCGATTACGCGAAGAGGATGATCTGAGCCAAACGCCCATCATCGTGATGAGCGCCTACGGCAAGCGGATGATTGACGACGCTTTGAACGCTGGGGCCGATGATTACGTCGAAAAGCCGATTGACTTCGAGAAGTTTCTTTCAACCATCAAATCGAAACTGCCCGCAGCTTGATGAAGTGATGACTCACTTCACCGCCACTGCTGCCTGTCAACCCGCGACGATCACTTCGCCGGTTCGAGTTTATCGTTCACTACGCTGTTCACAACTTCTATCAGCGCGTCGGGCTTTGCCAGTCCAAACGCTTTCTTCCAGAGTCCCGTAGGCTCGTTCCCGATTATTATCACCGTCGAGTGATCGTCGCGCGCTTCGACAAACTGGCCGAGCTTCGAGAGCGCAAACTCAACGTTCTCTTTTTTGCCGCCAAGAAAATACCAGCCGGGCTTCGTCTTGAACTTCGCGGCGTACTCTTTGAGCTTCGCTGGCGTGTCAGTCAGCGGGTCAACCGTGATCGAAATAATAAAGACGCCTTTGCCGAGTCTGTCGCCGAGCGCGTCCTGCACCTTCGTGAGGTTGTGAGTCATCGGCGGGCAGACGCTCGTGCAGGTCGTAAAGAACGTGTTGATAACAACGACCCTGCCCTTCAGCAAATCCGTGTAGAGCCGCATCGGCTGCCCGTACTGATTCATGAGCACGACATCGGTGAAGTATTTCTGCGACGGCGACTCGCCGCCTTGATTCGTTTGTGCCGCGACTGCGCCCGCTAAAAAGATATTTACGGCCATCGCAAAAATGATCAGCCCGATTTGGTTCAATTCATCTCTCATATTCATCACCTCTTACGAAAAGACAGATTAATACTCTGCGCGCCCTGCGCATAGTCTGCGGTGACTAATCTTTCATAACTGCCCGCCCGGTTTTTCGTTGAGCTTCTTTGTCTCCGTAGTCGCTCCGTTATCATTTCTAGGAACCGCATCCGCAGCTTGCAGGATGTGATAAGGAGTCTTGTTCAACCCGACCTTCATCGAAGGGCACTGCACGAAGACATAATACGGTCCCGGCTTCGGCGCTGCAAAAGAAATCTCATACACGCCGTCTTCAACCTGCGTGGCCCACTGCCGATGCTGCCACGTTCCCGACGCAAGCATCACCATTACGCCGAAATCTTTCAAGCCCACAGCCCTGTGATTCGTCTTCGTGTCCGTCACTTTGAATCGCAGCTTCACGGGTTCGCCAACGCGAATCTTTTCTTCGGTGAACATCGCTTCAACGGCAATCGGCAATTCGTCCGCGTGCTTGATCGCAGGATTCGCCGCAACCGCCATATCGAAGCAATGCGCGACGCGCGGCGAGTCCAAAAGAAATGCAACGTCATACTGCCCGCTCGATGTCAGCTTGATGTTCGTCGAATAAACACCGGGCTGCAACTCGCGCAGGCTCTTGTTCCAGACCATCACGGCTCGCGGCTCGCGGCGATAATTCTGAAACGTTCCCATCGGCGCGGCCATGCCTTCCGAATAATAATAGATCGCCTGGTCAGCCGGATTCGCAACGAGCACGGAACTATCTTCGGGCGCGGGCGCGATTGCATCGGCCATAGAAACGCCTGCCGCGCGTTCGGGCGCGAACTGTCCTGCGGGAAAATCGAGCACGGGCACTTCGCCTTTCTTTCCAATAGCGTCAAGCTGAACCAGCGCGACGTGATCGCTTCCAAGCGAACGCACGTACGCATAATTCTTTGTGAATGTGATTTGATCGGGGTTCCTTCCTACCTGAATCGTGTTCACGAACCGATTCGTCGAAGTATCAAATACCAGCACGTTGTCCTGACGAGCATTGACGACGAATCCCCAGCGGCCATTTTGCGCAAAGCGAATTGATCTGAGTCCCGGCTTTGCCGCAAGCCGCGCCGTCTGATTCAGATTTTCGCCGCTCACGCCTATCACAGAGCCGTCGCCTTCGTTTGCGACGTAAACCGCCTTTGCCACATCGGAGTACGCAATCGAGACGGGCTGCGCGCCGGTCTTGATCTCTTTCATCTTCGCGAGCTTCTTCGCATCAATAATAGTGAGCGTGCCGTCGTCTTTGTTCGTGACGAACGCGAAGCTATTGTCGGACGTGAAAGCGAATTCGTGATGGCCCGCGCCTGTCTTTATCTTCGCTGCGACTTTGTTTTCGTTCACGTCAATCACGGTCACGCCGCTTTCGGTCGCGTCGCTTGCGTCGTTTCCGACCCAGAGGTATTTCTGATCTGGCTGCAAAGCGATGCGCGAAGGCTTCGCTCCTGCATCAACGTTCGTCGTCACGCGCCATGTGCCAGTGTCAACAACCGCAACCTGATTTATCAAAGGCATGCTCACGAACAATTTTCTATTGTCGGCAGTAAGCGCCCAATCTTCGCCAGGACTCTTCAGGAAGACGAGCGTAAACAGCTTGCTCGTGCCGTAACCCATCAGCGGGTCAATCACAGAGATGTTCGATTCCTTGTTCAGAGTCAGGATGAAGTAGGTGTTGAGATCAATCTCCGGGCGCGAGCTGAGGCTTGCTTGCAGGAACGATTGAATCTTCTGACGGCATTCTTTTGGGTCAGTCATCTTGCCTGCGGCTTTCAGGTCCATCCACGATGCTGGCCGAAGATTCGTTATCGGCGTGTGATTCCGCGCGTCGGTTACTTTGAATCGAGCGACGGCGTCTGCGCCTTCCATGAGCTTCTCGTCTCTGGCGACCGCTTCGATGGTGAATTCAATCTCAATGCCGTCTTGAACGAGCTTGCCGCCGTTTTTGACTTCATCCTTTTTCGCGGGTTCTGCCGCGATTTTTTCCTGCGCCTGAGCGGCTGGCGTTTGAGCGAAGCAGATAGTGTTGCCTCCAACAACTAAAAGCGACAGCAGCAAGACCATCGCCGCGCGCAGACGCCCAGACACGGAAACGCAGAGATGGATTTCAGGCAGGCTAATGCTTTGATTCCACCCCCGCGCCTCCGTGCCTCGACGCCCGCGCGCCCGATCATTGGTGAGGTTACCATTACTTTTTCTTTCAAGTCCGTTTTTCATCGCAAAGCTCCTTTTCACTTGGACGACCGCTCATCGGGTCAGCGCCTTTAGGTCTCGCATCGTGTTATAAAACGAGCGCGCGCCAACCGCGCCGTCGTTAGCGTAATCGAGTATCGCGTGGCGCAGCTCGTCCGTGTCTCCGAAAGCGAAGATGGTTTTTCCGTTGTGGCGTTTTATATCTGTGATGGCGAAATTGCGGCAGCGCAGAAAGCTCGCCAGGTACAGGTCGGAAGTCTCAAAAGTCTTTGTCTGTCCTTCCAGGCGGTTCATCCCGATCCATCCTTCATTCATCTTGTATTCATCGCGCGAGCCTATAATCTCGCTTTCAAAATCGAGCGGGCGCTAGT
Organism: Blastocatellia bacterium; assembly: GCA_035575515.1. GTDB lineage: Bacteria > Acidobacteriota > Blastocatellia > UBA7656 > UBA7656 > DATLXU01. The sequence continues at coordinate 87,227 of DATLXU010000100.1, forward strand.
CCGCGAGACTGCGCCCGCCCATTTCATTCATCGTTATTGAACGGGGTCCATCACGGTCGGGTCGGTTGCCGATGCGGTCGGAACGACTCTGAAGATGCCCCACAGTCCGTTGTCGAACTGGAACGATTGGAAAGTGCGATACAGGTAATCACCCGTTATCTTGAACCTTCCGCCCGCTCCATTCCTCAGGACAGCGTCTTCGTGATACGAAGGGCCTACGCCGAAGGCCGCGCCGGTCCATTCGCTCAGCGCGTTGGCGCCAATGGTCTTCGAGGCATTCGTGTAAGGCTCTTCGCGCCAGACGTGGCCGTGAATAACGAAGACGTTGTTTCGCTGCTGCCCGCCAGCGTGCAGGACGCGGAATCGCGCCTGAGCGCCTGCGGTCGCAGTGAAGATAGGAGTCACGGGGTCGCCTCCGACTTTCGCATTCGATAGCACGCCGCTGAAATCAATGTCGCGAGTCGAGACCCCGCCCGCGCCGAACTGATCCACAGCGTCGCCCTTGCTCATCGGAGTGTCAGGCGTGTGGCCCATGCGGAACCACAGCGGCTCCGTGCGATAGTTGAACGCCTTCTGACCAGTGTCTTCGGTGTCGTCCTTCTCCGCAAGGCTAGGCACAGCCGCGCCGTCCGCGTAGCGCAGGTTCACGTCCGTCTGGTGCATCAACACAAAGTCGCGGAACAGCACAGTGCCAGCAGAGTTCTTGACCGTAGCGCGAGCGCGAGCGCCAGCGTCTTCGGTCCAGATCGCTCCTTGCGGCTCGATAATCAGTGCGCCGAACGCGCCTTTGTTGCTGTGCTTGATCGGGTCTGACGAGATAAGGTTCGTCGCGCCAAATTCGTAAGGCACGCCCGTAGCCGTTCCCGTCGTGCGATCAATGCTGATGTCGCCCGCATACCACTGATAGGTCTGCTTGAGTCCTGGCCTTGCGGTCTGAATCGGATTGAACCCGACGTTCGCGCCGTCCGAGCGAGTCACATCGTAGAAGACCAACTGCGGATGCAAGCCAACGTTATTCGATGGCTTGATCTGATTGGCGTTGAACTTCTCGATGAGCATCGGCATCGTGTTCCATCCGGCCAGATCAGGCATATCGCTCGGCAGGCGATTGCTCAGCGTGACGTTAATGCAATCGCCAGCGTTCGCGCGAAGAATCAACGGCTCGATTGGAATGCCGCTCTTCAGCTTGCCGGTCACTGGATCGAGATCAGAAGAGCGGACGTAGAGAATCGCTGTCGGGTCCGTGAGCGGTCCCGCGTGCATCTCGCCCGTGTTCGGATTCTTAACGGTCGTCGTGCGCTTGTTATAGACGAGCGTGCCGCCCGGCAGAATGTCTCGCGCCAACGCAGCCGTCACTTCGTAGTTGCGCGCGGGAGCCGTCTTCGGGCACTGGCCGTTGAAATCGCCAACGTTAGCAATGGCAGGCCCGTGACCGTTCGGGTTGCTCGGAAGCGTGAGCAAGTCCTGGCGCGTCATGTTATAAGCGCGAACCAATCCCCACAATCCGTTCCACGTGTCGCCTACGGACGTGCCCGGCTGATAGAGGAAGTCGCTCGTTCCGATTGCGTTCTTCGTCAACGTCGGGATGATGAACTCGAAGTGCTCAGAGATTCCCATCATCTGCGAGTTGCGATAACCGGAATTTTCGTCCGAAGGCTCAAACAACCACTTCATCCCATGCACGCTGAAATTGTGCCCTTCTTCGTGCGCGCCCACGAGTATGCGAATCTGAACCTTGTCATCCTCGTAAGCCCTGAGCAGCGGTGTGAACGGGTCGCCGTCCCTCACATCGTTTGTCAACGGATGATAGAAAGTCGGCTGCACGTTCATCGCAGGGTCTTCGCGCGTGACGTTCGAGCGGAAGACATGCGAGAGGTCGCCCGCGTCGCCCGCCGCCTGCGCGTTTGTGAACGGGTTGCGGATGCGCAACGGCACTGGCTCGTTGCGATAGTTCAGGACCATCGTGCCCGGCTCGGCTGCCGATATGGCTTCAGGGCAAGGCAGAGGAACGCCGCCGGGACAATCCGCGCGCTTCTGAATGTTAATCGGAAGCGGCGCTTCCTGTTTTGCAGGCGGGTTGATTGCCGCAACCGGATCGGGTATCGGGTTGCCATGAGCGTCAACGCCGCCGCCAGCCGTGTAAGCGTGTTGAAAGTCGGCGAATTCCAGCATGAACTCGCGGTAGCTGTCTGCTGCCGTCGGCATGATGATGTCAGCGCGCCAGCTCGTCGGGCCACCGTCATCAATCGGGCGATTAAGGTTCGTGCCGAAGAAGACGCCCGTTTCCGGGTCGCGCCACTTCGAGTCTTTCGGCTCAACCACAAGCCCCGCGTACAGACCGACCTGCTGGTGAGTCGAAGGTCCGAAGTGATCGTGCGTGAAGACCGTGCGCAGTGTGCGATCAACACCCGCGTTGTTCAAAGTATTGTCAACGTACCAGCGCTGGATGGTAGTCTGCGCGCCGAGCGTTCCGAAGAACGGGTGCGGCTTGGGCGAAAGCGGAACCAGCTTGTCGACCATATCGGGCGTCGCGCCCGGCACGTACAACCCGCCCGTGGCGTTGATGGCGTTGATTCGCTCAAGCACCTCATCGGGCGCGAGCGTTCCGTCTTCGTAGTTCCAACCGTTGCCTGCTCCGTCTGATGCCGTAACGTCGAACTTAACGAGGTGAATGTGCTGGCCGATGATGTCGGTTGGCGTTCGCACCTGAAAATCGTCAAGCTCGTAAACCGAAGGCAGCAGGTTCGTGTGATAGAAGGTTATGCAGTCATTCGTGTTGGCGCGGAAGAAGAACGGCTCAGGCGGCTTCGTGCCTGCCTGGAAATCTTTCACGTCGCCCCACAACGAAAGCATTCGCTGCTGCGGGAAGTGCCAGCCGACTTTGTTGAGCTTGGCGTCGAGTTGAATGCCCGCAGCTTTGTAAACGCGAGTGACGCCTACGGCATTGCCTTTATCGTCAATGCAGGGGTCGGCGAAAGGCGCGCCGGGCTGCGCGCCTGTCGGGTTGTTCGCGTCTTTTCTGGGCAGGCCGTTGGTGATGAATTTAACTGACACCAAGCTTGCCGAATCAATAGCCGGGTCGCACACGCCGTTCGGAAGACAGGTCGCATGCTCGCGCACGCCGTGATAGCGCATCGCGTCTTTTTCGACAGCCGTTCCATCTACTGGCCGCGCTACTGCCGTTGCCGTCAGCAGGTTCTTGCTGAAGTCCAAGCGGTTATGAACTTCGCTGAACGTGCCGCCCGTGATGACGTGGCGCGGCAATCCGCCGTCGTCAATAACATCGAGCGGAGCGGTCGGAGGGCGATGGCCCGCAACCGCAGGAACGAAGAAAGGGAATCCCGGATTGCCTGTTCCCGTGACCTGCACCTGGCCATTGACGATTTCAGCTTTGGCTTCGGGCAGCGGAGCCATCGGTTTCGTCGGGAGCGGAACGATTGCCGGGATCGGCGTGCCCGCCATTATCTCGGCATCAGGCAGCGCGCGAGAGCCAGCCGCAGGAGCGCCGCTAGCGTCGAGCGAGGTGCCCGCTTCAAATACGTCGTGGTTGCGCCACAAAGCCCACATACCCATTGCGAAGTGCGGGTAAAAATGGCAGTGGAAGATGGCATCGCCTACGGTTTGATTGCGGTTGCCGCCGCCGCCGTAGGTGATTTCTGTTGTGAATGAATTGCCCGGCCCGAACGCTTGAGAATCTAGATAAGAGGAATTGTCCGAATCGGGCGTGTGCAGCCACTGGTGCGCGTGAAGGTGATGAATGTGGTGCTCTTTAGAGCCGCCGTGCATGACTCTCATCTTCACGTGGTCACCGATGTAGCTGTGATAGACGTTCGAGGGATCATCGGGATAGAGCGCCTTAGTAGCTTTCATTCCGCTGTTGGCGGGATTATCAACTACCATCGCCGGATCGCCAACGGCCCACGAGGTCAGGAAGAACTCTTCGTACTTGCACTCGGTGCAATTGGCCATAGGGCCAACAGCCAGGCGATTGGCCAGAATCTCAGCCCCGATTCCGCCCGTGCCGTAGTTGATGGCGAAGGCGTCGCGGACGCTGTGCAGCGTGTGTTTCAACACGGGATCGTTGAAGAATTTCGGAAAAGCCTGAACCGCGCCGATCTCGTCGTGATAGATGATCGTGTATTCGCGGAAAGGCTGATCGCGATCAGGCTCGGTCGCGTTCGGTTTGTAAGTTCCCGTCGGGAAGCGGCCCGCGTTCGCGCCCGTGATGATGGCCGTCAGATCTGTGTGAACAATCTCAAGGCCGTTCGCCGTGGTCTGAGTCATCTTCAACACGGGAAGCCCCGCGCGAGGATGGCCCGTCGGATAGGTCGCGTTGTAGTTGATAACCGGGTGACCGTCTTTGGTGGTTCCCGTAGTAGCGTACTTCAAATCGGCTGCGGTCACCTGGCTGCGATAGTACTCCGCGCCGGCGACCTCGACGTTGACAGCGCCGAATAGCCCTGCGTTGAGTTGCCCGCCGTCGCCTTCGCCGCCAGTGGTCGAGCCTTGCGAGTAGAGCATATAGCCGCCCTCACGCTCGGCGTAAAAGGTGTATGTAGCTTTGCCGCCGGGCGCGACGAGGCTCGATGCGTTCTTGCCAACGAACGAGCCGTCGGAAGCTATGCTGTTGACGAGCTGCATTCCGTGGACGCGAACGCTTGCCAGGCGCGTCACGGTCTGCTCTTCATCAACAGGGGTTGTGTTCAATAAATTCTCAAAGTTGATTTGCAAACAATCGCCGACGTTCATGCGAAGCACGAGCGGGCGAGGGCGCTTGCCATCTCTGAGCTTTGCATTGCCCGCGCCCAGAGGCAGGCTTGCATTGAGCGGAACTACATCGCGCTTCAAGGCGAATATCATGCCCTGCGGCTGGACTGCTCCGAGCCGGTTCCAGAAGAACGGCTGATCCAGAGCGACTACGTTTGCTATAATGGTGCGAGCGCAGGTGGGAGTGCCTGTCGCCGTGTCACCCGCAGCGGGATCCTGTGACGTTGTCTGCGCCCTTGCGGTGCCAGCAGCGGCAAGCAACACGAAGGTCGCAACGCCGCCGAGTAATATCCGCAACGGGCAAGAGATTTTCTTCATGAGGTTTCCTCCTAGGCAATAGAGACATCACTTCCTGTGCGCTTCATAGAGCGCATAAACTATTTGTGATTAATTGGCACCTGAAGAGTCCGGGATTGATTTTCCCGTTCGCTTGTACGTGCAGCAGCGCGGAGCCGCCCGCTCTAGAGCAATCGCCGTACCTTTGTCAGCAATAACTTGAGATTAATCGGCTCTATTGGTTGAAAAGTAAGCATAGTCTCCTTGGCCATTGCCGCAGAAGAGGCGAAAGCTAAAATAACGATAGCCACAGAAAACGGAACGACTTAAGCTCACCTGACCGATAGGGTGAATTCCTTCGCGAGCGCATTCTTTCTTGCAGTGATTAATAGCACAAAAAAACTTTAGAGGCGGCCAAGGATTATGATGGTCAGGCGGAAGAAAGCTTGCAGGGCGTGTTTCATCGTGAATCACTTGTTCGGAGGATGTGAATCAAAGTGAACAGCGCGAGAGCGTCTTGTAGAGACGAAGTGGCTCATTCGCAAAGATTCCTATCGTCCGAGAGTTTTATCAATGAGGTCGAGAACTTCTGACGGACAGAACGGCTTTGACAGCACGGCGACCGCGCCTCGCTTCAATGATTCCGCGACTATTTCGGGCGTGCAGTGAGCGGTGATCATGATAATGGGACAATTGCGGTTGTTTTTGCGAATGCGACTGAGCACGTCAAGCCCCGACATATCGGGCAGGCGAATGTCGGTGACGGCCACATCGAATGGCTGGAGCGCGGCCCTTTGAAGCCCTTCGCTGCCCGTCGTGGCAACACTCACATCAAAGCCATTGTCGCTTAAGATAAGCCGCAGGGCATCGCCAATGCTCGGCTCGTCGTCAATAACGAGAACTGCGATCTTTTCTGCCATCGCTTCCTGTGCGCAGGTAGGCTTCGCGCCTAATGAAAATGTGTCTTGGTTTGTCGGACGCAAATTTATTAGAGCGATTACAACCTGCCCGGTACTATTTTAATGTCCGAAAAATCATGGACTCTTCGGCGTACAATCGCAAGCTGAGGCTGCAAATGCTATGCCGCCAGCCGGGATTGTTAGCAAATATTTTTTCCCGAGAAGAGACGCACAAAAACAAGAAGCGTTCCCTGCGACGACGCTTTTTAGCTTCGCTTCAGGGAACGCTGCCATCACATCAGGCAATTGAGCGTTCTACCCTGTAGAACAACGAGGACTCACAAGTGATACTTAACGCATCGGGCAGTCGCCATCAGAACCAGAAGTGTCCTAGCGGCTGAGAATCATCTGGCTCCAGCAACTCCCCTTTCAGGTTCGCCCATCCTAACATTGAAATTGTTCCAGGCCAATGGAACGATTGAAATTAACTGTGAAAGTGTTCCAGCGCACTCACCGTTTCGACTTGCCTGAATGAAAGAGCATGACGGCTTCGAGCATTTCAAAGGATTCGCGCGAGAGCATGCTTTCAAACTTTATCTCGTTAATGCGGGGCGGGAGCGCCTTGCGCACGCGCGGGTCGCAGATAGGAGAGATGTAAACGGCTGAAGCACGCAACGCGGCTTCGCGCACGCGCTCTGGGCTCGCGTGGTCGACGGCTGTGATGCGCTCGACAATCTTGACGGGCGTGCCGACATCCAAAAGCGCGCGTCGAAACATCGGAAAGTAGTTCGCGTTGGAGACGACCATCAACACCTGCCCGCGATGCGCTGCGCCGACCAGTCCCGGAATGAATGCAGGATTGAGCCTGAGCTGCAGCGGGCTTTTGCCGTAGCGGGCCACGAGGCGCTTGACCTCTTTGAAATGAAAATGGGTTGTGGCGAAATAATCAATCTGCGCGAGCAGCCGCGCAACCCGCTTGTCAGGCGATTGCACCTGTTCGAGCAGCAGCGGATGAACCTTCACGCGCAGCCGCGCGGAGACTTCGCTTGCGAAAAGCTCTATCTGCTCTTGGTTGCACTCGATGACTGCAAGGTTTACGGCTTCAAGTCGCGAGCGGTCAACATAACTTTGCACGAGCCGCGAATATTCCTTCGGGTCTATTCGCAGGTGCGAGGCTGCGTATATATTCGACTTTATGAGCTGAAATATCGAAAGGCAGTAAGCCTGCTCAAGGTCAATGCCTTCGATCTCGGAAACATACGCGCCCGACCCTGCGCGCATATCAATGTAACCTTCGTCTTTGAGGCGGCGATAAATGGCAAAGGCTGTCTTGAGGTTGATCGAGTTACGCTGAGCCACCTGCCGTACGCTCGGCAGTTTATCGCCCGGACGCAGCTTCCCCGTGTGCAACGCGGTAAGTAGCTGCTCGCGCGCCTGCTCGAACAGCGCGAGCTTTTGCGTTTTGTCGAGGATAAACTGCATTGCACTAATATAGCTGAGGCCGCGCGCGGGAACTAGAGCGCGCTTTATTCTCTGACCGTAAATCGCTCAATAAGGATTAATCGCTCTCTTCTTCGCTCGCAGCGTCGCCTTTGAGGCCGAAGCGTTTCAGCTTTCGATAAAGGGTCGGGCGGTGCAGGTCCAGTATCTCGGCGGTCTTCTTGACATTGCCGCCAGTGCGCTCAAGTGTTTGAGCGATGGCTTCGCGCTCTATCTCTTCCAAAGTCATGAAGGCGGGTATCTCGCAGCGGAAATGGCTCGCCTGAGCCGATTGAATGTGCTCAGGCAGATGTTCAGGCCCGATGATCTCTTCCTGACAGAACAGGACTGCGCGCTCGATTACGCTTTCAAGCTCGCGCACGTTGCCGGGCCACTCATACCGCGACAGCACCGAAAACGCCGACTGCGATATTCCTCTGATTCGCTTGCCGTATTTTTCGCTGTAGCGGTGCAGGAACAATTCGGCGAGCAGAACCAGATCGTCCAGTCGTTCGCGCAGCGGCGGGACTTTGATCTTGATCGTGCTGATGCGGAAGTACAAATCCTCGCGCAGCAATCCTTCTTTCATCGCCTGCGCCGTGTCGCGATTAGTCGCCGCGACGAGCCTGAAATCAACCGCTATCTCCTGCTCGTCTCCAAGCCGCCGCAGCTTGCGGTCCTGAAGCACGCGCAAGAGTTTCGTCTGCAGGTGCGAAGGCATCTCGGCTATCTCATCTAAAAGCAGAGTGCCGCCTTGAGTAGCTTCGATCAGCCCGCGCTTGTCGCGGTCGGCTCCTGTGAACGCGCCTTTTTTATAACCGAACAACTCCGACTCGATTAAATCGCGAGGTATCGCGGCGCAGTTGATTCTGATGAACGGGCGGTCCGAGCGATTGCTTTCAAGGTGGAAGGCTGTTGCGATCAGTTCCTTGCCCGTGCCCGATTCGCCTTCGATCAAAACGGATGCGTCTGAGCGGGCAGTGGCGCGAATCGTCTCGTAAATCTGGCGCATCTTCGGCGTGCGCCCGACCATGCCGTACGCTTCGATCTCGCCGCCAAGGGTCTTTCGCAGCGTGCGATTCTCTCTGCGCATCGCCGCGAACTCAAGCGCGCGCTCGACGAGCATCAGCACCTGATCGGGCGTGAACGGTTTTTCCAGGTAGTAGTACGCGCCTTTCTTGATTGCTTCTATTGTCACATCGAGCGAGCCGTGCGCGCTCATCAGTATGACTTCGGTTTCGGGCGAATCCTGTTTAATTAGAGTGAGCAGGTCAATGCCTGATTGGTCGGGCATCCTCAAATCGGTGAGAACGAGATCGAACGGGCGCGAGCCTAAAAGCTCAAGGGCCGTGGCGACGGTATTTGCCGTTTTCACATCGTACCCTCCGTCGCCAAGTATTATTTCGAGCGCGCCGGTGACGCTGCTCTCATCATCCACCACCAGAACCTTTCCCGCTGGCTTCATTAACAGTCTCTCCCTTCACCGGCAGCGTGATCGTTATGCGAGTTCCTTCGCCTAACCGGCTGTCAACCTCGACCGTCCCTTCGTGCTGCTCGACTATCTTCTGGACGAAAGACATACCGAGTCCGAGGCCGCGATTGCTCGTCGTGTAGAACGGCTCGAAGATGTTCGCCATCTGCTCAGCAGTCATTCCGCGCCCGTTGTCGGCCACTTCGAGCTGAACCGCATTAATATTACTTCTCGTCGTCACAGTCAACTCGCCGCCTTCGTTCATCGCCTGAATCGAGTTGAGCATAAGATTAATCAGCGTAGAGCGCATCGCCGCTTCGTCAAACAGCGCGCGCGGCAGCTCGTCGCTCAGATCGAGGTTGACGCGAATCTTTTTTGCAGCGAGTTGCGGCTCAAGAAGCGGCACCGCGCCTTTTACCAACTGGTTAAGGTCCGCCGGGCGGCGCGTGAGCGCGACCGGGCGCGCGAAGCTCAATATCTTCTCGGTCGTTTCAGACAGTTGATTGATCCCGTCAATTATCTTGTCTATGAGCGCGTTCTCGTTTGGGGCGAGCTTGTCGCTCACTTTATTCTTCAGGTGAAGCGAATAGAGCTTCAGCCCCGCCAGCGGGTTTCTGACTTCGTGGGCGACCTGCGCAGCCATGCGGCCAAGCGCAGCAATCTTCTCGTTGTGCGCGAGCCGGTCGCGCATCTGGCGAATGTGCTCAGCGTTGCGCCGCTCTACGGTCAAATCCTTGATGATGCCAAGATAGCCCATCAGATTGCCATCCGCCGCGCGAATCGGAGTCATCGTCACCGAAGCGACGAACGTGCCGCCATCCGCGCGGTGCATCTCCATCTCTTCCTGATGCCGTCCCGCGATTTCACTTGCGCGCCCGCAATCAAGCAGCGGCCATCTATCAGAACGCGCATCGGCAATTACTATGTCCCTTGCGAAATAACCAGTGGCTTCGCTGGCATTGTAGCCGAACATCAACTCGGCGCCGCGATTAAACAACGTGAAGCGCCCTTCAATATCAATCGCGACGATGGCGTATTCGGTCGAGCTGTCAAGGACAGCATTCAGGAAGTTGTGCGCTTCAGCCAACTCGCGCGTGCGCTCGCGGACGGCCACTTCAAGCTCTTCGGCGTGACGCTTGATCTGCTGTTCGAGCCGCCGTCTTTCGTCTAGGAGCCGTTTTTTTTCAACCGCGTTCGACACGGCGCGTATGAGCGAATCTTTGGTGACGGGCTTCGAGATGAAATCATACGCGCCCGCCCGAACTATTTCGGGCAACTGCGAAATGTTAGGCTCGCCCGTTATCATTATCACTGGAATGTATTCGTCGCGGCTGCGAAGTTCCTTCAAAAGTTCAATGCCGCCCTTTCGAGGCATGATGATGTCGACGACTGCGGCATCAATCTCAGCGGTTTCAAAGATGGCGAGCGCGCTGTCGAAATCGGAAGCTGTGAGCGGCTCGTAGCCTTCGCGCTTAAGCAGTTCGGCCATCGTCCACCGAATATTCGGCTCGTCGTCGACCAGCAACACTTTCGGCATAGTCAGCCTCCCACGAACTGTCTGCCGGTAATTCCACTGTAAATCGCGTATAACTGCCCTCCCGGCTGTCAACCATTATCCTTCCGTCGTAATCGCGGATAATTGCAAAGCTGAGGCTGAGACCAAGCCCCGTTCCTCCGCTGTCGCGTCTGGTTGTAAAAAACGGGTCGAAGATTTTATCCATCTGCTCGCGGGCAATCCCAGTTCCGTTGTCGTAAAACTCTATGTGAACGACGGGTCTGCCTTCGCGCTCAAGGTTGCGTGCGACTATGCGAAAGACCTTTTCATCCGCGCGCTTCGCTTTCAGCGCATGATGCGCGTTGCTGATCATGTTCACAACGACCTGGCGCAGGCGCGACGCATCGGCGAGCACGGCGCGCGTGTCGGCGGCTACATCAATCTCTACCTTGATTCCATCTTTTTCAAGTTGCCGCCCGAACAGCGACACCGAGTTTTCGATGACCGGGCCGATGGCGACAAGCGTGCGCATAGGTGGGTCCTGGCGGGCGAACGTCAGCAGGTCACGCACAATGTCGGCGATGCGGTCGCCTTCTTCGATTATCCCGTCGAGCATCTTTTTTTGATCATCGCCGAGCGCCGCGCCGTCGTCCTTGAGCAGCTGAGCGAAGTTGATGATGCAGTTGAGCGGGTTGTTTATCTCGTGCGCGACGCCCGCCGAAAGCTCGCCTATCGAAGCGAGCTTCGATGTTTGAAATAACTGCCGCTCCATCTCCCGCTTTTCAAGCTCAAGCCGCTTCTCTTCCGTCAGGTCGCGGATGATAAGGATGAACAATCTATCTTTGCCCATAGAGAGAGCGCTGCAGGATGCAGACAGGATCAAGTTATTTCCCTGCCGATTCTTGATCTTAAGCTCCGCGTCCCTCCACGCCGCAGGCTCAGGCGTTTTGCCATCTGCCTGATCGCAATTGAAGACATTCGAGAGCAATCCGTGAGATGAGCGGTCGGCGTCGCTGCGCAATAGATCGCACACATGCGACCCGATCAACGATTGCTGCATATATCCCAGAATGTCGCTGAACTTCTTGTTCACGTCAATTATGCGATGGTCATCGGCGGCGATTACTCCTATGCCATCGCTCGCGTGCTCGAACAGCGCGCGGTAACGCTTTTCGCTGGCCCGCAGCTTCATTTGCTCACGGTTTATAAGCCTGAGCAGCAGCGTCACAACTATGACATCAACCGCCGTTGAGATGCCGAAGTGCTCGACCCGCTGCTCTATCAGGTCCTGCAAATGCTTATCGTTCGGGTAGTGTGCTTCAACCCACGCATAAAATGGTCTGCGCAGGAATTGCTCGTAGCCGAAGATGACGAACCACGTCAGAACAATCGTCAACACGGCGAAGAATAGGACGATTCTTGCGTTGCCGATCTTTTTCATTGCTTAATCGCCTGTGGTCCGTCAGTCCAATCGCATAGCGCCGCCCATCCTCGCATTCTGCCACACGAATGCGGAGCGGGAAGAGAAAATTACGGGAGATCTAACGGAAAATTGGTTTTCGCTCAGTCAAGAGGTAATCTATGTTGCGCACTCGAGTTTGTCAAGCGATATCGCCCCGCCGCAGCCCAAAAAGAAGAGATTTATTCACAAAGGTCTTCGTGTATCTCTCTGCAGTCGGCCTGAAAGCCTGCGCTGCGGCTGCCAGCGTCTCAGTTGAAAGAGCCGCTCATTGAAAGGCGGCCCGCGCGCGTTTAGAATCTCTGAATGAGCCGCAACGAAAGCCAGTCCATTGGGTATGTCGAGCTTCTGAAAACAAACCGCGACTTCCGCCGACTCTGGTTTGGGCGCATCATCTCGCAGGCGGGCGACTGGTTCAACAGCGTCGCTCTTTTCACTCTGCTCCTGCGATTCACGAGCGCAGGCACGAGCGTCGGCTACATTCTGATAATCAAACTGCTGCCGACATTCTTCGTCGGTCCGCTCGCGGGCGTTGTCGCCGACCGTTTCAGCCGCAAGACGATTATGATTGCGACCGATTTGTTCCGCGGCTTCATCGTGCTCGGCTTTTTACTGGTCACGCGCGCGGATCAGGTCTGGATCGTTTACGCGCTCACGATTGCCGAAGCAGTGCTTTCTACTTTTTTCGAGCCTGCCGAATCCGCAGCGGTTCCGAGCATCGTCTCGCGCGACGAGCTGATTTCGGCAAACGCCTTGTCAGGCGCGACCTGGTCCGTGACGCTTGCGGTCGGCGCGGCGCTAGGCGGGCTTGTGACCGATGCGTTCGGCGTGAGCACAGCGTTCGTCATTGACTCGATTTCATTCTTCATCTCAGCCGCGTTCATCGCAGTCGTGCGAGTGCCGCGCCTGCCCGCGCGCGAGGCTAAAGCGTTTTCAATCGCCGACGCGACCGGGCTGACAGATTTCATCGAAGGCGCAAGATACTTGAAAGCCAACCCGCGAGTGATGGCGCTGCTTCTGGTCAAAAGCGGATGGGGAATGGGCGGCGGCGTGCTGTTGCTTTTGACGATTTTCGGCAAGCAAATCTTCCCGCTAGGGCGCGACGGCAGCGCGTCAATCGGATTGCTCTACGCGGCACGCGGATTGGGCGCGCTCATCGGACCATTCATCGGGCGGCGCACGACGAGCAACTCGCCGCGCGCGATGCGCCGCAGCATCACGGTCGCTTTTTTTCTCTCGGCAATTTTTTATTTGCTCTTCGCGCAGTCGCCCGTGCTTGCTATCGCAATTCTTTGCGTTATGGGGGCGCACGCGGGCGGCAGCATTCAATGGGTATTTTCGACGACGCTATTGCAGATGACTGTTCCGAATCGTTTTCTCGGTCGAGTCTTCGCGCTTGAGCTTGCGCTCGTTACGCTTGCGATGAGCGCCTCAACTTACGCGACGGGCTGGGGGCTCGACAACAATTTTTTGAGCGCGAGGACTGCGGCGATGATGCTCGGATTCGCTTTTGCGATTCCCGGCCTCGTGTGGCTTTCGATTCAATCGTGGCTCGACATAGATGATGAGCGCGCCGATGAAGACTCTCCGATCATCAACGCCGAACCTGCGGCTGAAACGTCGTTCCCTGAATAGTCTTCAGTTTCTAGTTTTTAGTTTTCAGCCCTGAATGATAGATTTTCACCTGGCACTTGAAATTGAGACTGACAACTGACCACTGGCAACCGGTGACTCAATCATGCGAATCCTTGTAATCGGCTCAGGAGGCCGCGAGCACGCCATCGCGTGGAAGATAAGTCAAAGCCCGCACGCAACCGAGATTTATTGCGCGCCGGGCAACGCAGGCATGGCTGAAATTGCAACCTGCTTTCCGGCAGACACAAACGATGCGGGCAGCCTCGCGAACCTTGCTGAATCAATCCATGCAGACCTGACAATCATCGGGCCGGAAGCGCCGCTCGTCTACGGCGTGGCCGACGCGTTCAAGATGCGCGGCCTCAAGCTTATCGGCCCAGCGCAGATGGCGGCGATGCTCGAAGGCAGCAAGATTTTCGCCAAGCAGTTCATGGCTCGCCATTCAATTCCAACGGCGCAATTCACGGCCTGTCATTCGCCTGAGTCTGCGCGGGCCGCGCTCGAACTCGAATACGAATTTCCCGTCGTAGTCAAAGCCGACGGGCTTGCGGCGGGCAAAGGCGTTCGCATTGCAAATGACGAGAGCGAATTCGACGCGGCGATAAATGCGATGATGGTCGAGCGGGCTTTTGGCGACGCGGGCACGCGCATCGTGCTCGAAGAGCGCCTCGTCGGGCGCGAGGCGTCGGTCATGGTTTTCACGGATGGGCAAGATTATCGCTTGATCGCACCGGCTCAGGATTACAAGCGCGTATTCGATAACGATGAAGGACCGAACACGGGCGGGATGGGATCGTTTTCAACGCCCGGCTTGATTGATGACGCGACGCTTGAGCGAATCACGCGCGAGATAATTGAGCCGACGATTGAAGGCATGAGCGCGGAAGGAAATCCCTTCAGCGGCGTTCTCTATTGCGGATTGATGCTAACTGAGGCGGGGCCGAAGGTCATCGAGTACAACGCGCGATTGGGCGACCCGGAAACACAAGCCGTGCTGATGCGGCTCGACAGCGACCTCGTTGAAATCTTCGATGCGATTGCGAGCGGTCATATAGGCGCGTGCTCGATCAACTGGAACGCGGATTCATCTGTCTGCGTCGTGGCAGCATCGGGCGGTTATCCCGGCTCATTCGAGAAGGGCAAACCAATCACGGGACTCGATGAAGCCGCAGCAGTTGAAGGCGTCGTCGTATTTCACGCGGGAACCATGCGCGACGAACAGGGCAGCTATCTCACTTCGGGCGGGCGCGTGCTTGGCGTGACGGCGCGAGCCGCTGGCTTGAAAGAAGCTCGCGCGCGAGCTTATGAAGCAATCGCCAAGATCAGTTTTGAGCAGATGCACTACCGGACGGACATCGCTGCGGTTCAAGCGTAAAAAGCAAACATCACGGCTGTTCGTCGCAGGGTTTTATGCTATCTATATGCGTGGCACACCAAGATTCGGGAGATGAAATTTAGCGAGCCGCCTGATTGTTGATCTCGTCGCGCCGGTCATACCGAATCTTGGTGTGCCGCCTCTATAGCTCGAAGATTATTCCGCACATGTGAAAGCAGGCCATGTCGGTTCTGACCTTGCCATTGACTTCGACTCTTTGCCCTGACTTCAATCCTTCAAAGAGTTTTCGGTCTGCGTGCAGGCCATAGGTCTTGCCTTCGGACTTGAGAGTCCAGAAGCCGCCCTCCATGCCCATCCATTGTAATTCACCTGTCAGCATCATAGCGTTTGCATAATTCACGGTTTCGCTTCGTCTCTTATAAGGATCGCATCGGTCGTTTCGACGCCGCGCGAGCAGGCGAGATGTTTGCCGTCGCGCGACCAGTCGAAGCTGAACATCTGATCGCTTTTGAATGCAGTCAGTTGCTTCGGCTCGCCGCCGCTGATGGGTTGGACCCAGAGGTTGGGAATGCCGCTGCGCGAATCCAGGTAGGTGATGGCTTTGCCGTCCGCCGTCCATCGGAAATTGACTGACTCGCCTATCGCAGGCGAAATATCAAACATTTTCGTCGGCTGCCCGCCATCGGCGGGTATGATGGCCAGCTTCATCTTCGGATTCGCTTGATCGGGTATGTGCAGGCATGCGATTGATTTTCCATCAGGCGAGATGCGCGCCTGCATTGAAAAGTATTCAGTGAGCTTCGCAGGCTCGCCGCCCTCAACCGGCACTTTCCACAAAACTGATCTTTCAGCGCCCGACAGATGATTGTAGATCACCCACTGACCGTCGCCTGTAAAGACGGGCCAGAAATCAATCCCGCCCGTTGTCAGTTGCTTCGCGTTGCTGCCATCAATGTTCATGCGCCACAGGTTGAAAGAGCCTGCGTTGCTCCCGCGATTGGAGCAGAAGACTATGTAGCGGCCATCGGGCGACACTGCAGGGAGAGTATCAATGGCGGGATCAGAAGTCAGTTGCTTCTGATTCTTGCCATCTGCATCCATTATCCAAATATCGAAGTTGCCGCTCGCGTCCGACAAATAGACAATCTTTCCGTCGGGCGTCCAGCAGCCTACGACGTTTTTGCCCGACCCCAAAGTGATCTGCTGCGCGCGACCCGCGTCGCTGCCGGGAAGAATCCAGACGTTTGAAACCGCGTCGGTTTGCAAAGTCACGAGCGCGCCTGTCTCCGCCGACACGCTCACGCCTGCGTAATTCACAAGGTCGTTGGTTAGCTTTCGCGCCTCGCCGTTCGGATACGCAACCTGCCACAACTGCAATTGAATGCCTCCGATTGATTGCTCTCTTCCGCTTATGACTAAGCCGCCTGCGTCAGGAAGCCAGGCAAGTCCTGTGATGATACCCCAGCGCGTCGAGCCGATAGTTTTTTCCGTTCCGTCCGCGACTTGCACTTCGATCAACTCGAAGTGAAAACCGCCCGTGAAGCTCCGCGCCGAACACGCTATCACATCACCATCGGGCGACCAGTCCGCTTCAAGAAAATCGTTCGGGCGCTTGTGAACGACGAGCTTTTGCTGCTCACCTGTCCCATCAGCGTTTGTGACAATCAACGCGCTCTCCTTCTCTTGCAGGTAGCCGCGCACGAAAGCCATTCGTTTTCCGTCGGGCGAGAAAGTGACTGCGCTGTCGACATCTTCGATTACTTTTTTCGGCGAGCCGCCGAAGACCTCCACTCGATACAGCGTGAAGATGTTGTTGCCCTTCTCTGCGCTGACGTAATAGATGTAATTGCTGTCGCGCGAAAACGAGACCCCTTTGTAAACAACATCGGCGCGCGGAATCTTCACTTCGTTGCCCGACGTCGCTACGTGCCTGACCCAGAGGCTCTGCTGCCCGTCTTCATTGACTATGTGCGCAACGTACTTGCCATCGGGAGAAATGACCGCGCCCAATGCTCTGCCTGAATTTGTCAGCTTTGTAAGCTTCGGGTTTTGAAACCGGCTGGCTTGCCGCGCCTTCTTCTGATCGGCGGTCTGATCTTTCCCTTTTTTCTGAATGACGAAGAAGTAAAGCATGGTCAAAGCGACTATGGCGATTACGGCGAGCGCGGCTCCGTAGGTGACCCATCGCATCTCGCGGCCCTTCGGCGCAACCACAGCCACCTGGCCCGAATCGGTTGCAAGCGAGGCTTGCGCGCCTGTTACATTCGCTCCAGACTGCGGTCCAGTGATTGACGGTTGCGACTGTGCCATTGTCGGCTGCGATTCAGGATAAGCGCCGCTCGGAGTCGGCTGCTGATACATGCCTGAAACTAACGGCTGCGAGTCGTATTCTCTAATCAACTCGCGCAGATCAATCGCCACTTCTTTGATTGACTGATACCTTTCGTCAGGACTCTTTGCGAGGCACTTGCGAACGATGCGTTGAAGCTCGGCGGGCGCGTTCGGGTTGGCATCTTTTATCGGAGGAGCTTGCGCATAAACAATCTTGTGCAGCGAATCAATCATCGAATCGCCCGAAAATGGCTTGATGCGCGTCGCCGCTTCGTAGAGGATGCAGCCGAACGAAAAAATATCGGAGCGCTGGTCGACAGCCTTTCCCTGCACCTGCTCAGGCGACATGTACCCGACCGTGCCCATGACCATGCCGGGCCGCGTTTGATTCATCATCGCCGTCGCCGCTTCTTCGAGGCTGTCGCCGGATGCGGGCGCGGCTTCTTTAATCTCGACGAGTTTGGCCAGCCCGAAGTCCAGAATCTTGGCGTAGCCGTCCTCGCTTATCATTATGTTTTCGGGCTTGAGGTCTCGGTGGACTATTCCTGCGGCGTGAGCCTTCGCCAGCCCATCGGCGACTTGCGCGAGGTATTCGAGCGATTTCTTCAACTCGACGCGCTCGCGATGAATCTTCGCGTGAAGCGTTTCGCCTTCGACGAACTCCATCGCGATGTAGTGAATCGAGCCTGCGCCGTTTGACGAGGCTGGCTGTGTGCTTTCTTTATCGCTTGACTGCTCAGAGACAGTTATTTCACTGGCGGCGACCTGGCCTATCTCGTAAATAGCGACTATGTGCGGGTGATTGAGCGCCGAAGCGGATTTTGCTTCCTGAATGAATCGCCGCACGCGGTCGGGGTCCGCGACCAGATCAGCAGGCAGTATCTTCAAAGCGACCGCGCGATCAAGCCGCGTGTCGTGCGCCTTATAGACTTCGCCCATGCCGCCTGCGCCGAGCAGCGATACAACTTTATAATGATTGATAAGTGTGCCTGTTGTAAAAGCCATAGTTTGGGAATCCTGAGCAGATTAATGACGCGGGCAGATTATCATCAGACCCGGAAAATATCAATTGGACGATTTGCCGCGAAGCGATGACGCAATTAAAGGTTTGATTCGATTCCTGAAGGTAGACTTCGCGCTATTATTGATATGACAGGGTCGGTTATGAAACGAAGGTGAGCAAACGAGCTGCTATTAGTGGCCAATTGAACTTTGTCCGAAGCAGGACGCGGCTTGAAACAATAAAATCCCTATTGACCAGCCGCGACCCTATAGCTGGTCAAAACTCGGACATCACACGAATGGCCGTTCGCCGTCTGACATTCCTGGGCCGAAGAGATCACAGCTTCGTAATGCTTATCTCCTCTTCGGCTTCTTCTTTGAACCTCTTGAAGAAATAGACGGCAAAGCATATCAGCGCAACTACGAGGAACGCGCCGCCTATTATCAAGTCGTTCTTAGGTGATCCTGGCGGTGTGCCCATGTATCGCAGAATGAACCAGGCTCCTGCGCCTATACCGGCCAATCCTGCCAGCAACAGCAGTGCTTTCATGGCTCCTCTCCTTAAGTATTGAGAATTAAGCCTTACATAAAAGCTTCCAGTTACAGTGCGGATTTGCTGTGCCCTTGCGGATTCAATTATACACCAAAACTTTTTAAGTCAAGAGCCGTTCAGCGCATCTCGATCTTTTGGCCAATGCGAAGCGGGGACGCCGCGCAAGCATCTGCCGCCACGTCAACGCTGAAACAGCGATGCGCTGCGGATGTCTTGAATCATCTCGCAGGCAATCTCATAAACTTCATCCGTCGTGACGCGAGCGCGCGAGGCTGCCTGCGCAATTCGATGCGCAGGAGATGAAAGCGACGCCCGCGGCTCATCGGCTATTTCAAGCACAGGCGCGCGAAAGTATGCGGCCAGTCGCGCAAATCCCGCGTCGTCCGTGATGACGAGGCTTGCGCGCGCAGCAGCAGCCGTTACCGTGAGCGCGCGAGGCTCGGCAAGCCTTATCGCACCCTGCGGCAAAAGCGCGCTCAGAGCATCAGTGAAAGTTTTGTCGCCCGGCTCATCCGCAACGACGATTCTCGCGCCGAAGTTATTCGCGAGCCTCGCGGCGATTTCGCCGAAAGACTCAACGGGCCAGCCACCCGCCGCGCCGCTTCCGTACAACAATACAATCGGCTCGCCCCCGCGCGACCCCTTACGAGCAAGCAGCTTTTCAAATTGCGCGTTCTCTTCTTCGGGCAGATCAAAGCCGAATCGCGCATCGTTCATCTCAAGCCCAAGCTGGCGGAGCACGCTTCGATACGCAGATTCATCATCGCGGCGCGCCGACTTCCCCGTAAAAATTTCGATAACGTGAGGCAGCCGCGATGGCGTAACGGTCCGCGCGCGCACAACCAGGCGCGCAATCACCTGAGTCTCGACGCGCGGCGCGAAATCCAGAACCGTGTCGAAATCCGAGCGCCGCGCTCGTTTCATCAATCGAAAGAGCCGCTTTAATCCGCCTCCGGTTTCCGGCGACTTAATAACACCAAGCTCGATTGTTTCATCAACAAGCCCGCTCGCCGCCAGAAGCTCGCATAGGCCTTTCGATGTGGCAACAGCGATGAAGGCGCGAGGATAAGCAGCGCGAATCGCACGCATTGCAGGCAGTAAAGTCAGCGCCTGCCCGAATGGGGAGACGGCGATTGCCAGAATTGCGCGCGGCTCGTTCATAAAACAGTTGCCAGTTGTCAGCAGTCAGTTGTCAGTTGAAATTATACAACCTGATCGTGTGGCGAGTCAGTTCGCGCGGATCGGACGGGCATCAGATTTCAGCAAGCAGCTTCATCACCGCTTCCGTATCGCTCAAATCCTCAAGCAGCGCGTCGGGCGTGTGCTCTTTCAACTGCTCGACCGAATGAAAGCCCGTTGCGACGGCGACGACTCGCGCGCCGAAATGGCGGGCGCAAGAGATATCGCGCGGCGTATCGCCCACGATAATGAACTGCTCAGGCGATAGCTGCTGGCCGAGATGCTCATTGATACGTTCAGCGGCGATTGCGGGCAGGTGGTCGCGCTCTTCGGCGTCGCTTCCGAACGCGCCGCGCCCTCTGAAGTATTGCCAGATGCCCGCGACGCTCAGTTTTGCTTCGGCAAGTTTTTCGACATTGCCTGTGAGCAGGCTCGTGACGAATCGTTCATCGCCGGCAAGCGCGTCAAGTAATTCTTTCACGCCCGCGCATAAACGATAAACCGGTCCCGTGCCAGCAAGCTCCCACAGCATCTCGACCATTCGCGCTTCCACAAGCGGCAGCCGCTCACGAATCTCTGCCGGACTGAAGCCTTCGTATTCCAACGCCTCGCGATAAATCGCCAGATCGGTCTTTCCCGCAAACTCGACTTCGGCAAGCCGCCCGCACGTCCCGAACACGTCAACAAGCAGCTCATTCATCCGCGCGCGATACTCAGGTCGCCGCACCGCTTTTATCAGCGTGCCGTCAATGTCGAACAGCACAACGCGAAGATCAGTAGGCGGTAGGCGGTAGGCAGTAGGCAGTTTTGTCGGAGATTGTCTGTGATTGTTCGATGCCATTTTTAGCTTGAACTCGTTTGCAGAATAAACAGATTGCCTCGACTTATCATTAACCGCTGCCTACTGGTTTACACATTAAACCTGAAGTGAATGACGTCGCCGTCCTGCACGATGTAGTCTTTGCCTTCAAGCCTGAGCTTGCCCTGCTCGCGGCAACGAGCTTCGCTGCCGCAACTGATCAGGTCTTCAAAGCGGATGACTTCGGCGCGAATGAACCCGCGCTCAATGTCAGAGTGAATCGCGCCCGCCGCTTTCTGCGCGTAAGTGCCGCGCCTGATTGACCACGCACGGCATTCGTCTTCGCCCGCCGTGAGAAAGCTGATTAAATCCAGAAGCCCGTAAGCCGCGCGAATGAAACGGTCGCGCGCGGGTTCGGTGATTCCTAAATCAGCGAGGAAATCGCGCTGCTCGTCGGGCGCAAGCTGTGCGATTTCCATTTCGACTTTTCCAGCCATCGCAATCAGCGGAACGTTTCTTGAGCTTGCAAGCTCGGCGATTTCCGCAGGCGGCTCGCTCGCGGCACGGTCTTCGCCGACGTTGAGCAATAGCAACAGCGGCTTGAGACTCAAAAAGCGAAAGCCCGCCATCATCGTCAATTCTTCCGGCGCGAGGGCGAGATTGCGAAGCGGCGTTTCCGATTCCAACGCGTCTTTGAGTCGCTGCATCAACTCCGATTCGCGCGCCGAGTCTTTCTCTTTCTTGAGCCGGTTGATTCTATTTTCGACCTGCACGAGATCGGTTAGAACAAGCTCGTCATCAAATGCGCGGATGTCGCGCGCGGGGTCGGCTTCCTGCAACAGCATCGGGTTGTCGAACGCGCGCACGACGTGAACGAGCGCGTCAACGTCGCGCATGTGCTGAACGAGCTTCGGATCGAGTCCGGTTTCGGCGCGTTCGGTTTCTGCCTGCGGCCCGGCCACATCAACGAAGCTGATTTCGGCAAAAGTTTTTTTCTTCGGATTAAAAAGCTCTGCCAGCTTATCAACGCGTGCGTCCGGCACTTTGATAACGCCGATGTTTGCTTTTTCTTTCGCGCCGTAGCCGCCGACTTCTGCGGCAAGCCCCGTCAGCGTGTTGAAGATTGTCGTTTTGCCTGATCCTGCGAATCCTACAAGTCCTACTTTCATTATCTGTCCCTTGTCCTTTGTCATTAATCTTTTGTTTCCCGGTGCAAATGGCCAATGACAAAGGGCTAAATTTCAATTCTCAAATCCTCGCCCGTCATCTGCGGCGGCTTCGGGAGTCCGAGCAATCCGAGCATCGTCGGCGCAACATCGCGGAGCGAACCGCCTTCGCGCAACCTCCCACGATAATCGCCAATTAAAATAATCGGCACAGGATTGGTCGTGTGCGCGGTGAATATCTGACCTGTGACGGGGTCAATCATCTGTTCCGCGTTGCCGTGATCGGCTGTGATAATTACAGCGCCGCCCCGCGCACGAACCGCGTCAACTACCCACGCTAGATAAGTGTCGAGCACTTCAATCGCCTTGATCGTAGCGTTCAAATCGCCCGTGTGGCCAACCATGTCTGCGTTCGCGTAATTCATTATGATCGAATCGTAGCCGCCCGCTTCGATTCTTTTCAAAACCTCGTCGGTGATGCCGGGCGCGCTCATCTCAGGCTTCAAATCGTAAGTCGCAACCTTCGGCGACGGAATCAACACGCGGTCCTCGCCGGGAAATTCTGTTTCGACTCCGCCGTTGAAAAAGAAAGTCACGTGCGCGTACTTTTCAGTCTCGGCAATTCGGAGGTTCTTCAATCCGGCGTGCGCGTAAACGTCCGCCAGAATCTCGTCATGATGCTCAGGCCCGAACGCTACGGGGAGCGGAAACGTCCGATCGTATTGAGTCATGCAGGTGAATCGAATGCCCGGACGCGGCCCGCGATTGAAGAACGTGAAATCTTCTTCCGTCAGCGCGCGAGTAAGCTGCCGCGCGCGGTCGGCGCGAAAATTAAAAAAGATGACACTATCGCGATCCTGAATCGTCGCTACAGGTTTTTCAGTTTCATCAACGATGACTATCGGCTTGACGAATTCATCGGTCACGCCTTCCGAGTAAGATTCGCGTATCGCTGCAATCGCATCGCGGCGCGGGCGGCCTTCGCCGTAGCGGAGCAAACGATAAGCCTGCTCGGTGCGCTCCCACCTTTTGTCGCGGTCCATCGCATAATAACGCCCAACAATCGAAGCAATGCGGCCCACGCCATACTCATTCATCTTTTCCAGCAACTCTGCGACGTAGCCTGCGCCTGAATCCGGCGCAGTGTCTCGGCCATCGAGGAATGCGTGAACGAATACGCGCTCGACTTTTCGCTCCGCCGCCATGCGAAGCAGCGCGTAAAGATGCTCGTGCCACGAATGCACGCCGCCTTTCGAGACCAATCCCATGATATGCAACGACGAGCCATTGTTCTTCGTGTGATCCATCGCCGCGACCAATTCAGGGTTGCGGAAGAACTCGCCCGTCTCGATTGCGTAATCAATGCGCGAGATGTCCATGCGAACTATGCGGCCCGCGCCAATGTTAAGGTGGCCGACCTCGCTGTTTCCCATCTGCCCGGCCTGAAGGCCTACAGCTTTGCCCGACGCTTCAATCAGCGTGTTCGGGTAGCTCGCAAACCACTTATCAAAGTTCGGCGTGCGCGCGAGCGCAATCGCGTTGCCTTCGCGCTTGGGCGAATAACCGAACCCGTCAAGAACTATCAGCACGAGCGGCGTGTTCTTAACCTTAGTCAAATCTCAACCTCCTCTCACATCATAGCAGGGGCCAGGGAAGGATGAGGGATGAAACGACGCAGCGATAAATACGAAACAATCACCGCGTCGCCGCATCTCTTTTCATTCCTCATCCTTTCTGCCCTGCCTTTACTACTTCAAGCTCGAAATAAATCTCCTTGCCGCGCATCACGGCGTTCAGATACTGCTCCCAGAATTTGCGTATGAATCGAAGCCGCGGAAAGCGATTGTCAAGATTGATCAAAAATTCCAGCCCGATGAGTTTCCATAGATTCAAGACCGTAACGCGGCAGACCTTCTGGCGAAAGTGAACGTCGGTGTAGAAATCAAACACGGCGCGGTCTTCTGTCAGGTTGCGAAACGAGTAGCTGTTTATGTGATTGCGATGCGTCAGGTCAGTCGCAAAATCGGGATTCGTCCAGTGCGGCGCGACGAGTTTAATTATGCCGCCCGCCCTTGTGATGCGATGGAGTTCTGTCATTACGGCCATCGGGTCGCGCACGTGTTCGATGACGTGGCGACCGATGACTTCATCGAACTGGTCATCAGCGAACGGATAGGGCAGATCGTCGAGATCGTGAATCACATCAGCAGCCGTTCGCGGGTTCACGTCCATTCCGATTGCGCCAGCGACTTTATTCGCGCCGCATCCGATGTCGAGCACGCGCCATTGCGCCGTCCTTGCTGGTGTGTTTGCAGGTTTCGCCATCGCTATCGTTTGCGCTTTTTGATTTCCTTTGCCAGCTTGCCGAATTTGCGCTCGCGCTCTTTGCGCTCCATTCGAGTTTTGAAATCGTTGCGCGATTCAAGGTACTCAATCTCGCTCTGCATCTTCTTATAATTCTCCAATCGAGCCGGGTCGAGTATGCCTTCTTCGATTGCGGCTTTCACAGCGCAGTCAGGCTCGCGCTCGTGGCGGCAGTTGCTGAAATAGCAATCGCGCGCAATCGTCTCGATGTCGGCAAACGTGTCGGCCAATCCTTCGTCAACATCTAACAGTTGAAGCTCGCGCATGCCGGGCGTGTCGATCAGCAATCCGCCTTCGGGCAACACGATCAATTCTCGATGCCGAGTCGTGTGGCGACCGCGATCATCGCTTTGGCGCACTTCGCTGACCTTCTGGCGCTCGCGTCCGAGCAGGCGATTGATGAGCGTTGATTTGCCGACGCCGCTTGAGCCTAAAAACGCAGCCGTGACGCCCTGCCCCAGATATTGTTTCAAGGCTTCGAGTCCTTCCTCGCGCTTCGCGCTGATTGCATGGACGGGCAAGCCTTGCGATATTGATTCAACTTCGCGCACGCGCGCTTCGAGGTCGTCCGCGAGATCGGCTTTGTTCAAGATGATGACAGGATGCGCGCCGCTCTCTAACGCAAGCGCGAGGTATCGCTCGATTCTCCGCAGGTTGTAATCTTTATCAAGCCCCTGAACCAGGAAAATCACATCAACGTTTGTGGCGACTACTTGCTCGTCGGCTCCCTGACCTGCGGCTTTGCGAGAGAACTTGCTCGTTCGCGGAAGTATTGCGTGAATGAGAGCCTTCTTTTGATTTTCGAGCGGCGCAATCACAACCCAGTCGCCGACAGCCGGAAAGTCCTCGCGCCCGCCCGCCTGAAAACGCATGCGGCCCGTCACTTCGGCAAGCATCTCGCCGCTTTCAGTGAAGATGCGATAAAGCCCCTGATATTCGAGCGCGACGCGGCCAGTCCGGTAGCCTTCGTTGCGATAAGGCTCGAACTCCTTGTCGAAATGAGCATTCCAGCCGAGAGTCTTAAGGTCGTGCATAAACAGTTTTCAGTCTTCAGTTTCCGGCAATTGGACAATCCAAACAGCGGTGAAGCGGTGACTGCCGCTCTGAAAACTGGAAACTGAAAGCTGTCATCACTTCTTCTCCGCCGCCTTGCGTTTCTCGAATCGTTCGGCAACATGCGCGCTCGCGAACGCGCGAAAACCTGTGAAGCGGGCCGCGCTGCCTAGCTCTTCCTCGATGCGAAGCAACTGATTGTATTTCGCGATTCGATCCGTTCGGCTTGCCGATCCTGTTTTGATTTGCCCCGCGTTTGCGGCAACAGCGAGGTCTGCGATGAATGTGTCTTCGGTTTCGCCCGAACGGTGCGAGATAACGCAGGTATAACCGTTCGTCTTCGCAAGTTCGATTGCGTCGAGCGTTTCCGTAAGCGAGCCGATTTGATTCACCTTGACGAGAATCGAATTCGCAACCTGTTCGCGGATGCCGCGCGAGAGATATTCAACGTTTGTTACGAATAAATCATCGCCGACTAACTGCACCTGCTCGCCAAGCTCGCGTGTGAGCGCGGCCCATCCTTTCCAATCAGATTCTGCAAGACCGTCTTCGATTGAAACTATCGGGTATTGACTGACCCAATCTTTGTAGAGCGCGACCATATCGGCGGCGCTTTTTCGCTCGCCGGTCGATTTTTTAAAGACGTAGCTGCCGTTTTCATAAAACTCGCTCGACGCAGGATCGAGCGCCAGCGCAATCTGCTCACCCGGCTTGTACCCGGCCTGGCGAATGGCTTCGAGTATTGTTTCAATTGCTTCGTCGTTCGATTTCAAATTCGGGGCGAAGCCGCCTTCGTCGCCGACCGTGGTTGAATGGCCTCGCTTCCTGAGCACACTTTTGAGCGAATGAAAAACTTCTACGCCTGCGCGCAATGCATCGGAAAAATTCGCGAAGCCAGCGGGCACGATCATGAACTCCTGAAAGTCTACGTTGTTGTCGGCGTGCGCTCCGCCATTGAGTATGTTCATCAAAGGCACAGGCAAAGTCCGCGCTCCGACGCCGCCGAGATAAGCGTAGAGCGGAAGCCCAACGGCATCTGCGGCGGCCCGCGCGGTCGCAAGCGAAACCGCTAGTATCGCGTTCGCGCCGAGCTTGCGCTTGTTTGGAGTCGCGTCGGCTGCAATCATCGCAAGGTCAATGTCGGATTGCATCAGCGCGTCGCGGCCCGTGACGATTTTTGCAATCGTCGTGTTGATGTTGGCAACGGCTTTCGTCACGCCTTTGCCGAAGTATCGCTTCTTATCGTTGTCGCGCAACTCTAAAGCTTCGTTTTCGCCCGTTGACGCGCCCGAAGGCACAGCCGCGCGGCCAATGATGCCGCTCGCAAGCGTCACTTCGGCTTCAACCGTAGGGTTGCCGCGCGAATCAAGTATCTCTCTCGCGCTCACTCGCTCAATCGTTGTCATCGCCTCATCCTCGTTTCGTAAGTCATCTGTGATTTATTCCAGCCAGACTGCTTATGATAACCAAGTGAGTTTGAGTTTGCCACTGATTGAAGCTGCGCCAGCTTGCGCGAGCGGAAGGCCCGCCGCTATAGTTCATCATTAATTCGCCTCGCGATTTTTTTCATTGGTGACAGGTATGAACAAACAAGAAATCACGCTGGGCCACAGCCCTGACCCTGACGATGCCTTCATGTTTTACGCGCTCGCGGCTGACAAGATTGACACCGGCGGTTTGACCTTCCGTCATATCATCGAAGACATCGAGACGCTCAACCGCCGCGCGATGAACGCCGAATTGGATGTGACGGCGATTTCGATTCACGCTTATGCGTATGTGCTCGACCAGTATGCGTTGCTCACGTCGGGCGCTTCGATGGGCGATAATTATGGTCCGCTCGTAATCGCGCGCGAGCCGATGGCGGTTGATGAAGCTCGCGCGAAGACTATAGCCATTCCCGGCACGATGACGACGGCTTACCTGACTTTGCGCCTTTGCCTCGGCGACGTGAAAACTATTGTTATCCCCTTCGATAAGATCATGGATGCGGTTGAGCAAGGCGAGGCAGATGCGGGATTGCTCATACACGAAGGGCAATTGACTTATGCGGCTCGCGGATTTTCAAAGGTCATTGACCTGGGCGAGTGGTGGACGGAGGAAACCTCTTTGCCGCTCCCGCTCGGCGGAAACGCCATCCGAAAATCGCTTGGGCCTGAGCTTATAAAAAAAGTGTCGAGCCTGCTACGCCAGTCAATCGAGTACGGGCTTGAGAATAGAACTGATGCCGTCCGTCACAGCATGAGCTATGCTCGCGGAATGCAAACTGACCTGACCGATAAATTCGTCGGCATGTACGTCAACAACTATACGATTGATTACGGCGAGCGCGGGCGCGAGGCTGTGCGACTGCTGCTCACGCGCGCTAATGAAGCGGGGATAATCCCCCGCCCCGTCCAGTTGGAATTTGCGTTATAAAACGCCGCGCGCACCAATACACACAGGCGAGCGCGAGTAATGAAATGAATCACCAGCGATATTGCGCCAGGTCATGATGCCGTTACAGTCTGTTGTCTTGAAGTCCCTGCGCGCCGCCAGAGAGCATTTTTTTGATTCACATCTGTGCTTTACTGCAACAATCGTAACGGTACACCGGTTGCTCTGCTATCTTTTATAAGGCGCGAGTTGTACGGATTGGTTACGAGGAATCGCGCTTGAACGAGGGATATTTTGTTTTCGTATTTAGTGTAGGATGAACGCGGAAGTTAAAAACAGGATACTGCTTGTGGAGGACGATCCCGATACTCGATTCGCGATGACTCTGCTGTTCGAGTTGGAAGGATTCGAAGTTATCACCGCAACCGATGGACAAGACGCTTATTTGAAAGCTCAGGTCCAGCAGCCCGACGTTATCATAACCGATATAAACATGCCGAACGTGAGCGGGTTGGATTTGATACGACTCATTCGAGGAGATGGCAAGCTGGCCGGCATTCCCATAGTGGCGATGAGCGCCGTCGAAAAACAATATCTCAATCGCGCGAAAGAGCTTGGCGCGAGCGCCGTCTGCCAGAAGCCCATCGAATTCGATCAGATAATCGCCTTAATCGCGCAGATTTTCTCGGCCCGGCATCGCCGCAACCGCAGCCAGGTTGATCGTCGCAGGGCGAGTCGCCGCAATGACGGCCAGGCAACTTAAGCTCTTCGTGAATCGCAAATAGTGAAGCGTGACAGGCGACAAGCTGCCATTCCACACGCTGTCTTTTCTTGTCACGATTTACCAAGAATCGAGCGAGCGATTATCATTCGTTGAATCTCGCTCGTGCCTTCACCTATCTCGCAGAGTCGCGCGTCGCGATACAATCGCTCGACCCGGTAATCGCGAAAGTATCCCGCGCCGCCGTGAATCTGCACGGCGTAATCAGCCGCGCGCTTTGCCGCCTCCGATGCATAGAGCTTCGCGATGCTCGCTTCAGTTGTTACATCTTCCCCCTGATCGTGAAGCCACGCCGCGCGCAGTATCAAGAGTTCTGCTGTATCAAGCTCGGCTTTCATATCGGCCAGCTTGAAACTTATCTCTTCAAAAGTCATTATCGGCAAGCCGAACGCCTTGCGCGTAGTCGCAAAGGCAAGAGCTTCATCTAAACTTGCCTTCGCAATACCCAAACAGAAACAGGCCATGCCGATGCGGTCATAGGCTAGGCATTTCATCAAAACCGGAAAGCCTTTGTTTTCCTCTCCGATTAGATTCGACGCGCTCACGCGGCAGTCCTCAAAAAAAAGCTCCGAAGTAGGCGAGCCGCGCACGCCCATCTTTTCGAGCTTGCGCCCTCGCGCGAGTCCCGGCGCGTCGCC
This sequence comes from Blastocatellia bacterium, assembly GCA_035575515.1. Lineage (GTDB taxonomy): Bacteria > Acidobacteriota > Blastocatellia > UBA7656 > UBA7656 > DATLXU01. The sequence goes on from DATLXU010000100.1 coordinate 116,286, forward strand.
TTCGACAAGAATCAAACTGTAGCCGCGCTTTTCTTGAGCGGTGACGACGAAGACGAGAATCAAATCTGCGATAGGGCCGTTGGTGATGTATGTCTTCGAACCGTTGATTACAAACTCATCGCCGTCGCGCGTGGCGCGAGTCTTTATCGAAGCAAGATCGCTTCCTGCGTCAGGCTCCGTTAGCGCGAGCGCGCCAATCCATTCGCCTGAAATCAATTTCGGCAGATAACGCCTGCGCTGTTCTTCTGTGCCGTATTTCAGAATCGGATAGCCGCACAGCGCAAGGCTTGCGCCGACCGTTAGCGCAGTCGCCGCGCAGGCCCGCGCCAGTTCAATTGAAGCGATGCTGGTTGTGAGAAGGTCCGCGCCTGTGCCGCCGTAGCGTTCGGGAAAGTTCAGGCCGGTGTAACCGAAGCGTGCGAGCGCCGTGAGATTCTCGCGGCGAAAAGTTTCCGCCCGATCCATCTCCGCAGCAAAGGGCGCAATCTCTGCGGCGAGGAATTCGCGCAGCGACTTGAGGTATTGCTGCTGCTCATCTGTGAGACTGAAATCCATAAGGCAGTTGCCGGTTGTCAGTTGTGACAACTAACTGCTCACTGTCTGAGTTTTTTCAAAAGCTCTCGCGCGATAATCATTCGTTGAATCTGGTTTGTGCCTTCGACTATCTGGCCTATCTTCGCCTCGCGCATCAACGCCTGAACGGGATAGTCTTCGCTCGTGCCGTAACCGCCATAAATCTGAACCGCATCCGTCGTCACCTTCATAGCGGTGTCGGTCGCAAGCAGCTTTGCCATAGAGGCGATTGCGTTAAAAGGCAAACCGCGATCTTTGAGCCACGCCGCTTTTCTGATTACACATCGCGCAGCTTCGATCTGCGCGGCCATGTCTGCGAGCATGAATTGAATGCCCTGAAAGTCTGCAATGGGCTGGCCGAACGCCCGACGCTCAGTTGAATACCTGAGCGCGTGATCGAAGGCCGCCTGCGCCGTCCCGATTGAAGTAGCGGCGACCGTGATGCGGCCTGAATCCAAAGCGACCATCGCGACGCGGAAGCCTTCGCCTTCGCGGCCAATGAGGTTTTCGCGCGGCACTTCGCAATCTTCAAAGAAGACCTCGCGCGTGTGGTGAGGCAGCCCCATCGGGCGTTCGCGCTTGCCGAAGGCCAGCCCCTTCGCGTCCTTCTCGACAATGAACGAGCTGATGCCTTTCGCGCCCTTCCCTTTTTCGGTCACGGCCATGACGATATAAACATCGGCCTCGCCGCCGTGCGTGATCCAGATTTTTTGCCCGCGCAAAATGTAACGGTCTCCGCGAAGCTCGGCGCGCGTTGCGATGTTTGCGGCATCCGAACCAGCGTGCGGCTCGGTCAAGGCGAACGCGCCTAATAGTTCAGCGCGCGCCATCGGCGGCAGATATTTTCGCTTCTGTTCTTCATTGCCGAACGTGTTGATGATGAGTTGCGGCAGTCCGTGAACGGCGAGCACTCCGCCGAGATGGCTTTCAAGCCGCGATAGTTCTTCGAGCGCGATGGCGTAGCTCGAATAATCAAGCCCGCCGCCGCCGTACTCGGTCGGGAAAGGGATGGCAGCAAGCCCGATTTCGCCGAGTTTGCGAAACAGCGGCCATGGGAATTCTTCATAGCCGTGCTTTTCCCAATATGGTTTAACGTCGCGCGCAACGAACTCGTCAACGAGCCGCCGCAGTTGTTCCTGTTCTTCCGTCAGCGTGTAATCCATCGTCGCCTCCAATCCGATTAATACATCAAACCCGCAGCACAGGTTTTTCGACTCTGCTCGAATCAGCCGAGCGGATGACTCCAGCCCTGCGCAGCCGCTCGCGCTCATCTGCATTAACGCCGATGCTTGCCAGCAACTCATCAGTGTGCTCGCCGAGCGCGGGCGATTGCTCAGACACGCGCGGCGACGTGTCGCTCATCTTGTACGCGAAGCCTAATTGCTTGATGCGCCCGGCAGACGTATGCGCTACATCAAGAATCATCTCGCGCGCGACGGTTTGCGCGTGCTCGAACGCTTCGGCCATCGCAAGCACAGGCTCGCAGCAGCAATCAGCGTCGCGCATCAACTCAATCCATTCGGCCTGCGACTTTGATTTGAATATCCGGCGCACTTCTTCAAAAAGATTCTCGCGCGCATCGCCCGCATCAAACTGGCGCGGGATTAAATCGTCGCGGCCAACTGTGTGGCAAAAGTTCGCCCAGAACTTCGGTTCAAGCGCGCCGAGCGTCATAAACCTGCCATCGCTCGTCTCATAGACGTTATAAAAAGGATACGCGCCCGTCAGCCCGTACCGGCCTGCGACGGGAATCTGTTTTCCAGCGAACTCGTGAGCCGCGGGGACGGCGAGCATCGAGAGCATCACGTCGAACATTGAAACGTCAACGTACTGGCCTCGTCCCGTCTTCTCGCGCGCAAGCAATGCCGCGAGCATCGCAAACGCCGCGATCATTCCGCCCGCAAGATCGGCCACCTGCACGCCCGGTATAACGGGCTTGCCGCGCTCATCCGTTGTCAATCCGAGCACGCCCGCGAGCGCGAGATAATTCAGGTCATGCCCGCTGCGCGCCGCGTGCGGTCCCGTTTGTCCGAATCCCGTGAGCGAGCAATAAACAATGCGCGGGTTGATTTCGGAAACAGACTTGTAGCCGATGCCGAGACGGTCAACCACGCCGGGCCGGAACTGCTCTAACACGCAATCGGCTCTGGAAGCCAGTTTCAGAAAGATGTCACGCCCTTCCGCTTGCTTGAGGTCTATCGCGATTGATTTCTTGTTGCGATTGACCTGAATAAAGGCTGCGCTTTGATTCCCGACAACGGGAGGGCTCCACCTCGTGGGGTCGCCTATCTTTGGCTCTTCGACTTTGATGACTTCCGCGCCCAGATCAGCGAGCATCATCGAAGCGAATGGGCCTGGCAGCATGCGAGACAAATCCAAAACGCGAATGCCTTCTAATGCCTGTCGCACCGGTTCACCACAATTCCCTTTCTTTCGCTATCGCCTGAGTCGGTCTTGTTTATTATTCGCCGCAATCCTACACCGCTTGTCTTTGGGCCGCAACTAATTCAACACGCGAGTGTCATCAGGCGAGCACATCTCATAAACAACACCGCGCCATTTTATTCGCCGCGTTGTCGCTGATTTGATGAAGTTGTAAAGGAACACAAGCGAGACAAGTGGCCAGAGCAAAACATACATCCACCACAGCGAAAGAATATCTTTGCGCGATTGCGGCAGGGCTTCGCTCGCTGCGATGATGCGAAGCGCGCCTTTGATTGAGCCGAGAAGATAAATGATCGAGAGCATCACAAGTGGCGCGATTGCGACGCCGCCCCGAAGCGCGTTGACAACTAAGAAGGCCGCGCCGCCGAAGAAGATTGCGCAGTACAGGATTTGAGAAATCAATCCGATCCACCACACGCGCGGGCGATAGGCGCGCGTGATTATCACCTGTCGCGTGGTAAACTCAAGCAGCGCGCGAAGTTCAACATCTTCACGCGAGAGGTTGAGGCACCGCGGCTCGAAGTGAATCCGCAGGCCCGCGCGTTGAACAGCGCGAGTCAGCGCGTAATCATCGCTCACGGCTCGCTGCCAGCTTTCTCTTACGCCGATGCGCTCAAATGTCTCTTTTAGAATCACAGTCGAGCCGCCCCAAGCGAAGTTGCGGCTGTGGTCGCCGAGCGTCGTGGCGACAGAGCCATTCCATGCCGAAAGCAATGCCGAAAAGAAACCGCCTCGCGCGGGCAAGTACCAGCGATACCCGGTCGCCGCGCCCACTCGCGCATCACGAAGCGGCGCAACAAGCGAGCGCAACCAACCAGAGCGAACGCGAGCATCAGAGTCCACGAAGACTAACGCCTGTGAATCATCACTCACATCGTCGAGCGCGCAAAGCAGGTTGTTGACCTTCTCGCTGCGAACGAGGCTCGGCTCTGCGATGACTAATCGCGCAATACGGTTCTTATGCTTTGAGATGACTCGCTCGATGACGGGCCGCGCCGCGTCATCACTGGAAGCAATGGCAAAGATGATTTCGTAGTCGGGATAGTCCTGATTGAAAAGCGCGCTGAGATTTTCTTCAAGCTCCGGGTCTATGCCTTTGCACGGCGCGATGATCGTAAGCTTAGGAGTGAATGAATCGAGCGGCGCGCGAAGCGCGCGCCGAACGAAGGCCAGGAATTGAAAGCCCTCTATGAGCGAGCCGATGCCTTGAAGTATCAGGAGCGCAGCGAGCGCGTAGAAGACGTAGACCACTCAAACCTGCCTCGTGAGATTTTCGTTAATGAATCGAAAGCGATGTGCGATTGTCTCACTAACTAAACGAGGCTTGCAACCACAGGGCGCGCGAAGGCAACATAAGGTCAGTGTCGGAAACACGATTGACAATTTGCCGCGATAGTTAAATCCGGCTGAGGTGGTTTATGATCTTATTGGCCCGCCACGCGCTGCTTGCATTGATGTGCTTTCTGCTCTTTCAAAACCCGTTGCCGCAAACTGATAAGCAGAAACAAATCCCATCGGAAGATGAGCCGATAAAGCTCAACACGACGCTCGTGCAGGTTCCCGTCGTCGTCAAAGAATCGGGCGGGCGATACCTGACCGATTTGAAGAAGGAAGAGTTTTCGATTTACGAAAATGGTGTGAAGCAATCGGTAGAATTTTTCGGCACGGTCGAGAAACCTTTCAACGTCGCGTTGCTCTTAGATTCAAGCGGCTCGACCGCAGAGCAGCTTGAGCAGATAAAAGCCGCCGCGCTCGCTTTCATAGAAAACCTCCGTCCGCAGGATAAGGTCTTACTCATCGAGTTCAACGACAGCGTTCGCGTGCTGTCGGAATTGACCGCCGACCGCCAGAGTCTGAGGCGCGCGATAGCTGAAATCCAATCGGGCGAGTACACGCAGGTGTATGAAGCCGTCTACACGGCTGTGTGGGAGAAGTTCGAGAACGTCGAGGGCCGCAAGGCGGTCATAATCTTTTCGGACGGCATTGACAACGCGAGCAGCGAGATAACCCGCGAAGACACGCTCGACGCGATAGTCGAAAGCGAAGACGTGATCGTTTATCCAATACGCTACAGCACGAGGGCCGACGTCGAGCGGAAGATTGAAAGGCGATTCGCGACAAAGCAGGTGAACGATACCAACAAGCCCGGCGCAAGTTATGAAGAAGTGATGAGAGAGCTTGACCGCACCTATCGAAAGGCCGATGAGTATTTGCAGGAGATGGCGCAGCTATCAGGCGGCGTGGTCGAGCGGGCCGACCAGATAACCGATTTGAAAGCTGCGTTCGGGCGCATAGCGGATGAACTGCGGCGGCAGTATATGCTCGGCTACTACCCGACGAGCGACAAGGGCGACAAAGAGCGGCGCATCTCGGTCAAGGTGTCGAGACCCGGCGCTATAGTTCGCGCACGACCTGGCTACAGGCTCGCGCAATGAGCGATGATTGAGATGTTTAATTTGAATTTGCTTCTCCAGCCTAACCGTCAGGGCTATAATTGCGCCGTTGAGGATTGGCCGATAGTGAATACGCGGAGAGTGCTATAAGCTTGCCAAAATCAGAGACGCTTTATACAGAAGAAGAATACCTCGCGCTTGAGCGCAGCACGGATGAGCGCCACGAGTATCTCGACGGAGAGATTTACTTAATGGCCGGCGAGAGTCCTCAACATGGCGCTATTTGCACCAATATCGTGGGGCAGCTTTATAATCAATTAAGGGGGTAAGCCGTGTCAGGCATTTTCAAAAGACACGAAGGTTCGCAGCGGGCCTGCCCCAAAGAGCTGATACGCGACGAAAGGACTCTACTCTTATCCCGATATTCTCATCGTATGCGGCGAGCCGGTCTATCATGACAAATTTCAAGACGTGCTGCTCAATCCGAAAGTCATAATCGAAGTCCTATCGCCAACCACAGAAGCGTTTGATCGCGGCGAGAAGTTTCTGCGCTATCGCACGTACCTTGAATCGCTGACTGATTACATCGTCGTCGCTCAGGACAAACCTTTAATAGAGCATTTCAGTCTTCAATCCGATGGCAAGTGGGTGATTGCCGCGACGGCAACAGATCTGGCCGAAACCGTCGCGCTTCCTTCGATTGATTGCGCGCTGAATCTCGGCGATGTCTACGACCGCATAGTTTTTCCCGTCGAAGAAGAAGAGCCACCATCCGACAACGAGTGATTCCTTGCGCTTGCTTGCAAGCATTCAGTCCAAACAGGCAAGATGAATGCTTGTCATGGCTGACGGTTTCTCATTTCAAAGGCTCGCAACCGATTCACAAACGCAAGCCCGCGCGGGCCGCGTCACAACCGCGCACGGCTCGTTCGATACGCCCGCCTTCATGCCCGTAGGCACTCAAGGCACGGTCAAGGCGCTCACTCAACAGATGCTCGAAGAGGCCGACGCGCGAATCATCCTCGGCAACACTTATCATCTTTACCTGAGGCCCGGCCACCTGACCATTAATCAATTGGGCGGCCTGCACAAATTCATCTCGTGGGATCGCGCAATACTCACCGACAGCGGCGGATTTCAGGTCTTTTCGCTTTCCGAGCTTCGGCGAATGAGCGAAGACGGCGTTGAGTTCCAATCGCACATTGACGGCTCGACTCATTTCCTTTCGCCCGAAAAATCAATGGAGATTCAAGCGGCCTTGGGCTCCGACATCGTTATGTGCTTCGATGAATGCACGCCTTATCCGGCGACGCGCGAGCAGGCGACCGAATCGCTCGAATTAACCGAAAAGTGGGCGCGTCGCTCGAAGCAGAGATTAAATGAATTGCACGCGAATCCTGATGAAGCCGCTCGCGCAGGAATCAAAATCGTAAATTCCAGTCAAGCGTTGTTTGGAATCAATCAAGGCAGCACCTACACGGACCTGCGCGAGCGCAGCCTCGAAGGATTAATCGAAATAGGATTTGACGGCTACGCCATCGGCGGGCTGTCTGTAGGCGAGGAAAAGAGCGCGATGTTTGAAGTCGTCTCGCACATCGCGCCGCTGATGCCTTCGGATAAGCCGCGCTACCTGATGGGCGTAGGCACGCCTGAAGACATCCTTCGGGCAGTCGCCGAAGGCATTGATATGTTCGATTGCGTGATGCCCACGCGCAACGCGCGCAACGGCCAGCTATTTACGAGCAAGGGGAAGCTCAACATAAAGAACTCGCGCTACCGCGACGACGAGCGCCCTATTGACGAAGCGTGCCGATGCAATGTGTGCGCTCGATATTCGCGCGCTTATGTGAGACACTTGTACATGAGCGGCGAGATTCTCGCGTCGGTGTTAAGCTCCTGGCATAACGTGAGCTTCTACCTTGACACCCTTGCGCGAATCAGGCAAGCTATAACGCTTGGCACTTTTAAAGAATTTTCTGATTCTTATCTGAGTGAACTTGCACGCGGACAGGACTGATCCCCGAAAAGGATTCGGACCGCAGCCCCCGCGGGCGACTCCTCCCACAGAAGTGCCAGGAAGTAATCAATGACCATGACAATACATCTTGGCTTTCTGCTTTTCCTTCAACAGCCTGAGGGCGGACTGGGCAGTCTTCTTATTTCGCTCCTTCCGTTCTTCCTGATTTTTCTAATTTTTTTCCTGCTCGTAATCCGACCTCAACAAAAACGCCAGCGACAGGCGCAGCTTGAGCGCGAACAGATGCTCAATGCGCTCAAGCCGGGCGATAAAGTCGTCACAACGGGCGGCATACTCGGCACAATCGTCGCTGTGCGCGATGACAAGGTGCAGTTGAGAATCGCTCAGTCGGTTTCAATCGAAGTGCTCAAGTCTTCGATCTACGGACTGCAGTCGGAAGACATTAAAGAAGTGAAGGAAGTTGAGGCGGTAAAGTAAGAGTCACAGGGTAATTCCGGTTATGCGAAAAAAGATCAGAACGCGAGCAATAATAATACTGATAGTCACGCTCGGCGGGCTTGCGCTCGTACTCAAGCCGCATAAGAGAGATGACGGTAGCTGGAGCCGCTGGACAGATTTGAGGCCCAACCTCGAGCACAACATTCATCTCGGTCTCGACCTCAAAGGCGGCAGCCACCTCTTGATGCGAGTCGACGGCGATGAAGTCATCAAAACCGTCACCGAGCGCAATACGGAGGCAATTCGCAAAAAGCTCGAAGCCAAAAGCATCCCCGTCACCGAAGTCAACGGAGACACGCCGGGCCGAATCGTCGTCTCGGTCGCAGACTCTAATCGAAACGGCGACATCGTGACGGAATTGAAAAATACACTCGGGCCTGATTGGGATGTGGAAGAGACGAGCCGCGCCGTGACGGCGACGCTGAGCGCCGCGGGCCGCCACAACATTGCAAACCGCGCGACTGAGCAGGCCAAGCAGATTATCGAAAATCGCGTCAACGCGTTCGGCGTAGCTGAGCCAACCATTCAGCGGCACGGCGCGGAAGACGCTTATCAGATACTGATTCAGATGCCGGGCATTGACGACCCTGAGCGCGTCAAAGATACGCTCAAGGCTGAATCGAAACTCGAAATCAGACTTCAGGCAAAAGGCACATCTACGTTTCCGACGCAGGAGGCCGCGCAGGCTCAACTCGTTCAGCTTGGGCCTGACAAATACGAAGTCCTCCCTTATCACGAACGCAATGGGCAGAACGGCTGGGTTATTCTGGAAAAGAACCCTGTAGTGACCGGACTCGATTTGCGCGATGCCAGCGCGAGACCTTCGACCTACGGCGGCTCGAATTACGAAATAGACTTTTCGCTCACGCCCGATGGCGGAACTCGATTCGCTGAAGCGACGGGCGCGCACATAGGCGATAACCTCGCAGTCGTGCTCAACAACGAAGTCCGTTCGATAGCAACAATTCAAGCGCGAATACAAGACGAAGGGCGCATCACGGGGTCATTCTCGCAACGCGAAGCCGAAGACCTGGCGCTCACTCTCCGTTCGGGTGCGCTTCCGGCCAAAGCTGAATACATCGAAGAGCGAACTGTCGGCCCGTCGCTCGGCGCGGACTCGATTAAACAGGGCGTGACCGCTTCGGTCGCGGGACTGCTAGCCGTCGTCGCCTTTATGCTTTTCTATTATCGCGGCTCGGGCATCAACGCCGTGCTCGCGCTGGTACTCAACCTGATTCTGTTGATGGGGGCGCTCGTCGCGTTCGGCGCGACGCTCACGCTTCCCGGAATCGCGGGCATAATTCTGACCATCGGTATGGCCGTCGACTCGAACGTGCTGATCTTCGAGCGCATACGCGAAGAGCTGCGCAACGGCAAGGTCGTCGCGTCGGCTGTCGACGTCGGATTCGGCAAAGCGTTTTTGACGATCATTGACACGCACGTTACGACGATTGTTTCGGCGGTCTTTTTGTTCGTGTTCGGCACTGGACCTATCAGAGGATTCGCCGTGACGCTCGTGGCGGGTTTGCTTGCGAATCTTTTCACAGCCGTCTTCGTGTCGAGGACGATTTTTATGTGGCATCTTAACCGCAAGGCGCGGGTGGAGACTTTAAGCATCTAGGAGTCAGGGTTCAGGAGTCAGGGGCCAGGGTGAAAGCCCAGGATGGCCCTGACACCCGACCCCTGACTCCTGAACCCTGGGGAGTTATGGTCGAGCTATTTCGCAATCCTAGAATTGATTGGATAAACTCTAAGAAGTTTTTCATTGGGCTGACAATCGCGCTGCTGTTGATGGGCGCGATCTCTGTGCAGATTCGCGGGTTCAACGCGGGCGTTGACTTCACGGGCGGCACGCTGATGACGGTCGCATTCAAGCAGATGCCTTCGCTCAACGACGTGCGTTCGGCGCTCGCGGACGCTGGCATTGATACGTCCAAAGTGACGTTGCAGCCGGTCACGTCGCGTCCCAACGAGTTGCAGATACGCGCGCCGCAGTTTCAGAGCGGCAGCGTCGACGAGGGCAAGCGCGTCGTCATTCGCGCCCTTCAAAAGCTCAGTCCCGAAGGCGACCTCTCGCAGGGCAAGGTCAATATCAACGCGGCCAGCAGAGATAACATTGAGCGAGAGCTGCGCGAAGTCGACCCGCTCGGCATCAACAATCGCCAGTTTTCAGCTTCGCCTTACCAGTTGATCGCCAATCAGGTGCTTGCCGCGCGCGATCAGCAGCCGCAGAAGTTCGTCACCGACATCAACGCGATGCTGGCCGCGTTCACGCCGAACCTCAACGACCTGCCGGAAGCTGAACGGAACACCATTCAGTTCGATCCGAACAAAATCAAGGAAGTTATTGCGAGTCGTTTCTACGGCGGCAAGATTGACGTAAACATCGCGGGCGTGCAGGCGATTCAGGAAGCGCTTGAGCGCATCAACCCGCTCGGCGCAAACAAAGGCGATTACGACTACGCAACTGCGGCCAAAGCCATCAGCGATTATCGAAAGAACGTGAGCGGCTTCATCAACAGCCTGAGCGATGCGGGGCTGCCGGATAATCTCGTTGCGGCGATGCAACCATACTTTGTCGAAGGCAGCATAGCTGTCACTTCTGCCGATGTCGTTGGCGCTGTGGTCGGCGAAGACCTTCGCAATCGAGCGATATACGTCACGCTGGCGGCGCTCGCGGGAATGCTCATCTACATCGCATTTCGATTTGAGTGGATATACGGCGTGGCGGCTGTGATGGCCGTCTTTCACGACGTGCTGATCACGCTCGGATTCTTCAGCCTCTTCCAGTGGGAGATAAGCCTGACCGTTATCGCTGCACTGCTCACGCTGGTGGGTTATTCGATGAACGATACTATCGTCATCTTCGATCGAATAAGAGAAAACCTGCGCCTGCGCCGCAAGGATAGTCTGGTTCAAATCTCGAATGATTCAATCAATCAAACGCTCTCGCGAACAGTTATCACGTCGGGGCTGACATTCATTTCGGTGCTCGCAATTGTGCTGTTCGGCGGCGAGGTGCTGCGCGGATTCGCGCTCGCGCTCACAATCGGCATTGTCATCGGCACTTATTCATCCATCGCGGTCGCGACGCCGATAATGTTGTGGTGGGAATACATAGTCAGCGGAAGGGGCAAGCGCAAACTTGCCGAAGCAAAACAGCGCGCCGCAGAGCGCGAGCGGACTCTTGCAAGAGTCTAGCGATTGCGGATTTTGGATTTCGGATTGATTCACCATTCGGCTTTGAAAGCTGATGAAACGCCAGATCACGGCTGCGCTCTTAATCCAAAATCCAAAATCGAGATGGTTTGGAACAAACTCCGTGCGAGCGGTGTCTAAAGGTCTGGAAGTTTCAAAACTTCTTGACTTGACGGGAAGGCGAGTAGTAGACTCAGCCGGTTTTCAGCCTGACTTTCAGCACATAGCAATAGTTAGTATTCGGCTCTGGCACGCTTGTTTTACCCGTTTCGCTCTGGAACGGCAGCGAAATCAAATCCGGCAGCTCATGCCGGGCACGCATTGTTTGGGTGGGCGCAATCGCTCAACTCAAACGTGACCGCGCCGTAAAGAGTACCTCTAAGACTGATGGAAAACTATCGGAGGTAAAGAGATGTCCGAAGAATCAGGCGTTAGTCTAGTGCTCTCTCTCTTACTGTCCATAATTGGGATAATAGCCGTTGCGATGCCAGTCGCGTTGATACCGGCTCAGATGGCAAAGAAGAAAGGGCACAGTTGGATTCTGTGGTGGCTTTACGGGACCTTTTCGATCTTCTATGCGGCGGTCTCGTTCGTCGTCTGGTGGGCATACGGTCATACATTTGGCCTGCCCCTGTCGCTGTTGCTGCTGCTGGGAATATTCCTGCTCTTCCTGCCGTTCGTTCACGCATACACGGTCAAACCCGGAGAAGTCGCCGAATCTTATAATCCCGAAGTCATGTTCGGGCAGTTGGTCGAATCCAAGCAGAAGAATTCAAGCAGCGACCGGCTGATATACTTCTTCGACACGATGGGCGTGTGGATAACGCTGGCCTTTTTGATCGTCGCCGTGACGGGCATTCTGCTGCTGAACTTCGAACTTAACAAGGAAGCTCAGAAGTCGACTATCGTCACTGCGGCAGAACCGCCCGGAGCGCCGCCGCCGCCAGCAGCCCCGCCGCCGCCTGCGGCAGCCAAGAAAGAGGTCGAGGAAGAAGATACTGGCTTCCACGCCGTCGAGCAGGCCCCGACTGAAATCAAGACCGAAGCGCGCATCGTGCCACCCAAGATACAGTATTCCGACGTTCAGGGCGTGCCGGGCGGAACGGGCGTGCCGGGTGGAACTCCGGGCGGCACGGGCATTCCGGGCGGCGTGCCGGGCGGAACGGGAACAGAAGGCGAGCCGCCGCCTCCGCCGCCTCCGCCAAAGCCGGAAGCGCCTCCGCCGGAGCCGCCCAAGATTATTCGCAAGTCGGGCGGCGTGCTCGCGGGCGAAGCTATTCGCAAACCGGAACCGCCTTATCCGCCGCTGGCAAAGGCCGCGCGCGTGAGCGGCTCGGTGCTCGTGGAAGTGACGATTGACGAGCAGGGCAACGTCATATCGGCACGCGCCCTTTCGGGACACCCCTTGCTCAAAGACGCTGCGGTCAACGCTGCGCGCGGCTGGAAATTCAAGCCGACGCTGTTGAGCGGCGTGCCCGTGAAAGTCATCGGCACAATAACTTTTAACTTCAACCTGTGATGACAGGGAACTCTTTTCCGAGACGGGGCAAGCGTTGCTCCGTCTCGCGCTCAAAATATCTAAATTGAATTTGGAGGGTTTCTACCAATGCTACTTCTAGAAAATCTTTGGCTGGCGGGCAACAAGCTCGCTTTCTTCGTGCTCGCATTCCTTCAGGGCGAAGGCGGGCAAGCATCGGCAACTGAAGACTTCTCGCTGTGGGGCATGATTCAGAAGATGAAATGGCCCGCGCTCGTGGTCGCAGTCGTGCTCGCCATCATGAGCATGTACTCGATAGCGGTGATGGTCGAGCGATGGCTCACCTTCAACGCCGCACGCAACCAGTCGCGCCAGTTCGCTCCGAAAGTCGCCGCGGCGTTGCGCGACGGGCGCATTGACGAAGCAATCGACATCTCCGACCGCCACAAGAAATCGCATCTCGCGATGGTCGTGAATGCTGGCCTTCAAGAGTTCCGCGCGCATCAAGGCGGCTCGGACATTCCCGGAACGACGATGGACGCCGCGCGCCGCGCTCTGCAACGCGCAACCGCATTGAAGACCGCTGAACTCAAGCGCGGCCTTTCGGGGCTTGCGACGATTGGCTCGACTGCTCCGTTCGTGGGACTGCTCGGAACGGTCATCGGCATCATCTCGGCCTTCCAGGGCATGAAGGCGTCGGAAGGGACCGGCATCGGCGCAGTCGCGGGCGGAATCTCGGAAGCTCTGATTGAGACCGCGTTCGGACTGCTTGTGGCAATTCCGGCGGTGTGGGCATTCAACATCTTTACGAACAAGGTCGAGGCTTTCACGATTGAGATGGATAACTCGTCGTCTGAGCTTATTGACTACTTCATCAAGCGCCGCGAGTTGAAATAGCGGCTGCAAGCCAGTGAGGTAACGCTATGGGAATGGCAATGGGCGGCGATAAGGGATACGTCGCCGATATAAACGTCACACCGATGGTAGACGTGATGCTCGTTCTGCTCATCATCTTCATGGTCATCGCGCCCATGTTGCAGAGCGGCGTGAGCGTCGCGCTGCCGAAAGCGAAGAATCCTGAGAAGGACGAAAACATCGTCAAGGACACATCAGCTGTCGTGGCGGTTCCGGACGAAAACGAAATCTGGCTCGGCAAAGAGAAACTGCCCGGCGACACAAAGACGCTGACGCCTGTTTTAAAGTCCAAACTGGACAAGTTGTTTGGAACCAGGCCCGACAGGACCGTCTACCTTAAAGCGGGTCAGGTGGTCTCTTACGGCAGAGTCGTGGATGTCATACAGGCAATCCGTGACGCTGGCTACGACATAATAGGTCTGGTCTCCGAGAGAGAGAAAGCCGGTTCTGGCGGCCAGTAGAAACACGTTGCGGCCAAAGTGGCATTGGACGCAGATGGTAGAGTGCGGGCGCTCCGAGCGAGCGCCCGCCGGAAATATCTTGAAGGTAAGGAGGTCGTTGCCACCGCATAGTTCGCCTGTTTTCACGCGCTCTGTGACGGATGGCAATTAAGAAACGTATGGCACACGGAGAAGTCGAAGAAGGACTTGGCAGCAAGAAGGTAGGACTCGCGGCGCCAAACATCAACGTCACTCCGCTGATTGACGTTCTGCTCGTGCTGCTCATCATCTTCATGGTCATTCAGCCCAAGAAAGAAGCGAAGTTTGAATCGAAGATACCTCAGCCCGCGCCGCCAAATGCGGAGAAGAAGCAGACCAGCAGCAAGCTGCTCGTCGTCGACGTGCAGCCGGGCGGCAGCGGTCCCGACCAGCAAGTTCAACTCAACCAGCAGCCGCTGACGCTTGCAGGACTGACCGAGAGGTTGAAACAGGTGCTGAGCGCGGCAGAGCGTGAAGACAAGACGGTCTTCATCAAAGCGCCTCGCAACAAATCCTACGGCGATGTGGTGGCGGTCGTCGACGCGGTGAAGGCGTCGCACCCGGATGTGATCATCGCGCTTCAGGTAGACAAGCTGCCGGAGAAATGACGCGCACGATCAACCTAAGCGGGTTGGCCGCGCGTCTTGTGACCGGTGTGGAATTTTGATTGACGATAAAGCTAATGCACGGAGGAGCTGATCGTGAGCAGGAAACATAATATTGCGCTGATGTTTGCTTTGCTTGCGCTGGTATTTGCGGCGAGCGGATGCAATGTCATCAACACGCTGCGCGCTAAAGACAGCGTCAATGAAGGCGTGCGCCAGTTCAACAAAGGCAAGTACAAAGAGGCCGAAGAACGATTCAGGTTCGCGCTCGACCTCAATCCCGATATGATGAACGCCGAACTGTACCACGCTCAGGCTATATACGCGCAGTTCAAAGATATGAAGGCGGACGATCCGACCCTTGAACAGGAATTCAACAGGACGCTCGACGCCTACAAAGAAATTCTCAGAAAGTACAAGAACAATCCTCAGGCAATTGACCAAGCTTATGCATTCACAACCGCCACTTATGGTTATATGTCGGACATGCTGCAGGCGTCGGACCCTGATCGCGCGAAACAGTACGAGGACGAAAAATTCCGGCTCCTGAAGGAATGGGCCGAACTGCCCACTTCATCCAATCAGGTCAAAGCGTCGGCCTACTACTCGCTCGGCTATCGCGAGTGGAAACAGGCATACGACATCAGCGACGAGTATCAGGACCTCAAAGTCGACGACCCCGACAAGATAATAAAGCTGAGAGAGAAAATTCCCGCCGACAAGCTCGAACAGATGAGGCCGCATGTTGAGGCCGCGCGCAAATACTTTGAGCAGGCCATTCAGTACATGCCCGATTGGAACAAGGCCCACTCGATGCTGAGGCTCACCATCCGGCAGCAGATTTACCTGCTCGATTCTGCTGAAACGCCTGATACTACGGCTCGCGACGCCCTGTATCAGGAGTATCTCAAACAGGGAGATTTGGCCAGAAGCCTTGAAGGTTCCGAACAATCCGCTCTAATGAATGCGAAGTGAAGTAGCTTCCCTCCTGTGCTAGAATTATAAGGTGATACTCTTTCGAGAGCGTCACCTTTTTATTTTGGAATCAGGCGCAAGGATTCAGGATTCAGTCAAGGATGAGCTGTCTCATTTTCCGTCCCCTGATCTCTGATACCCGACCCCTGACCCCTGAGTATGATTCGCTTTGAGACAATAGTAGAGAAGGTTCGCCAGAACCATCCGGGTGCAGACGAAGAACTGTTGCGCCGCGCTTACCTGTTTTCTGCGCGCCAGCATCGCGGCCAGATACGAAAATCGGGCGAGCCTTACCTTGTCCACCCGCTCGAGGTGGCAAACATCCTCGCTGAATGGAAGCTTGATCCCATCTGCGTGGCAACGGGCCTGCTTCACGACATAGTCGAAGACACGGACACGACCGTAGCAGAAATCGAAGAGTACTTCGGTCCCAACATCGCGCATTTAGTTGACGGACTAACGAAAATCTCAAAGCTCGATCAGGCTTCTTACGAAGAGCGGCAGGCGCTCAATATGCGCAAGATGCTGCTCGCAATGGTTGACGATGTGCGCGTTGTTCTTGTGAAGCTCGCGGATCGCCTTCACAACATGCGCACGCTCGAATTCCTGCATACCGAGAAGCGCCGCCGCATCGCGCAGGAGACGCTCGACGTTTACGCGCCCATCGCTCACCGATTGGGCATGAGCCGCGTGCGAGGCGAGCTTGAAGATTTGGCTTTCAAGTACCTTGAGCCGGAAGAGTATCAGAAGCTGAAAGAACTGGTCGAAAGCCGCCGCGCGCGATTGGAAGCCTTTCTGGAAGAGGTCAAAAAACGAGTCATCTCGTTGATGACCAATTCAGGCATCCGCATCATCAGCATAGAAGGCCGCCTCAAGCGACTCTACTCGATTTATCTGAAACTCAAGCGGCAGCACATCTCGATTGATCAGGTCTACGACCTAGTCGCGATTCGCATAATCACCGAGTCGGTCAGGGACTGCTACGCCGCGCTCGGCGTGATTCACACGGCGTGGAAACCCATACCGACGCGCTTCAAGGACTGGATAGCCATCCCGCGAGAGAATTTTTATCAATCGCTTCACACGTCAGTCGTGGGCGACGGTGGCCAGCCCTTCGAGGTGCAGATTCGCACGCTCGAAATGCACCAGATTGCCGAAGAAGGAATCGCCGCCCACTGGAAATACAAAGAGGGCCGTCGCGGCACACACACGGACGAAGACGAGGCGTTCGTGTGGTTGAAGCGGCTCGTAGAGTGGCAGCAGGAAGTAAAAGACTCGCGCGAATTTCTGGATTCGCTCAAGCTCGATCTTTACCCGGAAGAAGTTTATTGCTTCACACCGAAGGGCAAAGTCATCGAGCTTCCGCGCGGGGCCACGCCCGTTGATTTCGCTTTCAGCATTCACACGGAAGTCGGATTGACTTGCGTGGGCGCGAAGGTCAACGGTCGAATCGTGCCGCTCAAGTATCAGCTTAGGAACGGCGACGTGGTCGAGATAATGACATCGCCTTCGGCTCATCCGTCGCGCGACTGGATGAACTTCGTCAAGACTTCGCGCGCGCGCTCGAAGATTCGCCATTACTTGGCCGAGAGCGAGCGCGCGACGGCCATCGAGCTTGGCAAAAAGATTCTGGAAAAAGAGGCTGACCGCTTCCGGCTCAGCGTGAAGAAGTTCTTGTCGGACGGTGAGCTTGACCGCATCGCGCCGGACTACGGCGTAGCGCGCGGCGACGATCTGCTCGCGGCGATTGGCTATGGCAAAGTGCTGCCGCGCAACGTGATTGCAAAGATGCTACCGCCGGAGCGCGTTGCCGAGATAGAGCATGAGAAGCGGCCTTCTTTGAAGCAGGTCGTCAAGCGCGCGCTCGGATTGCAGGATCGAATTGCAGTGAAAGGGACCGACGACATAATGGTCTATCGCGCGCGCTGCTGCAATCCCATTCGCGGCGAGCAGATCATCGGCTACATCACGCGAGGCAAAGGCGTCGCTGTTCATTCCAATCGCTGTCCGAACATGCCGAGCCTGCTTGTCAATCCTGAGCGGTTAATCGAAGTCGAATGGATGAAAGCCGACGGCGCGAACCCTGCCGCTTATCCGATAACTATCCGGCTCATCACTGAAGACCGTCCCGGCATGGTGGCCGACGTGACGCAGGCCATCGCAACCGTAGGCACAAATATCCGCGACATACGCGCTTCGCTCGATGACGAAGGGCGCGGCAATCTCGTGCTCACAGCCGATATATTCGATTTGAAGCACCTTGAAAAGATCACGGGCGTGTTGAAATCGGTTCGCGGCGTGATGGATGTTGAACGCATAACGGGCGAAACGGCTAGCGCCTAGCCGATTTTGGATTTTGGACTGGCGGATCGCTCCGGCTGCTAATCCAAAATCTGAAATCTAAATCCAAAATCGGTATGTGGACAATTCCCTACCTCATCTGAGATAATTCACAATTTCAACGAGGTGTTTGATTCTCCACTGTGGAGTCGTGCAAGCATGAAAGATCGCGTTCAAACCGACAGCGCGCCGCGCGCTATCGGGCCATACTCTCAGGCCATAAAAGCAAACGGGTTCATCTTTGCGTCGGGCCAAATAGCGCTCGACCCTGCGACGATGCAGATAGTTGAAGGCGGCATACGCGAGCAGACCGAGCGCGTGATGAACAACCTCAAAGCGGTGCTTGAAGTTGCCGGAAGCTCGCTCGATCGCGTCGTTAAGACGACGGTATTTCTGGCCGACCTGAATGATTTCGCTGAGATGAATGAAGTCTACGGCAGTTTTTTTGGGGACACGCCTCCGGCGAGATCAACTGTCGAGGTCGCGCGATTGCCTCGCGACGTGCGTGTAGAGATTGATGTGATTGCGCTTGGCTGATCTTGATTTTGGATTTTGGATTTTAGATTTTGGATTAGCAGCCGGAGCGATCCGCCAGTCCAAAATCCAAAATCTAAAATCCAAAATCGGCTAGGCGGCTTTGACAACTTTGCCAGCTTTGAGGCAGCGCGTGCAAACGCGAATGCGCTGGGCGCGACCGCTGATTAGCGCGCGAACGGCTTGAAGGTTAGGGTTGAAGCGGCGATTGGTGCGGTTGTTGGCGTGGCTCACGCGATGACCGAACTGGGGTCCCTTGCCGCACACTTCACAGCGTTTAGACATCTTTGTACACCTCCGACGAGAATATTGTGATGAAAGCAAAACAAAATCTTAACACGGACGGCGGAGCCGCCGTCAAACCATTTTTGCGAAGGAGCATAGCCGTGTTCGTTTCCAGAAAGCTTATTCTTTTGACAATAGTTCTTCTCCCCCTGTTGCTTGTCGCCTCCTGCAAGAAAAAGCAGGCTGCCGACAGCGAGGTCGTCGCTCAGGTAGGCTCGCGCGAGATAACCGTCCAGCAGGTGGATGCTCTCATCAAAGAGCAACTCGACAGCAGTGGCGGCGGGACGCTCTCGTCTGCCGAGCTTGTGATGGCGCGCTTGAGCGTGCTCGATAATCTGATTCAGGAAGAAGCCCTTTATCAAAGAGCACAAAAAGAGAACCTCGTGCCCGATGACAACAAGGTCAATCAGGAGATTCAAACCAGAAAGCAGGCGGGCGCGGTCACCGAAGAGCAGTATCAAAATCAACTCAAGCAGGCGGGCCTGACCGAACAAGAC
The DNA here is from genome assembly GCA_035575515.1 of Blastocatellia bacterium. GTDB lineage: Bacteria > Acidobacteriota > Blastocatellia > UBA7656 > UBA7656 > DATLXU01. The sequence continues at coordinate 135,478 of DATLXU010000100.1, forward strand.
TATCGCGAAAGGGTGCGGCGCGAGCTTGCAATAGCCGAACTCAGGAAGCAGGAGAATGCGAAGGTCAGCCCTCCGACTGAGGACGAGATAAGGAAATACTACGAGGACCACAAAGATGCATTTCGGGCCGAGCGCGGCGTTGACATATCGGTGATCGCAGTAAGCCCAAACAATAATGGCGGGCCTGCCG
>DATLXU010000101.1:0-104489 GCA_035575515.1 Blastocatellia bacterium
GCATTTGATCATCAACGGGGCAGAAAAGCTCTATAATGAAGTCAGTGGTGGTCATGGGGAAGTTTCTCCTTGTAATTGGTTTTATCACCAACAAGATAGAAACAACCCTGTGACCTTTTCAACCAGCACCACAGGTTAATAACCCCGATGGCGTAGGCAGCACTCTAATCTGGGTGGCCAATACTTACTACCTAAGGAATTGATGAGAGAGTTTTATCGCCTTCGCGAAAGCGAGTCCGGCCTGTCGAAAGCAGAGGCGCTGCGTCAGGCTCAACTCGCGCTGCTTCGCGGCTCAATTAAAGGTGGACGGTCAACTGAACGGGGGATCGTTGTCAAACCTGCCAGCGAAGACAAAACGAGCAGCGAGGCTTTCAAAGAGAACGCGTCTGCGCCTTATGCTCACCCGTTCTACTGGGCTCCTTTCATATTGATTGGCAACTGGAAATGAGCGATAAATCTCATGGATGCTTTCGATTCGCGCAAAACTGACGCTCTGGTATTTAGCCATTGCCGCGCTTGTGCTCATCGCGTTCTCGCTTGGACTCTACTTCTACCTGTCGCACGGGCTGCTCAAGATCATTGACACATCGTTGCGCGATCAGGCCGACCGCATGGCCCGCAACGTCATCTGGCAGGAGCGTGCGCAGGCGGGCCTGCTCTATCAGAGCCAGACAGACCGCGCTGGTCGCCTCGCGAGCGACTCGCTTGGCGACGAAGACCAGACTCAACCGGGCGAGCTGCTGCTGCCGAGCAATGAGCTTGTACTGCCCGTGCAGTTCTACATAATCGTCGGACGCGACGGCAAAATCTACAATCAGGGACTCGACGCTCATGGCCATCAAGCGCCGATAATTCCCGATGCTCTCGACCGCGCACAGAACGAGTGGGAGCCTCAGTACGACGAAACCGCGCTGTCGGAATCCGAGCCTGTGCGAATAATCACCACACCCGCCACCGACGAAGACGTAATTTTTTTCACACGCGCCAGCCAGTCGCTGAACGATCTGTTTATGACTCAGTCGCAAGTACTGATGTCGCTTGCTATATCTAACCCGATGGCGGCGGTCGTTACAGCGCTTGCGCCGCTGCGCGTCAATACATGGCCCGCGAGCAATCAGGACGGCGTCTTTTTCGTCGTAGCAGGTCAATCAACCAAAGAGCTTCATCAGGCGCAAAAGCAGTTGCTCACGCTGCTTGCGATTTCGTGCCCGCTCGCGCTTGCGCTTGCCGGGCTTGGCGGATTCTGGATCGCAAAGAACGCTTTCAAACCTGTTGAACGGCTCACGCGCGCGGCTGAAAGAATCGGGCGCGGCAAGCTCAGCGAGCGAGTCGAAGAGCCGCACACCAAAGACGAGATCGGTCACCTCGCTGCGACTTTCAACGAGATGATCGGAAAGCTCGAACAAGCCTTTCAGCGCGAGCGGCAGTTTACGGCCTACGCCTCGCACGAGCTTAAGACACCGCTTGCCATACTTCGCGGCGACATCGAGGTAGCGCTGCGCCGTGACCGCACGCCGGAAGAGTATAAGCAGGTGCTCGCTTCAAACCTCGAAGAGATCGAGCGGCTCACGCGATTGACCGACGATTTGCTCACCCTTGCGCGCTCGGATGCGGGCGAGCAGGTGCTTGAGTTTGAACCTGTCCGATTAGATCAGCTTGCCGAAGAGGCTCACGCCTACATCACACCGCTCGCAAGATCTTCGTCAGTTGCTCTTGAATACGACGCGCCGCCGTCGCCCATCATAATCGAAGGCGATCAGAAGCGGCTCAAGCAACTGCTCGTCAACCTGCTAGACAACGCAATCAAGTACACGCCTGCGGGCGGGAGCGCGCGGCTTGCGCTCGCGGTCGAAAATTCTTCTGCGCTCATACAGGTTTCCGATACCGGGCGAGGCATCACCTCCGACGCGCTGCCGCACATATTCGAGCGGTTCTATCGCCGGGGCGACCCGCGCGACGCGCGCGCATCGGGCTTCGGGCTTGGACTTGCAATATCGAAATGGGTTGTTGACGCGCACGGCGGCTCGATTGACGTCGAAAGCGCGCCGGGTCATGGCTCGCGCTTTACGGTGCGGCTGCCGCTTCTGAAGGATGAAGGCGGAAGGATGAGGGATGAAAAAGAAGCATCGAATCCCACATCTGAGATTTGATATTTCAAATCTCAAGTTTCAGATGCTCGACTCAATATCTCTTTTATCCTCCTTCATCACTCATCCCTCCGAAGTCCTTCATCCCTTATCCTTTCCTGTGGTAGTATCTCGCTGCGGATGCCGAGCAAATATCAAAGCAAGCGTTGGGTCCAGTCGCATTATGACAAGGCGTGTGCGGTGAGGCTTGCGCGCGAGCTAGGTCTGTCAGAGTTGACGGCGACTTTGCTTGCGAGGCGCGGTCTGTCCAGCGCGGAGACGGCTCATAAGTTTCTCAACCCATCAATCAAAGACCTGCACGATCCATTCCTGATGCGCGACATGCGCGAGGCCGTCAGCCGTATAATCGCTGCGGCCGAGCGCAAGGAAAAAATCCTCATCTATGGCGACTACGACGTTGACGGCACAACCTCAACCGTAATTCTGAAGAAAGCCCTCTCGCTCATCGGCGCGGATGTTTCTTATTACATTCCCGAACGGCTCAAGGACGGCTACGGGCTGCGCGACGACGCAATGGAGCGCGCGAAAGAGCAGGGCTATCATTTAATCATCAGCGTTGACACAGGCATCCGAGCGCGCGAGGTTGTAGAAAACGCCCGCGCGCTCGGACTAGACATCATCATCACGGATCATCACCTGCCCGAAGAGGGACTGCCGCGCGCAAACGCCGTTCTCAACCCGAAACGTCCCGATTGTTCTTATCCAAACAAAGAACTGGCGGGCTGCGGCGTGGCGTTCAAGCTGGCTCAGGCGCTGCTCACCCAAACCGGCCAGGCGCGGCTCGTCGAATCATTTGTCAAGATCGCGGCCATCGGCACAATCGCAGACATAGTCCCGCTCGTCGGCGAAAATCGTGTCATCGCGAAGTACGGGCTTGAAGGCTTGCGCCGCCCGAACAATCACGGCCTTCGCGCGCTGCTTGAAGTTGCGGGGCTGACCGGAAAGCCAGTGACCTGTTTCGACGTGGGCTTTCGCATCGGACCGCGCATCAATGCGGCGGGGCGAATGGCCGGAGCGAGTGCGGTCGTTGATCTATTTGACGCGGCGGATTTCGATACCGCGATGCGAATGGCCGTCGCTATGGACGCGCAGAACACCGCGCGGCAACAGACCGAAGCAGACATACTCGGTCAGGTGCTGGCCGAGATCGAACGCGACCCGTCGGTGCGCGAATCGCACGTCGCGGTGATTGCGGGCGAGGGCTGGCATCGCGGTGTGATCGGCATCGTCGCATCGAAAGTGGTCGAGTACCTGCATCGCCCGGCGATAATTATTTCAATCGAAGACGGCGTTGGGCACGGCAGCGGGCGCTCGATACCAGCGTTTCACCTGCTCGAAGGATTGGAAAGCTGCTCAGATGTATTTGAGCGATTCGGCGGCCATTCGCACGCCGCAGGAGTTTGCCTTCGAGCCGAGCGCATTGACGAACTGAGGCGACGACTCAACGAGCACGCCGCGCGTGTTATGAAGGCTGACGATCTGATTCCGGTTATCGAGACCGATTACACTCTTCCGCTGAGGCTTGCGACGCGCGAAACGATAGAAGAAGTCATGCGGCTTGAGCCGTTCGGGCCGGGCAATCCTCAGCCTGTGTTTGAGACGCACGGCGCGCAGGTTGTGACGGCTCCGCGCGTGCTCAAGGAGAAGCACCTGAAGTTTCGAGTTCAGCAAAACAGCCGGTGGATAGATTGTATGTGGTGGGGCGCAGCCGAGCGCGCTTCGGATGTATTCGCGGGCGACCGCGTGAGCCTAGCATTCACGCTCTCAGAAAATACCTACAACAACAACACGCAGGTGCAGCTTGTCCTTCGCGACCTGAAGATTCAGTAGGCGTGTTTGCGCGTGATTAATTGATATATCGGATTTCAAGCCATTCATCGCAGAGATGCATAGGCACAGCGATTACGCAGAGTCACAATAATCTCTGCGCCCCCTCTGTGCTCTCTGCGCCTTCGGCGGTGAATCAACTTCAAGACTCTTACGCTGATTTGAAATCTGCTCTGATTTCCAAAGTCCAGTTGACGCATCCCATGCTAAATTCTTGAAAAAAGCACGCGGTTCGGGTATAAGCAATGACTGGTTCGCGAAAGATTTTCTCTCATTCAGGCTCTATGCGAAGAACCAGTATCATAGCTCTTGCCTTGCTGCTCTCTTTAATCGCCGTTGCGCCGACATCTCGCCTGTCTGCCGCAAAGCACAGGCGCAACCCAGCGACATACGCGCCCGGCGAAGTGATAGTAAAACTCAAAGCGTCTTCGCATGCGCTCGCCGCTGCGCGCGATAGCCGCGAGCTTATGTCAATTGCGCAGGTCGCAGATGACGCGGGCACTACTCGAAGCGCGCGTGAGGTTGAGCCGGTCTCGATTTCGACCGCTAATGAAAAGGTCGCCGGGATAATATCTCGGCGCGGGCTTGATCGCCTGTTCGTCATGAAATTCGACGCGAGCGCCGATGTTGATTCAATAATCGAGGCGCTCAACCAAAGCGACGAGGTCGAATACGCCGAGCCGAATTACCGCATCACGCTCGGCACGGTCATCCCAAACGATCCGCAGTTTTTCGACCAGTGGCCGCTGCGCAATGTCGTAGCTTTTGTAGGCGAGTATCCGTCTACGCCCGCAGCGGACATCAAAGCAACCGAAGCGTGGGATATAACAACCGGCAGCGCGGAGGTTATCGTCGCCGTCACCGATACGGGCATTGATCAAACTCATCCCGACCTTGCGCGAAACATCTACACGAACCCGCGCGAGATTCCCGGCAACGGAATTGACGACGACAAAAACGGCTACGTTGACGACGTGCACGGCTTCAACGTCGCGGATAACAACGGCGACACGAGCGACATCGTCGGGCACGGCACACAGATGGCGGGTGTCATCGCCGCAGAGATAAATAATAACGTCGGCATATCCGGCGTCTCGCAGTCGAAGTTATTGCCCGTGCGGTTTTTCAAAAAGACAGGGCCGAGTCCTTTCGACTATGACGGGACCGTAGCGGATGCAGCGCGCGCTTTGCTCTATTCGATAGCAGCCGGAGCTTCGATCATAAACGCGAGCTGGAGGACGCTGCTTTCAGTCGACCGCGTGAGTGAAGAAGAATCTCGCGCGCTCGAAGAAGCAGTTGCCGCAACGGGCGACGCGGGCGCGCTGCTCGTCTGCATAGCGGGCAACGAAGGATTCAATCTCGATTACAGCAAGATTTATCCCGCTTCTTATTTGAAGCCAAATGAGATAGTGGTCGCCGCTTCCGACCCGAACGACGAGATATGGCATCCGCCGTTTTATCCTTATCAGATAAACAGCGGCTTCGGGCCTCACACGGTTGATCTGGTCGCTCCGGGCATATCCGTGCTGACGACGCAGGCGCGAGGCGATTGCCTCGAATGCACAAGCTCCGACAATCCTGACGAATGGTACACGCGCGGCGATGGGACTTCGCTTTCGGCGGCGTATGTGTCAGGTGTCGCGGCGCTTGTGAAATCGAGATATCCGCAAGACAACGGCATCCTAATCAAGCGGAGAATAATCGAAAGCGTTGATGTGCGCGAGCAGCTCCACGATTACGTCATCACGAGCGGAAGATTGAATGCGCGCAACGCGCTCACAGTTTCAATAACGGTTACGCCGCCCGTGCTCGACCGAATCAAATACAAATCGGGCAGCGGGAAGTTATTTATTTATGGGTCGGGCATCCAGCGCGATGTCACGGTGATAGTCGGAGGGAAGGGCTACGCGGCGAAACCTAAGAGCGAGGACCTGACTGTTATGCTCGCGCGCGTGCCCAACAGCGCATTCCCGCAGGGCGTCGCCGTGCCTATAAAGTTGCGCAACCCTGACGGCGGCGAAAGCATTGTGATAACCTATACGAGATAGTAATCAGGGTCGGGGGTCAGGGGCCAGGGTAACAATAGCGGTTGCCTTGAAAGTGGCTCTAGGAGCCAACTCTAAGGCAGTAGCTATTCTGATTCTGGCCCCTGACCCCCGACCCCTGACCACTGACCATGGAAATAGATTTACTGGAACGCAAGCTGCGGATGTACGAGGCGCGCGGGGCCATCTTCAGCCGCATAAGCTCCGAAACTTTTTCAGTCATAAACCTGGATCACTTCCTGCGCGGCGCGGTCACCGAAGTCGGCAAGATGATGGGCGTTGACCGCTCCGATGCAATCACGCTCGCGCCCGAAGGCGTGCTTCGCATCACGCACGAATATCGCGCCAATGAGACTGAAGAAGCTATGCCTTCGCTAGTCGGGTTTGAGGCGCGCATTGATATAGAGCGATTCCAGGAAAGCATTGATGTTTATAATCCGCTCGTGATTGAAGAAGGCTCGCCGTCTGACCTGCCCATTGCGCTTCAAAAGATAGTCGAGACGATAGGCAGCCGCTCGTCGCTTTTCGTGCCGATAACTTTCAACCTTCACCTGCTCGGACTCATAGGGCTGCATCATTGCCGCGAGCCTTATCGCTGGAGCGAAGACGAGATTGAATTCATCCGCGACCTCGCGCAGCAGATTGCCATCGGCTATCGCTACACGCACATCTACAGCGAGAAGGAAAAAGAGGCGCGCATAAACAAGGCGCTCCTGGAGATCGCAAACGACATAAACACTGGCTCGGATTTTTCCGAAGTGACCGAGCGGATACTCGACCGCGCGCTCGACCTGCTCGGCATTCAAGCGGCCTGCCTCGCCATCATTGACGCGAACAACAGCGAGATACACTTCACCAATCTTCGCACGTCAGAAGATGCTCCGGCTGATGTGCTCAAGCGAAGCTCGCTCAAGTTTCCGATACTTGAATTGCTTCCGAAAAAAGTTGATCGCGGGCAGATGCTCAAAGTGCTTTCGCCCGACCAGCACGAGTACGCCCGTTCGTTTTTGACGGAAGTCTTTTCGGCGGGCGCGGCCATCGTCGTGCCGATGATAGTCGAAGATAAGATATTCGGCGCGCTTGTTCTGCTGTGGGCGGAGCCGCAGAAGGCCTTTCACAAAGAGCAGACCGCGCTCGCGCTCGGCATGGCTGACCAGCTCGCAATCGCCGCATCGAAAGCGCGATTGTCTGCCGAGGTGCTGCGGCTTCGCCGTGAGCTTGAGCACGCGCAGAGCGAGCACAGCGACATCGGGTTTGTCGGACGAAGCGAAAACATCATGCGCTGCATGCAGATGGCCGTCTATGTCGCCGACAGCTACACGACCGTCTTGCTTCAAGGTGAATCGGGCACGGGCAAAGAGATGATGGCCGACCTGATTCAATCGCGCTCGCCGCGTCGCGATAAGCCTTATATCAAAATCAACTGCGGCGCGATTCCTGAATCGCTTCTCGAATCAGAACTGTTCGGCCACGAGAAGGGCGCGTTCACCGACGCTCGCGCTCGCCGCATCGGAAAGTTTGAAGAAGCCAACGGCGGCACTCTCTTTCTGGACGAGGTAGCCGAGATGAGCTTGCAGGCTCAGGTGAGGCTTTTGCGCGTGCTGCAAAACGGCGAGTTCACGCGCGTCGGCAGCAACGAGGTGATTAAAACAGACGTGCGCGTGATTGCCGCGTCGAACGTCGACGTTGAAGAAGCGGTCAGGGAGGGAAAGTTTCGCCGCGATCTGTTTTATCGCTTGAACGTCTATCCGATAAAGCTGCCGCCGCTCAGAGAGCGCCGCGACGACATACCGCTGCTTGCGACGCACTTTCTAGAAATTTACAACAAGCGGTCGAACAAAAACATCACCGGCATCACAAAGAAAGCGATGACCTGGCTGCGGCGGTACGACTGGCCCGGCAACGTGCGCGAGCTTGAGAATGCCATTGAGCGCGCGGTCATCATCGCGCAGGGCCGCTTGATTACGATTGACGATCTGCCCGATGCGGTGCGCGGCGCTGAGACGAGCCGCTCAATCGAGCTTGAAGTCGGCACGACGATTGATGAAGCCGAAAAGCGGATGATACTCCAAACGCTCGCCTACACTCGCGGAGACCGCTCGCGCGCGGCACAGATTTTAGGCATAGGCCGCAAGACCCTTTACCGAAAATTGCAGAAGTACAATCACGAAGCCGCAAGCAAATAAATCGCATCCTTGCTTCCGAGCTTCAATGCATGAATCACAGGCGCGCTCCATCGTTGTTCGCACTATTATCAAAATCAATCTCAGGAGGAAGATTATGAAAAGGCTTCTCAGTTTCGGCACGGCTGCAATTATGTTTGTTGCAGCTTGCGAGATTGTGCTCGCGCAGGGCAGCGCCAATGTCGTCGGCAGTTGGGATATTACCATCGAGTCGCCGCAGGGCACGCGCACGTCTTTGCTTGTAATCAAGCAGGAAGGCGATAAGTTAGTGGGCGCGATGAAATCGCCGCGCGGCGAGCGCCCGCTCAAGAGCGTAGAGTTGAAGGGCAACGACGTCACTATGGTGATGACCATCCCGTTTCAAGGCGACGAGATGACGATCACCTACAAGGGCAAAGTTGAAAAAGATTCGATGAAAGGCGAGGCCGATTTCGGCGGACTTGCCAGCGGCCCTTGGTCTGCCGTACCGCACAAGGAAGACGCAGCGCCGGGTGCAGGGACTCCCTCTCCAAGTACTGGCACTGGCAGCAGCGGCGGCACTGGCGCTATCAACATCAGCGGCGTTTGGGATTTCAAAGTCGAGACTTCGGCTGGAAGCGGCGCACCCGTGTTCACATTCAAGCAGGAAGGCGAGAACCTTTCAGGGAACTACAAAGGCCAGTTCGGCGAAGCTCCAATCAGCGGAACGGTCAAAGGCAATGAAATTAAGTTCACCGTTAAGGTGAACGCGCAAGGGCAGGACGTGACTATTACCTACACGGGAAAGATAGAAAGCAAAGATAGCATGAGCGGCAAGGCCTCGCTTGGCGAATTCGGCGAAGGAACCTGGACGGCGAAGAAGAAACAGTAAACAAAGAGGCAAGAGGCAAAAGCAAAAGTGGTTGAAGCCAAGAAGCTAATCTTTCACTTTTACCTTTTACCCTCTTAATCTCCTTCGGCTTCGCGCTGAGCGCGGCGAGGTCGCGTAGCTCTCTGCGGCTCGCTGAGCGCCTGCGGCTCGGCTTCGATGGGCGAAGCTGCTTCAGAGTTTTTCGCGTCCGTCGCGGCAGGAGCTTGTCGAAGCGCAGCGCCAAGCTCTTCGGCAATGGCTTCGCTGCGACGCGCCTGCTTCGCTTCTGAGGCATGCCCGTCGCGGTCCGCGCTCGTGGCCATCTCCTTTTGTCCGGGCGTGCGTTGGCGCACTGCGATTGAATACTCCTCATTCGCCGCTTCGATGTTACCTATCGAGTAGAGCGCGCGACCCAGATCCTGATGCGCCTCAGGGTAATACCCGCCGCGCTGCTCTATCGCCTTGCGATAGGCTCCCACAGCCTGTTCCGTGTTGCGTATGCGAACGTGAGCCAGCCCCATGTGATAATAGGCTTCGGGATAGACTCCGCCCGACTGCTCGATTGCTGTCTGGTAAGAATCAATTGCGGATTGCGAATCGCCCTGTCGCGCAAGCAACAGCCCCATCTGAAAATGCGCTTCGGGGAATACGCCTCCCTGCTGCTCGATTGCCTGTTTCAATTCCGCCATTGCTTCGCTGTAATGACCTGCGCGAATCAACGCGCGGCCAAGCTCATAATGAGCGCGCGGGAAAATATTTCCTCGCTGCTCAATCGCCGTGCGGAACTCGGCAATGGCCCGCTCGCTTTGGCCTATGTCATAAAGCACACGGCCAAGATCGAGATGCGCTTCGGGAAATGACGCAGCGCGCCCTGCTCCAGATTGTCGTTCGCGCTGCGACTCGGAAGCCGCAGGCTTCACGGACGCGAGCATCTGAGTTTTTGCAGGAGAAGCTGTCTGTTCGGATCCGAGCAGAGCCTCGAGTTGTTCGGCTTCGAGAGCCTTTGTGGTCGCATCGCCACGCGGAGAACCCGCTGTAGCGGGTCGCGTCACTGCGCCTCGCATCGCCCCGTCGCCCTCGCGTTGAGCGATGGCCGTTTCAAACTCGACCCGCGCTTCTTCCAGCATGCCGCTCTCGTAAAGCGCGCGGCCAAGATTGCGATGCGCTTCAGCGTCGTTCCCGGCTCGAAGTTCAAGCGCCGTGCGGAACTCATTAATGGCTTGCTCAAGCTCGCCCCGCCCGTACAGCACAAGGCCGAGATCGTGATGAGCGTCAGCCGCAGTGTCGCCCTGACTTATGGCGCGACCGAGCGAATCAGCCGCGCGGTCGAGGTCGCCAAGCCGCGCGAGCGCGTTTCCGAGATTGCGATAAGCGTCGGGGAAGTTGCCGCGCTGCTGCTCGATTGCCGTCTCGTAAGCCCGAACAGACTCTTCAATCTCGCCGCGCGCGTAGAGCGCGTTGCCGAGGTTATAATATGCTTCGGCGTATCGCCCGCGCCGCTGCTCAATCGCCGTGCGATAAGCAATAATCGCTTCGTCAATCTCGCCCAGATCATAAAGCGTGACGCCGAGATTGTGCCACGCCGCAGGGAAACCTTCCTTGAACAACTCGGTCGCGCGACGAAAGCTCACCGCAGCGTCTTCGAGCGCGCCGCCTTCGTAAAGCGCAAGCCCTAGATCGTGATGCGCAAGCGCGTAGTCGCTTCGCTGCTCTATCGCCGCGCGATAAGATGCAATCGCTGCGTCGAGATCGCCCATATCATAGAAGACGCGGCCCAGATCGCGGTGCGCTTCCGCAAGTCGCGGGTTTGCTGTGATGCTGCGGCTGAGCGCAGCCATCGCAGCGTCGAGGTCGCCCATCTCGTAAAGCGCGCGGCCCAATCGGTGATGCGCTTCGGGGAATTCGTCGCCGTGCTCGCTTATGACTTTCTCGCACGTTTCGACCACGCCCGCGAGATCGCCGTAATCGTAAAGCGAGCGCGCGAGGTCGAGATAGGCTTCGGGAAACACGGGCTGCTGCTGGACCGCGCGGCGAAGCTCGCGGATTGATTCTTCAAGCTCGCCCGATTGATAGAGCGCAACGCCCAGACGATGATGCGCCCACGACAGCTCATCGTTGAGTGCGAGCGCGCGGCGCAGTTCCTTGATTGACTCTTCTAGCTGGCCTGTCTCAAGCAGCGCCGCCCCAAGACTATAGTGCGCAGCCGGAAAGTTTTCGTTTTCAGCAAGCGCATTTCGATAGGCGGTGATTGCCTGACCGAGCTGGCCAATGCGAGCGTGCGCGAGTCCGAGACTGTAATGGGCTTCCGGGTATGGGCCTTTCCGATTTTCAATCGCGCTGCGGTAAGCGCCGATGGCGTTCTCGACTTCGCCCTTCGCGTTATAAGCAGTGCCGAGCCAGAAGTATGCTTCTGCGAAATCCTTGGACAGATCAATCGCCTTGCGCTGCGCGCCGATGGATTCTTCGAGCTGGCCCTTGCTGAAGTAAGCGAGTCCGAGATCGTGATAGGCTTCCGCAAATTCGCCGTCGCGCTGATCAACCGCTGTTCGCAAAGCCGAGATCGCGCCGTCGAGGTCGCCCGTGCGGTAAAGCGTGCGGCCAAGATTGCGATAAGCGCGCGGAAAAACGGGCTGCTGTTTAATCGCTTCGCGAAACTCCGCGATGGCTTCGTCTAAAACGCCGAGATCAGCAAGCGCGAGTCCGAGATTGTGATGAGCTTTTGCGAAATCGCCGCCGCGCTGTTGAATCGCCGTTCGGAACGAGCCTACGGACTCCTTGAGGCTGCCGCTTTGATAGAGCGCGAATCCCAGATCGTGATGCGCTTCGGGGAAGTTCTCGTTTTGCGAGATGGCCATGCGGAATGAATCAGTCGCCTTATCGAGTTTCCCTTCTGCAAAGTAGATGCGGCCAAGCTCGTAATGAGCATCAGGGAAATTTCCGCCGCGCAGTTCTATCGCCGCATTGAACTCTTCTGCCGCCGCCTGCGCCTCGCCCAGGTTGTAGAGCGCAAGCCCCAGATCATAATGAGCGCGCGGAAAGAGCGGGTTCTGCTCAAGGGCTTTGCGAAACGCGGTGATTGCTTCCGAGAGATTGCCCTGACGCGAGAGCGCAACGCCGAGATTATGATAAGCCCAAGGGTAATAATCGCGCTGCTTGATTGCCGTGCGATATGCTTCGATTGCTTCAGCGAGATTTCCTTGACGAGCGAGCGAGCGGCCAAGCGCGTAATGAGCTTCGGGATAAACAGGCTGCTCAGCGATTGCGGCGCGGGCTTCAGCGATTGCTTCATCCAATCGGCCAAGTCCAAACAGCGCGCGGCTCAATTCAAAGTGAGCCTGCGGGAATCGCGCGTGCCGCTGTGAAATCGCTTCGCGCATAGCTGTGATTGCGCCTTCGAGATCGCCTTTCTCGATCAGCACGCGGCCAAGCTCGAATTGAGTGTCGGGATAGCTGCCGTGTCGCTGAGTGAGAGCTTTGCGAAAAGCGTCCGCCGCGCGGTCTAGGTCGCCAAGCCGCGCGTAAGCGACGCCGAGGTTGTGCCACGCTTTCGGGAATTCGCCGTTGCGCTGCTCGATTGCGCGAGTGAATGCGTCAACCGCTTCGTCGAAATCGCCGCGACGAAGAAGCGCAAGCCCCAGATTTTGATAAGCCCAAGGGTGATTGCCGCCGCGCTGTTCGATGGCCTTTCGATAAGCGTCAATGGCTTCGACGTACTGGCCGCGACGGGCGAGCGTAAGTCCGAGGCTGTAGTAAGCGTCAGGGTTATCGGGCTGCTGCTCGATTGATGTGCGCAGCGCTTCAATCGCGCCGTCCATGTCGCCTACGTCTAAGAGCGCGCGGGCGAGTTGATAATGAGCGCGGGGAAAATTCCCTTGCCGCATCTCGATTGCGAGGCGAAAACTGTTTATCGCTTCGTCGAGCCAGCCCTTGTTGTAAAAGATGAGACCTTTATCGAGGTACTGCTGCGCGGTGTTGAGGGAACTGCTCATAAGATTACTCCTGAGAGATTAAGACGTTTGACGCTCAAAAGAACGCCTGCAACTCGCGCTTGATCTGGTGAGGAGATTCGCCAGCAAACCCGCCGGGCGCGGTGCCGATCATCTACCGGCGCGAAGATTATCACCCTGCGGGCCGATTGCTCAAGCTGTTTTTGATTTTATCACGCGAGATTTAAACGACACTATAGCTGAACATAAAGAAAGATGCAGAGGTGATGGCAGGAATCTATCTGAGTTCATCTGCGCGCTTGTATCGGTGTTTATCTTTTTCGCGGGCTGCTTTTCTTCAGGTACTTGTCAATTGCGCGGGCGGCTCGCTTGCCATCGCCCATCGCCAGAATAACAGTCGAGCCGCCGCGCACTACGTCGCCGCCTGCGAACACGCCCGCGCGGCTCGTCATCTGAACGTCGTCCGTTATGATATTGCCCCACTTGTTCGTTTCAAGTCCCGGTGTGGTTGATTGAACGAGCGGGTTCGGCCCCTGCCCTACGGCGACTATCACCGTGTCAACGTCGAACGTGTGCTCCGTGCCTTTAATCATAATCGGCCTTCGACGGCCACTTTCGTCAGGCTCGCCCAACTCCATCTTCACTAACTCCATGCCAGCGACCCAGCCGCTCGTGTTGCCAAAGAATCGAACCGGCGTTGTCAAAAAGCGAAACTCGACGCCTTCTTCCATCGCGTGCTCGACCTCTTCGGCGCGGGCCGGCACTTCGGCGCGCGAGCGGCGATAGATGATGTAAACCTTTTCAGGCCCAAGCCTCAGCGCAACCCTCGCCGCATCCATCGCGGTGTTTCCTGCGCCGAGCACCGCAACCGTCTTTCCGACTTTGACGGGCGTGTCGTATTCGGGGAACTTGTAAGCCTTCATAAGATTCACGCGAGTCAAAAACTCGTTTGCCGAATAGATGCCCGCGAGGTTTTCGCCCGGCAGGTTCATGAAGTATGGCAGGCCCGCGCCCGTCGCCAAAAAGACCGCGTCGTAGCCTTCTTCGTCAAACAACTCGTCAACGGTTTCGGTCTTGCCCACGACGAAGCTCGTTTGAAACTCGACGCCTATGTTTTCGAGTTGGCGAATCTCCGTCGTGACTATGCTCTTGGGCAATCGAAATTCAGGTATGCCGTACACGAGCACACCACCAAGTTTGTGCAATGCTTCAAAGACTGTGACCCGATGGCCCATGCGCGCGAGGTCGCCTGCAGCCGTAAGCGAAGCCGGGCCAGAGCCGACGAGCGCGACTCGATAGCGAGTGCGCGGCGCGATGTATGGAGTCTTGAAAGCGTTTCGATCAATCTCGAAATCCGATACGAATCTTTCAAGCCGACCTATGCCGACCGGTGTGCCTTTGATTGCGTTGACGCAGCGCGCTTCGCATTGATCTTCCTGCTGGCAGACGCGGCCACAGATTGCGGGCAGGCTGTTTTTCTCGCGGATGATGTGCGCGGCTTCCGCATAGTCGCGTCTGAGGATCGCGTTGATGAAATGCGGGATGTTTATCTCGACAGGACAGCCAGCAATGCAGGTCGGATTCTTGCAGTTGATGCAACGCTGCGCTTCGAGCAAGGCTTGCTCTTCGGTGAACCCAAGCGCGACTTCGCAAAAATTGCGGCGGCGGATTATCGCCTCTTGACACGGCATCTGCTGGCGCGGAGTCTTCGGCGTCCGCTTGATTTTGACTTCCTGTTCGCTTGCCAATTTGTAGCCTCCTCAAACCAGTCCTTCATACTTTGCCGTTTGCGCGGCCTGAAAACGTTCCATCGCCTCGCGCTCCTGCTCGGCGTAAGCGCGGTTGCGCATTATCAGCGTGTCGAAATCAACTTCGTGCGCGTCGAACTCTGGCCCGTCAACGCAGGCGAATTTTGTCTTGCCGCCGACTATCACGCGGCAGCCTCCGCACATTCCCGTGCCGTCAATCATCACAGGGTTGAGGCTAACGAATGTTTTGATCTTGTTAGGCTCGGTGAGCTTGGCGACGGCGCGCATCATCGGCATAGGGCCAATCGCGTAGATACAATCAATTCTGATTCCCTGCTCGATCAAATCCTGAAGCGGCAGAGTGACAAGCCCATGAATGCCGTAGCTGCCATCGTCTGTCACGAGATAAAGCTCGTCACTCGTCTGCCTCATCTCGTTTTCGAGTATGAGCAGGTTCGCGCTGCGCGCGCCGATGATTGAGATGACTCGATTGCCCGCATCTTTCAAGGCTCTCGCGATTGGCAATACTTCCGCAGCCCCAACGCCGCCGCCGATGCAGACGACTGTGCCAAAGTTATCAATCGGCGTAGGATGGCCGAGCGGACCGATAACGTCTGCGAGCAAATCGCCTGCGCGAAGCGAGTTCAACAGGTGCGTGGTCTTGCCGATGCTTTGAACGATGAGCGTGATCGTTCCTCGCTCAATGTCAGAATCAACGATGGTCAACGGAATGCGCTCGCCGTATTCGTTGGCGCGCACGATGACGAAGTTCCCGGCTTTTCTCTTTCTGGCGATCTTCGGTGCTTCAATTACGAATCGCCCGATGTTTTCAGCGATGGTCTTCTTTTCAATTATCAGGTTGGGCATCAACCACCTCTCGCTTGATAAGAACTCACACCAACACTTTATAGTGTCATTGAGACGAGAGGCTATGACTGCTGTCACGATGCGTTGTGACAGCAGTCACAGGCGATTGCTGATTTCGCGGAACAAATCTGGCAAGGTGACGTGTAGGATGAATTGATGCGCAGAAAGCGAGACAAGCTATGAGATTTCAAAGTCGCCATCTGGTTGCTGTTACGATTGCGTCTCTTTTTCTTTCAATCTTCGCCTTCTCGCAAGCTCCTGCAAGCCAACCCGCGCTCGACGTGCGAGTGGTGACCGATGAAGCCGATGCGGCGCTGATGATTCTCAACAAAAAGAGGGAGGGACAACCGATTCAAGAAGCGGACTGGCAGCGGTTGTTTTCAAGCGAAGGATACAGGCGGCTCAAGAAGCGCGAAGCCGAGATGAAGCGCGCCTTCACCGATGAAGAATTCAAGGCATTCATCTTGTCCGACGCGCTCGCCGAAAAGGCAAAGGCTATCGAAGAGACGCTGAATAATTGGAAACGCGCAGACGCGACGGCAAGCGCGCGGCTGGCGCTGGCTTACTTGCCGAAAGGGGCGCGCATCAGGGCCAAGATTTACCCGGTCATCAAGCCGCGCGAAAACAGCTTCGTCTTTGAAGTGAAGACCGACCCGGCCATTTTTTTGTACATTGATCCGAGCAAGACAAAAGAGCAGTTCGAGAACATGCTCGCGCACGAGCTTCACCACATCGGATTCGCCGCTGGTTGCGAGCCTCGCGAGAAATCTGTCGAGTCGAGCAGTTTGCCGTCAAACCTTAAAACTATTCTTGATTGGATGAGCGCGTTTGGAGAAGGCGCGGCGATGCTTGCGGCGGCGGGCGGCCCTGACGCTCACCCGCATGCGACAAGCTCTGCCGAAGACCGCGCGCGATGGGACCGCGACGTGGCAAACTTCAATCAGGACCTGAAGAAAGTAGAAAAGTTCTTCCTCGACATTTTAGAAAAACGGCTCGTGAAAGAAGATGAAGTCGCCCAAGCCGGTTATTCTTTCTTCGGCGTTCAAGGCCCATGGTATACGGTCGGGTGGAAGATGGCTGTCGTGATCGAAAAGACTTATGGGCGGGCCAGGTTGATTGACTCTTTATGCGACCGGCGAATGTTGCTTGCGACTTACAACGGCGCGGCTGAAAAGTATAATCGCCAAACAGGCGAGCATCTCGCGCTATGGTCGCCGCAACTCATCGAGGCCCTTACGAAAGCCGAGAAGAAATAAATCAAGCCTGTTGCACGGCTTCTATCAGTTTAATCAACGAAGCCTTCGCGTCGCCGTACAACATTCCAGTGTTCGATTTGAAGAAGAGCGGGTTCTCGATCCCCGCAAAGCCCTTGCCTTTTCCTCGCTTCAAAACAACAACAGACTTCGCGCGGTCAACTTCGAGGATAGGCATTCCGGCAATCGGGCTGCGGGGATTGTCGCGCGCGTCGGGGTTCACAACATCGTTCGCTCCGATGATTACTGCAACGTCTGTCGAAGGGAACTCAGGGTTGATCTGCTCTAGGTCGTAAAGCGACGAGTAAGGCACGTTGGCTTCCGCAAGCAGCACGTTCATGTGGCCGGGCATGCGACCTGCCACAGGGTGAATCGCATACTTCACCGTGACGCCGCGCGATTCGAGCAGGCTGCCAAGCTCACGGACCTGATGCTGCGCCTGAGCGGTCGCCATTCCGTAACCGGGCACGAAGATAACTTTGCCAGCGTATGCGAGCTGCACCGCAACATCTTCGACGTTCACCTCGCGCATCTCGCCCTGCGCCTGCGAAGTGCCTGCGTCCGACACGCTGCCGAACGCGCCGAACAGGACGTTGTTAATCGAGCGGTTCATCGCGCGGCACATCAGTATCGAAAGAATGAATCCCGAAAAGCCGTCGAGCGTGCCCGCGATTATCAAGACGTTGTTTGAAATCGCAAAGCCCGTCGCCGCCGCCGCAAGCCCCGCGTATGAATTCATCAGCGACATCACTACGGGCATATCAGCCGCGCCAATCGGCAGCACAAGCAGAATGCCGAACAGGTAAGACAACCCGACCATCACATAAAACCAGACGGTCGCAGTCGGCACGATGATGAGATAAATGAATATGCCGACGGTCACGGTGAAAAGCGATATGTTAAAAACGTTCTGACCTTTGTAAACGATGGGCGTGCCGCGAACTAGATCTTGCAATTTCGCAAAAGCCATCAGGCTGCCTGTGACGGTGAGGCTTCCGAGCAGGACTTCAAAACATAGCGCGGTCATCTTGACGCGGCCAAGCTGATCGCCAAGCCGGTAGTATTCCGATATGCCGACGAGCGACGCGGCCAGCGCGCCGAACGCATGCGAGAGAGCGGTTCGTTGAGGCATTGCCGTCATCGGAACCCAAATCGAAATCGCGCCGCCGATGAGCGAGCCGATGACCAGTCCCACGATTATCAATTCGTAGCTGACGATTTCGTGATGGAGCAATGTGCCGACGATGGCGAAAAACATTCCGACTTCGGCGAGGAACATTCCGCGCCGCGCTGTTTCAGGATGGCTCAGCCCCTTGAGGCCGAAGATGAATAGGACTGATGCAAGCAGGTAGGTGAACTCGATGAAGTAATTCATCCGCGTCGCTCTTGCTCCTTCGTGGCTTTTTCTTTGCGCTTGAACATCTTCAGCATCCGGTCGGTTATCATAAACCCGCCGACCACGTTGATAGTCGCGGCGGTCACGGCGATCAGTCCGAGTATGCGGCTCGCTGTCGGGTAGTTGCCGCCCGCCGTGACGATTGAGCCGACAAGCGAGATTCCAGAGATCGCGTTCGTGGCCGACATTAGCGGCGTGTGCAGAAGCGGCGGGACGCGCGAGATGACTTGATAGCCAAGAAAAGCCGCGAGCGCGAAGACATACAGCCCGCCGATGATTACCTCAGGGCTTAACTTGCCCGCTTCTTCAACAAGCATCAAAATCGTTTGCAGATTCAAAATAGCCTTCCTCCTGATCCAACATCGTGTTGGTAAAATAAGAATGCCTGTTCACCGCGGCCCCCAAGCGGGTCCCCCGCGCAGAGTACACAGAGATTACGCAGAGTTGATTAACCTCTGCATAATCTCTGTGGTGAATTTTCAAATGCCGCCCAAATAGTCATCGAGTCGTTGCCTCAAGCGCCGCAGCGACTCGCGGATGAACGGCGCGGCCATCGTGCGTGACGCAGGAAGGCCTGACTATGTCGTCGCTCATATCAACATTCAACTCGCCGTCTTTAATCAGCAGACTCAAAAACGCCGTCACGTTTCGCGAGTACAACTGGCTCGCGTGAACCGGAACGCTGGCCGCAAGGTTCAGCGGAGCCATCACCGTCACGCCGTTCACTTCAACCGTTTCGCCCGGTCGCGTCACAGCGCAGTTGCCGCCCGTCGGGCCTGCAAGGTCAACGATGATTGATCCGCGCCGCATCCCTGCAACAGCTTCTTCCGTGACCATCAAGGGCGCGCGCTTGCCCGGCACCTGAGCCGATGTGATTATCACGTCCGAAGTGCGCGCGTGTTTTTTAATCAGCTCGCGCCCGCGATTCAAAGCCTCTTCTGTTAATTCCTTCGCGTAGCCGCCTTCGTCTTCAGTCTGGATGCCGCCTAAATCAACTTCCAAAAAAGTCGCGCCGAGCGAGCGAACATGCTCGCCTGCAGCCGCGCGCACGTCGTAAGCTTCGACGACCGCGCCCAATCGTCGAGCAGTCGCGATAGCTTGAAGCCCGGCAACGCCCGCGCCCAACACAAGCACGCGGGCCGGAGCAATCGTTCCGGCGGCGGTCATCAAGAGCGGAAACATTCGCGGCAATTTTTCTGCGGCGAGCAGAATGGCTTTGTAGCCGACGATAGTGGCCATCGAAGAGAGCGCGTCCATCGCCTGCGCTCGCGTCGTTCGCGGGATCAACTCCATCGCAAATGCAGTAAGGCCGCGCGAAATCAGCGGCTCAAGCGCATCCGGCTCATCGAGTGGCCGTAGCATTCCGATTACAACTGCGCCGCGTTTCATTCGCGCAAAATCTTCCGCTGGCGGGCGATTGACTGCAACAACAACATCCGCGCTTTCGAGCAACGCCGCGCGGTCATTGGCTATCTTCGCGCCCGCCGCTTCATAATCCGCGTCGCTTGCGCCTGCAATCGTTCCCGCTCCGTTTTCGACCGTGACTTTCGCTCTTGATGCAATAAGTTTTTTGACTGAATCAGGCACGAGCGCAACGCGAGTCTCGCCCTCCTGAGCCTCTTTCGGAACCGCTATCTGCATTCAACGCTCCTTCAATGCGCGAATTCAAACCTGCGCTTGCGCGCCGTTTCTGTTGCTTGGCGCTGTCGCTTCGATTGATTGAAATGATTTGTTGCCTGACTCAAACTCGATTAGAAAGTAGGCGCGGTTCACCTGCGCGACGCTTTCAGTTTGTGAACCCTCAAGATTCTCACGCGCCCCCCAGCATCGCATGAGAATTCCAATATACCATTTTTGATTTGCGTAAGGCAGACCGTCGCGCGAATTGTTCATGTAAAAATGAGGAATGAATTGGCAAGCGGAAAGAACGCAAGTTCACCGGCAAGCGCCGAGCAACAGAAGCATCAGCCACGCGGCGGCGCATCTCGTGCTCGCCTGACCGAATCTATATTCACAAGCACGGGACAATCGCATCATGCGCCCTGAGCAAACTCCGGCGGCACGTAGTTGATATACGTGTTCAGCATGCGAATCTCTTCGGCTTTTTCGTCGGCGTCCACCTGTAACAGGTCGCGCAGCGAAATCAGCCCGATGAAATTATTATCTTCGAGTATCGGCAGGTGACGGACTTTGGCCTGCTGCATTTTGCGAAGCGCCGAATCGTAGCTCTCGTCCGGGCTTGCCGTCGTAAGCTCGGTAGTCATTACGTCGCGCACGCGAACGCTTGCGGGATCGCGGCCTGCGGCGACCACTCGCTTCATCAGGTCGCGTTCTGAAAAAAGGCCGACCACGCGAGTGCCATCAACTACGGTCACCGCGCCGATGTTGCGCTCGGCCATATAGCGCGCCGCATCATAGGCCGAATCGTCGGCTGAAACCGTGTACAGGTCCCTGCTTGCGTTTTTTACGATTGAGCCGATGGTCTTCATAAGAACCCTCCTGCCCTGTGATTGGGCGAGCCGTGATTGATAATGATAGACACGACGACCGGCGCTGATTTATGTAGAAGATGGTTGCAAGTTGCGACAGTCGTCTCAGATGATTAGCGCCCCTGCGTTCCACGACTGGGAACGCGCTCCCAACAACGGTATAAAAGTATGATTGCTCTATTTGCCTTGAGTCTAATCGCGCAAAGGATTCATTGTCAACCAGCGCGCCGTGCCGGGGGGCTGCTCGCCGGGCAGGATGAAGCCGTACTTTCGCATCACGGCGCGACCTTCGGGGCTGTTGATGAAGTCGGCAAACTGGCGGGCCAGTTGTTCATGCTTTGAATCTTTGATTATCGCGAGCGCCTGATCGAGCGGGCGATGAAGATCTTCGGGTACAAGCGCCCATCGCCCGCTGCTCTGCACGCTCAGCGAGAGAGCGACTATCGCTGCATCAGCGTTTCCAGTCTCGGCGTACTGCAACGCCTGCCGCACGTTTTCTGCTGGCGCAATCTTCGACTCAACCGATTGCCATATTCCGGCAGATTGCAATGCTTCGCGCGCAGCAACTCCGTAAGGCGCGTGCTCAGGATTAGCAATCGCGATTCGCTTCACATCGCTGCGCGCCAGGTCTTCGAGCGAACGGATTTGAATGGGGCTATCGGCGCGAGTCCAGATTGTGATCCGCCCGCGCGCGTAAAGCTGCTTAGTGCCCGGCACGATTAATTCTTGCCGCTCAAGCTGCTCGATGTACTCTATATTTGCCGCAGCGAACAGATCGAACGGCGCGCCGTTTTCAATCTGCTTTGTGAGATTGCCTGTAGAGCCGAACGTGAAAGTTATCTTCTTGCCGGTCTGCTGCTCAAATTTTTGGCCAAGCTCTTCAAAGGCCGGCGTGAGGTCGGCAGCAGCGGCGACCAAAAGGTCGGCCTTGCGCGGCGAGCAATTGAGCGCGAGCAAAGCGGTGAACGCGAGCATTGCGATTAAGCTCAGAGCCGCGCGAAATAATCTCAAGACGATTTTCATTGTGTGGCTTTTCCCTCTCAAGCAAGACACGAATCAAATCACGAGCGAGTGTGGCCTGTCAATTTGCGCTTACGGCTGTAGTATACTGTGCCGCATGCGAACGCGCGAAACCAGACGACATGCGAACGCTGGACTTGCGATTCACGGCTATGCGGGGCTATTGATTATTTTCATTGCCGAGGCATTGCTTTTTGCGGGCAATGAAATCGTGGGCCGATGGTTCACTCCGATCGCGTGGACGGGCTACATCCTGTTCGTTGACGCGCTCGTTTATAAACTCAAAGGCCGCTCGCTGCTGACAACAGACCGCGCAGAGTTTCTCATCATCGCAGTCATATCAATCGCATGCTGGTGGCTGTTTGAGTTTTACAACGCGCCGCGATTCTGGAACTCGGACCTTGAGTTGTGGTGGCACTATCACAATCTTGAGCCGAACCCGTTCCTGCGCCGAGTCGGGTACGACTGGGCCTTTGCGACAATCTTTCCCGCGATGTTCGAGACAGCCGAGTTGTTTGCCGCAACGCTGTTCACCGAATCAACGAGGATGCGGCCCATCAAATTTTCAAAAGCGACTCTTTACGTGATGATTGCTGCGGGCGCTGTAGGCGCCCTTCTTCCGTTGATAATAATCTCGGCGTGGCTGGTTCCGCTCGTATGGCTGTCCTACATTTTTTTACTCGATCCCATAAACTCGCTTCGCGGGCGTCCGTCAATCACCAGCGACCTGCGCGAAGGCGATTATCGAAGACTCTTCTCGCTTCTGGCGAGCGGCGCGCTGTGCGGGTTGCTGTGGGAGTTCTGGAACTACTGGGCCATATCGAAATGGACTTACACGATTCCCTACTCTGGCAACGTCAAACTATTCGAGATGCCCGTGCTCGGATACCTCGGCTTTCCGCCGTTTGCAATCGAGTGCTGGGCCATGTATATCTTCGTCAGGGATTGGGGGCTGGGGCTTAGGGGTTGGAATAACGGCAACTCAATTCTGCCAACAGCCAATACCCAACCCCCAGTCCCTGACTTCCACCCCCCATCTAACAATGCTCGTTGAGAAAATAACCAGTCGCCAGAACCCATTAGTCAAGCGCTTCCGTCGCGTGCGAGTCGGCAGCGAGCGCCATCTCGTCTTCATCGAAGGCGTGCGTCTGGTTGAAGACGCGCTCCGCGCGGGCGCGCATTTCGAAAGCGTCGCATACACGGCAACGCTTGAAGCAAACGAGCGCGGGCTTGCTTTGTTAGATGAGCTTCAGCAGGTTCCCTGTCGCGGCGCGCACGTTTCAAAGCAGGTGATGGAAGCAATATGCGACACCCAAAATCCGCAAGGCATCGCAGCAATAGTCAGCCGCCCGCACTTCGAGCTTGATGATCTGTTCGCAAGCGAGCCTCAGATAATCGTAATCGCAGATCAACTGCAAGACCCGGGCAATCTCGGCACTATCATCCGTACAGCCGAAGCCGCCGGCGCGAACGGACTCGTTACGACGCGCTACACGGTTGACCCGTTCAATCAAAAAGCCCTGCGCGCTTCGATGGGTTCAGCATTAAGATTGCCCGTCGTCACTGACATTGAACGCGACGACGTTGTTAAGCAGTGCCGCGAGCGCGGAATAAAACTCCTGGCCACGCAGCCGCAACCGGCTCGGCCTCAAGGCGTAATCGAAGACGCAGCCAAAGCGCAGGCGATAAATATCTACACCGACGCTGATTTTACAGTGCCCTTCGCATTGATTTTTGGAAGTGAAGCAAGCGGCCTGTCAGACGATGCCGCAAGCGCAGCCGACGAGTTTGTTTACATCCCAATGGCCGCGCAGGTTGAATCGCTCAACGTTGCCGCTGCCGCCGCCGTTTTGCTTTACGAAGCCGCGCGCCAGCGCGAATTCAGGGGGCAGGAGTCAGTAGTTGGGTATCAGGGGCGCGGATAGATTTCATCGGCAATCGCAATTGAACATTGCGCAGGCGAAGGTGAAGTTAAGATTGCGTCTCTGACCCCTAGCCCCTGACCCCTGACCCCTACTATAATTCTTATTTAGCAAGGCTCACGTCGAACAGGTTAAATGATGGCGCAAAGTTCAAAGAGACTATCCGAATACCTCGAATCAGAAATCGCGCGCGGAGCGTTTCCCGGCGCGCAATACGTCGTCGGCGAACGAGGCCAGATAATCGCAGAAGACGCGCTTGGTTACGCAGTCGTTGAGCCTGAGCGCATAGCGGCGACAGTTGACACTATCTACGACATCGCGTCGCTGACGAAGCCGCTCGTCACGTCGCTGCTCGCGATAATACTATCCGAGCGCGGTGTGATTGATTTGAACGCGCCCATAAGCGATTACCTCAGCGAGTTCAAAGGCGAAGCCGGAATAAATGATAATCGCCCGATCACGCTCAAGCGATTGCTCACACACACGTCGGGCTTGCCCAACTGGCGGCCACTCTATCTCGAAGCCGAAAGCCCGGCGCGTGTGCCCGCTGTAATCGCTCGCATCGCGACTGAGTCGCGCGAGCAATCATCGCCTCTGCAATTAGTCTACAGCGATTTGAACTATATCCTGCTCGGCGTGGCGTTCGAGCGCGCAACAGGCGAGCGGCTGGACCATTTGGCTCGGCGCGAGATATTCGAGCCGCTCGATTTGAAAAATACAATGTTCAACCCGCCGCCTGAGTTGAAGCGCCGCATTGCGGCCACAGAGCGCGGGCAGGAGTTCGAGCAAGCTAACGCGCTTGCGCTGATAGCTGAATCTGAGAATCTTAAAATCGGAGGAGGGACAAGTCATGCGTCGCCATCGTATTCAAGCGATATGGTGCAATCTCAGAGCAGTCCATCGCTTCATGCCTTTTCTACTTCTGCGCCCCGTCATGCGTGGCGCGAAGATATCATCTGGGGCGAAGTGCATGACGGCAACGCTTATTTTATGGGTGGCGTGAGCGGGCACGCGGGACTATTTTCAACGGCGCGCGAAGTCTTTCGCATTGCAGATCAAGTTTTGCAGGGGAGCCAGCTTGTAAAAGCTGTGTCGCTCGATTTATTCACTGAAAACCTCACGCCGGGTTTTGATACCGCTCGATCAATCGGATGGATACTCGCTTCGACAAAGGGCTGCTCGGCAGGCCCGTCGCTTCCGCCGACTGTGATTGGCCACAACGGATTCACCGGAACGAGCGTCTGGATGGACCCTGGGCGAAGGCGCATGTGTGTCTTGCTGACGAATCGCGTGCATCCAAAAGTGAGCGCGGTTGATATAAAGTGCGTGCGGCAGCGATTCAACACGCTGGCGATGGAAGAATAAAATGGTTCCGAATTCCGGGTTGTTGCGCTCCCGTTGAGCGGCTCGGCTTGAAACTTGAACGCCGAACCCGAAACCCGGAACCTCGTAGTAACAGTTGTGCTGAAGACATTAGACAATTACATCGAGACCGGGACAGAAAGCGACAGCGCTTTCGCATCGCTATGGAATCGCGTTCGCCTGGACCGCCGCTTCGATGTTTTGCTTGTGAGTTCGCTCATCGCGCACCTGATTTTTTATGCGGCGATCCTGTGGATCAACTATTGGGAGATGCGCGAGATCAAGCCGGAGAAAAAGACCAGCACAACCTACGTCGAGATAACTGAGATAATGCCGCTGCCGCAAGGCTATGATCTTCGCCCCGCGCCTGAATCACTGGAGCGCGCAGACATTAATCATCTCCAATACGATCCTGCTAATCCTGATGATACGCATCTGCTTTCGCGTTCGCCCAATCCGACGACTGAGCGCGGAAGCGGAGGCCAGATTCCTTCTGCTGAAGAGATTGAACAACACTTGAAGGCTTCGCGCGGAACCGAAAGCGCAAATTCAGGCGCAGCCCCTTCTGCTCAATTGCCGTCTGCCGGAACTGTGCCCGCGCCGCTCGACTCATTGCCGCAGGCTGCTCCGCCCGTTTCGACTCAATTGCCCAACACGCAGAACTCGTCTGCTCCGCCCGCGCCGTCGCTTAATGGCACTTCATCCACAAGCAATGCACAACCAGCTTCCGCTGGCGCGCGACGAGGCAACAGCATAGAAACTGCCCTGTTTGGACTTGAACAGGCGAAGTCTCAATACATGGCTTACGTGCGGGCGAAGATAAGCAAAGAGAATGAGAGGATAATGCCGCGCCGCCTGATTGAAGAATTGCTGTCGGATAAAATATCGGCGGACTTCGAAATTGAAATCGGGCGCGATGGCCGCTTGCTTTCGGCGCGGCTCGTTCGCTCGTCAGGCTATTCGCAGCTTGACTCCGTAGCGAGACAGGCTATATTTATCTCCAGCCCTTTTGAAGGATACCCCCAAAACGCAGGCGATAAGATCCCACTCAGAGTGACGGTCTATTACACTCCTTATCGGTGATCTTTTATGCGCAACATAAATAAACGCGCGCCGAAGCCGGGCAGCTTCGCGCTTGCTGCCGTCTTAATTGCATCAGTGTGCCTTCAGCCATTGATGATGAACGCGATTGCCGCACAGAAGTCGGCTTCCGAATTATCAGCGAAGAATCGCGCCGGAAACTCCCGGCCCGCAGATGAAGATGCGCTCACTCGCCCGCGCAGAGTTGAAGATCGAAGGCTCACTGTCGAGCCGATCATCCGCATCGCGCTCGCGATGGATGCGACTGCGGTGACGCTCGGCTCACCGTCAGGGTTGCGCGTTCGCGCTTCATCAAAAACTAACGACGGCGAAAAATTCACAAGCAGCCAGATTCGCGTCGAGTTGCGCTCTGCGACAATCGCCGCTCGCCCGAAAGCTCGCGCCAGCGATTTGATTGACACGCGCGACACGAATGGCAAAATTGCCAAGCGTCAATCCGAGCGTGGCAACGATTCAGACCGCTCGTCTTTCAAACCTGCGCCGCAGCGTGCCATGCAGGTTGTCGCTATCGAAGGCGAGCGAGTCATTGCATTGAGCGATGAGCGATTGGTTGTAAGCGCCGCAAACGAAGAAGACACGCGCAAAAACATCGAAGCAGATACACGGCGAAAAGAATCAGACAGAGAGCCAGCGCGCGAGAACGAGGCAAGAGACAATTATTCGCCGCGTCGCGTCGCCGAGTCGCAGCATCCGCGCATTCCCGCCGCATCGCGCTTTGAGCAAATCGTGCGCGTGAACGGCAAAGATTTTCGCGGCGAGATTCATCTCGTGATAAACCCGCGCGGGCGAATCAATGTCGTAAACGCCGTGCCGCTTGAAGACTATCTTCGCGGAGTCGTTCCAATGGAGCTTCCGCCTTCAGCCTTTCCGGCAATCGAGGCGCTCAAGGCGCAAGCAGTCGCCGCGCGCACTTACGCGATTGAACGTCGCGGCCAGTTCAACTCCGAAGGCTTCGACCTTTACACAGACGCGCGCTCGCAGGTTTACGGCGGCGTTGCGGCAGAGCGCGACTTGACCAATCGCGCTGTTGAAGAGACGCGCGGGATGATCGCCGTTTACTACGATGAGAACGGAAACGCCGCGCCGATCCAGGCGCTCTACACTTCGACCTGCGGCGGGCGCACGGAAAACAACGAGGATGCTTTCGGCGGAAAGCCTATTCCTTACCTGCGCTCCGTCGCCTGCGCGGCTGACCGCGTGACGCTCGCGGGCCACGACATCGTGACGACTCGCGCGGCGGAACCTCTCACAAACAGCGAAGGCCGTTTGATTACCCGCGAGGTCACGCTCTTTGAGGCTTTCGGTTTTCCGTTGCCTCGCCGCGTGAGTGTGAGTTACCTGCGCGATGCGGCGGATTATGATGAATTGAAAAGATGGATAGAGCAGGCTGCGCGAATCGCGCGAAATGACAAACCTCAAATCCCACACAGCGACATCTCGCGGCTCGCCGCGTTCGCCGAGGCAATAAGTGATGCCATCTACGGCGAAGGTCGCGCGAACGTTGAGCTATCGCCCGCCGATGTTGATTATCTGCTCGTGGGACTCGGCGCGCTACAGATTCCACGCGAGGCTCGCGCAGACGTTGCGATGCTGCTCAAGAGCGGCGCGCTTCGTTTGCCATCCGATGGAGTCCTGAGAGCAAACGCGCAGGTCACGCGCGGGCTTGCAATTGAGATAATCGCCCGCGCTCTTTACTTCAAATCGCAGAGCGCGAGCGCGCCGTCAACCGCAAACCTGAAAACTCAAACCGCGCAGGCAGCGGAAGGCGGGCGGCTGATTCTTGCAGGAGCAGGCTTGATGGCGAAAGCGCAGTCGCGCGAGCCTCGCTTCACGACAACCAGCGCGATTAATTCTACAGGCAACGCCGCGCGCTCAAACCGAGATGCGAAAGAGCGCGCGCAGCGCGAACCAATCGCGCAAGAAATCGCCGCACGAAGAGACAATACCGGAGAGTCGCGCGATGAAGTTATTGGATATGAGATTGAAAACGGCGCGCGATTGTTTCGCTCGATTGGCGGCGAGAGCTACGCGGTTGACCGGCTGACGCTGATAGGCGGCGAGCGCGTGACATATCATCTGAACGCTGCGGGTCGCGTTGATTTTCTCGAAGCAACGGCGACCGGGCGCAGCGCCTCAAGCGATCAGCTTTCGCGCATGAGCGAATGGCAGGAGCGAATCAGCATTGATGAATTGAGCCGCCGCCTTGCGCGCGCTCGCGTGAGCGTCGGTCAAGTCGAAGACCTTTCGCCCGTCGCCTTCAGCACGTCGAGCCGTGTCACTGAGCTTGAAGTAACTGGCAGCGAAGGCCGCGCGCGATTGCATTCGTATCAGATTCGCAACGCGTTGGGGCTGAAAGAAAATCTCTTTGTGATTGACCGCGAGCGAGACGAGCGAGGTCGCGTCACGGCTTTCGTCTTCACGGGTCGCGGCTGGGGTCACGGCGTCGGCATGTGTCAGACCGGCGCGTACGGACTCGCGAAAGAGGGTTATTCATTCACAGCCATTCTTCAGAAGTATTACACGGGCGTCAAAGTGCAAAAGATGTATTGAAATGCACAGCATGCAGGGCAAATTCTGCTAGCGACGGCAGACACTTTTGCCCCAACGAGTGCGCGATTGTGTACCCCTTCGATCGGCGTTATTGCAAGAGAACTGATGACGCCGATTTTTTTCTGTCCAGCTATTAGCTTCTATGCCAAGAGATTAAGCCGAATTCTGATTGATCCATCGGTCGCCTCTCGCGCGTTCTGGAATTCTCATTGCTACGACACATTGCTCTGTGAGAGGTGGGAGCCACAGGAGTAAATAAACTGTAAGGAGGTAACCGAAATGCGTAAAGTTTTATTACTTTTCGCTGTGCTGTTCGTAATATCCATTCCGGCGCGCGCCCAATCCACATACCCGTCAGCCGAGATATTCGGTGGGTACTCATACTTCAATCAGGACCTGAATATACCGCGAGACCGGCCCGGCCCATTCGATATTGACGAGCGCGAGAGCTTGCACGGCGCGGGCTTCAGCCTGGCCGGTAATTTATCATCCAGCTTCGGGCTTGTTGCAGACTTCAGCTACAACAAGCGAACGATAGACTTTCCGGGCGGCGACATTGACATAAGCAATTTCGTCTTCCTGTTCGGCCCGCGCTTTTCGGCTCGCGGAAGCTCCGTGACTGGCTTCGGCCACGTTCTGGTTGGCGGCACGAGGAGAAAGATTGAAAACTTCGATTCCGAAACGGGGCTGACAATCGGAATAGGCGCAGGCGTTGACGTAAACGTGTCGGACGGATTTGCCATCCGGCTTGGACAGATTGATTATCTGCCTACGCGTTTCAACGTCGGATTTGGCGACCACGAATGGTTCAACAACTTCCGATTCCAGATTGGCGTGGTTTTCAAGGCGGGCAATCACTAAGACGCTTGTCTGAGCCTGCGTGCAATCACAGGCGAATAGTTTCTACAAAAGCGGGAGAAGTTACGAGCCTCTCCCGCTTTTTTGTTTGTCACAGCGCGGGTGATTTCATTTTTCCGAAATTGAAAGACGCAGCTTTGAGCGCATCAGCGTCAAGTGAGCAAGCTAACTGAAGAGATTTCGCGCAACGGTTATTCTCGCAATTCAGGTTTCACCGCGAACCGGTTTGGCGCGGCGCGGATTATTTGTATAATGCTGGGCGACTTCCCAGCCCCTATAGGGAAAGTCAAACGACTCAATGCCTGTTGTGTGGGTTGTAATTGCAGTCTCGCGCTCAACGAATGACGAAACGGACAAAGTACATAGCTATTCTAATTGTCGCCGCGCTCGCGGCAGGATTGCTCCTGCTGCGCGTGATGGGAAAGTCCGAAGCGCCGCGTCAGCCCATAGAGTTCGACCACTGGCAGCACATCTCAAAGCCTGAAGGCCCGCAGCTCGATTGCGTATTCTGCCACGAGCACGCGGACAAATCTTCGCACGCTACTATTCCAAACATCGAAACGTGCATGATCTGTCACGAAACTGAAAAGACCGACAGCCCCGAAATTCAAAAGCTCGCGGCGATAAACGCGCGAGGCGAGCAACCAGCGTGGCGTCGCGTCTACTGGTTTGAAAGCGAATCGAATGTTTTCTTCACGCACAAGCCGCACACGCGCGCGGGCGTTGATTGCTCAGAGTGTCACGGGCAGGTCGGCCAGATGCACCGCGTCAGCCGCGAGATAAATCAGACGATGGGCTGGTGCATCGAGTGCCATAAGAAGCGAGGCGCAAGTATAGATTGTTATATTTGTCATAGATAGTTTCTGGTTTTTGGTTCGCACCCACAACCAGAAATCAATCATTATGAAAAGACGCGAATTCATAAAACTGACGAGCGTGGGCGCGACCGGTGCGACATTGCTCAGCGCCTGCGGCCATCCTGAGAATAAGCTCATCCCTGTCTTCATCCCTGATAATGAGTATGTGCCGGGCCTCGATTACTGGAAGGCTTCCGTCTGCGCGATATGCTCGGCGGGTTGCGGCATAGTTGTTCGCACGCGCGAGCGCAAGGCGAACAAGATTGAAGGCAACCCGCTCCATCCCGTTAATCGCGGCGCGCTGTGCGCTCGCGGGCAGGCTGGACTTCAAGTTCTTTACAACCCTGATCGCATTCGCTCGCCGCTCAAGCGAACAGGCGAGCGCGGCAGCGGCCAGTTTGCGGAAATCAGTTGGGATGAAGCAATCAGGACGCTCGCAGAAAAACTCCGCGAGATAAAGGCGCAGGGTCGTGCTGCATCGGTCGCTTTTTTGATTGGCAACCGCGCAAGCGCGTCGCGGCTTGCGGCTGAACACTTGCTATCAGCTTATGGCTCGGACGCGCTTTATACGGCGAGCGGCTCCGGCGATTTGGCCGCGTCGAGTTATGCTATGAGCTACCAGAGCGCGGGGCCGCCGTTTTTCGATATTGCAAACGCGACTTATCTGCTGTCGTTCGGCGCGCGATTTCTTGAGACGTGGCTTTCGCCCGTGATGTACTCGCTCGCTTACGGCGAGTTCCGCCGCGCAAGCGGAAAGGCGCGTGGCAAATTCATTCACGTCGAGCCGCGAATGTCATTGACCGCAGCCAATGCAGATGAATGGCTGCCCGCGCGCCCCGGAAGCGAAGAACTCGTTGCGATGGCAATCTCGCAGGTGATCGTGCGCGAAGGCTTAATCAAAGACGCGCCTGTGCTTGCGAGCGCTGCGTCGCTCGATTCTTACGCGCCGGAAAAGACAGCCGAGCAAACCGACATACCAGCCGAAAAGATTATTCGCATCGCGCGCGAGTTCGCCGCAGCCGAGCGCCCGCTCGCAATAGGAGGCGGCGCGGAAAGCATGCAGGCCATCAATCATCTCAATACGATGGTCGGCAACTTGAACAAACCTGGCGGCGTGTTTTTGCATGAGAAGACTTTTCTCAATCCAGTGGAAACGCTGCGGCCCGATACCACCCCCGCTCCAAAAATGCTCAACGAAGCTGCGCTTGAAAATGGTCATGTGAGCGCATTGTTGATTCACGAAGCGAATCCTGTTTACACCGCTGCGCGGCTGACCGATAAGATTAAGGCCATTCCATTCATCGCGAGCTTCTCATCGTTTATGGATGAGACGACGCAACTGGCAGATTTAATTCTGCCTGACAACAGCTACCTCGAAAGCTGGGACCTGCGTGTTGCTCCAGGCTTGAAGGACGAAGCCGTTTTCACTCTGATGCAGCCTGTCGTCAAGCCTGAATTCGACACGCGGCAAACGGCGGACGTTTTAATCGCGCTCAGCCGCGAGCTTGGCGACGCGGCTCGCCCGATACCATTCGAGTCTTCCGAGCAAATCGTCAGACGCGCAGCCGCAGAGCTTCACAAAGCGGGCGGCTCAATCAACGCCGCAAGCGATGAGGAATTCTGGAAAGCCTTTGTCGAACGCGGCGTGTGGACGGGCAGGCTCGCAACTGAAAGCTCGGCGGATAAAACCATTGCTGCGCCTGCAATCGAGCAGCGAAATCAAGAGACGGTGAACGTCAACGAGAGCGAATACCCATTCACGCTGCTCGCATATGAACACTCGATGCTTGGACTGGGCGAGCAGGCGAACTTGCCATTGCTTCAAGAGATGCCCGACCCGATGACGAGCGTGATGTGGGGGAGCTGGGTTGAGATTAATCCGAAAGCTGCTGCCGGGCTTGGCATTGCAGACGGCGACCTCGTTGAAGTCGCGACGCCGCACGGTTCAGTTCGCGCTCCGGCAGTTTTATATCCGGCGATTCGGCCTGACGTAATAGCAATGCCTTTCGGTCAGGGCCACACGTCATACGGACGCTATGCGAGCGCGAGAGGCGCTAATGCTCTGTCTCTAATCAATCTGGGAATGGCGCTTGAAACTGTTCGCGCGAAGATTGCGAAAATCAGCGGCGGCGCAAAATTGATTCGATTCGGCACGGACGAGTGGGAGCGAATGGAGAAGAAGCAAAGATGATAAAGAGTTATGGAGTGCTGCGACTTGTCGCAGCTTTCACATCAAATCAAAAGCGGTGACAAGTCACCGCACTCCATAGACTGCACCTACGAGAGAATCTTATGTCTGAACAACAAAACAAACCGCAGTGGGCGATGGTGATTGACCTCGACCGCTGCACAGGATGCGAGGCGTGCGTCGCCGCGTGCCGAGTCGAAAATAACATCGCCGTTGCTGGCGAAGATCAATCGGCGCGCGGGCGCTCAATCAACTGGATTCGCGTGGAACGCTACTTTGAAGGCGAATATCCGAACATCCGCGCGCGATTCATGCCCGTGCTCTGCCAGCATTGCGAGGAGGCTCCGTGCGAACCCGTCTGCCCGGTCTATGCGACGTATCACACTGACGAAGGATTGAACGCGCAGATTTATAATCGGTGCGTCGGGACTCGGTATTGCGCGAATAATTGCCCTTACACCGTTCGCTTCTTCAACTTCTTCGGTTCAAAGTGGGACGCGCCATTGGACAAAGCGCAAAACCCTGAAGTGTCTGTTCGCACACGCGGCGTGATGGAAAAATGCACCTTCTGCATCCAGCGCATTCGCGCTGGGGAAGAGAAAGCTAAAGACGAAGGCCGCGCGATTCGTGATGGCGACGTAGTTCCTGCCTGCGTGCAATCCTGCACGACGCGCGCGATGACGTTCGGCAACATCGCGGATGAAACGAGCGAGGTTGCGCGCCTCGCAAAGAGTGGTCGCGCCATGCGGCTGCTTGAAGAACTCGGCACAAAGCCGCGAGTGATTTATTTGAATAAGAGCGATTAGGTAGGGCCTGTCCCTGCCCGTATTGGCTACAGGCCAGTGATTCTCATGCAAGACAGACCCGCAGACGCAAAGATCAACGCCGACCTCCTGCGGTCCGTCGTGAAAGTCGGGCGCGGGTGGTACGCAACCGTCATCATCAGCGCGCTCGTGTTCGCGTCAGCTATCGGGGCGTTCGGCTATCAGCTTTATTCAGGCATAGGGGTGTGGGGCATCAATCGGCCTGTGATGTGGGCGCTCGGAATTACGAACTTCGTCTTCTGGATAGGCATCTCGCACGCGGGCACTTTGATTTCAGCAATTCTGCGAGTGACAGGAGCCGAGTGGCGCAGGCCCGTAACCCGATGCGCGGAAGCTATAACCGTTTTCGCGTTGATGATCGGTGCGATGTTTCCAATCATTCATCTTGGACGCCCGTTGCTTTTCTACTGGCTTGTGCCTTATCCGAACGAGCGCGGGCTGTGGCCGAATTTTCGCTCGCCGCTCACATGGGATTTCTTCGCAATCAACACATACCTGACCGGCTCGATAATTTATCTCTACCTGCCGTTGATTCCCGACCTTGCGCTCATTCGAGATAAATCGCGCGGCTTGCGTCGTCGCATCTACGGCGCGCTCAGTCTGGGCTGGCGCGGGACCGAGCTTCAATGGGCGAGGCTCGAAAAAGCAGTGCAGATAATGGCAGTTGTGATTATTCCGGTTGCGGTATCGGTT
This sequence comes from Blastocatellia bacterium, assembly GCA_035575515.1. GTDB lineage: Bacteria > Acidobacteriota > Blastocatellia > UBA7656 > UBA7656 > DATLXU01. Next base: position 34,107 of record DATLXU010000101.1, read on the forward strand.
CACACAATCGTGTCGTGGGACTTCGCGATGGCGATTCGTCCGATGTGGCATTCGACAATCTTCGGGCCGTACTTCGTCGCGGGCGCGATCTTTTCGGGCATCGCCGCGCTGATTCTCGCAATGGCGGTGATTCGCCGCGCGCTTCATCTTGAAGATTACCTTCGCCCGATTCATTTCAATTATCTTGGGCTGCTGCTTTTGACGATGAGCTTGATATGGTTTTATTTCACGTTTGCGGAATATCTGACGACGTGGTATGGCAACGAGCCTGCCGAGATGGCCGTGTTCAACTCAAAAGTGTCGGGCGCGTACTCGCCGATGTTCTGGACGATGGTCGCGTGCTGCTTCTTTATTCCTTTTCCGATACTGGCGATTAAAAAGCTGAGAACGATTAAAGGAACAGTCATCGCGTCGGCTGCGGTTGTCGTCGGAATGTGGATTGAGAGGTTCTTAATCATTGTGCCGACGCTCGCGCACCCGCGCCTGTCGTTCAACTGGGGAACGTATCGGCCCACGTGGGTTGAGATATTGCTGACCACCGGGCCGTTCGCCTATTTCGTTTTGCTCTACGCGATTTTCGTAAAGCTGTTTCCGATAGTCGCTGTGTGGGAGTACAAGGAAGGCTTCGCCGTAAGCAAACGGACAGATTCTGCAAGCGCGGGCGAGCCTGCGGCGGCTCCTGCTGATTAGCAGAAGAAATAAAAATGGCAGAAAAGGTTCTTGCAATCTTCAACACGGCTGATGAAGCGCGAGCGGCTGTCGCTCGCCTTCAGAGCGAAGGAGTGCCGCGCGCCGCGATAACCGTCATGTCCGCAGAGCCGATTCACATCGAAGGCGATAAATCGGGAGCAGAATCCAGAAGCCGCATCGGATTGTTCGCCGTCGCGGGCGCAATCTTGGGCGGCGCGAGCGGCTACCTGCTCACCGCTTTAACTTCGCGCAGCATCAATCTCGTCACTGGCGGAATGCCGATCTTCACGCCTTGGGCCTTCGGGATAATCATCTACGAGTTGACCGCGCTCGGCGCGATAATCTTCGCCGTCGGGCGCATGATTTACGAAGCGCGACTAGCGCGGCCCGGCTCGCTTGCTGATTACGATGAAGCCGTCGCCGACGGCAGCGTTGTTCTGTCGGTCGCGTGCGAAGACGAAACGAGCGCGGCAAGGATTGAAGCCATTCTCGGCAACCACATAAGGCCCGCGTGAAATCATCTTGCCAGCCGCAGCTCGCGCTTCGGCGTTTCGCCCACCGGATTTCTCTGCTTATCAAATGCAACGACGCGCCATCGCAAGCTTTCGCCGCCCGCTTTATCTTTCAACCACGACGGCGCGCGATAATTGTTTATGCCCGCGAGCACGATTGCCGAAAGCACCTGTGTTGATTTCTCGTCTTCAATTTCGAGGCGATAAAAAGCGACGCCCTCAGCTTCAGACCAACTGAACTCGATAAGCTCATCGCGCGCGATAGTAGCCCTGTTGGCAGGCAGCAGCAGCGCAAGTTGATTCTTAACCGCAGCGACCGGCGCGGCGTTGCTTGCGCCACCAACATAATAACGGAGCACGGGAAGCGAGAAGCCCGCGACCCCACCCGTCTGGATGGCTTGCGCGCCTGAACTGATTGAAGCCGGGCTTGCGTCATCGGTCGCTTCGATTCTGAGCAGCACCAAATAAAGCCCTTCGATGTGGCTCGGCACGCGCCACGCTTCGGGACCGTTCAGGATAAACTTGCCGCCCGGAGGCAAGAAGATATTAAAGCGACTCAATTCGGTGTAGTGGCGTTGCAAGCCTCGCTCTTCGATGGGCAGCGTCGCCTCTGTGAGCAGGTCGCGCGCCGAAGGAAGCTCTTCGCCGGGCTTTACTATCTCCCACCTGCCGCGCAATCGCCCGCTGCCCGTGTAGGTGATCTCCGCTTTTATCGAAGGAAGTTTCTCATCGGGCCTTGCCATCAGCACAGGCTTGTCAACGCCCCACGACAGCTTCACGTCCGTCAGCGAGAATGGAACATCTGCGCCGTTGCCGCTCAGATGAATCGTCACGGGCACGAACTCGTCCGGGCCTCCCGTCAGGCTCACGAACCGCCGCACGTAAAAGAAGACTGCGCCGCCGCCGCTGGCCGCCTCAATGTAGGCGCGGCGCGCGACCGATGGAGGGATGGACATGATGTCAGTGTAGGTTGAGTTACTGCTCAGGCGCGATTGGTCGTAACGAACTGGCAGGCATCCGAGCACGGATGCGGGATTGCACTTGAAGCCCAAGTCGGGGTCGGCTGCAATCAGGTCGCTGCACCAGCAGGCGTCAACAGGCCGCTTGCTGACAACGTTTGTGAAAGTGAGAAAGACTGTGGTCGCGCCCTGCGAATAAGCGTTGACGCTTGAAGGCGCGACTTTAATCTCCTGCGCGGCGGCGCTCATCGCCGCTAAAAAGATGAGACTGATTATGACTAAAGCTCTCTTCACGGTTGCCTCCATTTTGAAATGCTTCAGAAGAAGTTGAAGCTCAATCCCAGATTGACGACTTGATTCTTCCTCAGTTCGTTGAGCGGAATGAGAAAGTTGCGCGCGCGCCCGTACTGATTTGCGTAGCGGATGAAGAACTGCCCCTGCACTTTGCGGAAGCGGTCGCGCTCGACTGCGAATTGATAAGTCCACTGCGCGTCGAACTCTATGTCGCGGTTGCGACTGGTTCGCGCCCTGTCGCCTTTGACGGTGGTTGAGAAGTTTGTGGCGAAAGTCGCTCTCTTGCTCATCCGCCAGTTGATCGCTGGCGCAAGCCGCAGCGTGCTGTCAATTGTCGCGCTCGCTTTGTTGCTTGCGCTCTCGGCGTTAATGTCAAGGTTCAAATCGAGCGAGTTGCTTGCGGCAATGCCGATGCCGAAGCCGTTGACGGTGTTTGCGAAATCGGCCAGCTCGCTTCCCGGCTGCTGGTTGTTTTGAAACGAGTAGTTGAAGCGATAGCCGATTCTGAGCTTTTTAATCTGCCAGTCGGCTGTGACGGCGTGCGCGGCGCTCAATTGATCGGCGAGAGAAGCCGGGTCAATCTCAAGTTTGCCGTTTACCGGAATGGCCTGCCCGAAGTTGTGTGTGCGAGTGAGATTGTAGGAGAGTCGTGGCAGCAGCAGCGACGGCTTTGCCGGATTGCCAAACAGCGAAGCGAGCGGCACGCCTATCTGCAAAGTGTTCGCGCGGTTCAGAGTCTCAGGTATCGTGGCGATGGCTGCCAGATTGTCGTTCGACCGCCCGTGCGTGAACTGCGCGTTGATTTCGCCGACGGAGCCGACGAGCGAAAATTCATTTTGAGTTTTGTCGGCTTGAGTAGAAGCGCCGAGACTGCGAAAGAGCGGATCAACCGTTTCGTGCTTGAAGCTGAAAGTCAGGTTGATCTTTTTTTCTTTCGTGAGAGCAACATCTTTGAGAACTTCGACGGCGGCGTCGAGGTAGCGGGCGTTGCGCGTAATCGAAGGGACTTCTCTGACGCTGGCGTTCTGATTGAGGAGCGGGTCTGCGGGGTTTGTGAACTGGCAGCGAGTGAAGCCCGCGTCGAGCTTCACTCGCTGCGACGGGTCGCTTGCGATCAATCGAAGACTCAGGCCGCGACTCCGCTCGGCGTCGTTGACGCTGCTCTGGCTGAAGCCGTTGACGGGCAGCAGCCAGCCTTCGAGCATCCCGGCTTCGAGCCGCAGCCCGCCCGGTCGCTTCGGCAAAAACTCAAATCCGAGCGAGCCGCTTACGAGCTGATGCTTTCGATTGGCTAGACCGAAGAAATTCCCGAAGCCAACGATGCTCGTGCCGTTCATAATGGTTGCGGCGAAGTCTGCGCGCGAGCTGATGGGAAAACTCAGCATCACGCCGCGGCTCGAAAAGCTGTTAATCAAGTGGCGATTCGTGCCGAATGAAAAATGGCCCGTCTGAAATTTCAATTTCCCCGCCTGCAATTGCATGAGGTAACTTGCCAGATCAACCTGCGGCGCGCGCTCGCCAAGCTCGCCAAACCGCAATGCTTCTTTTTGAAAGCTCGAACCCGCCAGATCGAACTGCGTTTGTGAAGAGAACGGCCCGCGCGCCATCTCGCTCTTGAGGCTCATCTGCAAATTCAAATCATTGAAGGTCGCGCGCTCCGGGCGATTCTCAACCGGAAAGGTAGATTGAGCCGGTTGCGACTTGAAGCCGAGCGTCACGGAAGGAAGAAAATCGAGCTTTTCAAAACCGAGCCGTTTCTGCGCGGGCTTATCCTGCGCGGCGTTTTTTTCTTGCGCTGCATCCGCCTGCTTTTCGCCGTCGCTTTGTTGTGCGGCCTTCTCTTGCTGCGCCGCGTCAGGCTGTTGATTGGCGTTAGCTTCTTTCGGTTTATCGGCTTGCTCCTGCGCGGCTGGCTTATCATTCGACACGCGCAGAGCGAATCGAGCGATCTCTTTCCACTCGCCTGCTGGCGTGACCAGATAAACGATCATTTCAGATTCGCCCAGCGGCAATGGCAAAAGCTGAGGGTTGTAGCGCAGAGTATTTTCAATCGCAGTAAACAGGCTGGTCAAATCCGTCCGCCCGATGACGACCGCAAGCCTTCCTTCATCGCTTTGAGTTGCGCGGCTCGCGCTCAGCTCAATCGGAGTGTCGGGCGCAACCTGCTTATCGGCAAAGCTCGCTGTGACTTTCAACTCTGCGCTCGACTGATTTGCCGCCTCCTGAGCCGACGCGCGAAGCAGCAGCGTGTTTGCGCAGGCGAGCAATCCTGCCAGTGTGATTGCGGCCATTGCGCTTCGATTGAGCTTCGTTCTCTTGTTATTCAGCTTCAGCATTTTCTTTCACCTCAAACAGGATTTGGATAGCGCAGCCGGTTGATAAATTAATTTTTGATAATCTGCCGCAGGCGCGCGGCCCGCGGCAGTTAAGGGCTGATGAGAAGTGTTGCTGGTTCTTCCGTTGACGAGAGTGGAACGCCTAGCAGTGCTCGTCGAAAGAATCTTCCGCAACCTTAACGGCATCCGCGCTATCGTTTTCCGCAGCCGCGATGACGTATGCCGTAGCGGAGACTAAGCACTTGAAGACTTTCTTGAGGATGCCGCGACCCGGTGCAGGCGAGTACGACGCATTAATCAACTGCCGCCCGCCGAACGCGCTCCACTCCTGAGTCAGATCATCTTCGAGCGGGTTGACAAGCTCAAAGCTGGCCTGACCGTCAAGCGCCTTTACAGCTAAATCAATGTCGCCCTTAAGCTCGTTGATTCTGCTCAGGGCGGTCTCAAGCAGCCTTCTCGCCCCGCCGTTTTGCGCAATGAAATCGCGCAGCTTCGCGCTCTTCACCTTCGCGTTCACGATTGCGTCGAGGTTCTGAAAGATGCCTGCGGCCTTCAACTTCTCTATGGCCGACCGCACGCTGCTTTGAAAATCGGCGACGCGCCGCTTCACGCTTTCCGAATCCGTCGCCACGCGCGATTTCTCCTGAGCGGTTATTCGCCCGCGCAGCTTGATCTGCTCGATTGAAACATCGAGCTTCGCAAGGTCCGTGAGGAACGACTTGATGTTTCTCTCTTCGTTTGAAAGGTTCACGTCAGGGGCCGAAGCGGCTGACGCTTTAAAGAGGTTCAATCCTTGCGCGACGAGGATGGCAAAAGCCGCGACCGCCGCAATTGCTTTTCGATAATTCAAAGTCTTTCTTTTCATGATCTTCTCCTTGATTCAGGCTTCATCGGTTACTCTTTTGCTCAATCTGTGTGTCAGATAGAGCGGTTGAAATGAATGGGCGGCGGAGGAAATCAGGATGCCGCCCATTGCGGCACATTGCTCTGAGCGATTACTTGGTAGCCTTGAATTCCATAGGGAACCGCGCGCCTATTCCGCCCTTGCCGTTCAGCAGCACATCGAGCGCGCAAGCCTTGACGCCAGTGAAGGTTTGCGAAAACTCCTTCCCGACCGGCGCATCCGAAGGGAACGTGAACGATCCGATATTGGTGACAACGCCGTTGGCGTCAACCTTGCAGATTGACAATTCGCAAATGGCCTTACCTTCGCCGGTCTTCTTGACGGATATGGTCACGCTGTCTTTATCAAGCGGCTCGCTGATGAATCGGCGGTCGCCGGGCGCAACAAGGTTTCCTCGCTGCGCAACGCCGAACTCTATCTGGCGCGGGCCTATGTGCAGCGGGCCGTTGCCGACAAACGAGTTCCACGCCCGCACGAGCTTGGCGTACTTCGAGGGGTCCTCGACGCAGTTCTTGAGGTCTGTGCCTCCGTCATTCTTGCACTCCTGGCTGATCTTCTTCATCAAATCCAGAAGCGCGCCCGGCGTTTTGCAATCCGCCGCGAATGCTGCGGGCAGAGCCGTCAGGCTGACTGCTACTGCCATCATCAAAGTTGCTATCAACAGGTTCTTTTTCATGGTCTTTCTCCTTCTAAGTTGAATCGGAATTAAGAGGTCCTTAAACAGAACTCTCTGCTATCAGGCCAGAGGCGGAACCGCTCTGCGCCCACGCGCAAACGGCAAAGGGTTGCCGCCCGTTTGTTATGACAAAGTCGCCTCCGCAACATCGTTCTTTTGCGAAGGTGGTTTACGCGAGGCAAGCGTCGGCTTTACGGCTTGCGCCAGCACTCGAAACAGAATTGAAGGATGGAAGAGAGCCGCAGGCGGCTTGAGCATGTGAAACACTTCGAGCCATCTCCTGCGCACATCCTTATTGGTTGTCGTGAGCGATAAGAGACTATCCATGTATTTGTGCATCAACTTCAGCTTCCAATCAGGGCTTGCGCCTTCCGTGTTCGGGTAGCGACAGTCTTCGCCTGTCGCAAGCATCCACGGCAAAGCGACTACTTTTGATAGGTGTTTCTGAAATCTTTTGGCCAGACCTGCGAGCAAGCCATCGCTAACCCGCTGCTGCTGCTCGCGCAAGGCTTGATCGAGCGCCATCGCGCCCATTGCTGCGACGCTCATGCCCTGCCCGTAAACGGGATTGAATGCGCACACGGAATCGCCAACGAGCACGAACCGTTCGGGCAGGCGCGAAAGCTTCTCATAATGGCGCAGGCGATTTTCTGTTGCGCGGTAGCCGTAGATGGGCGTGAGCGGCTTTGCATCTTTTATCGCCTCGTAGATGACCGAGCTGCGCAGGCTGCGCACGAATTTCGTGAAGCCCTCTTCATCCGTCGGCGGGTAGTCGCCGCCGCGCCCGGAGATAGTCAGCATCCAGCGATTGCCTTCAATCAGAAAAAGAATGCCCGCGCGGTTGTGATTGGGCGGCGCGGCCTGCACGAAAGCAGATTTCCAGTCGGCTTGAAATCCAGCGGGGCGCTCGTAGATGCGGCTCGCATAACCGAGGTGCGGGTTGACGACCGTTTCCTGCGGCGCGTCGTATCCGATTGTCTTGAGCCATTCAGGCGCGCGCGAGCTGCGCCCGCTCGCGTCAACCACAAGATCGGCCAGAAGCGCCTGCGCCGATGAGTCCGGTTTATTGCGAAAGCGCAGGCAAACGCCTTTTATCTCTGTTCCCGCAGAATTTGGCACAAGGCCCGAAACTTCGCAGTCTTCGAGAAAGCGCACCTGCTCGACCGCTTCCATTCGCCGTCTGACGGTCCAATCAAGCAAGCCGCGACTGAAAGAGAGCGCGATCAGGTCAGAGTTGAATCGCTTTCCCCATCCGCCGGGCGTGAGCCATGCGAGGTCTGCGCTGGTGTCAATGACAGGAGCGCCAGCTTCTATCAATTCATCGCGGATGCCTGGAAAGAGTTCTTCGATAATCAGCAGCCCGCGCATCAGCATCGCGTGAAGGTGGCGGGCCTGAGGCACTCCTTTGCGCGACACTGGCTGTTCCGGGTAGCGGTCGCGCTCGATTACGGTCACTCGGTCGAAGTGGTCGGCCAGAATGCGCGCGGTTAAGAGTCCTGCGAGGCTGCCGCCTATTACGACGGCGCTGCGCCCGCCGTTTTTGATCGAGTTATTTGCGTTGTGCTCAAAGTTATCCTGCTGATTCATAAACTTCTCCTGTTAAATCAAAGTGGAATCAATCCACATTTACGCGAGCGGCGAAATGCGCCGCCTAAAACGCTCCTTCGCGCACGACCGTCTTCGAGTCGAGCAGAAAGAAGCTCGTCAATAAGCTGATCTTTATCGAAGCGATTTCGGAACCTGCCGGGCCTGCCGAAAGCTTCGCCTGATGCTCTGCGCCGCTGATGGTCTTCAAGTCGCTGCTGTGCGCTCCGTTTTTGTGCAGCGCATCAACGCTCACGGTGAATTTGCTAATAGAGATGTTGTGCGGGGCGCTGGCCGTCCACCCCACGTCAACGCATTGTTGACCTGACGCGCAGCCTTGAGCGCCGAGCTTCGCCGATGTGATGACAACTTCGGGCTGGCTCCCGTTTGCCGAAGCCGCGCCTGCGCGAGCCGTCTCTGCCTGCGATGGGCTGACCTGCTGATTGAGCGTGAGCGAAGAAGCGATCCTGAACCTCGCCTTCACGCTTGCCCGGAAATCTTTGAGCGCAGCGCCGCTGTTGTGTTTAGGATGAGTCGCCAGTTGCAGGATAGCTGATCGAGCCGATGGCTTTAGCTGCTCGCTGCGAGCCGCGCCGCGCGAGCCGTCGCCGTAGCGCGCTTCCAAAAGCACGTCGAAGCCGTCAATCGTCGTCAAGCGCGGAACCTGCGCCGTCCAGCGAATCTCTATCTCTGAAGTTGCGCTGCTTGCAGGAGCCGCGAGCTTTCGAACCTGCGTTATCTGCAAATCGGGCGGCGCGGATGCTGGCTGCGACTGTTTTTCGAGCTGCGCCCTAAAAGCGAGCGAAGGAGCCGACAGCCATAGCACTAATAAGACTGAGCCGAGCGCGTCGAGCTTGCGGCTCGCTTGCAAGTCAAGCGAGCGGAGTGTAGCCGCCATTAAATATTTCTTACCCCGTCTCTCGTCTTTGATCCTCGTTTGCACAGGTTCTTTCATAATCCTTGTCGCTCTCTAGGCCTGCGGTTTATAATTTGCCCGGCGTTGGACCGGCTGGACTGTCCTCCACTTGCGGCCCACCACCGGTTGTCTTCCACGCCGCGAACGATACCGAACCGTCGCGATTTAAGTCTTTAAGGACTCATAATTAATTTTCTAAAAAGCGGCTTTAATATCTTTATGTCTCTCGAAACAAAGAGCTTTTATGAGTTCGGCGCTTTCCGCTTAAACCCTGAGGAGCGCCGCCTTCTGCGCGGCGACCGGACGGTTCCGCTCACACCGAAAGCATTTGAGGTGCTGCTTGCGCTGGTTGAAAGCGGCGGGCGGGTGGTCGGACGAAACGAATTGATGAAACGAATCTGGCCCGGCGCGGATATGGACGAAGCCAACCTCGCCGTGACCATCTCCCTGCTGAGAAAGGCGCTGGGCGAGCGGCCCGACGGCGGGCTTTACATCGAGACAGTTCCAAGACAGGGCTATCGCCTCGCCGCAAGCGTGACAGCCCCTTCGATTGAAGATAAAGAGGCAGAGGGCGCGCACGAAGATGCGATTGAAAAGGCCGCAGGCTCGACGGGCGCTGTGGCCCGGAAAATAGTTGAAAGCGAATTGCCTACTTTTGAACGGAGCGAGCGCGATGCTGAATCCGAATCAAAAAGCATTGTTAAACCGGCTGCTTCTCATAAACAGCGAGCGAGTCTTGCGGCGCGAGCTGCGCGAAGCAAGAAAGCCGTAGCCGCGACCATTACGATAACAATCGCGGCGGCAGTTGTCGCTTATTTGGTTTTACTTAAACGGGCGAGCACGACAGCGCCCGCGCCTCGCAGGCTCGCCATCCTGCCGTTTCAAAATCTCAAGCCCGATGACGAGACAAACTTCCTGGGCTTCTCGCTGGCCGATGCCATAATAACGAAGCTCGGCTCGGTCGCCTCGCTCGTCGTGCGCCCTTCGTCTTACATCGAGAAGTATCGCGACCGCGAGGTTGATCCGAAGAAAGCAGCGGCGGAACTCAATGTTGACCTGCTTATGATGGGCACCTTCATGAAGGAAGGCGAAAGCTTTAGAATCTCGACTCAATTGATAGACGTGACGAAGGGCGAAATACTGTCAAGATTCTCGCTCGATCTGAAATACCGGAACCTGCTCGCGGTTCAGGACGAAGTCGCGCAGAACATCATCGAGCAATTGCAGTTGAAGCTCTCATCCGAAGAGCACGCGCGGCTTGTGCAGAGGGGCACCGAAGACAATCTCGCTTATGAATACTTCCTGCGCGGCATTGACTTGTATGCCAGAAACGATTTTCTGGCCGCCGTGCGATTGCTCGAAAAAGCCATCGAGATTGATTCTAACTTCGCGCTCGCGTGGGCGCATCTCGGGCGTGCTTATAACGCCGTCGCTTCGTTCAAGCTGTTGGGCCGCGAGTATCACACGAAAGCGCAGGCGGCTTACGAGCAGGCGCTTGCGCTCAAGCCCGATCAGGTGGAAGCAACGATCTTCATGGCGAACCTGTTCACGGACACCAACCGGGTCGAGCAGTCAGTGCCGATGCTTCGGCGGCTGATTGAAGCCAATCCGAATAACGCGGAAGCTCACTGGGAATTAGGATATGCTTATCGCTTCGCCGGAATGCTCGATGAATCAATCGAGCAGTGCGAGCGGGCGCGCGCGCTCGATCCGAACGTTAAAATCAACAGCTCGGCTTTTAACAGCTATCTCTACACAGGACAGTACGAAAAGTTCCTAAGGAGCCTGCCTGTGACTGACGATAACGCCTTCATCGTTTTTTACAGAGGGCTTGGCAATTATTATTTGAGGAACTGGCAGCAGGCAGCCGCGGATTTCGATCGCGCATACGAGCTTGACCCACAGCTCTACACGCAGATTGGCAAGGCTCTCAGCTACACGATAAAGAATCAGAAGGTCGGGGCAACAGAGTTGCTGCGCGACGTGGAGCGGGCAATCGAGCAGAGCGAGGGCGGAGAGGCCGAAGGGATTTACAAGCTGGCTCAGGCTTATGCCGTGACGGGCGAAAAGCGGGCGGCGCTTCGCGTCCTAGGGCGAAGCATCGAGCGCGGCTTTTTTTGCTACCTGTATTTCATGAGCGATCCGCTTCTGGCAAGCCTTCGCGGCGAGGACGAGTACGCTGAGTTGATGGAGTTAGCCCGCAAACGGCACGAAGAGTTCAAGCGCGTCTTCTTTCAGTAAGAAGTTCCATCTTTATACTCTTGTCCTGATTTTGAAGCAGGCTTATTATGCATTTGCTCTTCGTCCTCTCCGTTGAAGCGATTAATCTCTCAGCGATTGATAAAAGGAGACGATTGTGAGACCAGCAGCGAGTTTGCCGAAAAGACATCTATACGAATTCGATTCTTTCATTCTCGATGAGACAGAGCGTACGCTGCTGCGCGGGGGAACGATTGTGCCGCTCACTCTAAAAGCGTTAGACCTGCTGCTTGCGCTCGTGAGCAATGCCGGGCGCGTGATGGAAAAAGAAGAGCTGATGGAAAGAGTATGGTCCGATGCTTTCGTCGAGGAAGCGAACCTCGCCGTGAACATCTCCATGTTGAGAAAGGCGCTCGGTGAGCGGCCCCGTGGCGGCCAGTACATCGAGACAATCCCGCGACGAGGCTATCGCTTCGCCGCCGAGGTGAAAGAAGTCTGGGATGAGCAAACAGAATCTAAAGAGGTTATTCAGCATCCAGAGAGCAAGCAGAAAACTGAACAAGCCGATGCGGCAAGCTCAGGTTTAGTGCTTGAATCAACGCAAGCGACAGCCACAGCGCAAACGACTCCGCGAATTGCGCGCGGCCTTGCGAACTATTTCGCGAAGCGTAAGCGATTAACCATCATCATCCTGACGCTTGCCGTCATACCTCTAATCGCAATCGCTTATTTGCTCGTTGCGAATAAGGAAGGCAATCGCGCGACGGCTCAAATGAAGCGGCTCGCCGTATTGCCGTTCAAGAATCAGAAGCCTGATGAGGAGACAGATTTTCTCGGCTTCTCGCTCGCCGATTCCGTCATAAACAAACTTGGCTATGTGAAGTCGCTCGTCGTGCGCCCGTCTTCATACGTGCAGAGGTACGCGGGACAGGAGCAGAATCCTGCGCAGATTGCGCAAGAGCTGGACGTGAACACATTGCTCATGGGCAGCTACATAAAAGACGGCAACGACCTGAGAGTCAACGCGCAACTGGTTGACGTTGCGAGCGGCGAAAAATTATGGAGTGAGACCATTGATGTGAGGTACGACCGGCTGCTCCAGTTGCAGGACTACGTGGCGCGGCAGGTGGTCAAGGGCTTGAGGCTGAACCTCACTGCTTCGGAAGACCGGCAGTTCAACCGCAGCGTATCGGATAATCCTGTAGCTTACGAATACTTTCTTCGCAGCCGCTACCTGATGTCGACGAGCAATCACCGCAAGGCGATTGAGCTGCTGGAAAAATCTGTCGAGCTTGATCCGAACAACGCGCTGGCGTGGGCTTATCTTGGGCGGGCGTACAACATCAACGCGCTGCAACAGTACGGCGGCAGGGAAGATTATGTGAAGGCCGAAGCCGCATTCGAGCAATCGCTCGCGCTCGACCCGCAACAGCCTCAAGCGCGATTGATGGAGGCTAAGCTGTTTACCGAGACGGGCCGCGTTGCACAGTCAGCGCCGATGTTAATCGAGCTTGTTAAGGCGAACCCGAACATGGCCGAAGCGCACTGGGAACTGAGTTATGCATATCGCTACGCAGGGATGCTCGACGAATCAATCGCGGAAGGCGAGCGCGCGCTCCAGCTCGACACAAATCTGGAGTCGCACCTGTTCAACAGCCACCTGTATGCGGGTCGGTACGAAAAGTTCCTGAGCAGTCTGCCGCTCTATGAAAACGATTACGTGATGTTTTATCGCGGGCTTGGCTATTACTACATGAGCGAATGGTCGCGCGCTGCCGCTGCATTCGAGCGCGCGTCGGAGTTGAATCCCTCGACCGTTTTTTCACAAATCGGTAAGGCGTTCAGGCAAGCCATCGCAGGCAACGCGCGCGAAGGGATTGAAACGCTGAAGGCTGCCGAAGCTCAAATCGAAAAGGGCGGCGTTGGCGATGGAGAGATAACCTACAAATTCGCTCAAGCATATTCGGCGCTCGGCGATAAAGAGGCGGCCATTCGCGCGCTCGACCGCAGCATTGAGCAAGGCTTTTTCTGCTATCCGTATTTTGCGAGCGACCCGCTGTTGAGGAGCATACGAAGCGAGCCTGCCTGCGCCGCCGCGCTCGAGAAGGCGCGCAAGCGCCACGAAGATTTCAAGCGCACCCTCGAAGCGGGCAACCCATGAATTGTCGTCACTGGTCATCCGGCTGCGGCAAACTCTTTACACAGCCGACGCGCCCTCGCGTATGAGCGCGCGGCCTATGACCATTCGCTGTATCTGATTCGTGCCCTCGTAAATCTGAGTTATCTTTGCGTCCCGCATGTACTTTTCAATCGGATAGTCGCGGCAATAACCATATCCGCCGAACAACTGCACTGCGTCGGTGCTCACGCGCATCGCCGTGTCTGTCGCAAAGACTTTCGACATAGCCGACAGCTTCGACACGTCCTTCACGCCTGCGTCAACCGCTCGCGCGGCGGCGTAAACCAGATGGCGCGCAGCTTCGACCTGTGTAGCCATGTCCGCGAGCATGAATTGAATCCCCTGAAACGATGCTATTGATTGGCCGAACTGCTGCCGGTTCTTCGTGTAGTCAAGCGCGAGGTCGAGCGCGCCCTGCGCGATGCCCAATCCCTGAGCGGCAACGAAAGGCCGCGCAACATCGAGCGTCATCATCGCGTGCTTGAACCCCCGTCCCTCAACTCCGCCGAGCAGTTCAGATGCGCTCACGCGCACGTTACGGAAATGCGTTTCGTTCACTGGCACGCAGCGAATGCCCATCAGGTCTTCACGCTTTCCAAGCTCAAAGCCGGGAGTGTCGCGCTCGACGATAAAGCCCGTGACTCCGCGAGTGCCGCGCTCAGGATTCACGGTCGCAAAGACGGTGTAGATGCTGGCAGCCGCGCCGTTCGTGGTCCATTTCTTGTCCCCGTTAATGACATAATCATCGCCTTCGCGCTCGGCTCGCGTTTTAAGGCTGCCCGCATCAGAGCCTGCCGTTTTCTCCGAGAGACAAAACGCGATCAACTTTTTGCCCGATGCAATGTCGGGCAGGTATTTCTTCTTCTGCTCCTCGGTCCCGCCCAACACAATCGGAAGTGACCCAAGCGCATTCACAACATAAGTGCAGCCGATGCCGCCGCAGGCGCGCGAGATTTCTTCGACAACTATGCACAGGTTCAAAAGGCCCGCGCCCGCTCCGCCGTAATCTTTCGGAATCCAGAGTCCCATCAGCCCGGCCTCTTTCAGCGCGTTGATGACGCTCCAGGGGTACTCGCCCGTTCGATCAAGCTCTGCGGCAATGGGGCGAACATATTTTTCCGCGATGTCGCGCGCAAGGTCGCGATAGTGGATATTGTCTTTCGTCAGAAGTTCGTCCACAGATGATTCCTCCTTGTGGGTGTCGCTTGTGTTTCAGTCACCTGCAATCATTCATGCTCTCTGAATTGAGCAACAGCGATAACTCGCCGATTTTATCGGCGCGCTGCGCGGGCAGTCAAACCGAGCAGAGCAACAGCGCGCAAAAAGAGCGCGCTTTATTAATCAATGTGCCTTGATGATTATTTGACGAGAATCAATTTGTCGAAGCGAGTATGAGCACGCCGTTGCCCGCAATCGCGTTAAGGTGCTGTTCGACGAGCGCGCGCAATTCGGCGGGCGACATCCGCACCATCTCTTCCAGCGTGTAGTCAGCCAAAACGCGCTTCGCTACTTCGTAGCCGAGCAGGTAGCCTCCGCGCGATGGCGCTTCGTCAGTAGCGTTATTCGTAAACCATTGCTCGTAGCTTTCGGGCGGGGCTTCGGTTTTGACGAGTTCGAGGAAGCGCGCGGCGCTCACGCTCAAATCCCGCTGCTGCGTTGCAATCTCTTCATCCGTGAAGTGCAGGTAGAGCGAGCGCGGCAGAAACGGGTAGCACTCTTCCGTGCCCGCAACGGCCATGCCTTCGATAATCAAAGGCATGTGCGGCGCTCGAAAATCTGCGAGCGAAGGATTCCGAAACAGGAAGCTGAAATGATATAGATGAAAGAACTCGTGCGTGATTGCGATGCGAACCTGTTCGGGCGAATAAGTTGACAGCGCCTCCATGCCCAGACAAAGCGTGTCGGGAATCCCCGCGTCGTTTTGCACGGCCCGCACCGCGCCGTCAAAACGAAACAGACTCAAGCCGATGTAGATGTCATTCTGCTGCGTGTACTCAGCGAAGCGCACGTGCTTGAAATTGATGAACGCCTGAATGATGTTGTTGTAAATCGTCTTGTTGAGTTCGCGGATGGCTTCGACCTGCGAGGGGACGCGGATCAAAAACTCTCTGAGCATTGCGCGGCGCTCGCGCGGCGTAGCGTCGCGATAGACGGCGCGATCAAAATAATCGCGATATTTGCTTTCGACCATTCGCATCCAGAGGCGGCGCTGGACGAACGGGGTCTTGCTCTTAGCAACGTCCCAAAAGGCAAGGAAGTCATCAACGATGTTTATGACTTTGTGGCCGTTGAGAAGCCTCTCTAAAGCTGAGCGCTCATCAGCGATGAACTGCGGATTGGCATCGGCGCGCGCCGAAAGGGCGTGTGACAAGGAGACAGCCAGAACAATCAGGATGGCGATTTTGTTGAATCGAAGCATCCGCATCTCCTTTGAGATTAGTCCCGGCGCTCGGCTTGTCCACCATTTGCTAGAATGAACGCGCGCAACCTCGGAAAGTTGCAGCCCAATTAGATTAAATCAACTCTGGCGAAACGCAAAGTGTAAATATGCCGGGTCTCGCGCCGCGCTTTGCGGTTCGTTGACACTTGCAATGCGCGGTACCTATACTTTTTTGCAATGCGGGTGCTCGCATTAGACTTTGGCAGCAAGCGAATCGGCGCGGCAGTATCGGACGAGCTTGGCATAACGGTTCGCCCGGTCGAAACGATTCGCCGCTCAAATGACAGCCAGGCAATCGCGCGAGTGAAAAGTCTTGTAGAGCAACTCGAAGCTAAGGTGGTCGTCGTGGGTCTGCCGCTAAGGATGGATGGGACCGCAGGCGATGCAGCCGACCGCGTGATTAAATTTGTTGAACGCCTTCAATCCGAACTCGATGTGCCCGTCTTCACGCAGGACGAGCGATTGACCAGCTACGAAGCCGAGCAGATGATGATAGAGCGCGGGCTGAGCCGCTCGCAGCGGCGCGCTCGCAGTGACGAGTTCGCGGCGATGATAATCCTGGAGGACTACTTATCGAAAACCAGGACGAACAACTGAATATTGCTGAAGCGCAAACGGGCGAGGCGCGACTGCCCGCAAGCCAGCCGCCGCAGGCGAGCATTGATGCGACTCCGCCGAAGCGCCGCTGGTTTCGCGTTTTTGTCGCGCTCGTTTTTTTATTGATTATCGCGCTCGGCGTGGGGCTTGTCGTCTGGATCAGAGCGAGCGCGACGAAACCGGTCGAGCACGACGCGGAGCAGATAATTACCATCGAGCACGGCACAACGCTGAACGGCGTGATCGCTCGTTTGAGCGAAGCAGGGATAGTGCGCTACCCGACCGCGCTCAAAATTTATCTGAAGCTAACTGGCAGCGGCGCAACTCCCAAGGCGGGCGATTATAAATTTGATTCGCCCATCTCGCCGCTTCAGGCAATCGAAAAGATCGAGCGCGGCGAAGTCTTTCGCCAGTACGTCACCATTCCCGAAGGATTTAATCGCTTCGACATCGCCGAGAAACTTGCCGACGCAACTCAGAAGGCGACGCGCGAAGAGTTCCTTCGTCTTATGGACAAAGACGAGTTCCTTCGCTTTGCGCAAGACCCCGCGCTCATAAGGCTGGTCAAAGAAGAAATTCCGCCCGAAGTCACAAACCTCGAAGGCTATCTTTTCCCTGACACATACAGTTTCACGCTCAAGGACAGGCCGGAAGATTTGATTCGAATGATGGTCGCGCGATTTAAAGAGGTCTTCAAGCCTGAGTGGAAACAACAGGCCCAAAAGCTCGGAATGTCGGTCCACAAAATCGTGACGCTCGCTTCGATGATTGAAGAGGAAGCGAAAGTGCCTGACGAGCGCCCGCGCATGGCATCGGTCTTTTACAACCGACTGAAAAAGGGGATGAAGCTTCAGAGCGACCCAACTTTCATTTATGCGGCAAAGCTCGCGGGCAACTACGACGGCAACCCGAACAACGGATACCGCGACAGGCCCTCGCCCTACAATACTTATTTCACGGACAAGCTGCCGCCCGGCCCTATAGCCTCGCCGGGCCGCGCTTCGCTCGAAGCCGCGCTCTATCCTGAGAATTCCGATTATTTATACTTTGTCGTGAGCGGGACCGATGGCCGTCATAAATTTTCTCGCACACAAGCTGAGCATGACTTAGCAGTAGCAGAGTATCGCCGCCAGCAGGAGGAGCTTAAGCTTCAACAGCAGTGATTGGAGGATTCAGAGAATCGAAGACGCGCGATCCGAGCTTCCGCAAGCTGGCAAGCAGGCAATGAAGAATCTTTGAAGCTCTCCGCTTCTCCGATTCTCCACTTCATCTATCACTTGCCGGGCGCTCGTTCAGGCGAACGGGAACCGTGAGGTGGCGGCCCTGCCGCACTACCTCGACCTGAACAGTTTCGCCGGGATGCTTATCCTGCAAGGCGCGCTGCAAATCGTCGGCATTCGCGACCTTCTGCCCGTCAACCGATACGATTATGTCGCCGATCTCTTGAAGCACTATGCCGCCGAACAGCGATTCGCTGATAACCGCGCCGCGAAGCCCCGCCGCAGCCGCGCCGCTGCCTCGATAAACATCGCCCACAATGATTCCCTCTTGAACAGGCAGTCGCAACTGGCGAGCTATGCTGCGATTGAGCGGCATCATCGAGATGCCCATCCATGGGCGCGATACATATCCTTTGGCGATGAGGTCGGGGATAATCTTCTTCGCCGTGTCAACCGGGACGGCGAAGCCTATGCCGACTGAGCCGCCCGACGGGCTATAGATGGCCGTGTTGATTCCTATCATCTCGCCCCTTGAATTCAGCAGCGGCCCGCCCGAATTGCCCGGATTGATCGAAGCGTCTGTTTGAATCGCGCCCTGAATCGTGCGGCGCGAAACTGAGTCTCGCAAGGGGCGCTCAAGCCCGCTTATGATTCCGGTCGTCAGCGTCCGCTGAAGCCCGAAGGGGTTTCCAATTGCCAGAACCTTCTGACCGACCTGCAGCCCTTGCGACGTGCCGAGCTTGACTACGGTCAGGTGATAGTTGCTCGGCACATTGACCTTGATGACGGCGAGGTCGTTGTCGCGGTCAGTGCCGACGACGCGAGCCGGGAACTTGTCGTCTTCAATCTGCACTTCAAGCTCGCTTGCGTCCTGAACGACGTGATAGTTAGTGAGAATATGGCCTTCGGTATCTATAATTGAGCCGGAGCCGGTTCCTTCAGCGGGAAAAACGCCGAATAACCCCTGTTGATAAATCTTGCTCGTTATGTTGACGACGCCGGGACTCACCATGCGATAGACATCAATGTTATTCTGCTCATCCGATCCGATGCTCGGCTCGGCAGGCGCAGCAGGCTCAGCCGCGTTCGTATTCATTGCCGGAGCAGGTCCCATCGCGCGCTGAACCGTGACGAATATGCCAGCCGTCAATAGTGATGATATAAACGCGACCAGCACCAGATGTTTGGCCGAGATTCTGTACATACCAACTTCCTCCTTAATAGCTTCCCTCCAATTACAACCAACTTCATCATGTTAGTCCAAAACTGAGCTGTCATCCACCTTCAGCCGACAATTAAACGCCGCTTCCGTACAAGCGGTTGCAAGATTTTAGACGGCTAATACGGCCAGCAAATCGGGCCGTCAATTAAGAGGAAGCAAAGGTGAGGGTTCAGGCTTCGGCTCGCTGAAATGTGTCGATCAACAACATCTGAATCGCACAACAAAGAGCGCGGATGCAATAGGCATAAAAGAAGGGCCGACGCGCAGATTGCTTTGTTTGAGGTTGCTGCGCGCCTGCCCATTAACGAAGTTGGAATACTTATCTATTCTCAGACAACAGTTCGACGACCGCTGACCAGGTTGATGATCAGCACTATCGCCGCGACGACTAACAGAAGGTGAATCAACGCGCCGCCGACATTGCCGATCAAACCGAGCAGCCACAGAACTAGAAGAATAACGAAGATAGTCCAAAGCATAGTGTTCCTCCCTTTTCGATTTCAAACCCTCTCCGCGTCGAGCGCAAGACTGCTCGCTCAACAGCGGAAGCCCTTCGCCTATCTGGCATCTTACAAACTGCAACGGTTGTGCCATCAGCGCGCGCAGTCTTTGAAATACGCCTCTATTTAAAATATTCACGCAAACACAGGCCTTTACAGTATTGCGGGCGTGATTGATTGAAGAACAACGTACAGCTTCCTTACACATTCGTTGCGAAGGTGTATTAGAAAGGATGAGGAATGAATAAGGACGCGAGATTTACGCATTTCAAATTTGAGATTCGGGATTTGAAATCCTTCATCCCTCATCCCTTATGCCGCGGCCATACGGTTGACGTTGAAGCGAGGAAGCGGGCACACTCGTCCGAATAAATGTAGCTCGTGACTCTTATTTCGAGTTCGGCAACCTCGATGAGATTGAAAGAATTCTTCAGGCGCTCGCTGCCGCGCCCGCGAAGCGACGCGGCTGTGCCTGCCTGGACCAACAGCAGCCCGCGCTCGGCCTCAGCGTGAACCGAGACGTGCGACTGGTGCAGGTGCCCTGTCAGCACAACGTCAATGCCGCAATCCGCGAACGCTCTCAACGCGCGCTCGACTCCGCCGACCGTGTCCTCATGCTCGAAACCGGGCGGCTGAACCAACGGGTGGTGCGCTACCAGCACCTTCAAACGATTCGACACTTCGCACATTCGCGCTCTTACTACTTCGACGTCGCCGCTCGATATGCGCCCGCCTTTGATTGTGAAGCTGCGCGTCGTATCAAGCCCCATAACAAACAGATCATCATCCACATAGGTCGGATTCAAATCAGCGGTGATCCATCTCCTATACTTTTCAAGCGGCGACAGGAATCTATCGAAGACATTCCAGAGCGGAACATCGTGATTGCCCGGTACAACGACAATCGGCGCGCTTATTCGATCAAGAAAAGACCGGGCCTCGCGAAACTGAGATGTTCGCGCCCGCTGCGTGAGGTCGCCCGATATGGCCACAACCGTCGGCTCGATTGTTTTTATCTCAGCGAGAATCGCTTCGGCCCAGTTCGGAGCTTGCGCTCCGCCGAAGTGTATATCTGAAAAGTGCAGGATCGTTTTCATTTCAGGGGGCAGGAATCAGGGGTCGGGGATCAGGGTCTGATGAATTTCAAACTTGAAAGATCAAATCTCAAATTCACTGTCACCTGACTCCCGACTCCTGACCCCTGTGATAACTCGCAGGCTGGCGGGCAGCGAGCGATAACGCAAAGGCGTGCTCAAACGGAATACTTCGCCGTCTAAAGCCACGCGCACGTGTTTGCGATGGGTGTGAACGACAGCCTCCGGCGATTTATAGCTCTCGAAGCTCGTGGCTTCTTCGAGCTTGAATACAAGGCTGTGGAGAGCTATGCGCAAAAGTCCCGCGCGACGCTCTTCGTTCAGAAGATATATGCCGAGCACGCCGCCATCGAGCCGTTCGCGCTCCGTAAGATTGCGCGGCTCGAATCGGTACTCGTTATTGCTCACCATCAACATGGGACAGCGTCGGCTTATTAGCTGGCCATTGAACTCGGCCACGACGCGGATGAACGGGAAGCGCGCAAGCACGATCACCGAAGCTACGACCATCGCGGGCCAGCGGCCAATTCTCGCGCGCCACACCTGTCGCAGTCGCGCCTGATCCGGATAGATGCCCAGACTTGAGTTATTGATGAACACACGATTATTGACCGACGCCGTGTCAACCATCTTTACTTCGCCTGAGCATATCACTTCGATGGCCTCATCAATATCAAACGGAATGCGCAGATCACGCGCGAAGTGATTCAGAGTGCCGAGCGGCAACACGCCTAGCGTCACGTTGCGCCCGACAAGCTCGGATGCAATGGTGCTCACGGTTCCGTCGCCTCCGCCAGCAACTATCACGTCGAACCCTTCGGCGCGCATCGAGCGCGCCGTCTCGCGCAGCGCCTTTCCGCTCGCCAGCGCGATTTGCGCGCGGCAAGCGTGTTTCTCAAATGCGGCGTAAATCCTGTCTGTAAGTTGGCGACCCTCGCGAGACCCGGCAGTTCCGTTGATGATGACGCCCACGCTTCGCATTCTTTTTCAGATTACAGGCTGTGGCTTGAGCCTTACAAGTCTGACAGGTCGCCTCTGCGCAATGATTGAGATGTTACAAAACAGGTTGCCTGTTTTCGCTTGACACTACAATCGCGTTGCGCTAGTATGCGGCACGTTTCGCGCAAGCAGCTTTCTAAACTGACACAGAGCGGTTAGAGACTTTGAGCAGCACGCAGTGAAAGACTGAAAGAAGCCGCAAAGGGAGACTCGCTCCTGCCGAGTCTCGCTTTGCGGCTTTTGTTTTCAGCTTTCCGGCGGCGGGCGATTTTTCAGGCGAATCGCTCGTCGCGGCGGCACGTGCCGCTGTATGCGAGCGCGAAAAAATTTAATCCGCGCGGCTCACACTGCGGCGCGGGTTGAATCAGACCTGGAGGAGGATGCTTAGATGTCTATATCGCAGGGCAAGGTCAAATGGTTCAGCAACGCTAAAGGCTACGGGTTCATTGAGCAGCCGGGCGGAGTGGATGTATTCGTCCACTACTCGGCCATTCAACAGGAAGGGTACAAATCGCTCAAACAGGGTGAGACCGTCGAATTCCAGATTGTGAATGGCCCGAAAGGACCGCAGGCCGAAGCCGTCAAACGGCTTTAAGATTCACCCCAAGCAGTATTCTGCGCGCCCTGCTCTTCGGAGCGGGGCGTTTATCTTTTTAGCGGAATGCATAACCTGACTGTTCCGTCATTTTGATTGATTCGGCCAGCCGATAGTCCTCGGTGCTGA
Source organism: Blastocatellia bacterium (assembly GCA_035575515.1). Classification (GTDB taxonomy): domain Bacteria; phylum Acidobacteriota; class Blastocatellia; order UBA7656; family UBA7656; genus DATLXU01. Next base: position 56,152 of record DATLXU010000101.1, read on the forward strand.
GCCTGCTTTCAAGGTTTTTTCAATAATCTTTCAATCCTTATACTATACCCACTACTGCAGTGGGAACCTTTGTGGGTGTCGAACAAAAGTTATTCGCAAGCCGGTATGAGCACAAAGCATTCAATGAAAGAGACTGTTGAGGATGTTCACACAACCGAGACAGGCACACAGAAGGCGAATGACAGGTTGCAGGAAAACGAAATCTCTTACAGCAACCTCGTTGAGAGTGTGCCCGATTGCATCTTCGCGCTCTCGGCGAAAGATAAGACTTTCTTATGGCTCAATGCCGCATTCGAAACGATAACGGGCTGGTCGCGCTCGCAATGGACAGGAAAGCCTCTCTTATCACTCACACACCCTGATGACAGACATTACGTTTCAGAAGCTCTCTCCCGCATCCTCGAAGGCGAATCATTATCCGGCATGGAGTTCAATATAATCTCAAAATCGGGCGACTTTGTTATCATACGAATGGATGCCACACCTGAGATTGTTAAAGGAAAGGTCGTAAGAATAATCGGGTTCGCCCGCGACATCACAAGCCAGCGACAGGTGGAAGAATATCTGAGACAGGCGCTCGCATGGCAGCAAGCGATTTTCGAAGGCTCGCGCGATGCCATATTCATCAGCGATGCCGACTCTCGTTTGATTATGGTCAACCGCGCAGCCTGCGAGATGACCGGATACACTAAAGAAGAACTGTTGATGCTTCGCATCCCAGAGCTGCACGAAGAGGCTGATCTTGCCGCTTATCGCACCTACCACAAGAAGATCATGTCGGGAGAAGAAGTCGTAAGCCGGTCTCGAATTCTCAGAAAGGACGGCATCAAGGTTGATGTTGAATTCAACAATCGCTGCATATCAATTTCGGGCACGCGCTATATGCACACGGTCGCTCGCGACATCACCGAGCGTAAGATAGCAGAGGAAGCTTTAAGAGATTCGCGCGAGCAGATACGCGCCCTCGCCTTGCACCTGCAATCAACTCAGGAAGAAGAGAGGAGCAGGATCGCGCGCGAGATTCACGACGAGTTCGGGTCGGCGCTGACGGCGCTGAAACTGGAGATGTTCGGGCTGGAAGCGCGCTTGCGCGAGAATGCTGACGGCCTGCCCGCTCATATAAAAGCGATGTCAGACCTGATTGATTCAACCATAGATGCGATGCACAGAATCTCTACAAAGCTGCGCCCTTCTCTATTGGACGATCTTGGGCTGACGGCGGCCATCGAATGGCAGATTGAGGAGTTTCAACATCGCACCGGAATCAATTGCAGGCTCACTTTAAGCCCGAAAGAAATCCATCTGGACAAAGGACGCTCTACCACCATCTTTCGCATCCTTCAGGAAAGCCTCACCAACATAGCCCGCCACGCTCAGGCTACCAGAGCTTATATAACTCTGAGAAAGAGCAAGACCAATCTGTCGCTGATTGTTAAAGACAACGGGATAGGAATCCGCCAGCGCCAGGCGTCGAGTCATAAATCGTTCGGCCTGATAGGAATCAGAGAGAGAATTTCATTCTGGCGCGGCAGCTTTGAGATTAGCGGCGCTCAGGGAAAAGGGACCGCCTTGAGGATTGATATACCGCTTGAAGAGTGAGGAGCAGGAAATGGTAAAGGTGCTTATTGCCGATGACCATACTATAGTGCGTGAGGGATTGAAACAGATTCTTGCGCAAAGCGTTGATTTGAGCGTGACCGGAGAGGCAGCCAACGGCGGTGAGTTGCTTGAGAAAGTCCGAACTGGCGACTGGGACGTGGTACTGCTCGACTTGAACATGCCGGGCCGCGACGGGCTTGATACGTTGAAGCAATTGAAGTGCGAGCGGCCAAAACTGCCCGTGCTTGTCCTGAGCATGTACCCGGAAGAACAATATGCGGTTCGCATTCTTAAAGCAGGCGCTTCCGGTTATCTCAATAAGCGAAGCGCGCCCGAACAACTTATCGAAGCCATACGCAGAGTCTCATCCGGCGGGAAATATATCAGCGCGGCGATGGCCGAAAAACTCGCCTTCGAGCTTGAGACAAATTTCCAGGATGCGTTGCACAACTCGCTTTCAGACCGCGAGTATCAGGTGCTGTGCCTGCTTGCATCGGGCAAGACCAGAAGAGAGGTTGCCGAAGAACTTTCGCTGAGCGTCAAAAGCATCAGCACTTATAGAGCGCGCATCCTTGAAAAGCTGCGATTGAAGAGCAACGCAGAACTGACGCATTACGCCATACAGCATGGTCTTGTTGATTAATATCCTTTCGTCCAGTTGCGACTGATTCCAATCCTCTGCGCCTACTTTGTGATTACTTTGTAGGATTTTTTCTGTAACAAAAATCAGCCAGCTTATTACCATACTTTGACCGATACCGCCCGCCAGCCGCAAGGTGTATTGTCCGGTCATTAGTGATGACCATACAGACTCCATCCGGAGTGTGAAGCGAGAGGAGCATATTTTATACTCCGGCAGAGTTCTTTCCCTTAACCTCAAAACGCAAAAGCGAGCGGGCTTGTAGGCTGAATTCCTACAAGAAAACTATCCGAGTTCCTACAAGAAATTTGGTAGTTTACTGATTTACTTGATTTGCGCTAGTTCTTACACTTCTCCTCGTAGAGGCAAACAAGATTAATCAATAGCATCGCTGAGAAGCTATCGCGTCCAAACAACGATAATCCACTCCCTTAACAATGTGAAGAAGGCATCGCACGATGAACACCCACAAGTCTATCCCTCATCAATCTCGCGCAAGATCGTCTTACGCGTTTGAACTGAATAGAAGTCTCAACACGGGACGGGCAATGGGCAAACGCGCTCGAAGGTTCAATCTAAGCTGGCCGGTTCAAATTAAGGTGACCGGCAGCGGACAGATCGAATTTGAAGAAGAAGGCTGCCTCCAGAATATCAGCTCCAGCGGCGCGCTGCTTTCTCTGAACGCGCCGATAGAAATCGGAGCGAAAGCGAAGCTCTTCATCAAGCTCCCCTCCAAAGACGATAAATGGATGAGGTATTACGGCGAAGTCGTCCGAAGCGAAACCGTCTCGCAAAAGGTTAGCGTCGCCGTAAAGTTTTCCAGCGCCCGGCCCGCGTTCTGCCGGACGAAAGATTGAAGCGCCTTTAATCATCGAGAACGGGACAGGTAAAAGCGATATGAATTTGAAGCTGTGGGCCGATCACTCCGAACCTAGTGCAAGTCAGGATATAGGGAGAAAACGTCATGCTTATTAAGCTCAGAATAATTCTTGGATTCCTGTTGATTACAACTTTATTCACAAGCGCCGAGCCTTCATCGCTGGCTCAAACGCAAAACAGTGTTGGCGGCGGAGCAAACGGCGCACAGGTCAACATAACAGCAAACGTGCTTGGAGCGACGGCGAATGTATCGGTGCCGCAGTTGGCTCCCGTTACACTTCCTCCGCAGGGCGGCTCGGCCACCAATCAAGTGGCCAGCGCATTCGCAGAGCTATCCGCGCCTGGCGTGCTGACAACTCTGTCTACCGGCCTGATTGTCAATTCAACATCGGGCAATGTCTCTTCCAGCGCAGCGCACGCCGAGAGCACTTCGACTGTGAACGGAGTGAATATTCTCAACGGGCTTGTCACCGCGACGACTATACGCTCCAAATCAACGAGCGACAGCAATGGCGCTACAGCGTCAAGCACGGGCGCTGGCTCGTTCGCAAATCAGTTGAGGATAGCTGGCACGCTTTACGAGCAATCGGAGTTCGAGCCAAACACTACCGTCTCTGTCAACGCGAATGTTGTGGCTAACGTGAACGGATTGCCCGTCGTCGTGCCCGTAAGCGGAACGGTGATTATCAATGAGCAGATAGGCAGCGGAAACGGCGCGACCACATCATCGCTCTCGGTGAACTTCCTGCACGTTTCGGTGAGCGGAGCCGTCGCAGGCACGATCTCACTGAATGCCGATATAGTCGTCGCGTCGGCTTCGAGCAGCGCGAACTTCACTGCGGGAACGCCCCTGCCCCCGAACAATCACGCGCCTTCGCTGAGCGTGCCGGGACCGCAAACGGTTCAGGCAGGCAGCACGCTTACGTTCAATGTTTCGGCAACAGACCCTGACGGGGGCGACACGGTGAGCCTCAGCGCAACTAACCTCCCACCCAATTCCAATTTCGCGCCGAACCCGGCGACTGGAAATCCCGCGAGCGGGCAATTCAGCTTCACTCCCTCGTCGTCGCAGGCAGGCCATATATTCACGATCAATTTCACAGCTACGGATAATCACGGCGCATCTACGTCAGGTTCGGTGCGGGTGAGTGTGACGGCTGGCGCATCCGAAAATCATCCTCCTGTGATAAGCGTGCCCGGACCTCAAACGGTTGAAGCGGGCGATACGCTGACTTTCACCGTCACGGCAAACGATCCCGACGGCGATTCGGTCACGCTATCGGCTTCAGCCGTCCCGCCGCACGCTTCTTTCAATCCTGCGAACGGCACGTTCACATTCACTCCAACGAACGATCAGTCGGGACATAGCTTCGTCGTGACCTTCACGGCTACGGATTCAAAGGGAGCATCTGCAAGCGCGCCTGTGCAGATAACCGTAGTCGTCTCAGGGCCTAACGAAAAACCCGGCCCGCCCGTAATCAGCGTCCCGCCAAGCCCCGTCATTATTGCCGTCGGCAACAAGCTCGATTTCACAGTCACGGGCGCATCGCCTGCTGCGGGCTGCGCAATCACGCTTTCGGCAAAAGAGCTGCCTGTCAATGCCACGTTCGATCCGGCTACGGGCAAGTTCAGCTTCACACCGACTGTGGATCAAAAAGATAAAACGCTGCTCGTGACCTTCACTGCAACCGATTGCGTCGGACAAACTGCAACCGGATCAGTTTCAATAATCGTCGTTGAAGGCGCGACGGGCGGCATCGGCGCTAAAGGGCAGATATGCATCCCCGTAACCAAAGTCTTCTTTGAACCCACTCCTGTCAACGGCGGGTGCGGTTTTATCACAATCACTCTGTTCAACCGAGGCAGCGGCAACCTTCGGATTAATTCCATCAACCTCGTCGAAGGCTCGCATTTCCGAATCGAAGGCATCTCGGCAACGCCGCTGGTGTTGCAATCTGCGGGCGTGCTCCAACTGAAGTTAATGTTTGAGCCGAAGGCCAAAGGCACGCTTCGCGACACGATCATAATCAGCACGGACGATCCCGACCAGCCGATTATCACGATTGAGTTAAAGGCAAAGGGTCGTTAGCGCGGGCTAATGTCAGCAGGACAAATCAAAACCCCGTGAGGGCAATGGCATTAAGATAGCAGTTGGGAGCGCGGCATTGCTGCTCCGTGTAACGCTCTTTGTTTATCTTATTGCCATTGCCTCTGCGCGGCTTGCAATCAACAACCACACTTCTCGCTATAAGCGATTCGTTCCCGACGAAATCTCCTGGAGAACTTCTACGATGCTTTGCGAAGTTCGGCGAGCGTGTCGGCCAGCGAATAGAAAATTATGCGACCATCGGTGCTGCCGAGCAGTTGCTCGCTTGCGCGCTCAGGATGCGGCATCAATCCGAGCACGTTGCGCTCGCGGTTGCAGATTCCTGCGATGTTATCGAGCGAGCCGTTCGGGTTGGCTTCATCGGTCACGTTGCCGGCAGCGTCCGAATACCGGAAGATGATTCGATTCTCGCGCTGAAGCTCGGCAAGCGTCTCGTCATCGCAGAAATAATTCCCGTCGCCGTGAGCAATCGGGACCGAAAGCACCTGCCCCTTCTGGCAGCCACTGGTGAACGGAGTGTCCGTAGCTTCGACTCGGATGTTGACGTGGCCGCAGATGAACTTCAGATTCTTGTTTCGCATCAGCGCGCCCGGCAGCAGTCCGGCTTCGCACAGTATCTGAAACCCGTTGCAGATTCCAAGCACAAGCCCGCCGCGCGAGGCAAACTCTTTGACCGCGCCCATAACTGGCGAGAAGCGCGCAATCGCGCCCGTCCTCAAATAATCGCCGTAAGAGAATCCGCCCGGCAGTATCACCGCATCGCAGTCGCCGACTGTGCTTTCGCGGTGCCAGATGAAATCAACCGGCTGGCCGATTACTTTACTGATGACGTGGTAGGTGTCGTGGTCGCAGTTGGAACCCGGAAAAACAACGACTCCGAATTTCATAGCCTTGTCCGATCCTTTCGTGATACTGGCATTGCTTACGAGGGTTTCTGTAAGCGCTATTATCTCACGAACCGGTTTCGGAATCTAGCTCTATGCGAAAATCTTCAATGACCGGGTTGGCCAACACATCGTGAGCCATGCGCTCGACCTGCGCGCGGGCCTCGTCTGCCGAAAGATCATCTGCAAGCGTGACCTCGAAGTACTTGCCCTGTCGCACGTCTTCAATCCCGCGATAGCCAATGGTTTCAACGGCGTGATGTATGGCCTTACCCTGCGGGTCGAGCACAGACGGTTTCAGCGTCACGTAGATTCTTGCTTTCATAAGTCAGTAGTCAGTAGGCAGTAGGCTGTAGGCATTCATTGATTGAACATTACCTGGTCAAACAGGCAATGACAATTAAAGAACTGCCTACAGCCTACCGCCTATTATTCTTTAAATACTCTCTCAAATATCTTATCAACATTGCGGAGTTGACGACTCACGTCGAACAACTCATCAAGCTCGTCACGCGTGAGCCGGTCGGCCACGCGTTTGTCTCTCATAACAAGCTCGCGAAAGCTCAAGCCTTCATCCCACACGCGCATTGCAAGCGGCTGCACTATCTGGTAAGCCTCTTCGCGTGTCACGCCTTTGCGCGTCAACGCCAGCAACAACTGCCCGCTTGCGGTTATGCCGCCGAGAGCTTCGAGGTTCGCACGCATCCGATTCGGATAAATCGCAAGCCCGTCAATGAGCCATTCGGTCTTCTGAATCAAATAATCTGTCAGTATGCATGAGTCGGGCAGTATAACGCGCTCGACCGACGAGTGCGATATGTCGCGCTCGTGCCACAGCGCGATGTTTTCAAACGCCGCCTGCGCGTTTGAGCGAACGACTCGCGCAAGCCCGCAAATCTGCTCGGACGTTACCGGGTTGCGCTTGTGCGGCATCGCGGACGAGCCTTTTTGTCCGACGGAGAATGGCTCTTCTGCCTCGCGGACTTCCGTTCGTTGAAGATGACGAACTTCGAGCGCGATCTTTTCCATTGAGGCCGCGATTATCGCAAGCGTTGAGAGAAACTCCGCGTGGCGGTCGCGCTGAATGACCTGCGTTGAAATCGGCGCAGCCTTCAAAGCAAGCTTCGCGCAGACGCGTTCTTCGACTTCAGGGTCGAGATGAGCGAACGTGCCAACTGCGCCGGAAATTTTTCCGACGCTAACAACATCGCGCGCGCGGCTGAGTCGCTCTTTATTGCGCTCGTTGTCTGCGTAGTAAAGCGCGAGCACAAGCCCGAACGTCGTAGGCTCTGCGTGAACGCCGTGCGTGCGGCCTATCATCACGCTGTCTTTATGCTCGATTGCTCTTCGGCGAAGCACGCGGCCCAATCGCTCAAGGTCTTCCAGCAAGAGCGTCGCCGCATCGCGCATCAGCAAGGCGTTCGCCGTATCAACGACATCGGAAGAGGTCAGCCCGTAATGAACAAAGCGCGATTCCTCTCCGATGTTTTCGGCAAGCGCGGTTGTGAAGGCTATGACATCGTGGCGGGTCGTGCGCTCGATCTCTTTTATCCGAGCGACATCGAACGCGGCTGTGCGTTTTATCTTGTCAACCGCCTCGCGCGGGATCGTTCCCATGTCGGCGTGGACTTCGCAGACGGCAATCTCCACGTCGAGCCACTTCTGAAAACGATTCTGGTCAGTCCATATCGCGCCCATTTCGGGCAGCGTGTATCTTTCAATCATAACTCTGGGGTCAGGGGTCAGGGGCCGGGGGCCGGGCGGGAAGAGAATCTGTCATCTCTCCCTGACCCCTGACTCCCGACTTCTGACCCCTGTTCATAACTCAAACCATTCGGTCGCGCGGTCCTGATGCGCAATCTTCACGCGGCGCTCGGCGTCTGGATAAAACAGCGAGCCGTGAGCGTCCAACGCTTGAAGCGCCGTCACTCGCGCAAGCTCAGGATGATTGCACTGCCGCGACAAATGCGCAAGAACTAAATAAGCCGCGCGGCCATCGAAGTCTTCGCGTATCCATCGCGCCGTCTCGTCATTTGATAGATGCCCCGTGTTGCTCGCTATTCGCTGCTTCAAAGGCCACGGGTACGGGCCAACCTTCAGCATGTCGCGGTCATGGTTTGATTCGATGATTATTAAATCCGAGCCGCGAAGTTTCTCCGCCACGAGCTTTGTGATATATCCGAGATCGGTGACAACGGCGACTTTAACGCGCTCCGATTCAACCGTGAAAGCGAAGGTATCAATTCCATCGTGTGGGATTGTGAAGGGGTGAAAATCGAGCGAGCCGATTTGAAACGGCTGACTCGAAGAGATTGTTTCGCCCCAGTGTATGTCTTCGCGCTCGCCGGGGAATCGGCACTCTGCGCGCGTGGCATCAGAGATAAAGACAGGCGCTGCGGTCGTCTTCGACATCACGCGAACGCCTTTGACGTGGTCTGAATGCTCATGCGTTACGACGATTGCGCTGAGGCGCGAAGGATCAATGCCCGCTTCCGTCATGCGGCGCGCGGTCTCTTTGGCGGAAAGCCCCGCGTCAACGAGCACGCCCGTTGCGCCCGACTCGATGTAGAGCGCGTTGCCGGAACTGCCGCTGCCCAAGACGATCAATCTCATGATTTGTCATTGGTCATTTGTCCTTAGTCCTTTGTCAGATCGTTCGTCATACTTAAGCAAATGACCAACGACAAGGGGCTAATGACCAATGACCACGTCGCTATCAAGGTTGAGAGACTCAAGCTGTCCGAGAGCGGTAACGGCCAGATCATCGCCGCGAAAGATGTCGTTGGCTATGCGCTGCACGTCCGGAGCCGTGACCTTGTCAATGCGCTCAAGCATCTCGTCGAGCGTCAACTGGCGGCCAAAGAATATTTCTTGCCGCGCGATGTTGCTCATGCGCGATGACGTTGATTCAAGTCCGAGCATTATCGAAACCTTGAGTTGATCTTTCGCGCGCTGAAGCTCTGCTTCCGACACCTCTTCGCTCTTGAGCTTGCCGAACTCTTCGAGGCTCAGCTTTATCACGTCGCTCACCTGCTCAGGCGAAGTCGCGGCGTAAACAGACAAGTAACCGGCGTCGGTGTAAGCGTTCACGCCCGAATAGACAGCGTAAGCAAGTCCGTGCTCTTCGCGGATAGTTTGAAACAAGCGCGAGCTCATGCCGCCGCCCAGTATTACGTTCAGTACATGCACGCTGTAGCGGTCTTCGGAAGTCATCGCAGGGCAGCGCGTGCCGAGCACGAGATGCGCCTGCTCAAGCTCTTTGTTAATCACGACGCGATTAGCGGCGGGCAAGGGAGCCGACGACGAAAGATTCGCGGGCTTGTCTTCCATATCGCCGAGATAGCGAGCGACCATCTCTACAAATTGCTCATGGTCGAGATTGCCCGCGCCCGCGACGACCAGATTTCTCGGTGTATAAACGCTCGAAAAGTAATCCATCACGCGGTTGTGATCGAATGTGGCGAGCGTATCTGCCGTGCCGAGTATTGAGCGGCCAAGCGGATGGTCGGGCCAGAAGTTCGCCACGAAGACTTCGTGCACGAGGTCATCGGGCGTGTCTTCGACCATCTTTATCTCTTCAAGCACGACGTTGCGCTCGCGGTCTAACTCTTCGTTGTCAAAGAGCGGCGCAGTCACGAGGTCTGCTATGAGGTCGAAGGCACGCGGCAGGTGTTCATCGAGGACTTTGACGTAATAGCTTGCGACTTCGCGGCTGGTGAATGCGTCGACGTGGCCGCCGATGGCGTCGCTTTCGATGGCGATTTCACGCGAGGTGCGGTTGCGCGTGCCTTTGAAGAGCGCGTGCTCGATGAAGTGCGATATGCCGTTAAGAGGCGCGGCCTCGTGGCGCGAGCCTGAGCGCACCCATATGCCTACAGAAGCCGAGCGCACATGATTCATCCGCTCTGTGATAATCGTGAGTCCGTTCGGAAGCGTGGTCTTCGTAATGGGACTGGCTTGCTCGCTCATATCGCACCCGAAAACGGATGCTAACACACGCGTTCGAGTGGGCGCAAACTGAGTTGGATTGATGTAGTGATTGGCGTGGAGTTGATATCGCACAGCACGGTCCCAGTTGCGGTTAAATACTTGACCGGCTCGCCGCGGCCCCTGTAGTTTTTCAGCCAGCACTGCTACTCATCAAGGAGAATTTTTGAATGATCAATTATGAAGTGCTGGAATACCGTATAAGATTCTACGGGCGCAGCCGGTCTGCCGATGAAAGAGACAGAAAAGCCGAGATACAACTCATAGGCAGAGGCGACGAAACAACAGGCCCGCTCATTGGCCGGATATTTTTCTGGTCTCCAGAAGTTGCCGACACAAAGCAAGATCGGCTCGACCCTGAAGGCCGCCCCGAAGGCAACCTGTCAATAACCGAGCTTGACCCCGTGATTGATATGCTGCGATATGAAAAGCCAATCTACATCGTCTGGGACGTTCGGATGAACAGAGTCTTGCTGCAAACCGGACAGGAACCCGTAGGCGAAGAAGAAAGCTGACGCCTTGCTGTCGAAGCATCCGCAACGGCAACCGCCTTTGACCTCCGTCTCGAACTGCCTGTAGAATAATCAAGCACACGACGGGGCGTGGCTCAGTCCGGTAGAGCACTCGGTTTGGGACCGAGGGGTCGCAGGTTCAAATCCTGCCGCCCCGACTCTTTGAAGGCAAAAGGAAAAAGTGAAAAGGCAAAAGTGGCTCATTGTGACTTTTGCCTTTTGCCATTTTACTTTTGCATTGTTCATGCGCCCGTAGCTCAGTTGGATAGAGCACCTGCCTTCAAACAGGAGCCTCCGCGCGGAACTGAACGCACGGAGTGGACGGCACTGTATCGGTGAACCCCCTAACGTCAAGTCGAGGGCCACACCGAGGAAACCCGAAGCACGCTGAGGGGATCCGTAGAGACTATACGTGCCGGGGCTGAGATGCCCAAGATATAGTCCAGACCACAACGGGATTATTCGATCCCGCTTCGGGAAACCGAGGGTGGCAAGCTAAGCAGGGGGTCGCAGGTTCGAGTCCTGCCGGGCGTATCACTTAATCCAGAACCCGCTTCTTTGACTCGTCGCCAGCATGGATTTTTCGGCGTTTAATGTCGTCGCCATCATATCAATCGCGTTCCTCGCTCTTATGCTTTTCCTCGCGCTGTTTGAGCCGGGATTGCGCTATAAGATTTATAAATCGCCTGGAATCGCTCTCGACTCCGAAGACTTCTCGCGCTTGCTCGGCGCTTTGACCGATGCGCAGGTCCAGCGCCATAACCGCATTGAGGTTCTCACCAACGGCGAAGTCTTTTACGAAGCCGAGATCGAAGCCATAAAGAAAGCTCGATACAACATCAACATCGAAGCCTACATCTTTCACAAAGGCGAAGTCGCCGCGCGGTTCATCGAAGCTCTGACCGAACGGCAGCGAGCGGGCGTGCAGGTCAATATAGTGCTCGACGCCATAGGCAGCTTTCTCACCTGGAACAGTCATTTCCACGATCTGATTGAAGCGGGCGGGCGCGTCGAGTGGTATCACCCGATTCGCTGGTACACGCTGCCGCGCATAAACAATCGCACTCACCGCGAGCTTATAATCATTGACGGAGAGATCGGCTTCATCGGCGGCGCAGGCATCGCCGATCACTGGCTGAGAGACAAGCGCAAGCGCCGCCACCCCCGCTGGCGCGACACCATGTTTCGAGTCGAAGGCGAAGTCGTCACGAACCTTCAAGCCACGTTCGCCGAAAACTGGCTGGAATCTTCGGGCGAGATTCTCATTGGTGAGCACTATTTTCCGTTCTGCAAAGCCAGCGGCGACGTTGAAGCGATGGTCGTCAACAGCTCGCCTACAGCCGGACGCTCGACGCGCGCGCGAATGCTTTTTCAAACCTTGCTTGCGTCGGCGCGCAAGAGCATTCATATCACATCGCCCTATTTTCTCCCTGACTGGAGCGCGCGCGAAGAGATGATAAACGCGATGAAAGAGCGCGGCGTTGAAATCAAAATCGTCACGCCGGGCCGACACACAGACCACCTGCTCACGCGCACCGCAAGCCGACGGCTCTACGGCCAGTTGCTGAAAGTAGGCGCGCAGATTTTCGAGTATCAACCGACGATGATTCATACGAAGGTCATGATCATTGACAATGCGTGGTGCGTGGTCGGCTCGACCAATTTTGATAATCGCTCGTTCGGCCTTAACGACGAGATCAATCTTGCGGCTTGCGATAAGGGGCTGGCGGCGCGGCTCGAAGAAGATTTCGCGCGTGACATAGCCGACAGCCGCGAAGTAACCTATGAAGAATGGAGGCGGCGCTCAATTATCGAGCGCGCAAACGAAATAATAGGCTGGGTGCTTGAACGCCAGCAGTAAAAGTTTCGGGTTCCGGGTTTCGAGTTCGGTGTTTGGAATTGCTCAGCTATGACAATCGCCATTGACTCCAACCCCGGAACCAGAAATCCGAAACGAGTGAAGGTGCGGGTAGCAACTTATAACATTCACCGCTGTCGCGGGCTTGACCGCCGCGTGCGCCCCGATCGCATAGTCGAGGTGCTGCGCGAGATTGACGCAGAGATCGTCGGCTTGCAGGAAGTCCTGAGCATCCCAAATCACTCGCGCGAAAAAGATCAGGCCCGCTTCATCGCTGAAGAGCTTGAGATGAATTATTCAGTTGGCTGGACACGAACGCTCAAGGGCGGCGTCTATGGCAACGTCGTGTTGAGCCGCTTCCCGCTCATTGAAACCCGCAACTACGACATAAGCGTGCGCGGGCGCGAGCAGCGCGGCTGCCTTCGCGCAGACATAGCGGTCGGCGGACAGGCGGGCGTGCTTCACGTCTTCAACGTCCATCTCGGCACGGCTTACCTTGAGCGGCGCTATCAGGCGCGCAAGCTGATTGATAACGCCATACTCAATCACGAAGAGTTGAAGGGCGCGCGAATAATGCTGGGAGACTTCAACGAGTGGACGCGAGGGCTTGCAACCAAATTATTCGCTTCGCACATGGTGAGCGCCGATATAAAACTTCACCTGCAGCAATCGCGGACTTATCCCGGCGTCTTCCCGCTGCTGCATCTGGATCACATATACTTCGATCCCGAGCTGCATCTTCACTGCCTGACTCTTCACCGCAGCCGCACCGCGCTTGTCGCATCAGACCACCTGCCGCTTGTCGCCGATTTCCGGCTGTGAGTTGTCATTCGTGCATAGCAAATGACTATGTCGCCTCTTGCCTCTTGCTTTCTCTGTCGCCGCGTCTCACGAGGCTCGAAATCACGACGGCAAGCTCGGCAGGCTCGACGGGCTTCGCAACGTGCATCTGGTAGCCCGCGCTCAAAGCGCGCAAGCGATCTTCCGTTCGCGCGTAGGCCGTGAGCGCGGCGGCTGGCGTGAGGCGCTCTCGTTCGACTTCGCTGTTTCTGACCTTGCGAATGAATTCGTATCCGTCTTCGCCCGGCATCTCTATGTCGCTCACTATTACGTCAGGCTTCCACCCTCGAAGCAAACTCAGAGCTTCGCCGCTCGACGCGCATGTCTTAACCTCGCCGCCGAGCTGTTCGATCATAACTCTGAGCAGATCGCGCGTGTCACGCTCGTCATCCACGACTAAGACTCTTATCCCATCAATTCGCGGCACATCATCGAGCAACGTAACTCCGCTCGTCGTCGGATGCGCCCTTTCAGCGGTTAGCTTATCGGAAAAGGCGACGATGAGCGGCAGCTTGACGATGAAAGTCGCGCCTTTGCCTTCGCCTTCGCTTTCGGCCTGAACCGTTCCGCCATGCATTTCAACGAGGTGGCGAACAATCGCAAGTCCAAGACCGAGACCACCGTGATGCCGCGTGCTCGAAGCGTCGGCCTGCCGGAAACGATCAAATACGTGAGGCAGAAAATCCTCGCTGATTCCCTGCCCCGTGTCGCTCACTATTATCTCGACATGCGAGTTCACGCGCTCGAGCCGCACCTGCACGCGCCCGCCTTTGGGCGTGAACTTCACGGCGTTCGATGCTAGGTTCCAGACGATTTGCTGCAAGCGATTCGGATCGCCCGATACGGGACTGGCGCGCGGGTCGAGAATCACCTGAAGGCGAATCCCTTTTGCATCAGCCGCAGGCCGTACCGCATCAATTGCCGCTTCGATAATAGGCGCAAGCTCTATGGGCTGAACGTCGAGCCTGAGCTTGCCCGTGATGATGCGCGACACATCGAGTATGTCTTCAATCAACTGCGCTTGAGACTTGGCGTTGCGCTCGATTGTCTCAAGCGCGCGCGCTGAGGTCGCTTCATCGAATTTTTTATTGCGCAGCATGTGCGCCCATCCGAGAATCGCGTTTAACGGCGTGCGAAGCTCGTGCGAAACCGTAGCTAGAAATTCATCCTTCGCGCGATTTGCCTCTTCAGCCTCCGCGCGCGCCGCCTGCTCGCGTTCTAGCAACTCGTCGCGCGAGCGCAATGCATCCTGCGCTTCCTTGTAGAGCCGGGCATTATCAACCGCGAGCGCGGCGCGGTTCGCCAGGTCTTCGGCAAGCGCAACGTCGTCCATCGTGTAATCGCGCGCCGATTTCGAAAGGACAAAGGTTATGGCCCCGAGCGTGCGCGTGCGCGCGATCAGCGGGACAGCGATGATAGATTTCGGAGCGAGCTTTTCGATTATCTTACGGTGCTCATCATTGCTCGTCGTCGAGGCGAGCGACTCGGCGTCGAGGTTGTTGAGAAGAATTGATTCTCCCGCGCGCAATGCTCGCGCGGCGGGCTGAGGCGAATTCCATGTCGGCACGTACTCCGTGCGAAGCCTTTCAAGCAGCCTCTCATCTTCAGTATCGGCGGCTGCGACTGCAACGCGATTGATGCGGCCATCCGGCTCGACCATATCAACGATGCACCAGTCGGCAAATTTCGGCACGGCCAGCCGCACGACGCTCTCAATCGTCGTCGAATAATCGAGCGACGAGGCGAGCGTTGCGCTCGCTTCCGCCACGAATGCCAGCCGCTTGCGCGCATCTTCTGCGCGACGATAGAGCCGCGCGTTGTCGACGGCGAGCGCGGCCCGCCGCGCAAGGTCTTCGGCAAGCACAAGGTCTGCCTCATCGTACCGCCTGTTTGATTCAGCCGACGCAAACGTGATCGCGCCTATGCGGCGGCCCCGCGCAAGCAACGGCACGATCATCGCTGATCTCATCCCAAGCTCGCTGATCATCCGCTTGTGTTCTTCGCTGCGCGTAGCCGTTTCGAGAAGCGCGTCGGAAATCTCAGGGTATAATTCGGGCTGGCCCGTCCTCAAGACTTTTGCAACGCCCGCCGATGAGTTCGGGTCGTAAGGGTAGCGGCGCTCAAGCTCTTTCGCTCGCTCGACCTTCGCGGGATCAACGTGCTCGACCGCAAGCTGGCGAACCTGCCCGTCCTTCTCAACTATGTGAACCGCGCACCAATCGGCCAGTTGCGGAACGATGAGACGTGCGACGCTCGCGAGCGTCGTTTCGTAATCGAGCGAGCCTGAAAGCAGCTTGCTCGCTTCGGCCAGAAACCGCTCGTTCTCTTCGGCGCGCTTGCGTTCCGTAATGTCCATTGTGACGCCGCGCATCCCAATGGGTTTTCCGTCGTCATCGCAAATAACAACCGACTGAGCTTCGACCCAGAGCACACGACCGTCTTTCGCGAGCCAGCGGAACTGGCTCGTGCCGCCCACGCATCCTTCAAAGATCTCGCGAGCTTCGCGCGCTGCGCGTTCTTTGTCGTCAGGGTGAACTATCTGCAACCAGAAGTTCGGCGTCGCCAGCCATTCTTCGACCACGTAGCCGAGCATCTTCTCGACATAGTCGCTTACGTAATCTATTCGCTGCCCGGCCTCATCAGGCTGGCCCCACGCTTCCCAGACCACTCCTGGAACGTTCGTGATAATGTTATTGAGCCGCTGGCGCTGATATTCAATCTGCGAAAGAAGCTGCGCGCGTTCCTGTTCGGCGCGCTTGCGATCCGTTATGTCGCGCGCGATGGTCGAGGCGGCAATAATTTTGCCCGCGCTGTCTATGATGGGAGAGATGGTCAACGCCACGTTGAAGAGTGAGCCGTCTTTTCTCCGCCTCACGGTTTCAAGGGAATGTATGTGCTCGCCGCATCGCACCTTTTCGAGGATGTCGGTTATTTCGTATTTGCGGTCCTCAGGCGCAAGCACGGAAACGTGCTTGCCTTTGATCTCGTCAGCCGTGTAGCCATACATCTTCTCCGCGCCCGCGTTCCAGCTCAGTATTATTCCGTCGAGCGTCTTGCCGAATATCGCATCATCGGATGATTCAACAATCGAGGCAAGAAAAGAAGCAGCCTGCTCGGCGAGCTTGCGCTCGGTCACGTCGCGCGCGATGCCTTGAATGCCGACGGGCTTGCCCTGCTCATATATTAAGCGGCTGCTGACTTCGAGTGTAAGCCTGCGCCCGTCGCTGGTTATGATTTGCAGGTCATAGGTAGTAATCTTTTCGCCAGCCATCTTGCGCGTCATCATCTCGCGCATGGTCTCGACGTATTCAGGCGCGATTATCTGCGCGATAGGCTTGCCGAGCATCTCCTCGCGGCTGTAGCCCGTGATGCGCTCGCCCGCTTTGTTGAGCGACGTGATATTGCCTTCGAGATCGAGCGTATAGATTATGTCGTTTGCGTTCTCGAATAATTCGCGGTAACGCTCCTCGCTTTCGCGCAACGCCTCTTCGGCGCGGAGGCGCTCGCTTATGTCGCGCAGGATGACGGTGAATAGTTTCTGTCCGGCAGATTCAACCTGCGAGATTGATGCTTCGATTGGAAACTCCGAGCCGTCGGCGCGCAGCCCGCGAATTGAGCCGAGCGCCCCCATTGCGCGCCTGGTAACATTTGTCTTATTGAAAGCGGCGATGTGCTCGCGGTGCGCCTCGCGGAACTCTTCAGGGATGAACCGCTCGACTGGCTGGCCGATGGCTTCTGCGGCAGAGACGCCGAACATCTTCTCAGCCGCGTTGTTGAAGAGGATGACGCGCTGGTTTTCATCAATGGTGATGATGGCGTCCATCGCCGAATCAATGACGCTGGCGAGTCGCTTTCGATTCTCGTCGAGCGAGCGCGCGCTCTGTTGCGAGCGGCTCGCGGCACTGTGCATCATCTCGCTCAACAGCGCGTTGAAAAGGCCGATGATGATGAAGATGGCCAGCCCTAAAGCATCCTGCGCTGTGTAAATGAGCCAGGAGTTTTCAGGCGGAATGAAGAAATAGAGCGCCGCAAACGAAGAGAGCAGGATGGCGACGAGCGCAGGGCCAATGCGCCCGTACCAAGCGGCGAACATCACAGCGAGATAATAAGTGATGAATGGCAGGCGCACGCCCAGCGTCGGCGCGAGCAGCCATCTCATCCATGTCGCAAGCGCGACGGCCAGAACTGCGCTCGCGTAGCGCGGCAGCGTATTTAATTTCGATAGCGGCGCTTTCGCCATAAGGTCATTCGTTATTAAATTGCGATTGCGCTGAACCTGCGACGGGAGTGCGAATTATTTCTGCGCGCGTCCCGACCATAAATGCGAACCATTCGGTCCTCGCAATGTAAGTGAAGAGAAGAAACTTGCTGAGGCGGCAGGAGCAAACCCGTGAAGGAGGCTGCTCTCCTCCCTCGATCATCCACCTGCGTCCACCGCAAGATTAACAAACTAATCATTGCCAATCCAACGAAAAATAGGGGAGCGGAAAATCGCAGATGCATTTATTGACAGGGCGATTCGCTTTCAGAGCGGTCTGTTATTGTTTGCGCATCAGCTCGCGCCGCGCGTCGTCGCTTCCTTTTCTGCGAACAGATCATCTAGCGCGGCGCCAAGTCGCGGGAACCGGAATTGATAACCTGCGGCGAGCGCCGCTTTCGGCAGCACGCGCTGGCTCATAAGCAAAGCGTCGGCCATCTCGCCCAAAGCCAGTCGCAGCGCGAATTCAGGCACAGTGAAAAATGCCGGACGATGAAGCGCGCGCGCAAGCTCTCGCGTGAACTCGGCGTTCGTGACAGGCTCAGGCGCAGCGCCGTTCACGGGACCGCTGAGCGCCGCCGAAGCAATCGCAAAACGAATGATGCCGATAATATCCTCGATGTGAATCCAGGGAAACCACTGCCGCCCGCTCGCGAGCTTGCCGCCCAACCCGAGCTTGAAAGGCGTGAGCATCTTCTTAAGAGCGCCACCGTCGCGGCTAAGCACAACACCAGTGCGAAGATGAACGACGCGAATGCCGAGACTGCGGGCGCGCGCGGCTTCTTGCTCCCATTCGGCGCAAAGCTCGCTCATAAACCCGCTGCCCTGCGCAGAACTCTCATCAAGCTCCTCGTCGCCGCGCTCGCCGTAAAAGCCGACCGCCGAACCGCCGACCAGGACTTCGGGCTTCGATTGAGCTGCCCGCAATCCGTCAACGAGATTTTTTGTGCTCAGGATGCGCGAATCTCTTATGCGCTTTTTCTGCTCTGCGGTCCAGCGGCGCGCAGCAATCGGCTCGCCCGCAAGATGAACAATCGCGTCGAGATTGCTCAACGATTCTTCAGGCGGAGGCCCGACCATCGGATTCCATTCGAGCATACGGGCGGCGACACCAGCGGCTCGCTCAGGCGAGCGCGAAAGTCCTGTGACCGAATGCCCTTCTGCGGCAAGCGAGGCGCAAAGACTTCGGCCAATCAAACCTGTGGCTCCCGTGACGAGTATCTTCATAACGCCTCCTGTTGTTTGATTCCAATTCTAACGGTCAGGCGATGCAGGGCAAAGGGTGAAGGGCGAAGGATGAAGAGGATTCAAATTTCAAATCTCAAAATCGGAATGATCGCATCAATAACCCTCTTTCAACTTTCACCCCTCATCCTTGCGAAGTGGCACGGTCATTGCTCCTTCCAATCAAGCTGAGCTTTTGATTACGAGCGGCGGGAGAGGGATGGCGAACGCAAAGGTGGTTGAAATAGATCGAGCGAAGAAAGCGCGCGAAGTGGTTGAGCGCGGCGCGCGAGCGCGATGGTGGCGCAGGCGCGGCTCGAAAGGTCGCGGCTTCTGGTACGAAGACCCCGCCGGAAAACGTATCACGGACGAAGCTCATCTGGAACGAATCCGGTCATTAGCCATTCCGCCTGCGTGGACGCATGTGCGCATATCGCCATCGCCGCGTAGCAGCCTTCAAGCCGTCGGCGTTGATTCGAGCGGGCGCATTCAATATAAATACCATTCTCAGTTCATTGCGCGTCGGCAGCAAAACAAGTTCAGCCGCATTGAGCGATTCGGCGCGGAGCTTCCGGCGCTTCGCCGCAGGACAAACGAAGACATAGAACTCGAAGGCTTCCCGCGCAATCGTGTGCTTGCGATTGTCATACGGTTAATCAATGAGCTTTATTTCAGAGTCGGCTCGGAAAAAAGCGTGCGGCGTTATCGCACCTATGGAGTGACGACGCTCAGAAATCGCCACCTCGACATTGAGCGCGGCGGACGCTTGATATTCAAGTTCATCGGAAAGCATCGCATACGCCACCGTCGCGTCATCGTTGACGAGGAGCTTGCGACGGTGATGCGCGACCTCAAGCGGCTCGGCGGGCCTAAGCTGTTTGAGTACGTAGGCGAAGATGGTCGCATTCATCCGATCACGCCGCGCGACGTGAACGAATACATCAAAGCGGCGACCGAGCAAGATTTTTCAGCCAAAGACTTTCGCACGTGGGGCGGAACGCTCATGGCGGCGGTGAGACTGGCCGAAATCGGCAAAGCCGAAGACGAGCGCCAGGCGCGGCGCAACATCGTGCGCGCGGTCAAGCGGGTGGCCGAGCGGCTGGGCAACACGCCGACCGTGTGCCGGAATTGTTATATTCATCCTAAAGTGCTTGAGCTGTACCTTGAGGGCGTGACGCTCGAAGAGTTTCGGCCAAAACGCGAGCGGCGAATCCGCCGACTCCAACCCGAGTACGAGCCGGAAGAGTTGGCGCTGTTGAAACTGCTGCGCGTCGCTCGCATCGGCGCGGCTGCAAACGCGAGCGCCGCGTCGAATGGCAGCAGGCGGCGCGCAGCATGAATCCCTGACAGCGAATAAGCGCAGCCCCTCAAGGGCAGGATATGGCATCGCGCTTCTGCGGGAATGAATCATCAAGCCGTCTGCGTGCGCGGCGCGCTGCTGATTCTGGTTGCAATGGCAGCGATCAGGAACAAGACGCCGACCGCTATGTGAATGTAGTGGTCCGTGGTTCCCAATTCGAGCGTGCCCTTAATTACCGGGAAGAGGTGTTCATCGCTCTGGCCGCGCATACTGGCCAATGTGACTTCGCCGGGTTTGCCCATTAGATAACCTACGACGCCGAGCGCGGCATAGACTATCCCGAAAATCAGCGCGAACGCTTTTGCCTGTCCCGGCGTGCCTTTTATTCCGAAGTAGAGGGCCAGAAGTCCCGAAACGATATGGACCGCGTTGTGCGCCGGGCTCAGGTGTGCGCCCAGCAGGTTGTGAGTATTCGGAATAAATCCCACAACTCCGACGACGAGCAATATCAGACCAATGAGTGTTGAAACAGGTTTCGCCATAACTGTCTCCTTTTTGAGTTGTAGAGTTAACGATTGCCCGCGACTGGCGAGCGCCTCCGAACAGTGTGCGTGCGATCTACGAATAATGGATAAGTGCGAAAGAACAAGCCATAGACGCCATTCCCATTGGCTTATACCCTTGATGATAAGAAAACGGCAACGGCTCGGATGCGGAGCCGTTTATCGCAATTCCGAATATGTCGAGTCCAAAATGCGGCGACTTCGATTGAATTATTCCGATTTGACTTTGCTAAACTACATATCCGATGCAATCGAGTCAAGATGCAAAATGATTTTTCCACAGGGTAGGCGGCTAGCCTCCTGTCCCCGCGTTTGAACATTAAACAAAGAAAGGCGGTGAGAATAATCTCGCCGCCTTTCCTCATAATTTCCTGATGTGCGCTCAAGCCGCCGCGCTGCTCTGCTTGAGCAGTTGCCTGAGCATAAAGGGCAGTATGCCGCCGTGACGGTAGTAATCAACTTCGATGGCCGTGTCAATGCGCGCCGTCACCGCCACCTGTTCAGTCTCGCCGCTTGCGCGATGAATGACGAGCGTCACGTCCTGGCGTGGGAGGATGTTGTCTCCGAATCCGATCAGGTCAAACGTCTCGGTCCCATCCAGCTTGAGCGACGCGGCGCTCACATCATCTTTGAACTGGCACGGCAGCACGCCCATCTGAACGAGGTTGCTGCGATGGATGCGCTCGAAGCTCTGAGCAATGACCGCGCGCACGCCGAGAAGTCTTGTTCCCTTCGCCGCCCAGTCGCGCGAGCTTCCAGTTCCATACTCCTGACCCGCGATGACAACGAGCGGCACGTTTTCGCTTTGATACTTCATCGCCGCGTCGTAGATGCTCATCCGCTCGCCGTCCGGTTGATGAATCGTCACGCCGCCTTCCGTTCCGGGAACCATGAGGTTTTTGATTCGCACGTTTGCGAATGTGCCGCGCACCATAACTTCGTGGTTGCCGCGCCGCGCGCCATAGCTGTTGAAGTCTGCGACCGACACGCCTTGTTCCTGCAGGTAGAGTCCCGCAGGCGAAGTCGGCTTGATAGCTCCGGCTGGGCTTATGTGGTCGGTCGTCACTGAGTCGCCGAAGATGGCCAGCGGGCGCGCGCCGCGAACTTCGCTGATCGGGCCGGGCGTCATTTCGAAGCCCTCAAAGTACGGCGGTTCCTGAATGTATGTCGACTGCTTATCCCAATCGTAAACGCTTCCCGTAATTGCGGGAACGTCGTTCCACATAGGGTTTGCTTCGATGAAGTTGCTGTAGAGCCTGTGATAAGTCGCCGGGTCAAACGCCGTGCTCATCAGTTGACTTATTTCTTCGGCGCTCGGCCAGATGTCGCGCAGATAAACAGGCTCGCCGTTGCGGCCCGTGCCTATCGGCTCTTTCGACATATCAATCGCAACAGTGCCCGCGAGCGCGAAGGCTACGACGAGCGGCGGACTCATAAGGAAATTCGCGCGCACGCTTTGATGAACTCTCGCCTCGAAATTGCGATTACCGCTAAGGACGCTCGCCGCAACTATGTCGTTGTCGTTGATAGCATCTTCAAGGCATGGATCGAGCGGCCCTGAGTTACCGATACAGGTAGTGCAGCCGTAGCCCACGAGATTAAACCCTATCTGATTGAGATAAGTTTGTAGGCCGGTCTTTTCGAGATAATCGGTGACGACGCGCGAGCCGGGCGCGAGTGACGTTTTCACAGCCGGACGGACGGCCAATCCGCGCTCGACGGCTTTCTTTGCAAGCAGGCCCGCCGCAAGCATCACGCTCGGATTCGACGTGTTCGTGCACGAAGTGATTGCGGCAATCACGACGTCGCCGTTTGAAAGCTCGACCTGCGCGCGCGGAAATTCTTCTTCGAGAATCTGCTCGACGCGGTCGGGCGTGGGCCGATTGTTCATCATCTCGATTTCGGTGAGCGGGCTTGTGTTCTTTTCGCTGACGTGGTCTTGCGTGACAAACGGCGCGGTTTCGATCTTCTGCTCGCCGCCGCCCGCTATGTGCGGAACCGATTCAGAACGGCACACGCCGATGGTCGTAAAGACCCGCTTCGTGATTTCTTCCTTCGACTTGTTGTAGCCGTTTTCCGAAACAGGCTTTTGAAGAAGCTCGATGAATCTATCTTTAAGCTCGTTGAGGTTGATGCGGTCCTGCGGGCGTTTCGGTCCCGAAACGCTCGGCTGAACTTCTGCGAGATCAAGCTCAAGCGTTTGAGTGTAATCAATCTCGCCGCCGCGCGGCATCCCAAACATCCCTTGAGCTTTGAAATAGCTTCGAATCAAATCGCACTGCTCATCCGAGCGGCCTGTCGCTTTGTAGTAGTTAATAGTCTCTTCGTCAACGGGGAAGAACCCAAGAGTCGCGCCGTACTCGGGCGACATATTGGCAATCGTGGCGCGGTCTGTGGCGGTCAGCGTGGCCGCGCCCTCGCCGTGATACTCGACGAATTTGCCAACGACTTTAGCTTTGCGCAGCATCTCGGTTATGTGAAGCACGAGATCGGTTGCAGTCACGCCTTCGCGCAGGCGACCAGTGATGTGAACGCCAACGACATCGGGCGTGAGGAAATAGACGGGCTGGCCGAGCATGCCTGCTTCGGCTTCGATTCCGCCGACGCCCCAACCGACTACGCCAAGCCCGTTAATCATCGTCGTGTGCGAGTCTGTCCCGACGAGCGTATCGGGGTAGCAAACGCCGTCGCGCTCGATTACGCCTTTGGCGAGGTATTCCAAATTCACCTGATGGCAGATGCCAATTCCGGGCGGGACTACGTTGAAGCTGTTGAATGCCTGCATGCCCCATTTGAGAAATTGATAGCGAGCGCGATTGCGCCGGAATTCCATCTCCATGTTTTTTGTGAAGGCATCCGGCGTGCTGGCGAAGTCGACCTGAACCGAATGGTCAATGACGAGGTCAACGGGGACGAGCGGCTCGATTATCGCGGGCGAGCTTCCCTGTCGCGCGGCAGCCGAGCGCATCGCGGCAAGGTCAACCAGAAGCGGCACGCCCGTGAAGTCCTGAAGCAGGATGCGCGCAACGACGAATGGAATCTCTTCCGTGCGCTCGTCTGTTGCGCCCCAGCGGGCAAGCCTGCGCACGTTATCTTCGGTGATGCGTTTGTTGTCGTAGTTGCGCAGCACGGATTCTAGCACTATGCGGATGCTGACGGGCAGGCGCGAAATTTTGGCCAAGCCCTCTTTTTCAAGCTGAGGCAGTGAATAAAATTTGGCGCTACGTCCGCCGTCTGTCTTGAAGGTTTGAAGCGAGTTAAAAAGATCGTGTGTCATATTTCAATCAACCGGGTTGAGGCGCGAAGTAAGAAACGGCTCGCGCGGATTAAGCGGCGCTACCAGCGCTCGCGGTCAAGTTATTTCCAGCAGGTTGTTAGCATTGAATTCCAGTTTAGAAGGCGAGCGATGAATCGTCAAGCAATGCTATTTCTTTCTAGGCTTCACGTCGTAGAACAAAATGTTAATCACAAGCAATACGCCGCCGCCTGCCGCCGCAAGAAAGAAGATGATCGCAAGGCCGGGATAGCCGAATATCCGCCAGCTCGTCGGCACGTTCATCAACATCGCTGCGCCGATTATCAGTGCCGCAAGCACCAATCCCATCGTGATGCGATTGGCGATCTTCTGAAGCCCCTCCATCAATCGCCGCTCGTCTATCGCATCTACCTTGATTTGAATATCATTGTTCGCCGCGCGCTCCAAGATTTTATTCACGCGGCGCGGCAGCGCCTCGACGAAATCTTTCACTTCGAGCAGACTGCTGAAGAGATTTCCGGGCGAGATGCTCTTGCGCAATCGCTCCTGCATTATCTCCGCGGCGTGGCGGCGCACTGCCAGGTTCGGATCAAAATCGGGGTCGAGCGTCCAGCCTACCTGATCGAGATTCAGCAGAGTCTTTCCGAGCATCGTAAGCTCGGGCGGGATGCGAATGCCGCACTCGCCTGAGACTTGAGTCACGGCGATCATGATTTTGCCGACTTCGATCTGCTCGACGCTCATGCCCTGCTGCTGGGCGATAAGGTCAGAGACGCGGCGGCGAAATCCTTCTTCATCGAACTCATCGGTCTTCTCGCCAATGCGAATCGCAAAGCTCGCTGCGTCCTGGCTGCGGCCTTCGCTGATGGCGAGTAGCATCTGCAATAATTTCTCCTGCAGGTCGGGCGCGATGTGCGCCGTCATTCCGAGATCAATTAGCGCGATTCGCCCATCGTCTGTCAAAAAGACATTGCCCGGATGCGGGTCCGCGTGAAAGAAGCCGTCAACGAGTATCTGCTTCAAATATGCCTTGAAGAGTTGATCGGCGAGCGCCGCGCCATTAATCTCCATTCGCGCGAGCGGGCTGAGCGAGGTGATCTTCTTGCCGTGTATGTAGTCCATCGTCAGCACGCGCGAAGTCGTGTAATCATCAACGGGTCGCGGCACGACTATAAGATTGAACTCGGCGAGATTGCGATTCATCAGCGCGAGGTTCATCGCTTCCTGCCGGTAGTCAAGCTCGCGCATCAGGCTCTTGCGAAACTCGTCCAGCATCTTCGTGAATTGATAGTGGCGGCCAATGTCTGTGTGGCTGTCCAGAAACTCGGCGACTTCCTCTAAGGCTTCGAGGTCTTCGACAATCTTCTCGCGGATGTTCGGGCGTTGAACCTTGACGGCGACTGCCCGCCCGTCGCGAAGCCGCGCGCGATGCACCTGTCCGAGCGATGCTGCGGCCATCGGAGTTTTATCGAATTCCAGAAACGCTTTCGAGATTCGCGCGCCGATTTCCGATGAGACTATCTGCTCGACCTGCTCGTAATCGAACGGCTCGACGTTATCCTGCAATCGCGTCAGGGCTTCGAGGTAAGGAAGCGGCAAAAGATCGGGCCGGGTCGAAAGCAACTGGCCGAGCTTTATGAACGTGGGGCCGAGACGTTCGAGGTCGTCTGCTAAGGATTCAGCTTCGGGCGATGGCTTCCGGTGTTGCGCGTCATCTTGATCTTCTCTGAGCAGGTCGTCAAGCCCCGCACTTTCGACGAGGTCAGACCGCCCGTATTTCCACAAGAGCAATGCTATGTCCTTGTATCGTTTCAGGTGTTGAGGTTTCAGCGAAATTCCCATTCACGACTCCGCCAAATCTCACGCCTGTCCACACCCGCATGAGCCGGTTGGTTACGCAGGTCGTCTTTTCGATTATGTTAGATTCAATCGCGCGCTGTCCAGATGATGAAAATAAAATCAACACAACCAGCGCGAATGAAATTAAGCAATTGTATAGAGAATTCCCACAGCAGGTCACTTAATTCCCGGAAAGCCTGTGACCAAGTCGCTCAAATCATTTAGCTATTCTTCTGTTGACCGCGTGAATACGCTTCAAAAACAACGGTTTATATCAATCGCGCCACCGGCAAATGCAACTTAACCTACTGGCATAAAACGTGCAGTTATGGTTCATCCCTGCATTCCCCGATTTGAAGATGTTCACGAATCGGCGGGGGGAGGAGTTATGCGGGTTTTCTTAGACTCCGACGTGCGCCTGTTGCGGGCGCTGATTGGATTAACAATATGGCTGTTACTTCAACCGCAGTCAGTGCTTGCCGTCTCAGCGCGCGCAGGCGAGCGCGCAACGCCGGGCGCAGAAAAAGTTCCTCGTCGGAAAGAAATCGCGCGCGAGGCTTATGAAGTCGCTTGCCACTCAGCTTTGAAGCAAATCGCGGTCAGGCGCATTCGCGAGTCAATTATCTTGCCCGCGCGCGAGGCTGCAACGTTTATTTGACGGCAACTGAAGCCATACTGAAATTGCGGGTTGCGAGCTTGGGACCACGGAATGCAGGGTCGCAAGAGGCGATTCATAGACTCCCCGAATCGCAACCCGCAATCATCAACCCGCCCGCCGGGCACAGCTTTAGTTTATGCGACCTATCTGGGCGGAGGCATCAGCGACATTGCGAATTCAATAACGGTGGACCGAGCAGGGGAATGCTTACGTGACAGGCTTCACCGACTCGAAAGATTTTCCCGTAACTCCTGGCGCATTTCAGCAAAATTCGGCTGCTGGCGGCAGCGCGTTTATAACCAAGCTCAACCCCGCGGGCAACGCGCTGGCTTATTCAACCTATCTCGGCGGCGACGAGCCTGCAACAGGAGCGGACATCGCGGTAGAGGCAGCGGGCAAAGCCTACATCACGGGCGGCATCGGCGCTGTTCGCGTTGCGCCCTCGCTCAATGCAGAGGGCGCGCGAAGTGGCGTTGATGTCTTCGTCATAAAAATCGTTTCGCCGCCGCGAATCTTCACGGCTTCGGTTTTGGGTAAGAGGTTAATTGTCGCGGGCAAAGGCTTCGACAAAGGCGCGGTGATATTTGTGAACGGCGCGGAGCAGCAAACAAAGAATGACGAATCAAACTCAGCCACTATCCTTATAGCAAAGAAGGCAGGAAAGAACATCGCGCCCGGCCAGCAAGTAGTTATTCAAGTGCGCAACGCGGATGGAACGCTTTCGCAGTCGTTCAGCTTCACGAGATCCTGAACCGAATGAATCGAAGAATCTCCGCCGCACCCCTGATTCTAATTGCCTGCGCCCGTGCGTTTGTCGCTGATGCCGAGCGCCTTCATTCTACGATAAAGGTGCGAGCGATCAATGCCGAGCGCCTCAGCCGCGCGCGTTATGTTGCCATCGCATTCGGCAATCTTGCGGAGTATGTACGCGCGCTCGTAGGCCTCGCGCCCTTCGCGGTATGAAGTGAAGTTGTAGCGAGCGGGCATCACGACCCCCTCAGCCGTTCCGAGCGGCGGCAAATCGTCAGCCGTTATCTGTTCCTTCACCGTCATTATCACAACGCGCTCAATTGTGTTCCTCAACTCGCGCACGTTGCCCGGCCAGTCATACGCGCTCAATCGCTCAATCGCATTATCGCCAAAGACTTTCGGCTCGCGAGCATACTGAGCCGAATACTTGCGGTTGAAATAATCGGTCAGCAGGGGGATGTCTTCGCGTCGTTCGCGCAGCGGCGGCACTTCAAATGGAATCACGTTGAGGCGATAGAACAGATCGGGCCGAAAGACTCCGCGCTCAATCTCTTCATCCAATCGCTTGTTCGTTGCGGCTATGATTCGCACATCAACCTGAACCTTCGCCGTTGAACCTACAGGCTCGAAGCGTTGCTCCTCCAAAACTCGCAGCACCTTAGCCTGAACCTTCAAGCTCATGTCGCCGACTTCATCAAGCAGCAATGTCCCGCCGTCGGCCTGATCAAACTTTCCGCGCTTGGCAGAGGTCGCGCCCGTGAATGCCCCCTTCGTGTGGCCGAACAATTCCGACTCGATTAACTCTTCGGGTATCGCTGCGCAGTTCAATTCAACGAAAGGCATCGCAGCGCGACCTGACGCTTGATGAATCGCCCGCGCGACTAACTCCTTGCCCGTTCCCGATTCGCCATAAATCAGTATGCGCCCGTTCGTTGGCGCGGCGATGGCTATCTGCTGGCGCAGCGCGCGCATCGGGACGCTTTCGCCGATCATCGTGTAATCGTCGCCAATTTGCTCGCGCAGCATTCGATTGTCTGCTTCAAGCTGCCGCTGTCGGAGCGCGTTGCGAATGGCCAAAACGGTGCGCTCGATTTGAAGCGGCTTCTCGATGAAATCCAAAGCGCCCAATCGCGTAGCCTTCACGGCGGTTTCAATGTTGCCGTGACCGCTTATCATTATCACCGCCGTGTCGGGATAGGCCGACTTCAATCGCTCAAGCGTTTCGATGCCGTCAATGCCGGGAAGCCACACGTCGAGCAGAACGCAACTGAAGACGCGGCGCTCGAACATCGCAAGACACTCTTCGCCCGACGCGGCTGTCTCTACAGACAACCCTTCATCTTCGAGCACGCCCGCAAGGGTCCGTCGTATTCCTTCTTCATCGTCAACTACAAGAACCGAGTTGGGCATAGGTCAGGGATCGGGGATCAGGGGTCGGAAGCCGGTGAGCAGAACCGAAATAGCTATTGCCTTGAAACAGGCTCCCAGAGCTATTTTCAAGGCAGCAACCATTCTCTGCCTGACATCCGACCGCTGACATCCGGTCAGTCTTCCTTCTTAGGCGGAAGTCCGAGAATCACAGTCTCAAACGGGTCAATCTCAAGGCGCAACATCCCGCCCGCGTCTGAGAAAGCCTGCCGTTGATGCCTGCGCCGTTTGAGAAAAATTATCGAGCCGAAGATAGAGCCTAACACGAGCACGGCCATAAGCAATATGCCGAGCAGCGAAAAAATAGAGATCAAAAGCTGCGCTGCTTTTTGCCCTTGAAGAGGATCATCGGGCTTCTCTTGATAAACATATCGCACGACATAAGGATACTCGACACGGTCAACGAGCGATTGGGCGAAGGCGCGGTCTTCAAAGCCCGACGCCTCTACTATGAAGTTGCCGACGCGCTTCAGGATTGATTGATTGCGCTGCTCGTCAGGCAGCGACTCGACGTAAGCCGACGCGGCAGCCATAGCTTCTGTAGCGAGCTGCGGCGTGTGGTACTCGACTATTGTCAGCTTCACGGGCGCAGCGGCTTTGCCGTTTTTATATTCGGCCATCACTGCTTCAGCGTCTCCGCTGAAGTTGAACGTCTCGCGGCCATGCTCAAGATAAGCATTGAGCGATTCAGGGCCAAGAAAATATCGCTCGCTGTGCGCGATGAATCCTGCGGGCAGGCTGTCGAGCAGGCGAGGGCGCTCCGCTGCCGTGTCACTTGCGGTGATTAAATCCGCTTCAGCGCGAGCAACAGATTTTAGCGTAGCCGAAACGGCGCGAGCTTGCGATGGCTCAAGGCTTGTGACGCGCACAAAACAATTATCTTTCCAGAAGACAAGAGCGCCGCTGACCATCGCACCGCCTGAGCCTGTGTCTTCGACTGCGCCATTTTCGCCCGCGTAGTAAGAGAATAAGCCGAAGGCGGCAAGCGGGCTTGGCGTCTCGAAGATTTCGACGCGCAGCTTACCATATTCGCGCGATGCGGCCTGTCGAACTCGATATTCCTGATAGACCGCTGATTTATCGGCCACGAGTGCCGCTATGGTTTCGCTCGAATATTGCTTGACATCGCCCGTGGCTTTCACGCCGGCAAGCATATCAGGCAATAAATCTGGCAAAGTGCGCGGCGGCGCGGACACAACAGTTGCAGTCGAATACGGCTGCGCTTCGCACTCAGATGGTTGGGCGAATGTGACAACCGGCGCGATTAAAAGCGCCGTCGTTAAAAGCAATAAAAACAATTTCCGACGCATCATCACTCTTTCAGTTCTAGTCCAATTCTTCATTAGACTCCGCCGCGCGCGTTTCAGTTCCGGCGGCGAAGCTCGGCTAAAATCATGCTTGCGTAGCGGTCGGGATAATGAATGTCGTTTAGCACTATCTTTCCGCCTTCAGCCGCGCTGTCAATTTCAATATCGCCCAGGTGCAACAGCCGCTGCCAGAACGCCGCTGTCACCGTCACATCCTGAACGTTGGCGAGCGGGATGTTGCGAACGGTTCTTGAGAGCAAGCCAAAGCGCATCTGAAGCGTGTGCGGCAAAAGCGTATAGACTTCGCGCCGCCTCAGAATGTGTTTGTAAACCGGCAACGCAAACGCGACGACTGCCGCTGCCGCAATGATTATGAATGCAGCGGCTGGCGAAACGCCGAGCAATCCGACCACTGCCGCGACTACGAGCACCACAGCAGCCGCGAGCGCGTACCACAAATAAACAAAGATCATCGTCGGGCTTATGCTGAAGATTTCCCTGTCGTCATCTTCACGAGTGACAATCCTCGCGGGCTTGCGGTCTTCTTCGAGCCACGCTGCGCGATCAAGCGCGCTGCCAGTCAAACTCTGATTAATATCGTCCGCTTTATCGTTTACGGCTACAACGCGCGAGCCGCAGCGACTGCAAAAGAGGCTGTCGCGCGGAAGCGGCTGCCCGCACCTGTTGCAGTATATCTTGTCAATCCGCAAAGGCTCTGATCGTGATTCGTCGGATGCTCGCATCGCTTTGATCTCGAACTCAAGAAAATTTTATCACAGGGATTATCAGAGTGGCATGCCGCGAATTTCGGCGCGAAGGCGCGAGGCGAGATGTGTAAGCGAGTACGTATGCGCCATCAGGCCAGAAGGGGCAAGATTCAATAGCACTGAGCATCGCCCCTGTGAATTAGCGTCACGAGAAGATCAAGCCCTGTAAGGGCGAGATAAAACTATCACGTTAGCTCGCCCTTACAGGGCTTACGCCGCCTCGTCAAACAGCACATCAGCGGGGATTCGGCCTTTTCGTTTTCTGACCACTCACTTTCTCTTCAATCCGCTTTCGCTCTTCTTGACTCAATCGCTGCGCGGCGGCGAACTCGCGCTGCGCGTCCTCGCGGCGGCCCGCAAGCATGTAGGCGCGGCCAAGCAAAGCGCGCCCGTCAGGCCAGTTCGGATCGAGCTTCACTGCCTGTTCAAGCGCCGCAACCGCTCGCGCTGCGTCGCGCTTTTTCAACAACGCTTGCCCAAGCGCTTCGAGCGCGGGCCGGAAGTCGGGCGCGGCCTCAACAACTTTTTGAAGCATCTCGACAGCTTCATCCGTTCGCCCGCGATCAAGATGAATCTTTCCGAGTTGATAGCGCGCAAGCAGGAACTGAGGATTGATTTCAAGCTCGCGCGCGAACTCAGCCGCCGCCTCATCGAGGTCGCCTTTCTTCATCAGCGCGTAGCCGAGCGTGTAGTGCGCTTCCGCAAGATGCGGGTCAAGCTCGACTGCGCGGCGAAGCTCGACGATTGCGCGCTCAGGCTCTGATGCGTTATCGAGCGCCTCCCCCAATCGCAGGTGAGCTTTCGCATCCTGCGGCGCGAGTCGCACGAGTTCTTCAAATCTCTGCGCGGCCTTGCCGTATTGTTTCAGCCGCAGGTAGCTTTCACCCAACGCAAGCAGCACAGTCGCATCCTTGTCATTTGCCGCGCGCAATGCTTCGAGTTGGCCTGCTGCTGCCTGATATTTTTCGAGCGCGATGAAAGAGAGCGCGAGCAGTTGCCGCGCCTGCTTGTTGGATGAATCAAGGGCGACGGCTCGACGAAGCGGACTGATAGCTTCGTTATACCGAGCGGCGCGAAAGTAAGTGATGCCGAGATTGATTAACGCGGGCGCGAGCTTCGGACTGATTTCCGCCGCGCGCGTGAACGCTTTAATCGCCTCATCGGTTTTGCCCTGACGATTGAAGACGACACCGAGATTGACCATAGCTTCGACCCAGCGCGGCGCGAGCTTCAACGCTTCTTTGTACTCGATTTCAGCCGCGGGCCAATCCGAGCGAGTTTCGGCGGATTTCGCTTCTGCGAAATGGCGCGCGGCTTCAGCCGGGATTGACGCCTGCGCCGCGCGCTTCGATTGTGCGTGAGCCGAATTAAAGAGGAAGCAGACCGCACAGGCGACCGTTACGAGATGAATGAAGAAATGCTGCTTGCGCCCGCGCATGATTTAACGGTAGCAAACCTCAGTTCATTTCTTCCAGCTTTGAACGTAGCCGTACTCCTTGAGCCGCTTGCCCGATAGTTCATAAGCCGACGCGGGCATATCGTGCACGCCCGTCGCGTCAACCCAGCGGTTGTAAAAATTGAACAGCGCGCAAACCGTCACCGCATCATAAATCGCTTCATCCGACCATCCTGCGCGTTTAACTTCGTCAACATCGGCCTGAGTGATTTTATTCGACTCTCGATTCATTTTTTCGATGAACGCGAACAGCGCCTTGTCTTTATCAGAGAGTTTCGACGAGCGAAAATCTTCCAGCACCGAAATCACCAGGTCGCGGTCTTCTAATAGTTCCGCAGCGCCCGCTGCGTGCGAGCCTATTCAGAACGGGCAATCGTTGCGACGCGAAGTGAACGCGGCAATCAGCTCGCGCATGCCGGGCGCAAGCGGCGACGGGCCGCGCATGATTTCTTGAGTGAAGCGCGCGAGGTGCTCTGTGGCTTCGGGCTTGAATTTGAACAGGTGCCAGATTTGAGGAATAGGCGCACCCTGCTCTTTCAGCCTATTGATTAACCCGGCAAGCTCGCCTTCGGCTGGTTTTGCTTCAACGTCTCTGAGAAACATCGGCTCCATTCTTTATTCTCCTGTCGTGCCATGGGTGATTAACATTGACGAGCTGGATTCTATGCGTACATCAATCTTCCTTTAGGCTCAGGTATTGGCCGACCCAGTTGCTTTGCTGTTTCAATCCATTCTTCAATGATGACCTCCACATTCGCCAACGCTTCTGCGTATGTGGCTTCGTCAGCAGCGCAGCCGGGCAGTTCGGGGACTTCAGCAATGAATGCTTCATCCTCCTGGCTCCAATAAATAATCAATTCATACTTGTAGTCCTTATTCATCGCTTTCTTTAGAGAATATATGATGGCTGCCTCGGATGCGTTCGTCAAATCAGAGACGGCGCATTAGCTGACATAAATCATCGAAAGCGATATTCGAGTCTGACGTGCCGCGCAAGACTCGAACCAAAGTCTTCTCAGTCTTTCCCACGCGGTGACTTTAGCATAATGACCGGCGGCTGTTCACGCCAAATGAGCTTGAAACAAACAGCGGCGTATCTATCATTGCCTGCCCGCATATAAATTAATAACGCGCTCGATGGCGCGGCGGCAGACGGCGCAAAACTGCGGGCTGCGCGTGAACATTATGCAATCAACTTCAGGCCGGTAATATCCCTTCGCTTCGTACATCGCGCCTTCGAACGCGCCGACCTTGCCCGCGTACTTCTCTTTCGCGAAGAGTTTAATTTCAAACTCGCGGTTCTCTCTAAACAATGCCTCCATCTCCTGTTCGGGCCGGTTCTCTGCGCGAATCTGCGCGCGCCGCTTCGAGTACTCACGCGAGTGACGCTCGAACTCTTCCTTCTGCCATGGCGTCGGTATCGGCGTGCCCGGCTCAACCAAATCTTTCCATTTCAAATTCTTCGGGTCGAGCAAAGCAGTCACGTTCGGCTCCCACGGCTCGGTCTTCACGACGGGCGAAGTGTAAGCGACGGGCGAAGTGTAATACTCGTCGGCAAGCCCCGCGAAGTGGTGGCCGAACTCGTGAACGAAGACGTAAGCAGCCTGCTCGCTGTCAGCCGCAACCGTGCTGTAGAGGCCGAATATCCCGCCGCCGCCATACGTGCGAGTGTTGGTGATAATCTCGATGAACTCATAAGGCGCGAACTGCGCAACCGAGCGCAGCGCGCGATTGTCGAAAGTCAGAACGTAACGCTCCGAGCCAAACGCATCGTAAGTTGCGCCGAGCGGCGACGCGCGATGAATGCCTGTCGAGGGGCGCGAGATGCCTGATTCAGCAGCAGGCGGGCACAACGCCCACACGTTGAAATCTTTTCGATGCTCTTTGAACGGCGATGTTGAGAATAGAATTTCTGTCAATCGTCGCGCGTCCGATTCAAACTTCTTCAACTCAGCAGCCGTGTAGCCGTCGCCCAAAATTAGAAAGTCAACCTTCGTCGCCGGGTCGCCGCTTCGTTGAATCTCGATGAGCGAGCCAGGCGATTGAGGCTTCGACGTATCAACAAACATATCTTTCGAATCAACGACTACGGACCAGATTTCGCGGAATGAATTATCAGCGTCGCGTTTCTTCAAGATCACCTGCACGGGCGAAGCGGGCGCAGGGAACCGCAGCGATTCCTGAAACGTGCGATTCATGCTTTTGGCTTCGTCCGTAGTTTCCCACTCGCCGTAGATCGAAGCGAAGCCGCGCGAGTAGACGACACGATTCGTGGCGCGGTCGCGGACTTCAAAGAAGTATTTGCCGAGATTCGTGTCGTCAATCATCTTCGCAGGGTTGCCCGGCCACGCGAGCGGTTCTATGGCGATGCGGTCGAGGCTGAACATCTCCTGCGAGGCGTTGCCCGTGTGGTAGTAATCAACTCGCATCGTGCGCGGCGATTGGGCTGATGCGGCGACGGCGAATAAGCAGAGCAAGGTTGAAAGCTTCAATGCAACGAGAATTCGTTTGAGCATGGCGGTGATTGTAGCAAGAGGTTTTGAAGAAAAACAGGGCAATGCTTGTCGTCATTGCTTGCCTACAAGCTGAATCAACCCCGTAGGGGGCGCAGGCATAAAGCCACAAGTGAAACTTGTGGCTTTATGCCTGCGCCCATTTCATGGGCTGTCGCTCATGCGATAATCAGATTTAACCATGCGTCAACTTCAATCGAGCGGCCCGGTGGGATCAATGTGGTCGAGCTGTATTCGGTGATAATGGCAGGCCCTCGCAGCCGCGCGCCCGCCTTCAAATCTTCGCGCAAGTAAACCGGCGCTTTTTCTGCGCGCTCGGCCAAATAAACGTTTGCCGTGTAAGCGGGCTTAACTTTGACTGCTCGATTCAACGTCATTCGCTTCGATCGAGGCTTATCCGTCACGCCAATCGCACGCACTCTGAGGCTCACGATCTCAGTCGGGCGCTTCGCGTCCGCATAACCATATCGCTCTCGATGCTCGGCATGAAATGCTCGCTCGAACGCTTTGCCCCATCGAACGTCAATCTCGAATGATTGCCCCACATATCGCATCGCAACAGAGCGAACAATCTTTATTTTATCTTTTGAAAAGCCTTCGCCCGCAAGGTCGCGCGCCGCTTCGCGCTCAAGCTCCCGAAAGCCGCGCTCGATTGCGCGACGATCAACTTCATCAACCTTCATCATCACCGTGCGCGAATAATCTTTCACCACATCGCCTAACAAAACTCCTAAAGCCGACAACGTGCCGGGCGAGCGCGGCACAACCACGCGCGGTATCCTCAATGCCTGCGCAAGCTCGCAGACGTGAAGCCCGCCCGCGCCGCCGAAGCTCACCAATGAAAATAATCGCGGGTCCTGCCCGCGCTCGACCGATACGACCCTCAGCGCCGATTCCATATTCGCATTCGCAACCCGAACAACGCCGAGCGCGGCCTGCTCCGCCGTGATTCGCTTTCCGGCAAAGCGCGACATCTCATCCGCAAGCTTCGAAAGGTAAAATCGCGCGCGCTCCTCATCCAATTTCATCTCGCCGCCGAGAAGTCCCGCGCCGCCAAAACGACCCAAAACTAAATTCGCATCCGTGACCGTCACCTGTTCGCCGCGCCCGTAGCACGCAGGGCCGGGATCAGCGCCCGCAGACTCTGGTCCCACGCGCAACGCGCCCGCCTCATCAACTCGGGCGATTGATCCGCCGCCCGCGCCTACTGTGTGAATATCAATGATCGGCACAGCTACAGGCAGTCCCGCCACCGTAGCTTCGTTCGTCGTGCGTGCTTCGCCGCGACACAGCGCGACATCGGTTGATGTCCCGCCCATATCGAACGTGATGATGTCTCGGATGCCAGCCGCCGCGCACACTCTCAACGCTCCAACAACGCCGCCCGCAGGTCCCGACAGTATCGCGCGCACAGGCTCGGCGGCGGCAGTCGCGGCTGACACCGACCCGCCATTGGATTGCATTATTCTCAACACATAGTCCGAAGTCCGTAGTCCGTAGCCCGTAGTCCGAACCAGTTTTTTGTTCGCCGCTAACTTCTTAGAGCCGCTGACTTCGGACTCTAACCCTTCTGCAAGTGAGCGCAGGTAGCGCGACATCAGTGGGACGAGATAAGCATTGATGACGGTCGTTGACGTTCGCTCGTATTCGCGGTACTCAGGCAGTATGCGATGCGAGAGCGAAACGGGAATGGCTAATGGCTCAAGCGCGCGGGCGATTGCCTGCTCGTGCGACGGGTTGGCGAATGAGAATAGCAAACAGACCGC
Organism: Blastocatellia bacterium; assembly: GCA_035575515.1. Classification (GTDB taxonomy): domain Bacteria; phylum Acidobacteriota; class Blastocatellia; order UBA7656; family UBA7656; genus DATLXU01. The sequence continues at coordinate 92,543 of DATLXU010000101.1, forward strand.
GATTGATTCTATCGCGGGATTTGATTTCGAGATTTGTTCGATGATTGTCTGGAGGCCGCTTTCATCGAGCGCGGTGATAATTGAGCCGTCAGGCCCGATGCGTTCGGTCGCGCCGAATCTCAGCTCGCGCGGCACGAGCGGCGCGCGGCGCGTGACCATGAAGTTATAAAGCTCAGGCCGCGCCTGACGACCTATTTCAATCACGTCCTCGAAGCCTTCGGTTGTAATTAGCGCGGTGCGCGCGCCCTTGCGCTCAAGCAGCGCGTTTGTGGCGACAGTTGTGCCGTGAACAATCTCCGATGGGGCGACGCCGGTTTCGTTGAGTATGCGGACAACGCCATTAAGAATTGCTTCCTCAGGATTGCGCGGAGTTGAAGGAACTTTGAACGCGGTGATTGAAGAGCCGCGCGCCACTACGAAATCCGTAAACGTCCCGCCCGTGTCTATGCCGATTCTTATCAGCTCAGTCAATCTGCCTCTCAATCTTTTCTTAATAGAGAGTCATTTATAGCACACCGCAGGCTCGTCGCGCTTGTGCTCAGGCCTAATCCTGCAACGCCTGAAGACGCTGCGACGATGGCTCGCTACAACCTGACTCAGATGCGCGGGCGGATTCAGCAATCGCTTGCGGGCGGGACGAAGCTGGGCGTGGTGACGCGAGCGCATTTGCAGGAGTCAATCGCGCGCATTGATGAGGCGCTCAAAGCGCAGCAACAGCGCGTGCTGAATTGATTCCCGACGAGGAGGCGCGAAGACGCGGAAACGCGGCGAAAGACTTTATCACTATGTCATCTCTTCGCCGCGTCGCCGCGTCCGTTAGGACCCGCTCTTGTTTATGCTGACGAGCTTGACTTTGAAATTGAGCGTCTCGCCTGCAAGCAAATGATTCGCGTCGAGCGTGACGTTATCGCCTTCGACGTCAATGATGCGAACTGGCATGGTCTGGCCCGATGGAAGCTCAAGCTCAAATGCCATGCCGACTGCGGGCGTGATGTTGGGCGGAAACGCCTGTCGCGGCACGACGCGCACAAGCTCGTCGTAATACTGGCCATAAGCCTGATCGGGCGGGATGTTTATGTCGCGCGTCTCGCCGACCTCCATCCCGCGCACGCCCTCGTCGAAGCCCTGTATGACCTCGCCCGAACCAACTGTGAAGCTGAGCGGCGCGCCGCCTTCGCTCGAATCGAACACTGTTCCATCATCGAGCGTGCCCGTATAGTGCAATGAAATGTTATCGCCTTCTTTTACCTTATCCATTGATCTCTCCGAAATGTGTGCAGCGGCAACAAGCGCGCGGCCAGTGCGCTTTCACAAGCTGTCGTTAATTGCCTTGCTCGTCTCTGCGGTGAGTAAAGCTGAAAGCCGAAGTTGAAAGAAAGAGCGTTCAACGACGATTTGGAATCTCGCACTCGCGCAAAGAAAAGCATTTCTAAAATAGAACCTTACCACCGATGAACGCCGATAAACAACATCATAGATAAACTCAAATACTTATCCGTGACGTTCTTTATCGGTCGGGGAATCGGCTTGCGGGTCGTGTGGTTTTGCTTTTCATTTGTCGCGCTCCTGCGATACGATTTGCTCATCAGGCGAATCTGAGGTTGAAATGCTGAGAGCCAATCGAACGAGTTACGTTGTAATAATACTTCTAATGCTCGCATCAATCGTCGCGCCAGCGGCAGCGCAACAGCAGCAGCGCGATCAGGATGAGCCTATAAAGCTCAAGACCGATCTCGTATCGGTCACGGCATCAGTCACCGACCGCGAAGGTCGCGCCGTCAAATCGCTCAAAGCCGATGACTTCGTCATCTACGAAGACGGCGCGCGGCAGCGCATCGCTCATTTTTCGGCCACAGAAGAGCCGTTCACGCTGATGCTGTTGCTTGACATCAGCGGCTCTACGCGCGACGAGATAATGTTAATCAAGCGCGCGGCGAAGAATTTTTTGAGCGAGCTGCGCCCGGATGATCGCGTCGGCGTGATTGTCTTCAGCCGCGACGTCGAGATGATCGCCGAGTTCACAGACAGCCGTGACCGCGTCCAGGCGGAGATTGACAAAGTGGCTTCGTCAAACGGCGACGGCAATTATCGCTTCACGGCAAACACGGGCACGTCCTTTTATGACGCGCTGTACCTTGCCGTCGAAGAAAGCCCGCTCAAACAGGTCGAAGGGCGCAAAGCCATAGTCTGCGTGTCGGACGGCGTTGACTCGACAAGCCTTAAAAAGTACAGCGACATTCAAACGCTCGTAGAAAAATCAGAAGCGTCGGTCTATTTTCTCAAGCTCAACACGGAGCAGGCGACGCTCGCGGGACTTCTCAAGCCGCGCTCTGACCCCGATTATTTGAATTTCTCGCAGAGCCAGATCAATCGCTACTTCGATGAGTTCGATCCCGAAGCGATGGAGCGCAACCTGCCGCGCCAGACGCTCAGCGAAGACTTGCGACGCGAGATAAACGAGGGGCTGTACAAGATTGCCGACCGCGAGATGCGCGAACTGGCCGAGCGCACGGGCGGGCGAGTCTACGCGGTGCACACGCTGATGGACCTTGCGGGAGTTTACAAACAGGTGGCCGATGATCTGCGCTCGCAGTATTTGATCGGCTACTACCCTACGAACGACGCGCGCGACGGGCGCTGGCGAGTGATTCGCGTAGAGGTTCGCGCGAAAGACGCAACCGTGCGCGCGCGATCAGGTTACTGGGCGAAATAGTTGTCAGACGTTAGATGTCAGTTAAGAGCTAGTTGCCTTGTAAATGGCACCGGTTTCAAGCCATTGACCTTTCTAACTACTGACATCTGACATCTGCTATCTGCTATCTGCTATGGCGCTATTACTCAGAGAACATCACGTCACGCAACTGCTGGACATCAACACCGCAATTGAGGCAGTTGAGGAAGTCCTGCGCGATCAGGCTGAGGGCGCGGCCACTAACCGCCCGCGCTACCGGGTCGCGATGCCCGCGTCGCAGTTGCATGTAATGGCTGCGGGCGATCGAAGGCTCGGCGTGTACGGACTGAAGGCTTACACGGCGTCGCGCAAGGGCGCGCGGTTTCTCGTGCTGCTTTACGACAGCGCGAGCGGCGATATGCTTGCGATGATCGAAGCCGATCGTCTGGGGCAGATGCGAACCGGCGCGGCTTCGGGCGTCGCGACGAAGTACATGGCGCGCAAGGACGCAGACGCGGTTGGAATTTATGGAACGGGCTGGCAGGCCGAAAGTCAGTTGATGGCCGTCTGCGCCGTGCGAGAGGTTAAAACGATCAAGGCGTATAGCCGCAATCAGGAACATCGCGAAGCGTTCGCGCGAAAGATGACCGCGCTGCTCCGATGCGATGTCGAGCCTGCTAACTCGCCCGAAGAAGCAGCGCGCGGCTGCTCGATCATTGTCACGGCGACGACCGCGCGCGAGCCTGTGTTGAAGGGCGAGTGGATCGAGCCGGGCGCGCACATCAACGCCGCAGGCTCCAATTTTTTATCGAAGGCCGAAGTTGACGTTGAGACCGTCAGGCGAGCGCGCGTGATCGCAGTTGATTCAATCGAGCAATCGCGGATTGAATCAGGCGATCTGATGCCTGCAATCGAGCGCGGCGTGATTAGCTGGGAGTCTGTGACTGAACTGGGCCGCATCGTCGCGGGCCGCGATTCGGGTCGCACGAGCGACGATGATGTTACGCTGTTCAAATCAAATGGCATCGCGCTTGAAGACATAGCTACCGCGCTTCGAGTTTACAACCTCGCGCGCGAGCGCGGCATCGGCGAGAATATAGAATTGTGGCCGTCTTAGTGCCGGCATGGAGAAAATGCATGAAAGCAACCTGGCGCAACGCAGTTCTCGCGCAGAGTGACGAGACAATAGTGATTGAGGGAAATCATTACTTCCCGCCGGAGTCCGTCAATAAAGAATATTTCAGAGAAAGCAGCACGCACACGACCTGCCCATGGAAAGGCGCAGCGAGCTACTACGATATTGTTGTCGACGGCGAGGTGAACAAAGACGCCGCGTGGTATTATCCCCACCCAAAACCTGCAGCCGAGCAGATTAAAAACTACGTGGCATTCTGGAAAGGCGTAGAAGTGCGATAGGCGCGGCGAGGTTATGGATGGCGCAAAGCAGACAGATGCTTATCAAATATACGCGCGCTCAGCGTTGCGCATCGCGCGGTATCGCTCAAAGGCTCGGCGCTCGTCTTCAAGTCCGAGAAAAGTTTTAATCGTGCAGCCGCGAAAAGTGTGCGCGAACATCCGCCGCGCGTTGCGCAGCACGAACATCGGGTCGTGGGCAAACGCTGCCGGCATGTGGCGCAGCTTCATCCATCGCTCGGCTCGCCAGCGCAAAAACTCAGCCTCTTCCGCCGTGAGGTGCTCGGTCTTAACAACAGCAGTCGTGCCGTCGTAGTCTTCCAACCGCTCGTTGATTATCAATCCGCGCTCGCGGAAGTCTTTCGTCATAGGCGTGCGCGGGTAAGGCGTGGGATGTTGAATGTATGGCCAGTCAATGTAGCGGCGCGCGAATTTCAGATTTGTTTCGATTGACTCGCGCGTATCGTCCGGGTTGCCGACTATCAGGCCGCCGACGACGTACATCTTGTTTCGATGAATGTAGTCAATCGCTTTAATCGTAGCGTTGCCCGACTGTTTGCCGTTTTCGCGGCTCATGTTTTTCGATTTTGCGCGCAGGAATTTCAGATCGTCTTCGAGGACATTTTCTATTCCCAAAAAGACATACCTGAATCCGGCTTGACGCATCAGCGGCGCAAGCGTCTCGCCGTGATTTGCAATCGCCGAAGTCATCGCCTGAACGGTGTAATCAATTTTGTTCAGGCCCGCCGCGATGATTGCTTCGCACAGCGCCTCGAACCTTTTCACGTTCAGTGTGATGTTGTCGTCAACGATGAATATCGAGCGCGCGCCGTGCGCATAGGCGTCGCGGATGTCTGCGATTACGCGGTCGAATGAATAGGTGTGAAAGTTTCGCCCGCGCATCTCGATTATCGAGCAGAAGCTGCAATCATAAGTGCAGCCGCGCGAAGTCTCTATCACGTCAACCTGTCGGCCAAGCATCGTGTACCCTTTAAGCGCCCGCGCGCCTCGATTCGGAAGTTTTATCTCACCGCCGTCGAGGCTGCTGACGGCTCGCTCAGGGTTGTGGTAGAAGCGGTCGCCGCTGCGATACGACAGCCCCGCGATATGATCGAAGCCGCTTTCGTTTTCAATCGCGCGAAGCAGCTCGCGAAAAGTTATCTCGCCTTCGCCGCGAATGATGAAATCCACGACGCCCGATGAATTATCCGTGTAAGCGCCGGGCGCGAGGCTCGGATCATAGCCGCCGACCGCGATGCGCACGTTCGGTTTCAGTTGGCGCACGAAATCAATGATCTTCTTCGCGGTCTTGCGCTGAAATGTCATCACGGAAAGACCTACGATGTCGGGCGCGTGATTGCCCACGAGTCGCTCAACCGTTTCGCGCACGCGGTCTTGAACCAGCACGAGATCGGCGATGGCGACACGGTGATGCCCATCAACGTTTCCGGCCAGAGACGCGAGCGCGCCGTTCGGCATTCGGATGGCTATCGAAGGCATGTGCTCGAACGAATCGGGCATCGAAAGCAGCAGCACGTTCATCGCGGGGTCTCCTTCGGTTTCATCAGTTGAGTAACAGCATAATAGTGCACCGCGCGAGCAATGGGCAAGCATTCGCGGCGCAGGTCCGATGATCAATTGGCCGTGATGGGCGTGATAGAAACGCGGTCTTGGTCTATAATTTCCGAGCAATTCAATTCGAGGAGATTTACATTGGTCAGGAAAACTGTTACGGCTTTTTTAATTGCTATCTTTTTGTCTATTGGCGCGGCTGCGCAATTGCCCGCTCAAGACGCGAGTGCGAAAGCGGCGACGTTCGATGAACGGCTCGGCGCGGATGACGGCGCAGCGTTCGCCATACTGTTCGGCGCGAACATGCGCGGAAACATAGACGTCTGCGATTGCAACAACCCGCGAGGCGGGATTGCGCGGCGCATTGGTTACGTCGAAGGATTCAAGAAGAAGTTCAAGAACACGCCCGTCATCACCGTTGACGCGGGATTCTTTTTCTACAACAGCACGGACTACACGCCGCACTCGATGCTGATGAACTCGCAGGTCGCGCGCGCCTACAGCCGCTGGCCTGTTGATGTAATCAATCTCGGACGATTCGATATAATCTATGCTCAAAAACTACTTGCGCGCGAAGGATTGGCCGAGCGCACCGAGCAGTTGCCGATGATTAAAAACATTATCTCAGCGAACGGAGTCTTCGGCGAAGACGTGGCCGCGCCCGCGCCATACATAATCAAAGAGGTGACAGGCCCTCGAATCACTGGCAAGAAGAGAAAACTCCGAATAGGTTTCGTGGGGCTAGCCGAGCCTATTCATCCCGGCGCGGGATTGGGCGACGCGATGGTGACAGATATGTTCGTGGCCGCGCGGCGCACAGTTCCGAAGCTCAGGAAAGAGTGCGACCTGGTCGTCATCGTCGCCCACTCGGAGATGGCGGCGGCGATGCAGCTTGCGAATGAAAACCCCGAAGCCGACATCATCATTGCGGGCAACGCCGAAGGATTGTTCAAGCCGCGACAGGTCGGCAGCACTTTGATTGTGAGCGCCGCGCCCGGTAATACTCAACAAGGCGATCTTCGCGTTTATATGGACAAAGAGGGGCGATTCAGCTTCAAGTTCCGCTCGACCGACCTTGATGAAGCAGTTCCATCCGATCCGGCTGCGCTGGCCTTCGCCGACGCCGCGCGCAGAGAGAGAGAGACGGCCCGGCAGCATTAATGATCCGGTCAGCGCGCCGGAAATGATCAACCTCAATGCTGTTGAAGCGCGATGAAATCGGCTTCCCGTCCGGGAGATTTCTGCCTATAATCGAGCGGGCCTATACCGAATAATTCCAATCAATCACCAGAACGATAGTGGCGCTCTGGCGCTCATCGCTTAGGAGGATTCACAATGCGTTCACGAAATCTATCAATTCTGCTGATGCTCTCTTTACTCACGCTCGTTCCGGCGCGCTCGTTTGCGCAGGACGCGCCGAAAGCGTGGACACCGGAAACACAGATGCAGGTTAAAGCCATCGGCGCGGTGCGCCCTTCGCCCGATGGCCGCCGCGTCGCTTACGTTGTCAGCCAGCCCGTCATGACCGCAGATAAAAGCGAATACCTCGCTCAAATCTACCTGGCGAACTCTGACGGCAGCGACGCTTTTCAAGTAACCTTCGCAGATAAATCATCAACCAACCCGCAGTGGTCGCCTGATGGAAAATGGCTTGCCTTCACCTCGTCACGCGCTGGAAAGAATAATCTCTACGTGCTGCGCGCTGCTGGCGGCGAGGCCGAGCAGATAACGGATGTGAAGACGGGCGTCGGCAACTTCGCGTGGTCGCCCGACGGACAGTGGATCGCTTTTCTTCAATCAGACCCGCCAAGCGACGACGAAGAGAAGATGAACAAAGGCAAAGACGACTGGCGCTTCGTTGACGAGAATATCAAGTACAGCCATCTCTACGTCGTCCCGGTTGCGAAAGACGCTAAGGGCAAGCGCGAAGTGCGCCGCCTCACGAAAGGCAACTACACGATTGACAGCTTCGATTGGTCGCCCGACGGAAAGACTATAGCTTTCTCCCGCGTGAAGACTCCGAAGGCCGACGACTGGCCGAGCGCCGATGTTTCAGTCGTTGATGTGGCGAGTGGAGAAGAAAAATCTTTGCTTGCCAGCGGGGCAGCCGAATCGGACCCGCTTTATTCGCCCGATGGCCGCTGGATTGCGGTTGTGATAAGCAGCAATCCGCCGCGCTGGGGTTTTGACGGAACCATCAACGTTGTCCCTGCAGCGGGCGGCACTCCTCGCGCGCTCGCGACCTCTTTCGATGAGCAGCCGGACCTGATTGGATGGACACCAGACGGGCGCTCGATATACTTCAGCGAGACTCGCGGCACCTTCACGCGCATCTACGCGATGAGCGTAGAGACGAAAGCTATCAGCGAAGTGAACAAAGCCGACGGCGTTTATGGCGCGATCAGTCTCAATCGCGCGGGCACGATGTTCGGTTTCTCTAAACAGACAGCAGACACGCCAGCGGAGGCTTATGTCAGCCGTGCCGACTCATTCGCTCCGACGCAGGTGAGCCGCGTCAACGCGGAGTTCGCAAAGATACCCGTAGGCAAGACTGAAGTCATCCGATGGAAGAGCGCAGACGGCATGGACGTTGAAGGCCTGTTGAGTTATCCGGTTGGCTATCAGCCAGGCAAGCGCGTGCCTCTGCTGCTTGTGATTCACGGCGGGCCTGCGGGCGTGTTCATTCAGAGCTTCATAGGCAATCCCGGCGCTTATCCGATTGCCACGTTCACGTCGCAGGGCTACGCCGTGCTGCGCGTGAACCCACGCGGCTCGTCCGGGTACGGAAAGAAATTCCGCTTTGCGAATTACAAAGATTGGGGCGGCGGCGATTATCAGGATTTGATGACGGGCGTTGACCATGTCATTCAGATGGGCGTGGCCGATCAGAATCGTTTAGGCGTGATGGGCTGGAGCTACGGCGGGTTTATGACTTCGTGGGTCATCACGCAGACGAAGCGGTTCAAAGCGGCTTCAATTGGCGCGCCAGTAACGAATCTGATGAGCTTCACGGGGACGAGCGACATTCCGGGTTTCATTCCTGATTACATGGGCGCGCAGCCTTGGGAGAACCTAGACATTTACCGCGCGCATTCGCCGATGTTCAACATCAAGGGCGCGAGCACGCCCGCGATGATTCAGCATGGCGAAGCAGACATTCGCGTGCCCATCTCGCAGGGGTATGAGCTGTACAACGCGCTCAAGGCTCAGGGCGTGCCTGCGCGAATGCTTGTGCTGCCGCGCCAGCCGCACGGGCCGAACGAACCAAAGATGCTGCTGAAGGTCATGCAGACCAACGTCGAATGGTTCAACAAGTATCTGGGCAACGGCTCGGACGGAAAGTGATTATTTGTTTAATCGAGTTGCCGGTTCCGGTTGAAGTGCTGCCGGAACCGGCAACGTTGTGATAGATTATTTGCGTGATACGAGGATGATATGTCCTTGCAGCCTAAAAGCCATTTCACTCCCGAAGAGTATCTTGAGCTGGAGCGAAAGGCCGATTACAAGAGTGAATACTTCAACGGCGAGATATTCGCGATGGGCGGCGCAAGCCCGCGCCACGTTCTGATTGTCACAAACGTCGTCGCAGAGCTTCGCTCTCAATTAAAGAATCGCCCCTGCACCGTTTACTCTACAGACCTGCGTGTAAGAGTCGCCCCGACCGGTTTATACACATACCCTGACGTAGTGGTTGTTTGCGGCAGTCCTCAGTTTTCAGACAGTTACAAAGATACGCTGACCAATCCCACCTTGATAGTAGAAGTACTCTTTAAATCAACAAAGGATTATGATCGCGGCGAGAAGTTCGAGCAGTACCGCAGCATAGAATCATTCAAAGAATATATCCTCATATCGCAAGGCAAGCATCATGTGGAGCATTATGTGCGCCAGCCCGACAACACCCGGCTGTTGTCGGAGACCAACAGCATAGAAGATACAATTGAGCTTGCTTCGATTGGCTGCAATCTGATGTTACGTGAAATCTACGACAAGGTTGATTTGCTGGAAGCCGAATGAGGCAGTTCGACTGCAAGCCCTCGCAGTTGCCCGAAGGCTGCCGCTCGGTTATCATTGTCCTTTATTAATCGCGCTGGAATTAATAATCACAGTGGAGGACTAAATCTAAATGAGCAAACCATCTGCGAAACACTTCGGCCTTCCTGTCGAGCCTAAAGAGATCATCTGGAACCCTTCGGCGCTCAGGCTGCGCGAGCTTACCGAAGAGATGCCCAACACTCGCATCACCTGTTACAACAACACAAACACTCAAACGAGGGTTGATTCGCGCTCGAAGCTCTCGACCTACATTGTGAGCGACACGCCCGAGCGCCACGACTCGCAGACGATCACTCGCGCCGAATACGAGCGCGTCTCGAAGCTGCAAGATGAATACATTCGCCGCTCGGAGATGATTGTCGTGGATGGTTTCATCGGCAACGACGAGCAGTTTCGCGTGCCCGCGCGTTTAATCATCGAGCGCACGAATGCAAACATCGCCGGAATGCAGAAGCACCTTTACTATCCCGCAACCGAAGAAGAGCTTGACCACTTCGAGCCGCGACTCACCGTAATCTACACGCCGAACCTTCAAATGCCCGGCTATCCGGCAGACCGCCTCATCGCGGTTGATCTCGATAACGGAATCACGCGCGTGTTCAACAGCGATTATTTTGGCGAATCGAAGAAGGGCGGACTGCGGATGTGGAATCAGATAGTCTATGATCGCGGCGGGCTTGCGCTTCACGCCGGGTGCAAGGTCATCCCTGTAGGCGACCGGAAGCGAGTCGGTTTAATCATCGGCCTTTCGGGCACGGGCAAAACGACTACGACGTTTACCAAGCAGAACGATTCGCATCCGGTTCAGGACGATTTCGTCGCGCTTATGCCGGGCGGAAAGATTTACGCGACCGAAAACGGCTGTTTCGCAAAGACCTTCGGCCTGAATGAAAAAGACGAGCCGACAATCTATGGCGCAGTTACGAAGCCCCACGCTTATCTTGAAAATGTCTCGCAGAACGAAAAGGGCGAGCTGGATTTTTACGACACTTCATACACGCAGAATGGCCGCGCCGTTGTTCGCATGGCCGACATCGCTGGCGCGTTGGACGCGCGCGAAATCAAATCGGCTGACTTCCTGCTGATACTCAATCGCAACGACAATATCATTCCGGGCGTCGCACGGCTCAATCGCCATCAGGCGGCGGCTTACTTCATGCTTGGCGAAACGCGCGGGACTTCCGCCGGAGGCGCAGCCGAAGCGGGCAAATTCCTCAGAGTGCCCGGCACGAATCCATTCTTTCCACTGAAGCACGCGCAGCAGGGCAATCGCTTCTGGGAGCTGCTCGAATCTTCGCCGATGGAAGTCTATCTGATGAACACTGGCCGGGTCGGCGGCGGCGATGGCGACGGAAACTCAAAGAAGGTTCGCATCCAGCATTCATCTGCGATAGTGAAAGCGATAGCCGAAGGCACGATTGAATGGGAGCAGGACCCGGATTTTGGCTATGAGGTCGCGCGCGCGGTGCCCGGCATCGAAGGCGAAGACAACGAGATACTCCAGCCGCGCAAACTCTATGAAAGACAAGGCCGCCTTGAACAGTACAAACAGATAGTCGAGCGATTGAAATCCGAAAGGCGCGAGTACATGCAGAAGTGGGAAGGGCTTAAGGCAGAGATCGCGGCAGCGGTTGAGTAATACTTGCTCCATAGCTTCTGAAGCGATGGCTATGCGTCTTGCATTCGCGTAGCCATCGCAAATCACAGGACAATAATTCGCATCTAACGTTATAATGGCTTCGATGATCTGATTGCGATGGTAGCTTGAGGTTGGCAACTATGGTTATTACGCTTGAAATTGATTAAAGTACAATGGGCGTGATTCAGCAGTTAATCAGAATCAGCGGGGATTTAAAGGCCGGGATGGATCCCGTCTTCGACCTGTTCAAAACCGTATCGGCGGTCTTGTCCGGCCCGCTCGGATTCGTTCTCGGTTATTACTTCCGAGAGCGCAGCGAGTGATAGCCGATGATAAATTTGAAATTCTTTCCGCCAGCGGTCCCGATTTAGAAACCGAGCCGCCGCGCTCTCAGTATCGAAGCCGCATCAACGACGCTCCTGAGCGGAACCTCGCCCGAAAAGCTCTTATCGAATCGCTTCTCAAAAACAAACAGCGGCAGCGTGAACGCCGTGTCGAGATCGAATTTCAAGCGGCCATGATTTGTGAATGCGGACCACACAACTCCGGGTATCGAACGAAGGTTGACGACTAAAGGCAGATTAACGCGCGAGCCG
>DATLXU010000102.1:0-4787 GCA_035575515.1 Blastocatellia bacterium
GGGCCATATTTATCCAGAGTACGACAACAAGGCTCGTCTGCTTGCGGTGAGGAACTTCCCGCCTGGAGGCAACGGGACATCTTTCATAAACAACATCAACTACTGGACTGTAGAATAAGTTTTTGACTTAGTACAGGACAAAAAATGATCTTTGAAAGTGCATAAAAGCCATCGAGACCTTATCCTTGTTCAAGAAGACCAATTCTTGAGAGGAGAATCTTCGATGGCTTCGATTCGCCCGCTTGAGCGAACCCTTGCTGAAAATATAGACTGGAACAGAGCTTCGAATCAACTTCCTGGCGAAGTTTCTCATTGCTTTGATCCAAGTCCGGAGTGTCAATCTTACCGAGATTGCCTCGGTCTTTGCGGGCCGCGCCAAAGTCGAATCGCACTACAAACGCATCCATCGCTTTCTTCGCGGCTTCGAGATCACTTATGCTGTGATCGCCGTCTTGCTGGTGTCGTTGATCAGCGTGCCCCGTCCTTGGGTACTGACTTTGGATCGCACCAACTGGCAACTCGGCAAGACCCCTTGAATATCCTGGTGCTGGGCATCGTTTACAAAGGCGTGGCGAAGCCGGTGCTGTGAACTATGCTTGACAAGAAAGGCAATTCCAACACCGCCGAACGGATTGCTCTGATGAGTGAGTTTGTGCGCTTGTTCGAAGTCGGCTCCATCCTCATATCTGTGCGCAGATCGAGAGTTTATCGGCAAGACCTGGTTTGGGTGGCTGATGAAAAAGCATATCTCGTTTCGGATTCGTATCCGCGACAACACGCTCAACGGGCAGCGGCGCGGCCGCGGTGGTTTCGGCCAAGCGAGTGGTTTCGCTCTCAGGCCATAGATCAAGGGTTGGTCATAGCCCGCGCCGCGTCAGATCTGGGGCTTGAGCCTGTGGGTTTCGGGGATGCGCCTGGCTAGTGACGAGTATTTGATCGTGGTGGCGCCAGACTACACCGCCAGCGCGATAGAAGATTATGCCAAGCGTTGGGAAATCGCGGGCGCTCGTTCGGTTGTTTGAAGAGTCGCGGTTTCCGGCTTGAGCAAACCCACGTCATTGAGTTGGAACGCTTGAAGAAGTTGATTGCGCTGTTGGCCTTGGGGTTTTGTTGGGCGCACATTGTCGGCGAATGGTTGAGCCAACAGAAAGCACTTAAAACCAGGAAGCATGGACGACTCGCCAAAAGTATATTTCGATACGGTTTGAATCATTTGCGACGCATATTATGCAACCTGTCGGATCGCTTCCAACAGATTGCTTTTCGACAAGTTATTCAACTTTTGTCATGTACTTAGCTGAAGCACTTTGAATCGGCGTCGCGGAGGCGTCTAAAAGAGCAAATTTCAATTTGTTCAAAAACTTTTGCTATGCTCCACTAGAGGGTCAATTTTCTGAAGAGCAAGAGGTGAAATTATTCGCCTCCACATTGATACCTCTGTTGGCTGAGGCTGATGTCTGCGCTCTCAAGCGATAAGCGACCAACAGTATTACCTACGGACGCGAGAGTTGAAAGAGAAGATAATCGAGGCGAATAAAAAGCCAGCCTTGAATCAGGGGATAAGGCGTCTACAGGATATATTCATCGAAAATGAGCATCGGCTCTACGCCTGGGTAGAAGACGGATGAGTCCCGGCAGAGAACAACTATGCCGCAGCGAGAGTTGCGGCCAATGGTGACAGCACGCAAAGTTAGTTTCGGCTCTCAGTCAGAGGAAGGTGCTGGCAGCCGAACTGTATTGATGAGTGCGCTGCACACACTACGCAAGAGGGTAAGGCAGCCTAAGAAGCGCATAAAGGAAGTGCTGGATGAGGCGGCGAGAGGAAGCTGCTGAAAAAGTATATGAGATGTTGTTCGAGTCGCGACTCAAGCTGAGAGGGGAAGAAAATGAAAAATGAGAATTATCAGCGATGTAAAACAGCACGAATTCGAGCAGCCAAAGAGAGAGACCGTCCTTTGGTTGGTATTCTTACTCTTTCCGCTCATAACTGAGCGATTACCTACCCTTTCACCTTTTCCCTTTAAACCTTTCCCCCTTCCTATTAGAATGTAATCCTTCCCCAGACGACCGGCAGTTATGATTAAAATCATCGAATCAAAACTGCGACCGCCTGACCTTAGTCCGAATCTAATCAGGCGCGAGCGATTAATCGAGCGCCTGCGCTCGAACCTGGACCTGAGCGCGACATTCATCTGCGCCGGTCCCGGCTGGGGCAAGACCACCATCGCCGCAGAATTCTTTCACGCATCAGACCGAAGCGCTGTATGGTATGACCTCGACTCATCCGATGCAGACATCGCAGTTTTTTTTCAGTATCTCGTGCATGCGATTCGCCAAGTCGCTCCCGACTTCGGCTCGAATACGCTAGATATGCTGCGCACGGGCGCGACGCGTCGCAGCGAGCAACTCGCCGATCTGTTTCTCTATGAACTCTCAGAAGCGGTCGGGCGTGAACTCATCATCGTGCTCGATAACATTCATAATCTCTTCATCGCCGATTGGAGCGCACCCGTCCTTTATCGCATTCTGCAACTGCTGCCGGAAAATATTCACCTGATGCTGCTTGCGCGCATTGCTCCCACATTCACCTTCTCGCGCATGCGCAGCAAGCAGAGCATGGATCAGATTGACAACCGAATGCTTGCTTTCACTCGCAACGAAGCTGTGAAATTATTCGACGGCGTGTTTGACGACAATGAAACGATTGATCGGCTGTTGGTATGGACTCAGGGATGGGTTGCAGGGCTTCAGATAATCCGCCACGCGATTGAAGCCGATCAGAGCCTGCGCGAGCAGGAGATCGAAAACATAATCAACCGATCGCAGACAGAGATATTCGATTACTTCGCGGAAAAAGTTTATAGGGCAGAGCCGCAAGACGTGCGCAGCTTGCTTGTTCGCTCCGCGCTGCCCCGTCGCATCACGCCCGAACTCCTCAGCGAGGCCCTCGGTCTCGATGTTTCAACTGAGCAGCTTCAGAAAATCGTGCGCGAGAATATTTTCCTCAGTCGCGTTGCCGGCGAAACCGACACCTTCATTTATCATCCGCTGTTTCGCGATTACCTCTGCAAGCAGCTCGAAGAAGAGACCTCACCCGAAGACCGCGCGCGGATGCACAGCGAGCTTGCGCGCTACTATGCGGCGCGCGAGGATTGGGACTTGGCGCTTCATCACTTCTTCGAAGCAGGCGACGAAGCTAGCGCGATTGAGACTCTGCTTGCGGCGCAACCGCAATTGCTCGCAAGCGGGCTGACGCTTACGATCAGCAAATTCTTTCCGCGCTTCCGCCGCGAGACGCTCGATTCGCATCCGCAAGTTTTCAATCTGCTGGGCGACGTGCGCGTGATCGAAGGCGACACAGCAAGCGCGGCGATGATGTTTCGCTCCGCGCTCACCGTATCGCGTCGCAGGGGCGACCGCGCTGCCGAGGCAGTCGCGCTTGCGGGCTTGGCGCACTCCGCAGCACGCGATCATAATTTCAAGGAAGCCATCAAATTTGCTGAACAGGCTCAGGCGTGCGCGCCCGCGCATTTTTTGCAACCGCAGTCGGCGGCCCTCGCCGCTCGCATCAAAAATGTTATGGGCGCAGTCAGCGTCTTCGAGGGTCGTTATACCGAAGCGAATGATTTAATGGAGAAGGCGCTCAGGCTCGCACACGAAGCAGGAGACGCGCGGCTCGTGAGAACCATCTCGCACAACCTTGCGCTTCCAGCTTACATGGAAGGCGATTTTCAGGCGGCGCTGCGTTACTTTGCGCGCAGCCCGATCTCTGATCGAGCAAGCGGCGAACACTCATCGTCGTCAGGCTCGCGCGCGTTGCATCCCGATTCGATTGCGCTCTATCTAAATCGCGCGAACATCTACACGGTTCAGGGCAAGCTCGAACTTGCGGACCGCGACCTTGACAGCGCAGCCGAGCTTGCCGCAGTCTTCAATCTGCATGGCTTCATGCCGCGAATACTCGAAGGCCGCGCCAACCTCGCGCGCGAGCGACGGCAATTCGATGAGGCTGAACAGTTGTACGATGAGGCCCTGAGCGAGTATCAAAGCGCGCACGTCGACCCCGCAAAGACCGATCTGTACTACGAGCGAGCGTTGCTTGAGATGAGGCGAGGAAATCTCGACCGCGCGCTTGAGTTGATTGATGTTATGGTCGCCGACCGCAGCGCAAACGGGCGCGAGATAGAAGAAGCTCTGGCGCGACAGATGCGCGCGCGCGTGTTGGTCGAGCGCGACGATCCGCGCGCGCCTGACGATCTTGATGCGTGCGAGCCATTGCTTCGACGGCTGCAATGCAATTACTATCTGGCCATCGTCTGTTACCTGCGTGCGCGCTCGCTTGCGGCCAGCGACGCGGAAAACGGGCGGCGCGCCATGATGGAATTCCTGCGGCTTGCCGAGACGCTCGATTATAGCTACTTCATCGCATGCGAAGAGTCATATTACGGAGTGATAAGCGAGATGCGCCGCTTGTATAGTGTGAGTTCCGATTGGCTCAATAATGTGCTGGCGTCCGTCCGCCAGGCGAGAGGACAGTGAATTTAGGATTTTAGATTTTGGATTGAGGGGAAGATAGTGTGTGCCGACCTGTTGAGGTTTCAATTTCAGCAATCCAAAATCCAAAATCTAAAATCCTAAATCTAAAAATGCTTCCGCAATTTTATTTAAAGACGAAGCTGCTGCCGCCGCGATTGGGTCGGCGTGTGCTTGCTCGGCCTCGACTCATCGAGCGAATGCACAGCCACTTAGATCAACCCGCAACAATAGTCTGCGCAAACGCAGGCTGC
>DATLXU010000103.1:0-15842 GCA_035575515.1 Blastocatellia bacterium
TGTTTTGGCGCTGGCTCGTTTAGCGGCTGGCTCCACAGATTCGAGATTTCATTACGCGTAACAACATACGTGATTGCTGAGCCACCGGGCATCCAGCGAATCGACCGCGAAGGGCCGCTCAGATCGTCAAACAGCTTGATGGGCGTTCCTCCATCGAAGGGCAGAATGGCTAGCTTCCATTTCCCGCTGTTTATTTCTCTATACCAGCATGCTATGAGCTTCCCATCGGGAGAGATATCCGGCCACTCTGCGGGATTATTGGTTAATTGAACAGATTCTCCGCCTTCAATGTGAACTCTCCACAAAGTTCGCTCACCGCCCTGCTCAGATGTGTAAGCCTCGTTTATCAGAGCCGAAGTTTCGAGCGTGTGGTCGCATCGCTCTTTCTCCATGAAGCGGCGGGCGAGCCTGCGCAGCTCTTCATAAACGAGCGGCATCAATTGATCTAAAGCCGCTTTGTCGCCATTGCGCCAGTTTATCAGGAGTTGAGTTACTCCCTCCGACATTGTTTCCATAGCCCGATCTCAAGGATGCAAATAGAGGCATCGCAGGCGCGGGATTATAACAGATTGAAGATGATTTGCCAGCCTTCCGAAAAAATCGGTAACAGTGGAGGGATTTCCCTGAAGTTCTCGCTATAGGGAGTAAGGGTGGAAGAAATCAATCTTCCGAGAATTTTTCTGGAGGAACTAACGAAATGAAAAGGTTTTTCGCAACAGCAGCCATCGCGACATTGTTTTTGGCCCCTGTGCTCGGCGGCAAGGCTTCAGCGCAAAAAGGCAAGAGCGCTTCAACGCGAGTTACAACGACGATTCAGGGACTGGGACCGGATGCAGCGCCGACCTACCGCATTCAGAGCGATCAGCTTGGCTCCTACAGGTACGGCGTGGACTCTGTCATATCGGAAATTCAAGCGACGTATGGAGACTGGGTTCTCGATACAGCAAGCTCGACCGTGAGAAGCGTCTATGTGGATTTCCGCGATCCTGTTCCCGGAACAAATCCCAACCAGATACCTCCGCCTTTCCTGTATGAGCAGGTATTTGCTCGCTTGATTTCCAAGTGCTCTTTATTCGGCGGCGACCTGAAAACGATGAGGGCAGGCGACGCTTTAATTTGTCCTCTGTCGGTCAGGTTTGCTTACGCCGGAGCCACCTACCTCTTGCGGATGAACGACAACTTTCCCGGCACGGATTATGTGAGATGGAGCTGCCTTGCTGAAGACTCTACAGGCAAGTGCAGCCAGTGGAAGATGGAGCCGGGCGCAGAGTACGGCGGAGAGAAGAAGTGCGTGGCGCAATTGATAAGGATGTTGACGGTCAGAAACAAAACGACTACTGAAGAAATAGGCAAGTACTATATGTCGTTTGTCGTTGACGTGACGAACCCGTGAAAGAATTCGCCCTTCGCAGCAGCGGCCCGATGCTGAGCGTGCGTGAAATGTTTGTTGGGCTTCTGTCATAAGTTGATGAACCGTAAGATGGCGGCTCGGATTCTTTAGCCGCCGGATGAGATGAAAACCGGGCGCGTCAGTTTGCGAGCGCGGCTGGGAGTTATGAAAGTTTTTTCGGAAGTAAAGAGCAATAGCCCTTTGCCGATGAAGAACCAGAAGAACTGTTCGGTAACGTCGCAGGCGAGCAAGCTATCGAGTCGCGAGCGCGAAGTCATCGCGCTTGTATGCGAAGGGTTGAGCAATAGCGAGATAGCCGAGCGGCTTTTCATCAGCCCCATCACTGTTCGCCATCATCTGTCGGCTATCTATCGCAAGCTGGGCGTAACGAATCGCCTGAAGCTCGTCATTTACGCATTCAGGCACAGGATAGTCGCCGGGCCGTGAGGCTGAAAAATAGTACGCTTGTACGATGCGGGCTTTGACCAGTTTTATATAATGCGCCCTGCCCTTCAGGGACAAGCGATTAACAGGTAAAAGGGGTTGTCTGCAAATACCCGGATAAAGGCGTCGGAGATTCGGCTCCGAATCGCAAGCAGGCCCTTCGGCTCGCGTGAGGTTACGTGAGCGACATAGAGTGTCGAAAGATAGTTGCTCTAATTATTTTATGGAGGAATATCGTCAATGCATCGTCTATTAAAGCTATTTGGCGCTATCAGTATAGTGCTATTGATTATGGTTTTCTCAAATTTGGTTTTCTCACATTCTTCCCGTGCAGCCACAACGGCTCTTCAGAGTGGCTGTAGTTATTCATTTTCGCCTTCGAGCAGAACTGTGCCTGGGGCAGGCGGAGACTATGGCGTAGATATTCAGACTCGTGATGGTTGCGGTTGGAAACTTTCAACAGACCGCGCTAGTAGATCCTGGATTACCATAACGCCCGGCACAAGTGGCACTGGCAGCACAACAGTCACCTATCAGGTTAGCCCTAATCCCAATTCCATCTCGCGAGATGGAACAATATACATAAACTTCTTTCAGCCCCCTTGCCCACAACCAGCGCCCAGTCCTAGTTGCCCGCCAACGGGCTTCGATGCCGCGTTCACCATTACTCAGGAACCCGCTTGCAGTTACTCGATTTCACCACCAGGCCAATCCTTTACCTCTAGCGGCGGGTCGGGCAGTCTGTCGGTGACGACGGGGCCAAGCTGTGGCTGGTATGTTAATAGTCCTGACAACTGGATACGTATCGCTTCCCCCGCTTCTTCTGCGGTTATTTCTGGCAGCGGCGCGATCACCTTTCAGGTTGATCCTAATTCAAGCAAGAACCCTCGCGCCGGAACTATAATCATTACAGAAAACTGTTGCCCTCCTCCAATGACTTGTATTGCGCCGTGTCCAACATACACCTTCACCGTCAATCAGGATGGGGTTACTTGTAACTACTTGATATCTCCGACTGGCAAATCATTTACATCGAGCGGCGGAGCCGACAGCATAACAGTAAATGCGCCTTCCGTCTGTAATTGGTCGGCCATAAGCAACGACCCTTGGATTACCATCACCAGCGGCAGCAGCGGCTCCGGCAACGGAACAATTCGATACTCGGTCGCGGCTAACCCGGACACAAGCACACGCAACGGCACTATCACCATTGAGGATAAAACCTTCACCGTAACCCAAGCTGGCATCAATTGCAGTTACTCGATCTCACCGCCAGCGCAGCAGTTCGCTTCTGCCGGAGGCAATGGCAAAGTGGATGTCACCGCTGCAAACAACTGTAGATGGGACGCTATCAAAAGCCATGACTGGATCACCATCACTTCGGGCGCGAGCGGAAGCGGAAACGGCACGGTCAATTTTTCAGTGGCAGCCAACGGCGATCCGAATCCTCGCGCCGGAACCATAACCGTCTCCGACAAAACTTTCACCATCAATCAATCGGGCGCTGCCCCTGCTCGCGCTGACCTGACAATAACTAACACTCCGTCGGCTCAGACCGCGACGCCCGGCTCACGGCTCACTTACACCATCACGCTTTTTAACGCGGGACCAGATGATGCTTCTAACGTTGTTGTCAACGTCGCCTTGCCCACTACCATTTCATTCTTCTCCGCGTCAGGCAGCGGCTTGCTGAGCGCGCCTGCCGTCGGCACTTCCGGCCCGGTCTCTTTCTCGTATCCATCGCTTCCTCCGGGCGGCTCCGACACGATTGCGATAGAGGTCAAGGTACTGGCCGCAGCCGGAACCACATTGCTTAACCGGGCGACCGTCACCAGCTCGTCGAGCGATCCGACATCGGGCAACAACTCGGACCAAGCGTTGACATCGGTGCAGGATGGCGGTCTGGTGACGCTGATGTGGGAGCAGCTACCTCAGACGCCTGAGAATCAAACACCGCCTCCGGCGAATCTGCAAGTGCGCGTGGGCGCGGCTTCAACGGGAAATAATGTCTCTGTGGAAAGCTTCGATGCGCCTGATCTCGCTCCAGCGGCTGAAGCGTGCGTATTGACCGGCTATAATATTTATTACGGTCCCGGCGCATCGGTTCAACCGCTTCCGCAGAATCTATTGAAGGTCATTCGGGCCGGTTCGCTTCAAACTGTTGTGCCGACAGCGCCAGCGGATTCGAGCTATGTGGTCACGGCGGTCTATCGTTGTGATGGCGCGCCGAAGGAAAGCCCTCCTTCGGATGATGTGAGCATCCCTCGCGGCGGCACTGTCAGCAATTTGAGAGTAGGCTCGAAGCTGAAGATAAACGGCAGCGGCTTCACCAATTCAGTAGAAGTGTTCGTTGACGGAGTGAAGTTCTCAAAGAAAGCAAAGGTGAATGGCGGCGGCGTTGTTCAGAAAGGCCCTCTCAGCGACGGCAGAAGCATCGGCGAAGTGTTCGTAGCCGGCAAGACTTACCTCGTAACGGTTCGCAACATCAATGGCGGCGTTGCCAGCTACAGCTACACTCACCGCTAACTCTATCAAAAGTTGTTGGCGCTGCCTTCGCAATCAACTCTGCAAAGGCAACGCCAGCCGTAAATAAGAGTCAGAGCGGGTTGCGGTCTTCCGTCGCCTGATCACAAAGTTTTGCAAGATTTACGCGGGCCTTCGTGTACGTCGTTTGTGTTTCCATGATTTAGATTCGCCTTTCAAATCGCTGTACAGCTTCACTGTACAAGCGTGGCGAGTAAAAGACCAGCGAACGGGTTTCCGAGCAGCGTTCCGTTCCGACTACTACAGAAGCGGATAAAGGCATTTTTCAGGTGCGTTCTTTATGCCTAGCAGGTCTGTTGACCTCGCCCGCGCGCGGCGATAGCCTAAAGCCATGAGCCGATCAAGCCGGAATTACGATGGCAAGCTCACGGTCGATAACCGCGACATAGCACAAGCCCTGTGCAGAGTATGCGCTTGCTTATGATTTATGGTTGTTTGTCGAAGCCTGCCTGCACGAAGTGATGATCGAATGTGAAAGCAGCATTCACATTGAATCTATTCATTACAATGAATGAGATGCAATCCGTCAGAGAATAATCTTTGTCCTGATGTTGCTCGAAGTATGCCCATCCTTCCTCGAACAACGCCTCATCTACATGGACAAATTGCACGGAAGGGCTGAGCAAAAGATTGTTGCCAACCTGAACCGCTTTTGCGTGATAGCCTCGGCTATTGAAATAAGTTACCACTTCGTTGAACACATAAGATGTCGTTACAAATTGAGGGGGCGTTTGAACAATGCTTTGCCAGTGACGAGTTGCCGCTTCGTGGTTTTGGTCCCTCGTCAGCTCAAGGGCAAGGATGTAGCCTGTATCGAGAAAGACTTTGGTCATCGTTGATAGATGTAGAGATCGTGATTGGTGGAAGCGTCAGTCGTGTCATCTGCAATCGGGTCTCGGCCAAGCTGGAAAATTGGGTCTGGCGAAGACACAGGGATAATGACTATTCTGCCATCCTCTTTACGAATCTCTACCTCTTTTATCCCTTCCAGAAACTGCTTTGGAATGAGCAATCCATTGTCGGTCACTTCGGTTCTCATGTTTCCTCCAAGAAAGATTTCACTAGACCGATTATATCACATATATAAATCGAGCCTGCGCTTCAATCGCTCTGTTGACCTCGCCCGCGCGCAGCGATAGCCTAAAGCCATGAGCCGATCAAGCCGGAATTACGATGGCAAGCTCACGGTTGATAACCGCGACATAGCAAGCGTGCTGCACCGAATAGCCGACCTGCTGGAATTCAAAGACGAGAATCCATTCAAGCTCCGTTCGTACCGGATGGCCGCTGAGACCATCGAAGAGATGCAGGACTCCGTCGCTGAGATTGCGGCGCGAGGCGGCGCGGCAGAGCTTCAAAAGATTCCCGGCATCGGCAAATCAATCAGCGCGCAGATTATCGAGATAATTCAAACCGGCACGTCCGCTTACTTCGAAGAGCTGAAAGAAGAGATTCCCGAATCGGTCCTCGAACTACGCCGCGTCTCAGGTATCGGGCTGAAAACTTCACAACTGCTTTATCGTGACTTCGGCGTGAAGAGTCTCGAGGAATTAAAAGCGTTCGCCGAAGGCGGCGGGCTTCAATCGGTTCCGGGTCTCGGTGAAAAAACTATCCAGCGGATCAACGCGTCGCTCGCTCGCATTGAATCCGAGCGCGGGTTGATGCGCCTGAACGACGCGTGGGAATTAGCTCGCTCAATTGTTGAACGCCTGCGGGGACAAGCCCAAGGGGCTTCCGGCGATGGAGAAGAGACAGAAAGGCCCCGCATTGAAATCGTCGGCCAGCTTCGGCGCGGGCGCGAGATGATTGACGCAATCGAAATCCTAGCTTCGGGCAACGCGGATGAGTTAATCAAAGCCTTCACCTCGATGCCTGAGATCGCTGCCGTCAAATCCATCCGCGCTGACCGCGTCGAAGCCGAGACGAAGAAGGGAACTGCCGTCGTCCTGCATCTGGCTCCCAGACCCGCAAACGGGCGGCGCGGTTTCGCGGCGGCGATGGTTCGCACGACGGGATCAGCCGAGCACCTGCGCGACCTCGAAGCGGAAGCTGAGCGTCACGGCTTGAGGTTCAAAGGATTCTCACTCGCCAAAGCAATACCTAAACCGAAAGGCCGAAAAGGAAAGGCCGCGCTCGCGGCGTCGAGCAATCAAATAGAGATCGCCAGCGAAGAAGATTTCTATGAGGCTTTGGATTTAGATTTCATCCCGCCCGAATTGCGCGAAGGCATGGGCGAGGTTGAAGCCGCGCGCGAAGGTCGTTTGCCGCGACTCATCTCGCTTGAAGACATTCGCGGCGACTTTCACATGCACACAACGTGGTCTGACGGGCAGAACACTATCCGCGAGATGATAGAAGCTGCGCGCCGCGTCGGCTACCAGTACATAGCAATCACCGACCACACACAATCAACTTCAATCGCCAACGGCAACACGCCCGAAGAGCTCCTCAAAGAGATCGAAGAGATAGAATCAGTCGCGCGCGACTATGCGGACATCCGAGTGCTCAAGGGCGCTGAAGTTGATATTCTCTCTGACGGCTCGCTCGATATGCCTTTCGACGTGTTGGATAAACTCGACTGGATTGTCATATCCGTGCACGCAGGATTTCATCAAACGCGAGAGCAGATAACCGAGCGCGTCGTGCGGGCGATGGCGACGGGCTATCCGAACGTCTTCGCACATCCGACCGGGAGAATTTTGGGTGAGCGCGCGGGCTACGAGATTGACCTTGAGCGGGTGATTGAAGCGGCGAAAAAATACGACGTGCGGATGGAATTGAACTCGAGTCCCTATCGGCTGGATTTGAACAGTTACTGGCTCGGCGTGGCAAAACAGATGGGGGTCGGCGTAGTCATCAGCACAGATTCGCACACGACGCGCGGCTTTCAGATGATGCAGTACGGAATAATGACCGCGCGGCGCGCGTGGCTTACGCGCGATGACGTGTTGAACACGCTGCCTGTTCAAAAACTGATTGCGGAAATAGAAAGAAAGAAAGCAGCGCGGCGCGGCTAGTTTCTAACAGCGTGCCCTCTGCGGTTATTTTAATTCCCGCGCTCAATCTATCGCTTGTTGATTGTGTCAAGCGCGAGGTGAAGCGCGTCCGAGAGTTTGCGCCGCGTTATTATCTCTTCCAGACGAATGCCCAGATGCACGAGCGTTTGAGCAACGCTTGCGCGAATGCCTGTCAGGATGCATTGCGCGCCGAGCACGCGAACGGCGCTCACTGTATTGCGAAGGTGTTGCGCCGCGTCGGTGTCAACCGTTGGCACTCCGGTTATATCAAGTATAACGACTTCGGCTCCGCTCGCCGTTTTCTGAAGCAGCGTGTCGGTCAGAGCTTCGGCGCGCTCAGCCGTCAGCGTTCCGACTATGGGAGCGAGCAGCACGCGGTCCCATATCGGAATTACCGGCGTCGAAATCTCCGCGATCATTTCAGCGTTCAATCGCTCGGCTTCGTCGAGCCGCTCGCGCACAGCAGCAAGCTCGGCGAGCAGTCTTGCGTTCTCATTGGCCAGTCTCTCGCGCTCAAGTTGCAGTTGTCGCAGCTTTTCAGATACGTCCTGCGCCTGCTGAGTTCTCCCTTCAGACATTCCCTTTTGCCACCCCGCGATCCGAGAATCAGAACCGATTCGATGATTTAACAGATGGAAGCAGTATAGCAACCGCTTTGAGGAAGGCAAAGGGATTAGGGCGCGACGACGCGGAGAATGGGCGGCGCGGCGAAACCAGTCGCGCGGTTCCTCTCTTGCGCGATTGACCAGAAGCATTGTTTCCGCGTCACTGCGTCTGAATCGCCCGTCGCCTTCTACATCTTCGTGCCGGGCGGATAGCAGAAGCCGCACGCGCTAATTTGCCAGCCTTGCTGTGCGCGAATCAGTTCGAGATTGATGATGTAGTCTTCGGCCAGATGCTCGGCTGCGCGAGCAGGAAACAGGACTGGCCGGATGCGCCGCTCCGAAATCATCTCTTCGGCTTCTATCGCCGCGCCCTCGATGCGAATGATGCGGAAGTAGCCTTCAATAACTCCGGTTTCGCCCGGCTCTCCAATGTCATACTCGCTGTGGCCGCCCTCTTCAAAAGATGTCAGAAACTCAGGGAAGCTGAACGCGCCGCCGCGCTCGGCCAGCTCGTTCGATAAAACAGAGCATATCGTCAACGCTCGCGGCAGGCTTTCGCTCAATTCGGTCAGCACGGGCAGGCATTCAACTGTTAGGCCGGATGCGAACTGTTCATCAGTCCATTTGAAGAATTGAGCGAGCGAGTTTATTAAGACTTTTGGCTCAGGCACGGCTTTTGAAGATTTGATGTCGCGCGGCGCAAGACCGCCTGCGGGCGATGATGAATTGGCCGAGCCGGTTGGTTCACTAAACAGGTCCGAGCCTGCGCGCTCCAGGTACCATCGCGCCAAAAAATCGCGCAGCGCATCGGGTCTTATGTCGTTCAGAGTTGCGGCGCGAGGCAGGTATTCGCTGAGTAGCTCAAGCGAGTGCGCGATAGCACTTGATTGAGCAGCTTCTTCGCCGTCGGATTGTTGGCGATTGTGAAGGATAAAACTCGATATGGCGCGCTCAAGCGTCATCGCTTCTTTGCAGACGATTTCCTGCTGGCTCGCCGCTTACTGCCCGCTTTCGCTTTAGCCGCAGGCTTGCTTTTGGTTGATGCAGCAGCCCTCGTTTTCCTGCCTGCCTTCAATGCAGGTGTTTTCTTTGCGGCGGATTTTTTAGCGCCAGTCTTCTTGGCTGAAGATTTCTTTGTCGCAACGTTCTTAGCGGATGCCTTTGTCGCGGCAGACTGCTTTTTCGCTGCGGAGGTTTTAGCTTTGCCCGAAGTCGCGCTCTTCGGTTTTGCAGGCTTGTTCGGGCTGTTGTTGCCGTTGCCTTCAAACAGGTCCCAGAGCATTTCATCAGTTTCGAGGTCGACTCCTTCGACAGGCTCCTTATAGTGCAGCAGCACGGCGTAGAGGTGATCGAGCGAAAAATTTTTATCGTCAAGCGTTTTGCGCAAGACTTCTTCGACGCGCTGCGGGAATTGCTCAGCGATGCGTTCGAATGCGACTATCGGGATGTCGGGGTCTTTGATGTACTTCCAAACCAAGTCGCGCCAGTCGGGAACATCCTTGTCGGGATTGCTGCTCTCGAAGATGCTGCGAAATTTTGTGTAGTCCGGCAGCAGCACTATGCCATCGAAGTCATCACAAAGTATGGTGACTTCCACTGCGTCCGCCAGAGGCGCGGGCAGCGGCGGCATCTCAGGCACCTGAAGCTCGCGGCCAAACTCCTGCCGGAAAACTTCCGCAGCGGTCATTCCGGTTTCGGGGTCGCGTCGCTCGGTCAGCAGATAGTTCTGAAACTTTTGAAGCGTCGGCTTCAATTCGTTTGATGAAACGGTCATCTCGTCTCGTCCGAACAGGTCGCAGAAGGCGCGGCACTGCTCGCGCTGAGCCTGCTCGATTGCTTCAGGTGAATCCATCTCGTCGAACGCGCGGCGCATCTCAAGCCACATCTCTGCCGATTCCTGGTCGGGCATCACAAACTGAAGCCCTGAAAATATGTACTTGTCGCCGAGCGGCAGCAGCCGTGTGACGATGTATTGCCCGCGCTTAAAGGGAGAGCCATCGAGCGAAGCGATTGTCACAACGTCGAACGTATCATCGCTTTCCAGGTCTTTCAATCGAAGCGAGTTCTTCGCCAGAGATCGAATCTCGAACGCGCTGTTGATCGAATCTTCCCAGTCGAGCAGCGTTTCCTGATCCTCTTCGCTGAGGTCTTCGCGTTCCGATAAAAAGTAATCAATCGCGCTCTGCCCGTAATCATCGAGCCATTCAAAAATGAACCAGTCGAGCACGCTTTCGGCTTCGTGTTCGTCCGACGGCGCGGCAAACTCAAGAAAGAGTTGTCGCTGTCGCTCATACTCTTCGCGCAGCGGGCCAGAGGTCGCGAATTCTGTGAGTTCCTGTTTTAGTTGCTCGGCGCGTTTGAGATCAATTAGTGCGTTAGGCGATTGGGAAGGCGATGACATAAGATTCTCCTCATCACTGCTCAATTAACGAAGCGGCTCTATCAGATCAGAAATTCTATTCCCCGATTTCAGAGAACGTCAACACGGCAGGGGGGAAAGGATGTAGGCATAAGTATGAAAAGAAGCATTGAATCTCTCAATTCAACGTTTGAGTCTCGCATCTTATTCAAGCCCTGAATATCAATTCTTGCATTTCAGATTTGAGATTGCATATCTTTTTCATCCTTCATCACTCATACCTTCCGATCCCTGATCCCTATTATCATCTTTATCGCATCAATCGCGGCGCGACTCAGGTAAGGATCCGGGTCGCGCACGGCGCGCTCAAGCGCAGGAAGGGCTGACGGTTCGCCAATGAGCCCGAGCGCGATGGCTGATTGGCGTTTCACTTCGTGCTCTTTGTCTGAGGTGAGAAGCTTGATAAGAATGGGAACTGCTCGCGCGGCGGCGCGGGAGTTTACGCCGAGCGCGCAAGCGGCTTTCGCGCGAACAAATTCGGATTTATCTCGAAGCGCGTTGGTCAACGGTTCTATCGCAGTCGCATCAGCGTACTGGCCGAGCGCGACCGCCGCCGCGCCGCGCACTTCGATGTCTTTGTCCCTGAGCGCGGCAATAAGCGCGGGCGTGGCCTGCGCGCTGCGGAAGTTTCCGAGCGCGTAAGCAATCGCCTTGCGCACAAACGGCCTTTTCTCCTGAGCCAGTCGCGCGCTTAAAACAGAAACGAGCGATGGATCGTTGATTGCGCCGAGTCCCGTTGCCGCGACGGCGCGCACTCGCTCCGACGGATCATTCAGCGCAGCGGTGAGCGCGGGCGCGACTGCCGGAGTTTTAAGCGTGGCGAGCGCAAGCGCGGCGTCGCGGCGCTCTTCTTCATCGGAGGATTTGAGTCTTTCAGTTAATGCCGCGATTTCTGATGAAGCGTCTTGTGATGCTGAGGCTTGAGTTTGATGAAAGGCAATAGCTGAACAGCCCGACGCTTTAATTGCGAGCGTCAGAGCGACTGCCGTTATGATGAGCGAGACTGTGACGAGCGATTTCCTGCGCAACGATTCTACCTTCTCGCTGGCCAGATCAATGCTTCGGCGTTGCAAACATTGCCGCCCGGTTGTCGGCCCTGCGCCTGACGCGGTCCCACTCGGTGACGACGCGGGCGCGTCGGTTTTCGAGCGCGTCGGCAAGCATGGTCATCAATTCGTCGTCGAACAGGTCTGGCTTGTCTGCCTGCTCGCGCAACGATTGCATGATGTTGATATAATCCATGACTTCTGCAATTTCAGCGTCACTGAGAGAATCAACTTTGCTTTTGAGCGCCTGCCGGTTTGTGATTAGGTCTCCCATCGCGCACCTCCTGGAGCCGCGGCGGGAGACCACACTCAGGTGGGAATCATCCCGCTGGAGGATTATATGATGTTGTTCGTGAGACTCTGCTCACGATGATTCTCATATAGGTTTTATCGTACAACCTTCTTTGCATTATTATTACGCGCTCATAATAGCCCATCGAATGAGTCAAATCAAGCATCAGTGGAGCTGTCAGCTATCAGTTTTCTTGACACTCCGCGCGACGGCTACCTAGAATTGGATGAGTAAAGATAGCCGAAGGAGCTTGCATTGCAATCGAGAGACGACCTGACCGACAACCTGACGCCTCGCTACCGAGACCGCCCCGCAATAATTGACGAGCCGACGCCCGTTCCATCCTCGCGCAGAACCGCAGCATTGATTGCCGCGTGGCTCGTGCCCGGCGCGGGACATCTCGTGCTTGGTCGGATGGGGCGTGGGCTTCTGTTTTTAATTACTATAGCGGGCGCGTTCATTCTCGGATTAGTTTTGCAGGGGCGGTTGTACTGGCCGACTGCGCCCGACTCTCCGGGATTTCTTCCCTTCGATTTGATTTCGATGTTGTGGTTCTTCGCTCAGATCGGCGCGGGTCTCTGTTACATCATCGCTTACGCGCTCGGCATAGGGACTCATCCAAACCCGTCGGCGGGCACGTTCGAGTACGGCAACACGTTTATGTTTTTAGCGGGACTTTTAAATTATCTCGTCATACACGATGCTTATGACATCGCGGCGGGGAGGAAGCGCTGATGCACGTTCTGATGATGTCAATGTATTCTGCAATAGCAGCAGTCGTTCTTGCTACGATTGATCCGAAATCGGAAACGCCTCGCCAGCGCATTCGGCATGGCTTGAAGATATTCGGCGCGTTCATGGGAATAGGACTATTGCTGTCATGGATTCTGTTTCCCATCCCATGGTGAGCTTGTCACAACTTTGCCTGGCGCTTTCTTGATTCAGTTTTGATCTTCATCTGTTGAGTTGATGGCTCGCCTGCGCAATATCATAGATTTGTTGCCATCAGAATGAGCCGACGCTTCATTCAGTGACGCATCGGCTAAATCACTTCAACACTCCAAAGCATTTGCAGGTGTCAATCTTTGAGAAGAAACTCCACAGCCTCCAAAGCGGCGCCGACTTTACCTGACTTCTCAATGCAGCGCCACTTGTCGCCCGACTCCCTGACCCAAATCCCTCCGTTTCTATCAATCCCTATCGCCCTGCCTTTATTCTTGAACACTATCCACTGCTGCTGTTCGACAATTGCGCTGCTTGAAGGAAGGCGAAAGCCTCTGTCGGAAAGTACACTGCGGATGTAATCTGCAATCTCTCGTTGTCCTGACCTCTTCGGCATAATCACAACTCGGCCAACTCTTGCAGTCTCCTCTTATCGAGTAAGGTGATCTTCTTGCGGCCAATCTCAATGAGCCTGCCAGCCTTCATTGCGCTCAGTATCGAAGTTACCGTTTCACGGTAAGAGCCGACCCTCAGGCCTATCTCTTCGTGAGTCAGCCCTTCTATGACCGAGCCTTCGCCAGCAAGTTCCAGAAGCTCTGCCGCTATCCTCGAATCAACCAACTGAAATTGCGACCCGTAATGGCGCGCGTCAATTTCGGCGAGCCTAGGGCCCAACTTTTCAAATATCGCAACCGGCTCAGACCTTATCCACCGCTTTGCCGCTTCAAGATTCATCACGGCAACTGTGGCTCCTTCAGTTCCAGTGATTGCCCTTGTGCCAAGCAGTGTCTGACCTAAAAGGGGCATCTCTCCGAACATTACGCCTTCGCTTAGCTCTTTGACGAGCCTGTCATAGCGCGTGTGCCAGATTTCGACCGAACCGCCTTTGACTATCAACAGTTCGTCATTGCTTCGTATCACACGGTTTGCGCTGTATGGCCGTATTGGCAGGCTGTCGAATATGCTCGTGGCAAAGAACTCGTGTACATTCAAATAACCTATCTTTTGAGCGAGGGCGGAAGCGGCGAGAGCTATCCTTTTCTCTGTGAGCAGGTGCTGCCTTTTTTGCGGAGATGATTTCGTCTTTGTTGTCATCCAAATTCTGCCAAGGTCTGGATTTTTGACAAATGTCTCGTCGCGGCGGCCAGCAGTCTGTCGACGTCTATAGGCTTGTGCAGTATTTCATTGGCTCCTGCCGATAGCGCTTCGTCAATCACATCATAGCTTCCCGTTGCCATCAGCACAGGCGTATGCTTGCGATGCTCAAGGTTGCGGGCCAGCCTTATTAAATCGATCCCGCTCATCACGGGGATTCTGTAGCTGACAAGGATGATGTCGTAGTGCTTATTTCCAAGCAGCGCCTCCGCCATGCTTTGGCCGTCAGAAGGCGAATCCACCTGCCAGTCATCCTGTTTGAAGACTTCGGCGAACAAACGCGCCACGCTTCGGTCGCCTTCCATTATGAGAATGGATTTCATTCCGGTCTTAAAAAAAAGAGGGAACGCATTGCTTTGTAGCCCCCTGGATTTGACTACGCGACGCCACGTTCCCTCCCAGCCGTTTAAGGAGAAAACACTAAAACTGAATTAAGCCGAACTCCGCAAACACACTCACAAACAGAGCATTGTTCATAATCTTTCGGTTCGATAAAAATCGCATCTGCTATTGAGCCGACCCGCCCCTTGTGGTAAAACAACGACTTGAGCGAAAGCAAAAACACGCGCAAACGGGGACATATCGCCGCTGGCCCGATTGTGTGACTGTCAATAGACCTCTGAACAGGCAAAAAGCAGCCCAAAGAACGCCAGCAGGGGATGAGCGGGCATCTGCTCAGCCGGTTGCGCGTGTTGCCTCTGAGCATTAGAAGGTGGGTGAGCCAGCGGCGGCGCAAATTGAATGCGATTTTGTTATCGAAATCGAGCATTGCCGATTGCAACGTGCCTACCGAGATATTCTTTACCCAATCGAACGGAAGCGATATTACTGCAAAGGGATTTTACTTGTCAATGAAAATATGACGCACTGTGCTGATTTTATGCAGGGAACACAGGACGCGACAGTTTGAATACAAAACACGACCGGAGCGTTATGACAGAATCTTTGAGCCAGTACGTACAGCGCATAATCAATGACAAAGGGTTAACGCAGCGCGAAATCGAGCGCCGTTCAGGCGATAAGATCACCGGCAGCCACATCA
The DNA here is from genome assembly GCA_035575515.1 of Blastocatellia bacterium. GTDB lineage: Bacteria > Acidobacteriota > Blastocatellia > UBA7656 > UBA7656 > DATLXU01. The sequence continues at coordinate 14,897 of DATLXU010000103.1, forward strand.
GCAAGGTCATTAGCGGCAAAGCTGGCAATCTGACCGCCGATAAGATTTTGGGGCTGGCCATCGGTCTCGGCGTGAATCCGGTTGAAATATTCGTCAGGCTTATTGGCGAACAGCCGAGTGTCGAGAGCGAATTGGACGCAAGGACGCTTTTGAATCTGATGCAGAAGGTCGTCGACAACCCTATGCTGCTGGAGATTCTGAGTCTGGCCGAGCGGTTAACGCCTACAGGGCAAGAGGTGCTGATTAATTCCTTGAGGCTGATGAATCAAAGGAGCGAGCCGCAGCAAAGGCCGAAGCCGAGAAAGAGGCGCATCAGACGCAGCTAGTCCCGTTTAGGCTCCGGATTCTCCGATTCAGAGGACTCGTCAGGCGTATGCTCAAGATATTCGATCACTTCGAGCAGTTTTTTCCTTGAGAAATTCCGCTTCGCCACAACTTCCATTACTTTCAAGACAAGCTCCTTGTCGCTGTATTGTGAATTATCCTTGTCGCTGTCTTTGAGGGCGTCGTTGTGTTGTTCGGCCATTTTATGCTTCCACTGTTGCAGGACGGTAACGCTGGCCTGCTGATGAAAGGGGCTGCGGGCATACTTCACCGAGCCGTTGCGATGCCCCTGTTCGCGTAGAGGCAGGAGCAAAACGTTATTTGGTTTTGAGGCTCTATGAGTAAGCGATACGAATGAATGAGACGTGCGGTATGCCTTCCGCTCAATATCATCCCACGTCTCGCGCCACTCAGGATACGCGCAAGCGAAGGGAGATGCAAGGACAATGTTAGAAATATTGCGAGCTTCCTTCAATCGCCCAACCTCGCCAAGCTCAACGGCGAGGCTGTTGAGGTAGTCGTAGTAAACGACAGGGTCAGCGTAGCGGGCTAAAGGCACTAGGGCTTCAAGGTCTTTCAGCGCATGTCTGTGGTATCCTTCTTTTGCCTTAATGACTGCTAT
>DATLXU010000104.1:0-30574 GCA_035575515.1 Blastocatellia bacterium
GCAGGCGACCAGCCGAGCCGCAACCGATACGGCCAGGCTCTCAACGTAGAGCCGCCCGCTTGGGTAGCCGCATTCCATCTCTGACTTGAGCGCCCATCCGATATTCTCCAATTGCGTGTCGCGCACGAGAAAGCGGTTCCTTATCTCTACGCGGCTCGGATCGAAATCAAATTCTTCAGCCGCCAGTTTTATGAGTTGCGGCGACAGGCTCAGAACGAAGGCCGTGTCTTTCTGCTTTATCTCCCACAGGCCCGGCGTGTGCGCGGGGATGATGTCTATGTCGCCATGCACGGCTGTCCCTCGATAGTTCGCTCCGCCTCTGCGGCACGACATCTGCACAGACGCGCCGACGTGCAAAGAGACAATTGTATTTTGCAGGCTCGGAACTTCGACTTCGCCCGGCTCATCCGATAGAAGGAGCAAACGAATACTGTTTTCTCCCGAACGAGTGAATGGGAGCGGCGAAAAGGTATTGAGATTTTGCTGAAACTCTGAAGATATGGATTGAGAACTCATTTTAATTCACCTGTTAAAATGCTTCACTAACATTGAACTTCAGGCATCGTGATTCTTGCAAGAACCCGGCTCGTCTCTCCGCTTGTCTTTCGCCTGAATCTGTTATTTTGTCGTCCGAATCTGCTCTTTTCGTTCGAGCCTGCACAGCCGTTGCCATTCGTTCGTCCAAACCTGTCCTTTCGCATCCTAACGTGAGCGACCACTCATCTCAGCCGCGCCTAGAATCTCTATCTCAACAGGCGAAAGTCAATTTAGATGGAATGAGACCCGTGCTCTCAAATCTATTCCGCTCACAGGAGTGATACTTGATGAGACTCAAACGAAAGACGCTGCGAGAAGCGGCAGCAAGCCTTCTTGCATTTTTCCTACTGCTGTCATCAGGCCCGGTCGCCGTGTTTGCGCAGGTTGAGACGGGCCAGATAACAGTGAAAGCAACTGACCCGCAAGGCGCGGTCATCGCTGGCGCGACAGTCAGCGTTAAATCAACCACGACCGGCGCTGAGCGCACAGCCATAACGAACGAAGAAGGAATCGCAGTAATCACTGCGCTGCAACCCGGCCTTTACGATGTGACGGTGACGGCAGGCGATTTTGCTCCGAACAAGCAGCAGGCCAACGTCACAGTTGGCGCAAAGCTCAGCCTCGAAGCGCAGCTTTCGGCTGCGGCCAAAAGCGAATCCGTAACCGTTGTCGCAGGCGAGTCGGGAGTTGAAGTCAACACGCAGACTCAGGAGCTTTCCGACGTGGTTTCGCAGAAGCAGATCAGCGAGCTGCCAACGCTCACGCGCAACCCGTACAACCTCATTTCTCTTTCAGGCAATGTCTCGGGCGGCGACCCTGTCAACATGGCTATGCGAGGGACCGGCTTTGCCATCAACGGCCAGCGCTCGGCCAGCACAAACATTCTGCTCGACGGAGGCGAAAACGTTGACGCCTTCTCGTCCACCCCCGGACAGACCATCCCGCTCGATGGTGTTCAGGAGTTTCGCGTCATCACAAGCAACTTCTCGGCTGAATACGGTCGCGCATCGGGCGGCATCGTCAACGTCGCAACCAAAGCCGGATCGAATGATTTTCATGGTACGCTCTTCGAGTTCAATCGCGTGTCGGCGCTCGCTTCAAACGATTTCGACGACAACGCGAACGGGCGCGAGAAGGGCGTTTTCAATCGCAACCAGTTCGGATTCTCGCTCGGCGGACGAATCATCAAGGACAAGCTCTTCTTCTTCAACAGCACCGAATGGACCCGCGTGCGAAGCATAGCCAATGTCACAAACGTAGTGCCAACGCCGGAACTCATTGCCGCTTCCAACCCGAGAACGCAGGCCATCTTCGCAAAGTTTCCGCTAGGCCAACCAATCAATGGCCGCGTCTTTACGCGCGCCGAAGTGTCAGCCGCACTCGGCATAACCGGCGCAGGAGCCTTCAACTCGCTTCCGGCAAATCTTCCCGCGCTCGGCAACGTCATTTATGCTGTGCCCGCCGATGTTGGCGCTGGCAGCCCGCAAAACAGCTACGATACCGTTAGCCGCATTGACTACAACATCAGCGACAAGACTCAAGTGTATGGCCGCTACGCGCTTGAAAGCCAGGATTTCTTCGAGGGGTCGAATGCCTTCAGCCCATTTGCGGGATTCAACACCGGCTCCGAAAATTTCAATAATAACTTTCTGGCTTCGCTGACTCACACCTGGTCGTCGACGCTGGTTACGCAGCACAAGATTGTCTTCAATCGCTTGAATAACAACCAGCCGCTCAATCCGGCTAACCCGCCCACACCTACATTCTTCTTCCGCACAAACGTGGCTCTGAGGCTCGCAGGCAATCGCATTGCGCTTCCTGGTTATCTGCCATTCTCACCGGGCAGCGCAATTCCGTTCGGAGGCCCGCAGAATTTTCTGCAAACTTACCACGATGTCAACTGGACGCGAGGCAGCCATCAATTCCGATTCGGCGGCCAGTACGTTCACATCCGCGACAATCGCACGTTCGGCGCGTTCCAGAACGCAGTCGCGGGATTCGGCTCGACGAGCACGACAGTCGGCTTCAACAACTTCGTGCATGGCAATCTGAGGCGATTCCAGGTGGCGGTTGATCCTCAAGGGAACACGCTTCCCGGTTCGGTCATCAACCTCCCAGCCGAGCAGCCGAACTTCAGCCGCAGCAATCGCTATCACGAGGGGGCCGCTTACGCCAACGACACGTGGCGCATCCGTCCGAACGTCACTTTGAATCTCGGATTGCGTTATGAATACTACGGCGTGCAGCACAACGCGAGGCAGGAGCTTGACTCGAACTTCTATCTCGGACAGGGCAGCACGATTCAGGAGCGAATCCGAAACGGCAGGGTCTTTCGCGCGAAAGACAGCCCCGTCGGCGCTTTGTGGAAACCTGACCGCAACAACTTCGCTCCGCGCGTGGGCGTGGCGTGGGACGTGTTCGGCGACGGCAAGATGAGCCTTCGCGGCGGATACGGCATAGCCTACGAGCGCAACTTTGGAAACGTCACGTTCAACGTCATCCAGAACCCGCCCGCTTATGCCGTAGTGACGATTGATTCAGGCACGCCGGGATTTCCGACCATTCCCGTTTCGCTCAACAACCTCGGTCCGGTCGGCGGAACAGGGACGGCGGCGCTGCCCGGTCAGATAAACATCCGTCACGTTGACGAGAACATCGTAAACGCCTATGCGCACTTCTGGAGCGCGGCGCTTGAGCGCGAAATCGGAGCGCACACAGTCGCTTCGATTGAGTACTCAGGATCAGCGGGCCGCAAGCTTTATGACCTGACGAATGACAACCGCATAGGCTCGGCGGCGCACTACTTCAACGAGCCATTGGGAACGCCGGGCAATCCCCTGTCGCTTCTTAATCCGAATTACCGCCCGCTCAACACGCGCGGCAACAAGGGACGGTCGAATTACAACGCGATGATCCTGTCTGTCAACAGCAGCGACCTGCGCAATCTCGGATTGCAGCTTACCACTCGCTACACGTACTCGGTGACGAAGGACAATCTAAGCTCGACCTTCTCGGAATCGAACAACAACTTCAATCTGGGCTTGCTCGATCCGTTCGACCCCGATCTCGATTATGGCAATGCCGATTTCGACGTGCGCCACCGATTTTCAGCGAGCTTCAATTACGAGATCGGCGGCCACCATTTGTTCGGCTCAGGGTTGATGAATCGAGTCTTCGGCGGATGGATGCTCGCTGGCATATTCACTGTGCGGTCAGGCTCGCCGTTCACGGTCTTCGATTGCACGAACACAGCGTTTGAAGTTTGCCCGCGACTGGTGCCGAGCGGTTCGCTCAGCTTCAGCGCGCCGCACAACCCGACGCCCGCTAAAGACCCGAACAACTTCGTTCTGATTGATTTGCGCAATCAGACGCCGGGCAACTACATAGACCCGCTTACGGGCACGGGCGAGTTCGGTCCGTTCCCCGCGAGCATGACCAAACGAAACGCATTTCGCGGTCCGGGCTTCTGGAATATTGATTCCGGCCTCTACAAGAACTTCAAGATAACGGAAGGCAAGACGCTGCAATTTCGCGGCGAGTTCTACAACCTCTTCAACCACTCGAACCTGTTCGTCACAGGCGAATCGGCTGACGTGATCAACGAAGCCGTAACGGATGCCGATGGGAATCTCGTGGCAGGCGGATTCGTGCCCGGCAAACGCTTCGGGCGACGGTTCGTACAGCTTGCTTTGAAGTTCATCTTTTAGGTCTTCTTCCTCGACTGAGAGTAACTTGGGGAGCCGCAAGGCTCCCATTTTTTTACTCAAACCTACTGCTGCTCCGCGCCTTTCTTTCTGCGCTGCTTGATGCGAATCGGCGTTGCGAAAAATCCGAACTCTTCGCGCAGGCGATTCTCTAAATATCGCTCGTAAGAAAAGTGCAGCTTCGCTTTCGGGCTGCGCGCAGATGTGAAGACGATGAATGTTGGCGGGCTGACTGCGGCTTGCGTAATGTAGAGCACGCGGATGGGGTGGCGCGAATAGGTCGTAGCGCGCGGTTGTTCCAAGTGGCGCTCGAAGAAGCGATTAAGCTCCGATGTCGGTATTCGCTTGTTGCGCTCTTCGTTGGCGCGATGAGCAATCTCAAGCAGCCGCGTTACGCGCTGGCCTGTTTTAGCCGAGATGAAAACAATCGGCGCGTAATCGGCGAACTTCATCATCTCGCGAATGCGCCGCTCGTAGGCCTGAGTCGTGTAAGTGTCTTTTTCAATCGCGTCCCACTTGTTGACGGCGATAATCAAACTCGCGCCCGCTTCGTGAGCGTATCCGCCAATTGTAGCGTCAAGACGCGTCGGGCCTTCGACGGCGTCAATCAACAGAATCGCAACGTTGGCCTGCTCAAGGTGGCGACGCGCCATTATGACCGACAGCTTTTCGGCCATCATCTCTGTCTTGCCTTTACGGCGAATCCCTGCCGTGTCAATCAATCGAAACAAGGTCCCGTCGTATTCAATCTCTGTGTCCACGGCGTCGCGCGTCGTGCCCGGAATCGGAGAGACAATCACGCGCTCTTCGCCCGTAAGGCGATTGACGAGCGACGACTTGCCGACATTCGGGCGACCGACGATGGCGAGGTGAATGTCGTGATGTTTCGCCTCCTGCGCTTCGGGCGCGGGAACTATATCGAAGATGGCGTCAAGCATCTCGGCGACACCGTTGCCATGCTCGGCTGAAATTGGAAAGACCTGATCGAATCCCCATCGCTCAAACTCCGCGGCATCGGCTTCGAGCTTTGCGGAATCAACTTTGTTCGCGGCTACAAAGACGGGCTTGTGAGTCGAGCGCGCAAGCTCGGCCAGTTCTTCATCGAGCGGCGTGATCCCTGCGCGCGCGTCAGTGACCATCAATATCAAAGCGGCCTCATCAAGCGCGGCACGGGCCTGGCGCAGAATGTTTGCCGGAATGAGTTCGCTTTCATCGGGTATGATGCCGCCCGTGTCGACGAGCTTGAACGCGCGCCCGCGCCACTCGACGCGACCATAGATGCGGTCGCGCGTGATGCCCGGCTCATCGCCCACGATTGAGCGGCGCGTGCCCGTCAGCTTGTTGAACAGAGTAGATTTTCCGACGTTTGGCCGACCTAAGATAACAATGGTCGGCAGCGCAGCCGTTTCGCTTTGTTTTGCGGCATCGGCGGCTTCGAGCGGCTCCATGCCGGGTTCCTCCTTTTTCAATTTATCTTGCGCGCGTGAGCTTTTACAAGTTGGCGATTCGGATATAAGATGCGTCATCGCGGTTTGATAATAAAGATGATTGCTGGCATTAAGAGAATTTTCACTAAGCGCGCCGCACGACAGCGCGCGGCTCACCTTGAGCTAGGCGAGCGCGGCGAGCGCGCGGCTGTTAAATATCTCACTGAGCGCGAAGGCTACGAGATAGTTGCGACGAACTTTCTGATTCCTATCGGGCGCGGCCTGCGCAATCAGAAGATCACGGCTGAGATTGACATCATCGCTTACGACGGCGACACGCTCGCGTTTGTCGAAGTCAAAACGCGCGCGTCGGATGAGTTCATTGCGCCTGAGCGCGCGGTTGATTTAAGAAAGCAGCGGCAGATAGCCCGCGCCGCTCGCCGCTACCGCAAAATGATGAACATCATCGAAGAGCCGCATCGCTACGATGTTGTGACCGTCATAGCGGCAGGCAACCGTATAGAGTTGCTGCGCGGCTACTTCGATGATCGAGTCTTCCTGCGCGGGCGATATTTTGCTGATTGACGTTGACTCGCTATAAGCACATCAAATCGAGAATCATCGCTTCAGGCTTTGGTTTCGCATCCTCAGGTTGACACCGCGCGCGGCGCTCAATTAGGGTTGTCGGCTGAAACAATACTCTCGTTTCTACTACGACATTCAACCCTACGGTGGATATTGCGATGATTAATCAAAAAAGACTCAGGCTCGTTTCAACATTCATTATTGCTGTTTCAATCCTTCTGGCTTCGCTTCCTGCGACTGCTCAGATGCAGAGGCAGCGTAACGCCAGAGCAAACGGCGCTCGCGCTGCTCGCCCGAAGCTCGTGCTTGGGATCGTCATTGACCAGTTTCGTTATGACTTTCTCGAGCGCTTCGCCGACCTGTTCGGCGCGGGCGGCTTTCGCCGGTTGATGAATGAGGGCGCATTCTTCACCAACGCCAATTACGATTACGTTCCGACCTTCACGGCTCCGGGCCACGCAGCGATTTTCACCGGCTCGGTCCCGGCTCAAAACGGAATTGTGGGCAACACCTGGTTTGATCGCCAGTCGGGCAAAGTGCGCATCATGATTTCAGACCCGGCGGCGCATGCGCTTTCAGACAACGGGCCTTCGAGCGAAGCCGGTTCATACAGCCCTCGCGCGCTCATAGGCACGACTATCGGAGACCAGATTCGATTGTCGAATAATTTTCAATCGAAAGTCGTGGCCGTCTCGCTGAAGGATCGAGCGGCGATACTTCCGGGCGGGCAGCGGCCTAACGGAGCTTTCTGGTTCAGCGGTAATACGGGCACGTTCGTTTCAAGCGACTACTACTTCAAAGAGCTTCCCGCATGGGTCAAGCAATTCAACAAGACTGAGCGGCCAGATAAATACTTCGGCGCGAAATGGGAACGCACGTTGAAAGATGATGCGTACCGCCGCGCGCAGGCAGATTATCTGGCCGTGCAAGCTTCATCGCTCGGCAAAAAGTTTCCTTACGTTGTGACGGGAGGCGAAGAGAAGCCCGGCGCGAAATTCTACGGCGCGTTCGAGCTTACGCCGTTTGCGTCAGAGTATCTCGCCGATTTCGCCAAAGCGGCGCTCGAAGCTGAATCGCTCGGCGCTGACCAGTACACGGACATGCTCTCGATAAGCTTCTCGACTCCCGACCTTGCGGGCCACGCTTACGGGCCGGATAGCCAGGAGGTGCTCGACATTTATGTCCGGCTCGATAAGGTGATTGCAGACCTGCTCAACTACGTTGATAAGCGTGTGGGGCTGGCAAACACTTTAATTTTCATGACGGGGGATCACGGGGTTGCGCCCGTGCCTGAATACATGCGCTCCGTAGGATTCGATGCAGACCGAATATCGCCGAAGGAAGTTATGGAAGCCGCGGAAAAGGCTCTGGAAGCCCGTTTTGGGGGAGAAAAGTGGGTGCAGTCGTTCGTCAACGATCAATTGTACCTCGACCGCAAGGTGATGGCTGAGCGCAAAGTTGATCCGGCAGAAGCAGAGCGTGTTGCAGGCGAAGCTGCACTGACGATTCCGGGCATCGTTAATTACTTCACGCGCAGTCAGATTGTCGAAGGGCGTGTGCCTGCGGGTCCGATTGCCCGCCGCGTTGTGAATGGATTTAACCGCCTGCGTTCGGGCGACGTGTGGCTGATTGCGAAGCCCTTTTCGTTTTTCGTCGAAGCTGCGCTTGCTACGACGCATGGCAGCGCATACAACTACGACACTCATGTGCCCGTGATCTTTTTCGGCGCGGGCGTGCGACCGGGCCGCTACAACGTCGAGTGCACGCCATCGGACATCGCGCCTACGGTCGCTGCGATGCTCGGAATTGAGCAGCCGTCAAATCGCGTGGGCCGTGTGCTGGTTGAAGCAATCGCTTCGCAGCAGGCGGTGGGTGGTGAGCAGTAGGCGTAGAAGTTCTCGAACAAGTTATAATGGTTTCGGGAAGGGAATCAGTCATGAACACATCGCAATCGAGCTGCAAAGATAAACGCCTCCGTCTGCCTTCTGTTTTTTGCCTTTTGATTATTATTGCATTGTGCGCAAACGCGTTTTCGCTTCAGCGACCAAAGCCCGCCGCAAAGTCTCAAAAGAGCCAGCCGAGAAAATCTCCGCCCAAACAAAGCACTAAGACAACAACGGCTGAACCTGCGCCGCAATCGCCGAGCGAGGCGCTTGATCGCGCCCGCGCCACTTCATCTCAGCAGGAGAGGATAGACCTGCTCGAAAAATTCCTTGTCACTTATCGCGGCTCGGAACTCGAACCGGAAGCGCGCGAGTTACTGATGCGCGAGTACGCGCTTCGTGGCGAGCAGATGCTTCGCGAAGCAAACCCGCATGCCGCGATGCAGGCATTCAGATCGGTCTTCCGCGTTGCGCCCGCTGTGATAACCGACAAGGTCTTCGGGCAATTCATCTTCCCTTTGCCGATGGCGATGAACGCGTTCGGCTACCGCGCCGAATCAGCCGAGCTGATGCGCTCGTTTGAGAGCCGCTTTGAATCGGACCCGAATCGCCTGATTGAGATAGGATTCTTCTACGTTCAGATCGAAGCGCCTTTTGAAGCCGTGCGCGTGCTTGAGCATGCAGTTCGACTCGCGCCCGACGATCATCGCGCTCACAACACGCTCGGCACGGCTTATCTGATAGGCCTGCGGCTCGACGATGCAGCCTCAGAGTTCCAGCGCGCTATTGAGCTTGATCCGAAAGATGAATACGCCAACCTGAATCTCGCAAACCTAGCTCGCGCGAGGGGCGATTACGAAGGCGCGGTCAATTACTATCGCCGCCAGCTCGCGATCAAGCCCGACGACCCGGAAGCTCACGGAGGGCTTTCGATTGCGCTTCTCGCGCTCGGACGCGACGAAGAAGCCGAGCCTGAGATCAAGCGCGAGATGGAGCTTGCGCCCGGCGATTATCGCTTCCTGACGCAGTTGGCTTATTTCTACACGACGCGAAAGAAGTGGGAGCAGGCGCGGCAACTGATTGAACGAGCAGTTCGCATCGAGCCTCGCTATGCGTGGGCCTTCATCGCGAAAGCGAACATTGACCTGCTCGAAGGCAAGTACGGCGACGCCCTCTCGACGCTAATCGGCGCGCAGGGACACGGCAACTTCGCAACACTCAGCTTTGAATTAATAAAAGCGTTGATGGCCGTTGACGGTTACGATCAGGCGCTCGAAGTGATGAATCCTGTCTTTACCATCAACAGCGACGGCGAATTCGAGGCGTTGCTCGGCGGAGCCGTCAAAGCTCGCTCGCAGAGACTTGATCTATTAATCGAGCGCGAGCGACAGGCCGCGCTTTTCCTTAACGATCATCCGACGACGACGCTGCAATACCGTCTGGCCGAAGCATTGGCGAGGATTGATCACTACACGAAGATGGCGCTGGCCGCGCGCAAGCCGACTCAAACAACAGCGACTCGTCGCCGCGCAAGACAGACTGAATCCGCATCTCAGCAGGAAGATTTGAAGAACGCGACTCGCCCGCGCCGCGCGCAGCCAGCAGGCGAAGATAACTCGAACGCGGAGCTATCAGCGGGCGCGGATGCGAGTTTGCCGGGAATTGAGCAATTGCTCGCTGCGATAAAGACTTTCACGACGCTTGACGATGGCCGACAGGCGTTTCGCATGATCTGGGTTTCGCGCAGGCTGACGGAAAACAGTCTCGCGCTCGACGCAGCCGAGCAGCTTGCCCGGCGCGCGATTGCGATGGCCGACAAAGCGACCGAGCCTGAAAACTCCATGCGCGATGCGCCGCTGCTCGATCGAGCGGGCCGAAGATCGGTCTTTCTGGGCCGCGCTTACGACGCGCTCGGCTGGGCGCTTTTCAAGAAGGGCAATACGCAGTCGGCTGTTCAGGCGTTGACGCGCTCGCTAGAAAATTATCCGCCGAGCGCCGAGCGCAAAGCGGCGATGTGGCACCTGGCGGTCGCAACGCAGGAGATGGGCGACGAGCGTCGCGCGCTCGATTTATACATCGCAAGCTACGAGGCGAACGCGCCGACTTCGTCGGTGAGGCGGGCGCAGATCGAAGCGTTATACAAAAAGCTGAACGGCTCACTCGCGGGACTTGATGATAAATTGAGGCAGCAATGAAAGAGCTTTCAGCGTAGCCGAAGCGAAGATGGTCTTGATGAAGCCGAGAGTTAGGCGATGAGCGCCAGTTGGTCCGGCGGGCATGAGCTTTGGGGGAGTCGTCAAGTATGTGGCAACTCTGGTTCTTCAACCCGGAACTCACGTTATTGTCTATACCAGGTTCACCTTCGCCAAACTGACGATGCTGGTCTATGCCTAAGAATCACGCCTTCACAGCATCGTTCTTAACCGCCGCGCGTTTGCGCAGTATGAAGACGGTTCCGCCTTCCGCGCGCTTGTTCCAACTGGCTTCCGCTTCAATGAGGCTTGCGCGCGAGCGAATATTTGCAAGCCCGCGACCTGTCTTCGCCGCGCTCGCTTTGGGGTCGAAGCCGCGCCCGCATCGCTTCCAATCCACAGCGCGCCCGTGTCGTCGAGCTTGAGCGCAAGGATGCGCGAGGCGGCGATTCCTTCGGTTGCGATCTTCTGAATGCGGCGGCAATCGTAGCGGGCAAGCCCGCCATCGGTTCCGAGCCACATCGCGCCATCGCTGCTTTGAGCTATCGTGCGCACGTGATCCGAAGGCAGCCCGTGAAACAGAGTCACCGCGCCCCATTGATGAAGATTTGAGGGCGTGGATTCAGACTTGTCACTCGCAGGCAGCGCAATTGCCGATGCGACTAACACCAGGCAGCAAATCGCGCTGCATCGTTGCGCTATAGAGTCGTCTTTGAATAGGTGAGGAACGGCTCTCCTGTGAAGCTCATTCACCGCAGAGGCGCAAAGAGCGCAGAGGTTTCGCAGAGGTATTGTCAGTCTTCTCTGCGGTGAATTATTGACCTCAATTTGAGCATTACCGGCTCTCGCGTCGTTTTAATTCTTCAAAGTATCGCTTGCGGTCGCGCTCGATCCAGCCTTCGAGGTCGGCTGCGGCTTTCTCAAGCTCATCGCTATTGATCAAACCGCGTCGCAGGGCTTCGAAGAAGGCGCGCGTTCGCACGTTGTAAGCGAGTTTGTCGTAAGTTTCGTTTGCAGTCCCTTCTGTCGACGAGGCGAAGAGTTTTTCGTAGAGCGTCGCAAGACGGCTTTCGACTCCGCGAAGGCTGAGGCTGCACTTGCGCGCGATTGCCCAATTGGATAAACCGAGCGCGAGGTAGTAAAGGGCTTCAGCTTCAAATTCCGTAAGCAGCGGTCGCTTGAACGAGTCTTTGAATTTCGGGTCAATCATATCCGCGCCGTCTTCATCAGGCGAATGCGAACCTGCTGCGCGCGATTGCAAAGAAGCTCGCGATTGCAGAAGAGCGCGTCGTCATAAATGTCGTGCGCTTCGGCAACACGAGCTGCGCATCTGTATTTCTTGCGTTGTGGCAAGCAAGTCGCGAGCACAGGTTTCGCGCTGGCTCTTACGGATTGATTCTTGCCTTTGGGGCTGGCTTCACTTGGGGCGCGGCACTTTGCCGCGCGTGCGGAGAAGAACAAAGTGAGCCACGGGCCTGATCCTTAATGCCCATTCTTTACAAGACTCTCAGGGTTCTGCGGCACGGCGATGAAGGGAAGGTTGCGGTACAACTCGCCTACGTCGAGACCGTATCCCACAACGAAATGATTCGGGATGGTGAAGCCGAGATACTTAGCATCAATCTGAATCTCGTGGCGGTCGGGTTTATCGAGCAGCGCGGCGATAGCGAGAGAGTTGATTTCGCGCGAGCGGAATATATTGGCCATGTAATTCAACGTCAGCCCTGTATCAATTATGTCTTCGACGACGAGTACGTCTTTTCCTGCGAGGCTCATATCGAGGTCTTTAGTGATGCGCACTTCGCCTGAGGATTTGGTCGCCGCGCCGTAGCTCGATATGCCTATGAAGTCGAGCGACATCGGCAGATCAATATTTCGCATCAAGTCCGACAGGAATACGCACGCGCCTTTGAGCACGCCGATGAGATGAAGATTCTTTCCCGCGTAATCGCGCGTTATCTGCTGGCCCATCTCGCGCACGCGCGCCTGCAACTGTTCGGTCGTGATTAAAACTTTCAAGTTTGGATCATTGATGAAAGATGCCCGCTCTTCGGCGCTCATCGTTGTCTCCTTGTGTTGTGTGTTTCGTTAGAGCGTGCAATATACGAAATGAAATTGACCGCTGTCAACGCCGCCCGATTTTGGATTTTAGATTTTGGATTTTGGGTAAGCCGGAGAGAGTTCGCCGTGTCTCGGAGAATTATAGGGGATTCACCAAGTCTTGCACGGTCAGATTTATTCGACAATCGAAAATCTAAAATCTAAAATCCAAAATTTGATGGCTACGATTGATGAAAGAGGCAAGCAGGTAATCACCGAGCGCGAGATTCGCCCCGCCGCTTCGGGCGACACAATCAGAGTTGACGAAAGCGCGATCATCACGCCGCTTGCTGAAGATTTAATTCGCGAGCGCGGCATCACTGTTGAACGGGTGCGGAGGCGCGCGGCTCGTCGCCGTAGGATTGCACTGGGCGCAGATCACGGCGGGTTCGAGATGAAAGAAGAGATAAAGCGCGTGCTCGCGGAACTCGGCCACGAATTTCAGGACTTCGGCGCGCACTCGACCGATGCGGTTGATTATCCAGACTACGCGCACGCGGTAGCGCGGGCCGTCGCGAGCGGCGCGTGCGATCTCGGCATAATGGTTGACGGCGCAGGCATTGGCTCTTGCATGGCGGCGAACAAAGTGCCTGGCGTGCGCGCCGCGATGTGCTACGACGAAGCGACTGCGCGCAACAGCCGCGAGCACAACGGCGCAAACGTCCTTACGCTCGGCGGCCGTGTGATTTCAACGGAGATGATGCGCAAGATAGTCACGGCGTGGCTTTCAACTGAGCTTGCCGAAGAGCGTCACAAGCGCCGCGTGGCAAAGATTGACGCAATCGAGCGCGAGTACCTGAAATAATCCTTCCTTTCATAAAAGAACCCGCCGCGCGCCGTCGCGTTTAACGAGTCGTAGATAAAAATTCTTCAACGCTTTTTCGATTCATCGAGTAGTAATCAATAGAGGAGCGAGGAGCAGAAAAACAGTGTCGGGCGAGGTCGCTGAAATAGCTCTGATGACGGACAGCCTGCGAGTTGGCGAAGCTGCGGAAACCAACTGCTCACCTTTAGCTTGCGTAATCGAGCGGGCGAAGGCAGGCGACACGGCTGCGTTCGAACAGATAATCGAGCAATACCAGCGGCGTGTCATTTCAACAGCGTGGCGAATGCTTGGCAGCCGCGAGGACGCGCTCGACGCGGCGCAGGAAGCCTTTCTAAGGGTCTACAGATACCTGCGCGGCTTTAAGGTCGAAGAAGATTTCAACGCGTGGCTTTATCGAATCGTCATCAACGTCTGTCGCGATTTTGCGCGAAGGAATCGAAACGCCCGGTTAAGCTCTTTTGAATCGGAGCGCGAAGCGGGAACGCTCGACGCAATAGCGAGCGGCGATGATATTGAAGCGGCAGTCATCAAGTCGCAGCAGCAGGCGATGATACTCAAGGCGCTCGACACGCTGACGAAAAAAGAGCGCGCGGCCATTGTGCTTCGCGATCTCGAAGGATTGACAACGAAAGAAGCGGCGCGTGCGCTTGGGTCGAGTCAAACGACGATTCGCTCGCAGGTAAGCTCGGCCCGCGCGAAGATAAAGAAGTTTTACGAGCGCGCGATGAAACAGTCGCGCCGAAGGTGACGTGATGAATTGCAGGCGCATTGAAAAACTTTTACCGCTGTACGTTGAGGGCGACGCGCGCGCGGATGAAGCAGACGCGGTGACACTGCATCTGAACACCTGCCGCGAGTGCAATCGCCTCGCGTCGGAGTATCGCGAAAGCCAGAACTTGCTGCGCTCTGCGCCAATGATTGAACTCGAAGACGACGAACTCAACTGGCTCAAGCGCAGCGTGCTTGGCGAAATCACCCTGCATGATGTTCGCGCCTCGTTTTTCAATCGAATGATTGAGCGATTGAGCGCGAGGCGGATGGTCGCAGCGGCTGCATTAGCGATCGTTATCGCCTCGTTGACCTTTTACTTCTTCCGCGCAAGGACGGCTGCGCCAACCAGTGACGGCAGCGAATCGGTCGCCGGCGCGGCAGAAGCAAACAGGCAGCCTTCGGCGCAACCGGAAGACGCGAAACCGGCTCCCAGAGCCGATTTCACGCCAGCCACAGACCCGGCAGCCGGTCGGCGCGCGATGATAAAAGCTCACAATCGTTCGAGCAGGACAACGCGGCAGACGCTCGTTGCTAAAGAACAGAGTCCGGTACTTAATGTGAAAGAAGCGCAGCCAGATGTTGTCAGCAACTCTCAAGAGATGCTGCGCATCGAGATTCAGACGAGCGATCCGAACATCCGCATAATCTGGTTCGCTCCCAAAGAGGTTGACTCGCGCCCATTAAATCCAGAGACAGAAAGAGGACAGGAGGCTTTATGGTTTTAATCAAGACAAAGCTCGCAACAGCAATCGTCGTGACGTTGTCGCTCGCGCTTGCCGCGTTCGGCCAGCAACCGCAACCGGCTCAGCCGCAGCCGGCACCTCAACCTGCGCGCGAATCTCAATATGTTGACTTCACGGGGTTCAAAGGCAAAGTGTTCGACGTAAAGCACCGCGACCCCAGCGCTCTGGTGAGGGCGCTTGCTCCGCTCACGAGCGGATTCAAGGGCGCGACCATTCAATCGAGCGACGAGTTCAAGACAATCACAGTGCGCGATTTCCCTGAAAACATTGCCGCGATAGAAGAAGCTCTGAAGCGACTCGACACGCCGCTGCCGCCACAGACCGATGTGGAGTTGCGAATGCATATTTTGATAGCTTCAAACGTCGAGGGAGTAACCAGTCAGGCTCCATCTGACCTGAGCGATGTTCTCAAGCAGTTGCAAGCCACGCTCAACTACAAGAACTATACGAACATTGCAACGGTAGTTCAACGGGTCAGAGATGGGGCGAGGGTAGTTCAGCTAAACGGGCAAGCGGAGATTCCCGGCAGCATAGGCGGGAGAGATCGGTCACTTAATTCCGCTTACGAGTATCAAGTGCAGGCCGTCAATCTCACTTCTGATGCTTCCGGCGGCAACACGGTGCAACTGAGAGATACCACCTTCAACTTTGGCGGCGAGGCAGGCAGTGCCCGCATTCGCACTGATCTCAGCCTGCGCAGCGGCGAGAAGGTCGTCGTGGGAACGGCGACGCTCGGCAACAAGGGGCTGATTCTTGTGCTCTCGGCCCGCTCGCTCAAGTGATTGACCCAGCCTTATATCAATGTAGAAGCGGCTACCGCCGGGCCGCTCCTGCAAGAAGGCTGCTCTGGTCGTTAATTGCCGCGTCCCCGCGTCTGCGCGTCTCCGTGTCGCTCTTCACATCCTGCCTCGAATCAATTATCATAACGCGGCCTTCAAAACTTTCTCCGACTTGCTTCATTCGGAGAGCGCATTCTTACTACTTATGAGCGACGATACGAGATACGCTGTCGAGATGCGCGGCATCACTAAACAGTTCGGCGAAGTGGTCGCCAATGACCACATCAACATTGCCGTCGCTGACCGGACGATTCACGCCATCATAGGGGAAAACGGCGCGGGCAAATCTACCGCGATGAACATCCTCTACGGCTTTTACACAGCCGACGAGGGCGAGATTTTAATTGACGGCGAGCACCGCGCAATCAACTCGCCTAAAGACGCAATCGCGCTCGGATTGGGCATGGTGCATCAGCACTTCATGCTTGTCGAACCGCTCACCGTCACGGAAAACATCATACTCGGCGCGGAGCCTGTCGCGGGGCTTGCGATTGATTTCCGGCAGGCGCGCGCTCGCGTGCGAGAGCTGTCCGAGCAGTACGGATTAAAGGTCAATCCCGATGCGCGCATCGCTGATTTATCCGTCGGGCAGGAGCAGCGAGTCGAGATTTTGAAGACGCTTTATCGCGGCGCGCGAATTCTCATACTCGATGAGCCTACGGCGGTGCTCACGCCGCAGGAAGTGACAGAGATGTTCGCAATCCTTCGCGGATTGCGCGATCAGGGGAAGACCATCATCATCATAACGCACAAGCTGCAAGAGGTGCTTGCGCTGTCGGACAACATCACCGTTATGCGCGATGGTCGAGTTGTCGGCAACCTGCCCACGCGCGAAGCGACTGCCGAAGGGCTTGCGCGGATGATGGTCGGGCGCGAAGTTCTGCTGCGCGTGAAAAAAGATGAAGCCCGCCCGCGCCAGGCGGTGCTTTCGGTCAACGGCCTTTCGCTTCGAGGCGCGGAAGGCAACGCGATACTTGAAGACATTTCATTTGAAGTGCGCGGCGGCGAGACGCTCGGCGTGGCGGGCGTTGAAGGCAACGGGCAGACAGAGCTTGTCGAGATACTCGCGGGTTTGCGCGAGCCGTCTGCGGGCGAGATATTGCTTGAAGGCAAGCGCATCAACGAGACAGACACGCACGAGCGCAAGCGGCGCGGCATCGCTCACATACCCGAAGACCGCCATCGCCGCGGGTTGCTTCTGCCGTTCGACCTTGCGAGCAATTTGATTTTAGGAGTTCATCGGGATGCGCCGATTTCAGGCTCAGTCCTTTTGAAGCGCAACGTAATAATTGACCGCGCTAAGAGGCTCGTGCGGGAATACGACGTGCGCCCGCCGAATATCGAACTGCCCGCGCGCGCGCTTTCGGGCGGCAATCAACAAAAGCTAATAGTCGCGCGCGAGTTCGACATCAATCCCAAACTTCTTTTGGTCGCGCAGCCTACGCGCGGCGTTGACATCGGCGCGACGGAGTTCATTCATAGAAAGCTCATCGAGATGCGCGACAATGGCGCAGCCGTCCTGCTCGTATCAGCCGAGCTTGATGAAGTCTTAAGCCTGAGCGACCGCATTATCGTGATTTACGAGGGGCGCATCGTCGGCGAGGTTGACCCGAAGACGGTCAGCGAAGAGGAGATCGGCTTGATGATGACGGGCGGCCGGGCAGGGGGCGGGGGGCGGGGGTCATTGGGCAGGGAAGAAGCTGCCTCTACCGGCACCCGGCACCCGGCACCCGACATCCAAGACAAGATATGAAGGACGCACTCAAAGAATTAATCTTTCCTGTTATCGCCGTTGTGGTGGCGTTTCTGGTCGGCGGCGTCATCGTGTGGATAGTCGGCGACGATCCGCTGCTCGTCTATCAACTCTTTTTTGCAAGCGCGTTCGGCTCGGTCGAAGGGTTCGGCTACACGCTCTTTTACGCGACGCCGCTGATATTCACCGGGCTAGCCGTCGCCGTCGCGTTCAAGTGCGGGCTGCTCAATATCGGAGCCGAGGGCCAGCTAATCGTCGCGGCTTTCACGACGGCGTGGGTCGCGCTCATGTTTCCGGGCTGGCCTGCGGTCATTGTCGTCATCCTTGCGATGCTCGGAGCCGTCGTCGCGGGCGGACTGTGGGCTGGCATACCGGGCGTGCTCAAAGCTCGGTTCGGCGCGCACGAAGTCATCACGACAATCATGATGAACTTCATCGCAGTTGGAATAGTCAGCTACCTGACGAAGTACCATTACAACGAGCCGGGCGATCCGATTCTTGAAAGCAAGGCGATTGCTCAGGTGAAAGACGGCGTGGTGACAGGACCGCACATTCCGCGATTGCACGACGTGCTCGCGCCGCTCGGAATTGATTTCCCATCGGTGCTGCCGACGAACGTGGCCTTCTTTCTGGCTGTGTTGATGTGCGTCGCGGTTTACGTCTTTTTGTGGAAGACGAAGTGGGGCTACGAGTTGCGCGCAGTCGGAGTCAATCCGTCGGCGGCTGAGTACGGCGGCATATCAATCAAGCGCAACATCATCACTGCGATGGTCATATCAGGAATGCTTGCAGGGATGGTTGGAATAAACGACGTGCTCGGTTTCCGCTATCGTTATTACGATGGCTTTTCGGCGGGCTTCGGGTTCACAGGCATAGCGGTCGCGCTGCTTGGGCGCAATCACCCGGCGGGCGTTTTTCTTGCGGCGATACTTCTGGGCGCGCTCCATCGCGCGAGCCTGTTCATTGATATATTCACGCTTAAGGTCTCGAAAGACTGGGCCGTAATCTTGCAGGCGATAATAATTCTTTTTGTCGCGTGCGAAGCGATCTTCAGATTCGGCGCGCGGCGGCTGCTTCCGAGAAAAACCTAGTTCCGTGCTCCGGGTTTCGAGTTCCGGCATTGAGAATAAGAACCCGGAACCTGAACCCCGGAACCCGTAACCGGATTGATTATGCTGGACGCAATCATAGCGACGCTGGCGGCAACGCTCAGGTATTCGACGCCGCTAATCTTAGCCGCGCTTGGCGGGATGTATTCCGAGCGCAGCGGAGTCATCAACATCGCGCTCGAAGGAATAATGCTCGCGGGCGCGTTCACTGCTGCTGCGGTGACGGTCTTCACGCTCAATCCCTGGCTTGGGCTTGCGGCGGCAATAGTCGCAGGGCTTGCGACGGCGTTGATTCACGCCATAGCCTCGATTCAATTCAAAGCCGATCAGGTCGTGGTCGGCACGGCGATTAACATCCTGTTTCTGGGCGTGCCCGCGCTCGCGTCGGGCGCGCTGTTTGAATCAACAGGCTCAACCCGCCAGCTTGAACAGCAATACACCTTGAGTCCTTACGCCATCGCCGCGTTCGCCGTCGCGATGGTTCCCGTTAGCTACTACGTTTTATTCCGCACGCGATTCGGATTGCGGCTCCGCGCCGTCGGCGAAAATCCCGAAGCGGCAGATACCGCCGGGATAAGCGTTGAGCGAATGCGCTATGCGGGCGTGCTTCTGAGCGGGGTGCTTGCAGGAATAGGCGGTGCGTATCTTTCAATCGCGCAGAATTCATTGTTCACACGGAACATGACTGCGGGTCGCGGATTCATCGCGCTCGCAGCTTTGATATTCGGCAAGTGGCATCCCGTAGGCGCATTCTTCGCGTGCCTGTTGTTCGGATTCGCCGATGCGCTCAGCGACCGCTTGCAAAACGTGCTGCCGATTCCCGTGCAGTTCATTCAAATTATTCCTTACGTGCTTGCGATGGTAGTGCTTGCGGGCTTCATCGGACGAGCCACTCCGCCGCGAGCCATCGGCACGCCTTATGTAAAGGAGACAAGATGAGCCAGCCTGAATGGATGATGCGAATAAGAGGGTATCTTTCGGCGCACTTCTTTCAGCCGGACGGCACGAGCCGACCGGGAACCGACTGGTCAGTTGAGCTTATTCGCGGCAACCAAGTTTTTCCCGTGATGGTGCGGACGTATTTGAGTGATGACATGAGCCGGGCTGCTCGCGCCGACATGGAGTTTCAGGGACGAACCGTGCTCGGCTTCATCAGCGATTTGCTTGCCGAAGGATGGATGCCCGATCAGCCGCGCGATTTGACAATAGTCATTCAGAATCCGCCGGAGAGCGAATTGGCGAGGTCGCGGCGTAAACCATGGTGGAAATTCTGGTGAGCGGCTTCTCACAATCGCGTTGCAGTAACTATAGCGACTGACATATTCTGCATTGATACCTGAAGACAGAGGGGAAAGGTGACGATACCAATCTACGAAAAAGCATCAGAAGCGGCGCGCTTCATTGCGTCGAAAGCTCAGGGGCGGAATCCGCGCGTGGCCGTAGTGCTTGGGTCAGGGCTGGGCGGCGTCGCCGATGCCATAGCCGACGCGGTTGAGATTCCTTACGACGAGATACCACACTTTTGCCGTTCGACCGTAGAAGGCCACGCGGGAAAATTATTAATCGGCTCATGCAATGGCGTTGACGTTGTGGTGATGAAGGGGCGGTTCCATTTTTATGAAGGCTACTCAATGCAGGAAGTCACTTTGCCTGTCAGAGTCTTTGCGCTGATGGGCATTCGCTCGCTTGTTTTGACGAACGCGGCGGGCGGCGTTGACTCGCATCTTGCGCCCGGCTCGCTGATGGTCATAACCGATCACATCAATCTGATGGGCGATAACCCTCTGCGCGGGCCTAATGACGAGCGGTTCGGCCCGCGCTTTATTGATATGACATCGGTCTATACGCCCGCTTATATCGCCGTAGCTCACGACGCGGCGCGCGAGATGGGTATTAGATTGAGCGAGGGAGTTTATCTTGGGCTGCGCGGCCCGTCGTATGAGACTCCGGCAGAGATTCGCATGATGCGAAAGCTCGGAGCCGACGCCGTCGGCATGTCAACCGTGCCCGAAGTCATAGTCGCGCGCCATTCCGGTATGAAGGTGCTCGCGATTTCCTGTATCACGAACATAGCCGCCGGGCTTACTGCGACGGAGATTGATCACAACGAAGTGATGGAAGTCGGCGCGCGCGCGGGCCATCAGCTTGCTGAGTTGATTGTGCGCGTCATCCCGCGACTTGTGACGGAAGAAAGCGGGGATTAGATTCGCGTGACAGAGCAAGAATCGCGCTTTGGCTCTTTCGGTTTTGCTTATTTTTGAATCCAAGCATTCGACGGGGGGGATTATGTGGCGATATTTTCTGATTGCAACTTTGATTTTTATTGGATTCGTTGGCAGCAAAAAGGCTCTTGCGCAATCACAGGCGCAACCCGCAACAACTAACACGGCAAGCAAGAATGATTATAGCGACGGAAAGAACTGGCTCTGTCGCCCGGGCAGGCAGGACGCCTGCGCCGCTGACCTGACGACAACCGTTATTGCCGCAGATGGGAAACTCACAATCGAGAAGTGGTCACGCAATCCTGATGCGCCGATTGATTGCTTCTACGTCTATCCGACAGTCTCGATGGACCCGACGCCAAACAGCGATATGAATGCGGGACCGGAAGAGATGGCTGTGATTCGAGCTCAATTCGCGCGCTTCGGCTCGGTGTGCCGAACCTATGCGCCGCTCTACCGGCAGGTGACGTTGACTGCGCTGCGCGCGGGGATTGCGGGCAAGCCAATGGCGGTTGACCGCGCGCTCGGCTACAACGACGTTGTTGATGCGTGGAAATATTATCTTGAGCATGACAATCAGGGGCGCGGCGTCGTGCTGATTGGTCACTCGCAAGGCTCAGGCGTGCTGACTCAACTTATCCGCAACGAGATTGACGGCAAGCCCGCTCAACAGCGCGTCATCTCGGCGCTGCTTTTGGGCACAAATCTTCCTGTGCCGAAGGGAAAGGACGTAGGCGGGGCTTTCAAGCAGATGCCGCTTTGCCGTTCGGCATCACAGACCGGATGCGTCATCGCTTATGCATCTTTTCGCGCAAACGTTCCGCCACCGGCCAACAGCCGATTTGGTCGAGTGAGAGAAGAAGGTATGGAGGCCGCGTGCGTGAACCCTGCCGCGCTTGGCGGCGGCAGCGGCGAGCTACACGCCTACTTAGCGTCTGCCGGGCGAAGCATCGTATCGTCGTCAGCCGAGCCGCGCCCGTGGGTCACACCAGCGAAGCCAATCAACACGCCTTTCGTGAGCGTTCCGGGATTGCTTACGGCTGAGTGCGTTTCGAATGAAAAAGGCTCTTACCTTGCAGTCACCGTGCATGGAAACCCGGAAGACCCGCGCACGGATGACATAGTCGGAGATGTGGTAGTAGGCGGACAGGTGCAGGCCGACTGGGGACTGCACTTGATTGATGTGAACCTCGCGATGGGAAACCTCATTGATATAGTGCGCCAGCAGACGAAAGCCTATCTTTCTACTAAAAAGAAATAGCGTCTCGTAGGTTGGTCCGATAGGCAAAAAGAACGCATTTGAAAACAGAAGGTCTATAGTAAGCAGTAGCGCGCCTCTACATCGAGCCGTATCCTTCTGCTAGAATAATCCGCATGATAATCGGCATAAGCGGCGGCACGGGTTCTGGAAAGACTACGGTTGCTCAAAAAATAATTACATCGGTCGGGGCTGAAAACGTCGTCTATCTTCCGCACGATTCTTATTATCGCAATCTCGGCGACATGCCTCTTGACCTTAAGCACAAGGTCAACTTCGATCACCCCGATGCTTTCGACACGGAATTGCTCATCAATCACCTCGAAGCGTTGCGCGCGGGCGAAAGCATCGAGCAACCCATCTACGATTACGCCACGCACTCGCGCAAAGGCGAGACTATCAGAGTCGAGCCGCGTCCCGTCCACATAGTCGAAGGCATTCTTGTGTTTGTTGATTCGAAGCTGCGCGGCTTGATGGACCTCAAGATATTCGTTGATGCGGACGCAGACATTCGCTTCATACGCCGCCTCGACCGCGATGTGCACGAGCGCGGGCGCACCGTCGAATCAATCATCAGTCAGTACCTGACGACTGTTAGGCCAATGCATTTGCAGTTTGTCGAGCCGTCCAAACGCTATGCTGATATAATCATACCCGAAGGCGGGCATAATGAAGTCGGCATTGATCTGATCACGGGAAAGATTCAATCAATACTCGCGCGCACACTTGAAGAGATCGGTAGCCGGTAGCCGATGGTCGGTTATTCAATAGCAGTACCGATAACTGCCTGCAGACAACTGGCCACTGATTGGAGAGTCGAATGGGGAAGAGAAGCGGAAACAAAGTTAGCGATGATGAATTGGTCGAGCGGGCGAAAGAGGCTCGCTCGATGGCGCACGCGCCTTATTCAAATTTTGAAGTCGGAGCGGCGCTGCTCGCTGCAGATGGCCGAGTTTTTACCGGCTGCAACATCGAGAACTCGACTTACGGGCTGACGATGTGCGCCGAGCGCGTGGCGATATTCAAAGCCGTGAGCGAAGGCGCGCAGGAGATTTCAAAGATGGCTGTCGTCGCCGATTTCGATAATCCTACGCCACCGTGCGGCTGCTGCCGCCAGATGATCTGGGAGTTCTCGTCGGACGACACTGAGGTGATACTGGCTAATCTTTCCGGCGATGTTCAGAAGTTCGCCATCAAAGAGTTATTCCCCGAAGCATTCGACGCGAGATTCTTAGAAGGCGTGAGCTAATCAATAATCTGAGTGTCTCTGCGCCTGCGGCACTGTGCATGGCTTTCATGCAGACGCAGAGATTTCGTAGAGTCGGAGGGCATTGTTTGAAAAAAAACGTCGTAATCATCTTCCTGATTCTTGCTTTAATCGCCACCGTCATTCCTTTTTGCGCAAGCGCAGCCGAGCGCGCAGACATAATCATTCGCGGCGGAACCGTTGTCACGATGGACGCATCCGCGCGCGTGATTGAAAACGGCGCGGTTGCTATTCGTGGTTCATCAATCGTTGCAGTCGGCGCGGCTGCGGAAATCGCCGCGAAGTACACCGCAGCGCGCACTATAAACGCCGCAGGCAAAGTCGTCATGCCCGGACTCATCAACACGCACACGCACGTCCCTATGTCGCTGTTTCGCGGCATCGCCGATGATTTAGTTTTAATGGAGTGGCTGCAAAAATATATCTTTCCAGCCGAAGCGAAAAACGTTGATGAGCAATTCGTCCGATGGGGCACGCAATTGGGCTGCCTCGAAATGATCAAAGGCGGCACGACGACCTATGTTGATATGTATTACTTCGAGGATGCGATTGCAGACGAGACGGCTCGCGCCGGAATGCGCGCCGTGCTTGGCGAAACACTTTTGGATTTTCCCGCGCCCGACAATAAAACATGGCAGGCAGGGATGGACTACACCGAGCGATTCGCGCAGAAGTGGAAAAATCATGCGCTCATCACACCGGCCATCGCTCCGCACGCGCCCTACACAGTTTCAACCGAGCATCTCAAGCAAGCGCATGAGTTTTCAACACGAACGGGCGTGCCGCTCGTCATTCACGTCGCGGAAGATCAGGCTGAGGTAAAAACAATTCAGGAAAAATATAATTCCAGCTCCGTCTCTTATCTCGACCGCATCGGCCTTTTAGATCAACGAGTGATAGCTGCGCACATGGTCTGGCCTACGGATGAAGACATCAAGACGCTTGCGAGCCGACAGGTGGGCGTCGCGCATTGCCCGCAATCAAACATGAAACTTGCCGCAGGGGCTGCTCCCGTGCCGCAGATGTTGCGCGCAGGCGTGCACGTGGGACTCGGAACCGACGGCGCGGCATCAAATAATGATTTGAATATGTGGGAAGAGATGGACACGGCGGCCAAGCTGCACAAGCTCGTGTCAAAAGACCCGACCGTGCTGAACGCGCGCGAGGCGCTTGAAATGACGACCATCGGCGGCGCGCGTGCAATTCATCTTGATCGCGAGATAGGCTCGCTCGAAGTCGGCAAGCGCGCCGACTTGATAATTGTCGGGATGAACAGCGAGCATCAGACTCCGCTCTATAATGTTTATTCGCATCTCGTTTACGCGACGAAAGCGAGCGACGTAGAAACAGTAATGATTAATGGTCGCATCGTGATGGACAACCGCCGCGTACTCACAATCAACGAGCCGATGGTTCGCGCTAAAGCCCTTGAGTACCGCGACCGAATCGTGAAATCAGTAGGCAGTAGGCAGTAGGCAGTTGTCGGATTTGGCGGCAAGCGCCGTTAGCAGCGTGTTGGCAGAAATCGGATCAAAGAATCACACAAGCTCTCTGGAAGCGATATGAACATTGCATTTCTATGGAGCTTGAATTTTATGTGCTGCTTCCATCTATAAACATCGCGCGCCTGCGGCGCTTAATGCGAACACGCCTACTGCCTGCTGCCTACAGATTTCGAGTACCGCACAGTGAAATCGCTGACGCGCTGGCAGGGCTGCAACTCAATCGAGAGATTCGCCGCTTCCGCTTCGCGCCTGAGATTCATTCGCGCCAACGGATCGCGAGCGAGCGGGCGCGCGCCGTCTTTGTCTTTATCAGAAATCGCGCGCGCGAGAATCAAGTAGCGCCCGGGCGCGACATTGTTCAGCGCGAACGACCCGTCGCCTTGCGCTGTTGCTTCGTAGAACCTGAGCAGATCGTCGGTGGATTCTTTTTCTGCGGGGATGAGATGAACGCGCAGGCTTTCCGCGAGCCGCTCGCCTTCTTTCGATGTTATTACTCGCCCGCTCAGCGAGGCAGCGCCTTCGGCAATCGTGATGGTCAGGTCGGCAATGCGCTCGCCCTGTTTTACGCTAATACCGTTTCGCGCTGCGTCTTGCGGCGGCTTCGATTGCCCTTCTGCCGCAAGCTTGATTGCGCGGACATAATAATTCTCATCTATCGGCTTCATTGCGATGTAGTAACGGCCCGGCTCAAGGTCGTAGAGAACGAAATCGCCTTTTTCGTTTGGCATACTCCTCATGCCTGAAATATAAAATGAAGACAGGTCGTCCCGCTTTTCATTATCATCAAAGCGCAAATTGACAATAGTCTCTTCTGCTGAAAGAGGCCGCTTGATTTCGCACTTCGTTTTTTTATCTGTCGCTTGCGCGCGTTCAATCACAACGCGCCCGGCAATCACGCCGAGCGGCGCGACCTTCACTTCAAGCCCGGTTACATCCGCGCCTTTGACTTTAACGGGTATGCGCGGCGAGCTTACGCCCTTCTGGTCTTCGTATCCGCTGCGTCGCGCGACCAGCACATAATCACCATCGGGCACGCCGTAAAAAGCAAAAGAGCCATTGCCGGATCGAAAATCGGCCTGCGCTTGTGACTGAATGAAACCGCTCGAAGCGTGAACAAGCAACACAGGAAAGTAGCTGTTGCTGACTTCCGGCGGCAGCGCGCTTGTGATTCTGCCGCTGACGGCGTGGCCGCGTTCGCCGCGATAGCGTATGTCTATGCCGCTTATCTCTTCGCCGCTGCGCACCGTCACTTCAGCCGCGTCGTCGCGCGTGGACGAAGGAAAGAACGTCGGTACGTCTTCAGCGTAGGCGTTGATGAATTGTGTGCTGTAATAATAGAGCGAGCGACCGCCTGCCTGAACGATGTAAGAGCCGGGCTTGAGTCCGTAGAGCCTGTAAACGCCGCGATCATCTGTCTGCCGATCAATGGTCGGTTGTTGTTGTGAGCGAACAGGGCGGCCTTCTCCGTCGCGCACTCTGATGGCGCGGACCTGTACCGCCACGACAGGCTCGCCCGTCGGGCTTGTCACCATGCCTGTGATGACTCCGCCTTTGATAAGAGTTATCTCAACGTTGTCGCCGGGCCTGTAATACTTCGGCTCGGTTGATTCGCCCGCTGTCGTATAGCCCGCAGCGTTGGGTGTGATATTGTAAAGACCGGGCGCGAGATCATCGAAGCGGAACCGACCGTCTTCATCGGCATTCACTGTGCGATAGCCCTGCGAGCTTCTAGCAAGTGAGTTGAGACCGACGCGCGCGTTTGCGATAGGCTGTCCAGTGTCGCTTATGATGCGGCCAGTGATTGGATCGGCGCGCCGTTGACCGGCTCGCCCCTGCCTGCTTTCGCGCGAAGATTGCGCGAGAGCCTGCGCGCAAACAATCGCGAGAGTGGTTACAATCAAAAAGAGTCGCTTCATCTGTTTGCCTCAAGGGTTGATGATTTCAAAAGATGCGACCGCTTACTGCTGCGAATCTTTCTTCGGATTCAATTCGAGCGTAAGCGTCACTTCGACATCGCCGCCGTTGGCCACCGTCACGGCCTGCCTGTTCGATTTGACATGAATCGGCGGCGCGTTGGGCACGTAAACCGGATTGATGATTGAGACTTCATAATCTCCGGCTGGCAGCCCTTCGATAACGAAGCGTCCGCGCGCGTCAACCTCAACCGGCCTTTCAATTCTTGGTTTGTCCTCGTTGGTTAGGAGAGAGGCCCGGACAAACACCCGCGCGCCTTCGGGCAATTGAACACCTTCGAGCTTCACCTGCCCGCGTATGCGGCCACTGCCGTAAGCAACGATAACTTTCACACCAGTAATGTTTTCTCCCGGAGAAACCTCTATCCCTGCTATTTGCTCAACGCCATCGCGCTCGACGCGACGAATATTGAATCCGGTTCGTTCAAAGAATGTGTTTCCGATTCTTAGAGAGAGAGTTGCTTTGCCGGGCGGCAATCCGATTATGCGAAAGCTGCCGTCGGGTTGAATCTTCACACTCGAAGCGCCTGAACTGATCAGCCTCTCTGAACTCACAGACGCGCCGATCATCAATTCCGAAAACTTCGCCCTCGCTTCTTCGTTGCTGCCTTCTTCAAGCATGACGACTCCGCTTATGCTCGCGCCGCGATGGACTTTTATTTCAAGTCCGGTAACGTCGTTGTCTGTTACTTCAAATACAACAGGCTCGCTGTAGAAATCAACAGAGTCTGCCCCGCCCCTTGATACAATCGCAGCATAACGGCCCGGCCACAGGCCTTCGAGCCGAAACTCTCCCTTCAAGTTTGACCGCGCGCCTGTCATTCCCATCGAAGCGACGTATTTCCCGTCAGGCGACAACTTGCCCGTGCCATAGTAAAGATCGGGCACGGGCTTGCCAGTGTCCGCATCAACTATGCGGCCCGTCGCGGTGTAAGTCTTAACAGGTTTGCCTACCGTTATGTCTACGCCTGCAGCTTCGCCGCCCGCCGCAAGCTCGATAATCTTCGCCTTCGATTCGTCGGTCACGTCCGGGTGATACGTGCGCTCATAGACAAGATTGCCGTAGCCTACGCGGATGCTTCTGTCGTTCTTCTCAACGCCGACACCGACTATGTAGCGGCCTGCGGGCAGGCCGTAGATGCGGTAAACGCCGCGGTCGTCCGTCATCAGCATCTGAAAGTTTTGAATGAAGGACTGCTGTTTCTGCCCGCGCTCATCGAGCCGCGCAAGGTAAATCTGTTCTTCGGCCAGTGGCTGCCCGTTCGCGTTGGTGACCCGGCCAGTGATTACGCCGCCGCGAGTGAGCGCGATTTCAACTCCGTCAGCTTCTTCGCCGCTTGCAAGCGTGATGTTCTTGCCCGGTCGCCCAATCACATCGTTCGGCGCTACAAACGCAGGCGCGAATGGGCTAATCGTATAACTGCCCGGCGCGATGTCCGTAAATTGAAAGCGCCCGTCTTCATCCGTCACCGTAGATGCATTGAACTGACGCTGCATGTCGTAGCGATCTGGGACGAGCAGCACTTTGACGTTGGGCGCGGGTTTACCGGCGATGGTGGCGCGGCCCCTGATTGAAGCCGGTCGGTCGTTCGCTTCTTTTGATTGTTGCGGCGTAATCGCCAGAGCTTGAAGCGTTGCGATGAAAATCGCCGAAACTAGGAGGATTGTTCGCGTGAGAACGTGCATGGCAGATTCTCCTTTGGTGAGGCGCTCGCTCCGAGCGCCTGTGGGTTAAGGCGCAATCTAATCCAACGCAGCCGCAGCCGCGCGGTCTGCTCTTTCTGGACTTATTACCGCCGATTCTACACCCGCTTTTGAAAGACTCGCAATCATCAATTGCGCCTGATGTAAGAACGCTGAAACTACTGCGCGGTTGAGAAAAAATTTTATTACCGAGCCATCGTGTGCCCTGTGTAGGTCACTGCCTGAGGTGGCGGTCATAAATAACACCGTTGACAAATATCGAATCTGGTTAATAATAGCCTCGACCTGTGTAGGGCTTCGACTTAATCTTAGGTAAAGTGGGCCTGCCCCTTTGCGTTGACTTAGTATCTTCCTTTGAGTAAACCTATGCCGATAGCTCATGCCCCGATAAATGGTCGCACGGAGGATGAATACTCTTCCGAACAGATAAGCGCGTACTTTTTGGAAATAGATGGTCTGCTTGATCGCATTGAGCGAGCCGCGACTCACTACCAGACACTAGGCGTTGAGCGCTCGGCCTCTCACGAACAGATAAAGCTCTCTTATCAGGAAACACTCGGCCTGCTCTTTCCGCCTTATGGAATCGCAGCCGTACTTTCCGGCGGCCTGCTGCTTAGACTGGAGCAGGCTTTCAATAAATCGTCTCAGGCATTCTCGGCGCTCGCCAGCTTCAGCCGCCGAAAACAATACGACGCGACGCTCGGCTCGCCTGCTGCCAACCAGACGTTTGGGGCGACAAAGCCGCGCGCATCGAAAGAAACCTCCGCCACGCCGCTTGCGAAACAATCCATAGAGCAAGAGCGAGAACAGCAGGTGAGCATCGCTCAAACGGGTTGCGAGCGAGAAGTCTATAAGGAATCCTCAAAAACGTCAGGGAGGAACCGCCGCCGATGCGAGCGATTCAAACTCTCAATACCGGTGCGCGTAATCGGCAGCGACCGCAAGAACGGTAAATGGGATGAGATGGCCGAAACGATTGACGTGAGCCGCACGGGAGTCAACCTCAAGCTGCGCAAGAACGTGCGCCACGGCACGGTGTTATTTATCACGCTTCCCCTGCCTGTGAAGCTGCGCAGCCACGGCTACTCAGAACCGAGCTACAATGTCTATGCTCTGGTGCGTCGCGTCGAGCCGCAAAGAAAAGGGATGCGAGTAGTCGGGCTGGAATTCTTAGGCGAGCACCCGCCAGTCGGCTTTCTCGAAAAACCATGGTTGGTCTTTCGGACAAAGAGGTGGAGCGGAGCTGAACGCAGGCGCGAACCGCGCGAGCAGAGAGCAGAGGCTGTGACGGTTGAATACTTCAGCGAGACGATGGAA
Organism: Blastocatellia bacterium; assembly: GCA_035575515.1. Lineage (GTDB taxonomy): Bacteria > Acidobacteriota > Blastocatellia > UBA7656 > UBA7656 > DATLXU01. The sequence continues at coordinate 29,716 of DATLXU010000104.1, forward strand.
CCCATCTGTAAAGAGGACGCGAGAACAGAAAATATCAGCAGAAGCGGGTTGCGTATTGCCGTCAGAGAAGCTCCGGCGGAATTTGATGTCATAAGAGTGACAAGCGTGCGGCGAGGCTTTGAAAGCTTCGCAAAGGTGCGCAATCGTTATCTCGGCAAAGACGGACTTGAGCGTTTGTGCCTTCAGTTTAATGGCAATCATTGGCCCTTATGACAGAAGATTGATTACCAGCTATAGACTACTGCCCGCGCTTCTGCTTGAGACTATTGGCGCAACAGCAGAATCTAATTCTTCTTTCTCCCAACAGGCTTTGCTACAAGATTTTGCTCCCCAAAAATAATTAAATATGAGATTGGACATTGAGTAGCTTCTGGGTACTTAATTGACAAATGCCAGAAAAATCAGTATCCACAACGCTCAATCCTTAATTACAACTATCGAAACTAGAAACTCCAGAAAATGGTTTCGCTGGAACATTAAGCCTCTACACTGATGAGGGCCTTCGTAAGATCGGGTTAGGGCATAATAATTGCACCACTTCTTTCGCCTCCGTATATTTCGACTACGGTTCAATAAATACCTTTATGCAATGAACCAGCTCTTGTTGCCGAAAGAACTGAGGCGGCGCAAAGGCTCAGACGGGTTTATTCTGAAGTGCGGCCAGCATGACGGGGATTGTGAAACGGCTTTTCACATTATGATAAGGCGAGAGAATAAAAGAGCAGTAATGATGCTGGTGCTAGTAGTGGCAGTGGCGGTGCTGGTCATCCCAGTAGCGGGGCTGCGGGTCGGGGCCTCTGCTTCAGCGGGCGGCGCGGCAGCTAAAGCCCGTGTGAGCAGCAATCTAAGCCCGTCAGCG
>DATLXU010000105.1:0-17892 GCA_035575515.1 Blastocatellia bacterium
TCTTTCTGTAAAGGCCATTCCGGTTGGCTGCGAATTTACAAAATTACGATTGCACTATCAATCAATGCAAACCCGGCACGGCGTAGCGCAGCACAAACAATGCCGCAAACAGATATATCAGCCAGTGGGCTTCGCGCGCGCGGCCTGTCACAAGCTTCAACAATGCGTAAGCGATAAAGCCGAATGCTATTCCGTCCGTGATATTAAACGTGAACGGTATCAGCACCAGCGTCAGAAACGCCGGAAGCGACTCAGTGAAATCATCCCATTCGATGTCGCGCGCCGCTCGCATCATCAGGCTCCCGACAACTATCAGCGCGGGCGCGGTCACAGGATATAACACAAACGTTCGCGCTACCTGCTGCCCTCCGATATTAATCAGTTCAGGCATGACATATCCGCCGCTAATTGCGCCTATCAGGGGCGAAAAAAAGAGCGCAACTAAAAACAATCCTGCTGCCACTATCGCAGCAAGCCCCGTGCGCCCGCCCGCCGCCACGCCCGATGCGCTCTCGATGTAGCTCACCATCGTCGTGTTCCCAAGCAGAGCCGAGCCTGTTGTCCCAATCGCATCGGCGAGCAAGGCTCGGCCAGCGCGCGGCAGCCGCCCCTCTTTCATCAGGCCCGCCTGTTTTGCTATTCCAATCAGCGAGCCTACGGTGTCGAACAGATCAAGAAAGAAGAAGATGAAGATAATCGTGAAAAGGTTCTGCTTGATCGCTCCTGCAATATCGAGTTGAAACGCGGTCGGCGCAATCGCAGGCGGCAAGCTAATTATCGCATCAGGCTTTTTCACAACACCGAGCAGCACGCCAGCAATCGCCGCGATGATAATGCCGATCAAAATCGCGCCGTTCACTTTGCGCGCCATCAGGATTATCGTCGCAACCAGTCCAATGAGCGCGACTGCGACGGGCAAGCTATCAAGATGGCCGAGAGTGACAAACGTATTCGGCTCAAGCCGAACAAGGCCCGCCCATTCCAACCCGATAAGCGTGATAAATAAACCTATGCCTGCGGCGATTGCGGCCTTCAAAGATTCCGGCACTGCGGCGACTATCTGCTCGCGCAATCCGAATGACGCCGTCGCGATGAAGATTATTCCTGAAATCAGAATTGCGCCGAGCGCGACCTGCCATCTGATGCCCATCCCGACGACAACCGTGAATGCGAAAAAGAAGTTGTGACCCATTGCGGGCGCGACCGCTACGGGATAATTCGCAAGCAGCGCCATCAGCACGGTAGAAAAAGCTGTCACAAGGCAGGTCGTCGTGAAGACAGCTCCGACATCCATTCCCGCCGCGCCCAAAACTACAGGCTGAACGAAAATGATGTAAGCCATCGTCGCGAACGTGGTCACGCCCGCCAGTGCTTCGGCGCGAACCGTCGTTTTGTTCTCTTTCAGCTTGAAATAATCGGGCATAGTGATCAGTGGTCGGTGGTCAGCGCTCAGATGAAATATCCTACCCTGAAAATGGCTCTGGGAGCCTGTTTCAAGGCAGTCATCGGCTTTTCAATGAGCCACCGACGACCGACGACTCACTTCTCATCTCGCCGCTTGCTGACTTTCGGCTTGAGTTTGGAATAACGATCAAGGACTTCCTGCTTATGGTTGGGGCTTGCATTATCGAGAATGACGTGGCGAACCATGACGAGCAGTCGCTCGCGCTTGCCTGCAAACCGGCCAGTGAGCGGGTTCTGACCCGTCACGTCAACGAGTCCATCGCGCACCCACTGCCAGAACTGCTTCTGCGTCGCCCAGAACACGGAGTCGTTGGCGCAAATTATTCTAGCGGTCTTCTTAGCCATAACGCGCGGCTCATCCCTTTCGGCTGAACAGCCAGAGTATCAACGAAAGAATTATGCTCAACAAGATAGAAGTCATGAGCGGGAAATAGAATTTCCAGCCGTCGCGCTCGATATAGATATCGCCCGGGAGCCGTCCAATCCTGAGTCCCGGATACTTGCTGGCGAGCGTCAGGATTATGCCGATAACAAGAAACGCTGCGCCAAGAACGATCAGATATCTTCCAATTGTTCCCATACGTTAGTAGGCGGTAAATTATCCTAGGTAGTGAGCCAAGTATTTTGCGCGAGCATTTGCTGCTCTCCACTAACTGCCTACTGCTCACTGCCTACTGCTTCAACACTTCCATCACGCGTGCGCCGATGTCTGCGGGGCTTTTGACTACGTGAATGCCTGCGGCTTCCATCGCAGCCATCTTCTCGGCGGCGGTTCCCTTCCCGCCTGCTATGATCGCGCCCGCGTGGCCCATCCTGCGACCCGGCGGAGCAGTCTGCCCCGCGATGAATCCGACAACGGGCTTTGTCATGTTCTCTTTGACGAACTGCGCGGCCTGCTCTTCAGCCGTGCCGCCAATCTCGCCTATCATCACGACGGCGTCGGTCTCTTCGTCTGCTTCAAACAGTTTCAGCGCATCGACGAAGTTCGTCCCGATAACAGGATCGCCGCCGATGCCAATCGCAGTTGATTGTCCAAGTCCGAGGTTTGTCAATTGATGCACGGCTTCGTATGTCAGAGTCCCGCTGCGCGAGACGACTCCGATGCGACCTTCGGTGTGAATGTGGCCGGGCATGATTCCGATTTTGCACTTGCCCGGCGAGATGATGCCCGGACAGTTCGGGCCTATCAGTCGAGTTGCGCGGTCGCGCAAATAATCGAACGCGCGAACCATATCCAATGCAGGTATGCCTTCGGTTATGCAGACGACCAGCGGCAATCCCGCGTCTGCGGCTTCCATAATAGCGTCCGCTGCAAACGGCGGCGGCACATAGATGACGCTTGCGTTCGCGCCTGTCTCTTTAACGGCTTCTGCGACGGTGTCAAATACGGGCACGCCTTCGTGCTCGGTTCCGCCTTTGCCGGGCGTGACCCCGGCGACTATGTTCGTGCCGTAGGCCTTCATTTGCGCCGTATGAAACGAGCCTTCCTTGCCTGTTATGCCCTGAACTGCTACGCGCGTGTTTCGATCAACCAGTATACTCAAGTCTATCTCCCTAATTGAAATTCAGCGACCCTCAAAAGAAAAAAATATAGCATAGTCCTTCGGCCTTTGTCCTTTGTCATTGGCCTTCAAATGAGCGAGCCGCCGACAAGGGATAAATGACAAAGGACAAGGTTTTACATATACGATCCGCCCGTTACGAGCACGACGCAGCCCGTAACGTAATCCGAAAGCGGAGAGGCGAGAAAGAGCACAGGGCCTGCGGCTTCGTCAGGCGTGCCGGGGCGACCGAGCGGGATGAAGTTCACGGCCATCTGCCGCATCGCTTCCGGTATGCCAAGCTCGACCTCCTTATCGCCACGCTGGATCTTTTCCTGCTTCTCTTTTGCCTGCGTGAGCCGCGTTTCGATAAAGCCATAAGCGACGGCGTTCACGTTGATGTTGAAACGGCCCCACTCTTTGGCCATCGTCTTGGTCACGCCGACGATGCCCATCTTGCCTGCGGAATAATTGACCTGACCGGCGTTTCCGGCGACGCCCGAAGTCGAAGAGATGTTAATTATCTTGCGATGAACGCGCTTGCCTTCGGCAATCTCTTTCTTTGCGACTTCACGCATGAAAGGCGTAGCGGCGCGGATGATGCGAAACGGCGCTGTGAGGTGAACATCAATCATCGCGTACCACTGCTCGTCGGTCATGTTCTGAATGACCGCGTCCCACGTGTAGCCCGCGTTGTTGACGATTATGTCAATTCCGCCAAAGGCTTCGGCTGTTGTTTTGACCAGTCGGTCGGGGAACTCAACGTCGGTGACACTACCGGCGCAGACAATTGCGCGCCCGCCCGCGTCGTTGATTTCGTTTGCCGTCTGTTGCGCGACTTCTTCATCAATGTCGTTGATGACTACCGACGCGCCGTGATCTGCGAAGAGCCGGGCGATTGAGCGACCGATGCCGCGACCCGAACCCGTTACGATTGCCGATTTGCCAACAAGGAGCCTGTAATCTGTCATGGCGTTTCCTTTCACGAAAAGGTAAGAGTGCGCTCGCTTTAATTAGCGCAGCGCGTGATGATACATCATTCGATTATGTGTTTGCCACTGCGCCGCTCAAAAAAGAAATGACTATGCACGCTGGAGAATGCATAGCCATCTACGGTAATTATGAAACCGAGTGTTGTAGACTATCCGCGAATCAATCCTTTGAAGTTCGCCGGATTAGGATTGAAGCCGGGAAATATCTTCGCCAGATCGGTTGCGCCCATGTGACGCGCAGCTATCTCGGCAAACACGTCGCGGAAGTCCGTCGTGAGCGCAAGGTCGCGGCCCTCATAGAGCTGCTCAGTTGCAAGTCCGGGCCATTTGCCATAAACTTTGCCTCCTTTGACTGGGCCGCCTAATGCGAATAAACAACTCGCGTGGCCATGATCTGTTCCTCCCGATCCGTTCTGCCTGATGGTTCGCCCGAACTCGGTCATCGTCAGGATAACAACGTTGCGCATGCGGTCGCCCAAATCTTTATAGAGCGCCGCAATCCCCTGACTGAAATCCTGCAAGCGATTGGCAAGCTGCCCGCGCGACGAGCCTTGATTTGCATGCGTGTCCCACCCGCCAACATCAGTGAACGCGACTTCAACGCCGACGTCTGCTTTTATCAACTGCGCGATTTGAAGCAACGCCTGCCCGAACGGCGAGCGCGGATAGTTCGCGCCATTCGCGGGTTGGTACTGCTGCGGGTTGGCTCTCTTCAACATCTTCACCGCCTCGAAAGCCTCTTTGCCCGTCCCGTGCAGCACGTCGTTGAAGCCATGCGAATAAAGTTCTTCAAAGCCTTTTGCCACCTGCCCATTTCCCTGTCCTGCGCGCACGCCGAAGTCAGCGATGTTCGTCATCGCAATCGCGGGCGCATCGCCAAGAAGCGTTCGCGGCAGATTTGCCGTAAGCGACACAGCGCGGAACGGCGTCGCCTTCGCATCCTTCTTCGCCTGCATGTAGCGATTGAGCCAGCCGTCCTGCGTGCTTTTGTTGCCGGGCGTGGCCGATTCCATATAGTCCTGCGCGTCGAAGTGCGAGCGGGTGTTGTCAGGCGAGCCTACGGCGTGGACTATCGCCAACTGGCCCGCGTCGTAAATCGGCTTGAACGGCTCGAGCGCGGGATGCAATGCAAAAAATCCATCGAGGTCTATCGCCGCGTCAGCGTTGCCGCTCTTCGGCTCAGGGATGGCAATCTGCGGGCGCACGCTCTGATAGTTTCTATCGCCAAACGGCACGACCATCGAGATGCCGTCGGCTGCGCCGCGCTGAAAGATTGCTATGATAACGGGGCGGTCTTTCCCCGCGCCCGCAAGCGATTGCGCAAACGCCGTTCGCTTCAAGAACGACGGCACGAAGGCCGTGCTCACAAGCGCAATCCCTGATGATTTGAGAAAGAATCTTCTTGATACTGGCATTGTCTTATCTCCTGCGTAGCGAGTAGTGCGTGATGCGTAAATTGTTTCATTACGCATCGTGCATTACTCGCTTATCTCCTTTGGAACTCCGGCGAGCCGAGCACCAGTCCGAACGCTTTCGCAATCTCAGCTTCGACTGGCGTGAGCGGCTTTTGCGGCGCGATGTTGCCCAAGTTTAATCCGAGCAAGCGCGCGCGCCGCTCGTTCAACTGGCCTTTCTGCTTCGTGCCTACACGAGCCTGCGCTCCTTCGTCGACCATCATTGCATCGCCCGTGTCGTCCGCGCGATTCATCGCAGCAGGCTTGTTAACAAGCTCGCCCTCCACAGGCACGCCTTCCTTCAACTGCTTGTCGAGAATCTGTCGCGTCTGCGGAGAGACCTCGTTATTCAACAACAAGGCGATTGCCCTATCCATCACGGCTTTGCTGTTCGACGCGTCAACGCCCGGCGCTGCTTTACTCATATCAACCGCCGCCCCGCGCAGTCTGTTTGAACTGAGCGCAAGTCCGAAGTTCAACCGCTCAAGCAGCGCGCCCGTGTTGACCCACTGTTCGGCGCGGTCGGGATAGCCCGTCGGCGGCTGGTATTGATAAAGCGGCTGGCCCATGCGCGCGATGAACTGCGCGAGTTGCATCGTATTCTGAACGTCGCCGCCGAGAGCGCGCAACGCCGAAACCGCCAATTCAAATGGCGATTTGATCTTCGCGCGATACGCCTCTGGCGAATAAAACTCCGATGATGTGAATATCGCGCGCAGCATCTCGCCGATGTCGCCGTCGGTCTTCATATAAACGCCCGCAACTTTATCAACAAGCGACTGCGGCGGCGCGTCGCTCACAAACTTGCGGACGAGCTTCGTCGCGATGAAGCGCGCCGTGCTCGGATGATGCGCGAGTATGTCAATAACCATCTCGCCGTCTTTGATGCCGCCGCCTGCGGGAATCTTGTGGCCGAGCACAACCTTTTCGCCATCGTCGTGCATGAACGGGCGGAAGATGAATTGACCGCTGCGGCGAGGCTGGTCAATCGTCCAGCCCGTGAAGCATCGAGCCACTTCCTGCACGTCTCGTTGAGTGTAGCCCCCGTCAACGCCGAGCGTGTGAAGCTCCATCAACTCGCGCGCGTAGTTCTCGTTGATGCCCGGCTTGCGGTTGCGAAGCTGAGGCGGAACCTGCGGGCGTTGCTGCTGCTGATTTCCCTGCCCTGACAGACCGAGCCTGCCTTGAAATCGGCTCTGGCGGCCAATTCCACGTCGTTGAGGCAATTTAGCGTCGGGCGACATGGATTGGAAGTTGTCGAGGTAAAACATCATCGCGGGACTCTTGGCCGTCGCCATCAGCAGGTCTTTGAACTTGCCGAGCGCGTATGGGCGAATGTGGTTCATCTCGTAATCCGTGAGCATCCACTTGTCGCCGCCCTTGCGCCAGTCAATGTTGAAGTGATTGAACCAGAAATCTGTCATTACTTCCTGAAGCTGCCGCTCGCTATAGACGGCGCGGATGATCTTTTGGGCCATCAACTCCTGCAACAACATCTGCGGCGGCTTCAATCCATGCTCTCGATAGTATGCAAAGATTGCCTGGCGGTTCTCGGGCTTGTTAAGGTCTATCTGCTGGTCTTGCGCGTTAGGCTGCGCGTCGGGATTCTGCGGGTCGCCGGACTTCGCCTGCTGATTAGCGCCCTTGCGCCCAAGCCCAAGCTCGCGCGCGATCATATTCGGCTGCGGGTACTTCTCATAAATCTCCGCGATGGTCATGTGCAGCGAGTCGAATCCTTTAAGCCGCGCTTCAACCGCCGAGTCGTCAATGCGATCAGGGTGAAGCTGCTGCTCAAGGTACTTATCAATGCCTATACGCTTGACTCGCTCGACATCGCCGGGCCGCGCGCCAAAGCCTGTGCGATTGAGCAGGTGGATTATCTTCTGGTCTTCGGTCAGCTTGCTCTTTGTCGCCTTCGATTTCGAATCCGCAAATGCAGACGTTACAGTTCCGAGCGCGAGCGACGCAATCATCGCAATCGCGGCGAAAGATGATGCAGCGCGTCGCGCGGCTCGGTTAAATTTGAAAGGGGTCTTCACAAGTCTTCGTTTCATAATCAACTTCCTCAACGTCCAGCTTCGAAGCTTGCGGCAATCGCGCCGCTTTAGTATTAAGGGAGAATTGCTCGATTCAACGGCCAGAGAGTTCGGCTGGCCTGTTTCAATTCACGCTTTCGACAGACCGGCCAGAGGCAGGATTCAAAATTGCCTCCGAAGATTTAGACACTCACTTTACTTGGCCGGTTACGGTTTCGTCTGCGGGCTGTTTCAGCCCTACGTTTCATTAGAGTGCGGCTGCGGCCATTTGGTTTGAAAAATCAAGGCTGGCGCGCATTAAGAATTTCAGCCGCGCGGGTTCATCAGCTTCAATCAAAAGCCATCTTCACAGATGAGTCCATATTGCGGGATGCGTGTTCGAGGTGAGCCGTTGCACGGGATTGAATAGTCTCGACGTGCCGCCAGCGGATGGCGTGAACGCGGCGAAATAGCCTTATCTTCAGATTCGCAACCTCGCTGTTGATGCAATAGAGCGGCTCGCCGTCAGGGTCGCAATATCGAGCCTGAATCATATCGCGCAGGCGGCACTGCGCAACGCCTTCGATGTAGAGCCGCGTGTTCATCGCCGAAAACGACCAGTAGCCCATCCCCAGATGCCGCTTCCACTGCTCGGCAAATCGCAAGCGAATGAAGCGATGCTCTTCGCCTCGGTGGCGAAGCATCAGCGAATAAATCGGCGGCAGCGTCTTTCCCATCCGTCGCGGGCGCGCGGCCAATCCTTCAAAGACAGTTCCCGTATGCGATTCAAACGCATTCGAGTGAACCCATACCCATTCGTCAACGTGCTTGCGCCCCCATAGATGAGACTGACAGCCCGGCTCATCTTCGAGGATCATCTCGCGCCCATCAACTTCAATCGTTCCGCTGAAGCGCGCATCGAGATTGGGAGAACAGACAAATGACGAAGGCCGCGTAACACCCACGAGCGCGCGAGTGATGTGATGATAGCTCTTCTCATTCGGCGTGAAGCTCAAATCCCACGCGATTCGATGCGCGTCGTCTTCAACGCATCCTGAAGCGCGCGACTGCTCAAGCCTCGCGTCGGCAATCTTCAAGCCGAACGGCCCTTCTTTATCAAGCGCGAAACAATCAATCGCATGCTCGCACTTCAATCCGAAATTCTGGTCGGGCCGCGCGCGTTCAAACGCGGCAGCCCAGACGGCAGCCGTCGGCTTATTGCTTGAAACAGTCGGCGATTCAATTGTGTAGCGAAACCAGAAGCCGCGCTGCGAGGCTCGGTGGTTGAGCGTCAGGAACCAGACTTCGTAATGAGGCGCGCTGCGGCCATCCCATCGGCAGAGGTTATCCGTGAAGCTCGCCGCTTGAATCGAAGTGGTCTTGTAGCCAGCCACCATCGGCAACACCTGTTGATTGCGGATTGAAAAAGTGGAATGCGCTCCCACTACTCCGCAACCGCCGGGCGCAGGCATTGAAGCAGTCTGAGCCTGCGCGTCGTCTTTCGGCTTAGAACTTACCCCAATCTTCGATGCTGCGGCAACCTTTAAGCAGTGGTCAGGGATCAGGTGGCAGTAGCTCCTTTGGAATAAGTTCCCAGAGCCACTTTCAAGGCAACCGTTTCCCTCGTCGCTATCCTGACCTTTGACCCCGACCCTTGACCACTGCCTCAGCATTGACGCGCGGCGCGTTCAACAGAAATAATTGAGAATTATTCAGCGCAGGATGGACGGAGCCTTAAGGCGATGACGCTTGAAATCGAAGTCAAGATCGCGTGCGATAATCTCGACAGACTTCGCAATGCCGGATTTGATTTGACGCTTGAAACGCCGCGCCACTTTGAAGACAACTGGCTTTTGGATTTGCCCGACGAAAGGCTCTGGAAATCGGGCGCGGCCTTGCGCGTTCGCTCGGTCGAAGGGCGCGGATGGGTGACTTATAAAGGTGTCGTTATTGAAAGCGCCGAGTCGCCGCTAAAGGTCAGAGAGGAAGTCGAAGCCGAAACAAGCGACCCTGAGCGAATGGTTGAGCTATTCGAGCGCGTCGGGTTTCATCGCGCGTTCCGGTATCAGAAGTACCGAACGGTTTACAGGCTCGCGCTCGATGGCTCAGAGTTGAAAGTGCTTTTTGATGAAACGCCGATGGGCAATTTCATCGAGATCGAAGGCGACGAAGCAGGTGTGCTGTGTGCGCTGCGCGCGGCGGGCTTTTCGATGAGCGACGTCATCAAAGAGAGTTATCCTGAACTTCAAGCCGCGCGTTGCCGCGCGCGAGGAATCGAACTGGAAGACCTGGTTTTTTAGATGTCAGATGTTAGATGTCAGAGGCTAGTCGAGGAGCAACTAGCGACTGACTATCAGCCTCTAACATCTGACATCTAACATCTGACATCTTATGAAGGGAATGATACTGGCAGCAGGGTTCGGCACGCGGCTATGGCCGCTGACCGAAGACCGCACGAAACCGGCGATACCTTTTCTGAATCGCCCGCTTATCGCTTATTCGGTCGAATACCTCGCCTCGCATGGCATACGCGACATTATTATTAATCTGCATCATCAGCCCGAAAGCGTCCGCCGCGCATTAGGCGACGGCTCGCGCTTCGGCGTTAAGATTCATTATTCGTTTGAAGAAGAGATACTTGGCACGTCGGGCGCGCTGGACCGCGTGCGCGAGCTTTTGATTGATGACGATTTCGTAGTAGTAAACGGGAAGATAGTCACCGACATTAATTTAAATGAAGCCATCGCCGCTCATCGCGCGAACAGCGCAATCGCCACGCTCGTTTTGAGAGAGAACGCAGCGCGCGAGCATTTCAGCATCGTAGAGATTGACGCGCGCTCGTGCATTACGTACTTCGCCGGTTTTCCTGAGCCTGTCGCCGCTGAAGTTTCAACCGTCGAAGCGTCGGCTGTTAATCCTTCAACCGGAGTGACAAAGACCGAACGAGCGCCTTTGATGTTCACAGGGATTCAAGTGCTGTCGCCGCGAATATTCGATTACATCCCGCGCAACTGCTTCTCGCATTCGACGATTCACGTCTATCCGAAAGCTATGGAAGCAGGCGAAACCGTGCTGGCGCACATCAGCGAGGGCGATTGGTACGAGATGAGCACGCTTGAGCGTTACCTGGAAGCGAGCCTGCTCTTCATGCGCAAGCAGGGGCTTTCGATCATCAAAGGCGAAAGGTGTGTGATTGAAGAAGGCGCAACGGTTGAGCAATCCGTTTTGTGGGACGGCGTGACGGTCGAGCGCGGAGCTCGCGTGCGCGAATCTGTCTTGGCTGATGACGTGCGAATAACTGCCGGTTCGGTCATCGAGCGCGCGGTCGTAGTGCGCCGCGATATTCTCGATGAAGTCGAGCGCGGCGAAGTCGTCGGTGAAAATCTTATCGTGCCGCTATCTTGATAAGACATGAAAAGACTTGCACTCGTTATTGCTATTCGTTTCCTTGTTGCTGCCTCAATCCTGACAAACGTTGCATCAATGCCCGCGCCTGGCTATTGGCCACAAATAAATCAGGCATTGCGGCAACGCGCAAGCGGGTTAGGTTTGACCTACACGCTCTCGTTCCCGCAGCCGCATACGCATCTTTACGAAGTCACGTTCAGTATAAGCAACGTCACAACGCCGCAGCTTGATTTGCAGATGCCGACGTGGACGCCGGGTTCGTACCTCCAGCGCGAGTTCGCGCGCAACGTGCAGGACTTCGCCGCGCGCGACGATGCGGGCCGCGAGTTAAAGTGGGAGAAGACAGATAAAGCAACGTGGCGCATTGAAGCGGGCGGCTCGTCAACGAAGCCGCAAGCAGTGCAGGTCTTTTATCGAGTCTATGCAAACGAGCTTTCCGTCCGCACATCGCATCTCGATGCGAGCCACGCTTACTTCAACGGCGCGAGCGTCTTCATGTACGTTCGCGGCGCGACCAATCAGCCGTTGAGATTAAAGATCAACGCGCCAGCCGGCTGGCGAGTGACCACGCCGCTCGCGCTCGCGCCCGACAAAGACGGCTACTACAGCGCGCCGAATTACGACATACTCGTTGACTCGCCAACAGAAATCGGCACGCATCGTTTGATCGAATTCGACGTGCGCGGTCGTCACCATCGCGTCGCAATCTGGGGCGATGGCAATTACGACGAAGCGCGATTGAAAGAAGACCTGCCGAAGATAGTCGAGCAGGGCGCGCGCCTGTTCGGCGGGCTGCCTTACGAGCATTACACCTTCATCATTCACCTTCAGCCGAACATAGGCGGCGGGCTTGAGCATTTGAACTCGACGACGCTCGAAACGCGGCCCAATGCATTCAAGCCGCGCCGCAACTACGTCGGATTCCTTGGACTCGCGGCGCACGAATATTTTCATCTGTGGAACGTGAAGCGAATCCGTCCGCAGGCGCTCGGCCCGTTCGATTATCAGCACGAAAACTACACGCGCGCGCTGTGGGTATCGGAAGGCTTCACGGATTATTACGCGGGGCAATTGCTTCGGCGCGCCGGTTTGATTACTTCGGAAGAGTACCTCGAAGAGTTTGCGCGCGAGATTATGAATTACGAGCAGACTCCGGGCCGCGAGCATCAGAGCGCGGAAGAATCGAGCTTCGATGCGTGGATAAAGTTTTATCGCCCGGACGAGAACAGCCCTAACGCGACCATCTCTTATTACAACAAAGGCTCGCTGCTCGGCTTCCTGTTCGACTTCGAGATTCGCACGCGAACCAAAAACGCGAAGACGCTCGATGACGTGATGCGTTATCTCTACGAAAACTATGCGCAGCGCGGCGTTGGCTTTCCCGAAAATGAATTGAAGGGCGTGTTTGAAAAGATCGCGGGCGGTGATCTTACAGATTTCTGGAAGCGATACGTCAGCGGGACCGCCGAGATTAATTTCGACAGTTACCTGCGGCGCGCAGGATTGAAGCTCGAAAAGAAATATCAGCCGACGCCGTTCGACGATACGGGCGACAAAGAAAAGAAGAACGAGCAGAAGGACGAGCCGCCGCGCGGCGATCTCGGAATGCGCACGAACGCGACGGGTGACCGCGTGTTCGTCGCGACGGTGCTCGAAGGATTGCCCGCATACAAAGGCGGCATCAACAGCGGCGATGAGTTGATCGCGATAAACGGCGAGCGCATCACGGCTGCGAATCTCGCAGAGCGAATGAGCAGGCTCAAGCCCAACGACAGTGTGTCTGTTGTTGTTGCGCGGCGCGAGCGATTGGTGACGTTCAATCTTACGGCTGCGCAAAAACCTTTTGACCGCTACGTCATCACGCCAGTGAAAGACGCGACAGCCGAACAGCGCGCGCTTCAACGGGCGTGGCTCGGCGAAGAGTTAAAGAGTGATGCTGAGTCGAAGTAGCGGTGAAAGATTTCTCGCCTTTGAGTTTATTAAAGCGGCGCGAATGAAGTTTGATTTCGGGAGGACGGCTGTATAAGCTCTTAGAGGCTGATTGAAAGCCCTGAAAGGGCGCAATTCAACAGCCTGTGGCAACGCCACAGGAATGTATAGCGCGACAAGGCAAGCCCTGTAAGGGCGCGATAAATCTTATGTCGCCCTTACAGGGCTTTCAATCGGATATTAGCTCAAACTAGTATGACTTCACCTGCTGAAATGAATCCATCGTCAGTCATAAGCGAGACAGCCGCTCGCTATTTCAACGCGCCCGCCGAACAAATATCAATCACGAAACTGACCGGCGACGCTTCGACGCGCGCATACTATCGCGCTCAGTCGGGCGGCACGAGCGTAATCGTCGCGCTCTACAGCGCGCCGTTCGATGAAACAGAGCGCGCGGCTGACAGGCTCGCAAAACTTGAAGCGGCCAATCCGTCGGCGCGGCTCACATTCGCCAACGACCCTTGCGCACACATCGAAGTCACGACCTTGCTGCTCAAAGCGGGTCTTCCTGTCCCGCGAATACTCGCTTCGTCGGGCGACGATGCGGTTTTATTGATCGAAGATGTTGGCGATGTGCGATTACAGGATTGGATGATTGGCCGCTCTCAGGAAGAAGTGCGCGGCTCTTACCAACATGCGATTGAGCTGATTATAAAAATACAGGATGCCACAGAACCGGCTCTGGGAGCCGGTTCCATCTGTTCGCACCTTGCTTTCGACGCGGCGAAGCTGCGATGGGAACTTGGATTCTTCTTCGCGAATTATTTCAACCGCTATCTTCACATGCGACTTGACGCCGATGTTTCAAACGCCGTGCAGCAGGATTTCAAATACCTGTGCGAAGAGCTTGCCGCGCGCCCGCGAGTCCTCACGCACCGCGATTACCACGCGCGCAACCTGATGATGCACGATGGCCGCATGTTCATCATTGATTATCAGGATGCGCGAATGGGCCCCGCAAGCTACGATGTGGCATCGCTCGTAAGCGATCCTTACACGACGCTCGATTGCGAAACGGTCAACGAACTTGTCGAGCGATTCATTGAACTGAAATCGAAATCGAATCTGCCGCTGGCCGACGTTGAAGGGTTTCGCCGCGAGCTTCAACTGATGACCGTGCAGCGAATGTTAAAAGCCGTCGGCACGTATGCTTCGCAGGCCGCGATTGCGAATAATCCGATTTATATCCCCTACATCGAGCCAGCCGTTGACCGCGCGCTTCGAGCCATGCGCTCGCTTGGCCGCTTCGATGCTACTCGCCGATTGTTAGAACAAGCTCGAAACAAGGATAGAATTGCAAATTAGGCCGAGGCTTCATGGCGCGCGGCTAACTGGCCGCAGGCGGCTGAGATGTCACGTCCGCGCGGGCGGCGAATGAACGAAGGCATGCCCGCACTGGTAAGTATATTTTGAAACGCGATTATTCGCTCCATCGGCGATGCAAGATAAGGAAGCTCAGGCGCCGGGTTGTGCGGGATCAAGTTGATCTTTGCTTTAATGCCGGAAAGCAGCCGAACAAGCTGGCGCGCGTCGGAAGGGCTATCGTTTACGTCTTTCAGCATCACGTACTCGAAGGTTAATCGCTCGCGCTCTCGAAGCTGGTAGCGACGACAGGCTTCGATCAATTCCGAAAGCGGGTACTTGCGATTGATGGGAAATAGCTGGTTGCGAAGCTCGTCGTTTGCGGCAGTGAGCGAGATTGCAAGTCGCGGGCGAATCTCTTCTCGCGCAAGGTCGTAGATGCGCGGCACTATGCCTGCGGTCGAAAGTGTCACGCGGCGCGGCGCGATTGCGAGTCCTTCTTCATCGGCAAAGAGTCGAATGGATTTCATCACGGCATCGTAATTCAAAAGCGGTTCGCCCATTCCCATCATCACAATGTTCGTGCCGTGCGGGGCTTCGACGCCTACACCGTAAACTTCGTTCAAGACGATTACGATTTGAGAGACGATCTCGCCCGCAGTCAGGTTGCGCTTGAGTCCAATCACGCCCGTCATGCAGAAGTCGCAGGCGAGCGGGCATCCGACCTGGCTCGATATGCAGATCGTGTCGCGGCGTTCTTCCGGCATGAAAACGGATTCGACTTCGCGCCCGTCTTCGAGCTTCAACAGGAATCTTCGCGTGCCGTCTGATGAAACGAATACGCTGGCAATGCGAGTGTGAGTGACGGCTGCGCGCTCATCGAGCAAGCGGCGCAGCGTCTTTGGCAAATCGGTCATCGCATCGAAATCAGTTATGCGGCGGCGATAGATAGCATCGTAAATCTGGCGCGCGCGATAAGGCTTCTCGCCTAACTCCACGATGAAGTCGCGCAGTTCGTCGGCGGTGAGGCCGAGCAACTCCTTCTTTTTGATCGTCACAACATTGAGCATCTTTGAAAATTATAGGAAGGCGCGTTCTTGATGGGCAAGGCGCGCGGCTTTCAAGCATTGAGCAAAAGGCTTGCGCACATCAGGCCCATGCAATATTCTTGCGCTGCAATGCAGTCAGTATCTTCGGTACTCTGGTATTAACGCCAAGATGACATTGAATCCGTATTTGTGATTCTTCGCGTAAGCTCAACTTGATTCAGCTCCGGAAATTTTCAGTCGGCCAGTATTTGCTCGCTCCGGCTGCCAGTCTTACATCTTGAAAGATTCAGGAGGTTTTATGTTGAAACGAAATCGCTTTCTGGTAATTGTAGCGTGGTGCGGTGCGGCTTTCTTTATGTTCCTCTCAGGCTCGACGGCGCAAACGAAATCGGCAACTCAATCACAGCAGGCGGTCGCGCCGAAAATCTGGGACGACAAACAACTAGCGACGTGGGCCGTTCCGATAGCTGGCGTGAATGCGATGCCTAACTTCTACACTGAAGCAGAATATTACTCCGCGCCTGTTGATAATTTGAGAACATATCCTGTTTATCATCCCGACTATGAACCGAAAGGCTACCGCGAACGGCTCAAAAAGATGGGGCCGCAGCCGATGATCGAGCCTGAAAAAATAAAAACCGAAAAGGATTGGATAGAAGCAGGCCGCCGTGTCTTCGACGAGCTTGACGTGCCGATACTGCGCGCGAGCGACCCGCGCATTACAAAATGGCTCGCAGACCGCGAGGCGATTAAACGGGAAGGCGCGAAGATGTCAAAAGACGGCGTGATACTCGGATTGAGATGGGTCGTTGATAAAGACGGCGAGTTGAAAGTTGGTCTATCGGAATGCTCAATCTGTCACACTCGCGTGATGGATGACGGCTCGACTATTCGAGGCGCGCAAGGCAACCTCAATCTTGCTATTACTCCCGTCGGCATTCTTGTCGAGGGCTTCACGAAACAGAACGAGGAGCGCGGCATCTCGCTGGCCGAAGGCGAGTACAAGGCTTACGCTGTGCCTTGGCTCAAGGACGACATTCACGCGCGATTCAAGACGATGAGCGAAGAGGAGATTAGTCAAGTTGACGGCCCGGCGATGCCGGGCACTTTTGCGCGATTCAATGGCAGCCCGTACTACATCACAAAGATTCCCGATTTGATCGGCGTGAAAGACCGCCGCTACCTCGACCACACGGGCACGCACCTCAATCGCGGGCCTGAAGACATCGCGCGCTATGGCGTGCTCGTGGCGATTGCCGATGACGGAGCAATCGGCCCGTACAAGTTCTTCACCGACGAGCAGCGCAAGCTGCCATGCCGGTTCACCGATGAAGCGATGTACGCGCTCGGCAAATTTATTTATTCGCTTGAGCCGCCGCCGAACCCGAACAAGATGGACGCGCTTGCCGCTCGCGGGAAGAAAGTATTTGAGAGCGAAGGCTGCGCGATGTGCCACACGCCTCCGCTATACACGAACAACATGCTCATTCCAGTTGACGGATTCACGCCGCCGAAAGATGAGCGCACGGCGCAGCTTCAAATACTGAAAGGCATGACGATTAATACCGATCCGAATCTTGCTTTGAAGACGCGCAAAGGAACGGGCTATTACAAAGTGCCTTCGCTCAAGGGGCTGTGGTATCGCGGATTGATCGAGCATTCCGGCTCGATAGCTTCGCTCGAAGACTGGTTTGATTCGAAGCGATTAAAAGACGATTACATACCGAGCGGCTGGAAGGGACCGGGCGTAAAGGCTCGCGCGGTCAGAGGCCACGAGTTCGGGCTTGACCTGTCAGCCGAAGACAAGCGCGCGCTGATTGCTTTCTTGAAGACGCTTTGACGATGGCGCGGCTGAATGTGTCAATAGAACGTCACAACGAAGGCAAGTGTCAGAGCCACGTAACAATTTCGTTGTAGATGTTCCTCTGAGCCAGATGTAGAAAAAGGCTCCGGCTGCGAATCACAGTCGGAGGCTTTAGCAATTGAATGATCCATCGCGGCTGGCTCGCGTTCCACGATTCAATGCGCATCCCGCTCGCGCGTGCAGCCGCAACTTTGCATTCAGGCAACAGATAACTTCCCTTCACTTTGCTCGTTCACCGCTTTATAGCATCGGGCTTGAACACGCCCCATCCGCTGCTTGCAATCGGGCCGGATGGGGCGTTTCCGACGAAAAGGTGGCCGAAGTTATGAGTGTAAATCTTTCCGTCCGGGCCGATGGTCATCGGCGTGTAGGCTGCGCCAATCGCAAGTTGCAAAAATCGCTTCCGCTTGAGCGTCCCGCCCTGATTGATCGCAAAAACGTTGCCGTCCTCGCTGTTGGCGAACACGACTCCGTTGCGGTCAACGCCGAACGCGTTCACGCACCACTCGAAGCCGTTCGGATGATTATCAACGCAAGTGACTCGCCCATCGGGCTGGCGGCTGCTACTTAGCGTGTTGGTGTTTTTGAATTGCCATTCAACTCCGAGATTGGCATTGAGCTGAGTGATGAAGTACTGCTCAGGATCGTTGTAAAACTCAATACTTGCACGTACAGTCAGACACCCCCCGCAAAGCGGGTGGCTTGGTGAGTGGGGCCGCCTCAAAGGCGGTCGCCCCTGCTAAGTTGATCTTTGACAACTATGCTCTTCGTCGCCCGATGAACTAAATCAGACCGCGAGAGATTGGCACACTGA
>DATLXU010000106.1:0-100383 GCA_035575515.1 Blastocatellia bacterium
CATTTTCGCCGAGCACATCGTCGGGCTGCTGATAGTCTTTGAGCAGTTGGTCAATCAAGTCTGTCTTAATGGCCGTAGTTCTTCCTTTCTTTCACTTTACGGGTCTATGGCCGTTTACACAAAATCTTTTACACCCTCGCATAGGTCGCTACATACTGCGCCAGGTATTTCTTATGTACTCCTCGAAACATTCGCAAAAAGGTTCGCAACCCTGCTCGCGGCTCCCTCGCACGCGACGGCAGTGTACTTCTCTTATCCCATCTCCATCATCGTCCCTGGCCCACTCCCGCTCGTCCTTGCCAGCTTGCCCGTGCCGAACAGCAGCGTGCGCAATACCGATCTCGACCTCCACTCGCGCATAGCCTTTCCATTTGTCCGTGTTGAGTATCTCTACCTTCTCACCAACGGCTGCTCGTATGACTCTCAGGCACGTCTCGGTATCCGACCGATGCTCTACACAGTATCGAATCTCTCCACTCTCACGACCCTTGACCGAAAAGATCGGTGGACGATCCGTTTCATAGTTTCCGTGACCGCGCGCCGCGCCTGGCCCGTCTTCGCGGCGGATCTCGTGGGTCTGGATGTGGGTCGCTTTTTTTCCCCGCGTTCTGGTACAACTCATCGGCTTCCAGAACCCGGTCTCTCATCGGCGTCTGCACCCGCGTGGCCAGGAGGCGGAGCTCGCCGAAGCTCACGAATCTCGTGCAAGCGAGGAGGGCCAATCCCAAGTTCGCGAGATAAGCGTGCGGTCGGCTCGCCTTTGGCAATGCCGCGCAATATCAGCACGACTTTCGATGGCTTCTGCCGAGTTTTCTCAAAGACCCTGCCTGTCCGTCATGGAGTAGTAGCCGCTCACCGCTCCTTGCAACGATAAGCAGTCCCGCTAGCCGTTGCGTTGAGCAATCCGTTTTTCGGTTCGACCGCAACGCGGACATCTTAGACCGGTTGGATGGAGGTATTTCTCAAGCCAGCGCGCCGATTCGTCTTCATCCAACAGTTCATCAATCGGAAAGTCAATCATTCTGCCGGTCTATACCGACTGTGCAGCCAAAGGAAACATGAGCCCAACACCCGCGCTCGATTGGCAACCCGCTGAATCAATTGTCCATCCTGCGCACTCAGTTTGTATTCAGATAGCCTGCGTCCTCTCATCTTACCAATACCTCTCGGCTGAGAGTAGGCCGCACGGATCTGAAAAATCAATTTATAAAAAGATTTATGCTACGCTCCACTAGCGTGTAGCTGTTCGTAGCAACGTTGTAGCTGTAGAGCTTCATCCCTGTGTGCCCGAATATCACATCCGAATCTATCCCGCTCCAGATTGAATCTTCTGTGTTTAGCCCTCCCGCCGGTGATGCAGTAAGGTAGAGCTCCCGCTTGTTCGATATGCGGAAATTGACAGGATCGAATTGATAAAGCGTGGCATCGCCTTCTGCTATGCTGCCGTAGCTTGTTGTAGTGCCATACTCGACAAGCGTGTCGCTCGGCTCATCTGTGATCCAGCTAATCGTCACACCGGTTGCGCTGACGCCGAAGCTTGTGACGGCGCTGATGGCCGGCGGGGTCTTGTTGCTCGTCGCGCTTACGATCACAGTCGCTGGTGCGCTGACTTTCGGGTCGGAAACGCTTGTCGCTGAAACTTTATATGTGCCTGCAACACTCGGCGCGGTGTAAAGGCCCGTGCTCGAAATCGTGCATCGAGTCGCAGACCAGTTGACCGCATTGGTTGACCCGCCCGTCACGAGTGCTGTGAATTGTAGAGACTGGCCTGTTCCCATGTTGACTTTGGCCGGGCTGATCGAAACAACGACTTTGACGCTCGCGCCCGCAGGCATAACGTTGCTGACGGTCGCCATCGTGTTCACGAGCGATGCATTGACGAGCAGCGGATAATCGGGCTGATTGCTGCTTGTGTAAATGAGCGAGCCATTCCTGTAATAATTGACCACGCCCGATTCAACCGCGATGCGAAACACGTTGCCCGCTTTGTATTTGAACTTCGTTTTTGTGACGCCGTTTTCGACGACGCTTGCTTTCTTGCCGCTCGTGAACTTGATTGCGAAATTGATGTCGTCTGTCGTTTGATGAATCGCGTTGGCGCTGTTGAGTCCGCACCACGCTTCTTTGCCAGCATCGGGCATGGTGAATTCAACGTAGCCATCGCCCGACGTTATTGATTGAAGCGAAGTAGCTCGCGCGTCATCCGTCGCGTCATTGCCGCCGGTCTTCCGGCTCTACACCGGTCCGCGAAACGGGCTTTCGATTCAGGAAACAATTCGCCGGATTGAAGAATGCGGATCGTGGATGGTACTGAAGTTCGTCCAGCAGGATAGAGATTATGCTGAGCTTTTGAATCGCTGCCTCGATGAAGTTGAAGAGGCCGCCGCGCCTTTCGCGCAGCCGATGATAAGAAGAGCATCTTTCATATTCATCACCTCGCCGCGCTCGATCACCTCTTATCACACAGACCCAGAATACAGCTTTCTGCTTCAGGTCAAAGGCACCAAGACCATAAAACATACTTGATGAATCTTTCGTCACGGATCGAGAACGTGAGCGATATTACGGCGATGGCGAAGCCCCTGCATTCTGCGATGAATGCCGCGAAGCGGCTTCAACTTTTAGAATTAGTCCTCGGCCTGGGGCTGCACTCGCGATTCAGCGAAGTTCTATTCATTCAGAGCCGCACGGCGATTGAAGCGAATTATTGGGATTAACTCGACAGAACAGGCGCGAAAGTATTGAGAGCAGTTTACGACGCGGGACACGGTGAAGCGGCGAGCGAGAGAATCAGCATTCATCATTTCTATCCCGCGTCGCCGCTTCGCCGCGCCATAATCATCCCTTCGCTGCGTGGTTGCAGACGTAGTTAATCAACGTTCTGATTGCCACTCCTGTTGGACCTTTTGCCATGTAAGGCTTGCGCTCGTTCTCCCACGCCGTGCCCGCAATGTCGAGATGCACCCACGGAGTCTCTTCGGCAAACTCGCGCAAAAAGTAAGCAGCGGTGATCGTTCCCGCATAGCGCCCGCCTGAGTTTTTGATGTCGGCAATATCGCTCTTAATCAAATCGCGATAATCTTCATCCATCGGCAACTGCCAGAACCGCTCGCCCACTTCGCGCGCCGACTCGCGCACTTCATCAACGAACGATTGATCGTTGCCCATGATTGCCACGTTCACCGTTCCGAGCGCGATTGAAACCGCGCCCGTCAGCGTCGCCAGATCAATTATCTTCGTAGCACCCAGCTTGCGCGCATAACTTATCGCGTCGGCAAGAATCAAACGCCCCTCAGCATCCGTGTTGATTACTTCAATAGTCTTGCCGCTCATCGCCCGAAGCACGTCGCCTGGCTTGTATGCGCGGCCCGACGGCATATTCTCAGCCGCGGGCATCACACCGATGACGTTCACGCGCGGTTTGAGTTGCGCTATCGCGCGCATAGCAGCAAGCGTTGCCGCTGCGCCCGACATATCGTACTTCATCTTCTCCATGCCTTCCGCAGGCTTGATGGAGATTCCGCCCGAATCGAACGTGATTCCCTTCCCCACAATCGCAATCACGTCAGCGTCGTTGCCAATCGGCTCGGCCTCGTTCGGCGTGTAGCGAAGCACGATCAGCTTCGCAGGCTCATCCGAGCCGCGCGCTACTCCGAGCAGCGCGCCCATGCCAAGCTCCTTCATTCGCGCTTCATCGAGCACGTCAATATCGAGTCCGAACCGCGTGGCCGTCTCCCGCGCGCGCTCAGCAAGCTCCGACGGCGTGAGCGTCGAGCTTGGCTCATTCGAAAGCTCGCGCGCAAGGTTCACCGCTTCGCCGATTATTCGCCCGCGCTCGACACCTTCGGCAAGTGCATCTTCCGAGCCGGGTTGAGCCGCGACCAGAATAACTTCATCAATGCGCCGCTCTTCCTTGTGCTCGGTCTTGTACATATCAGGCTCGAACAGTCCTAGCAGCACGCCTTCGACCACGGCCTGTGCGCTGCGGCCAATGTCGAGATGCGAGCGGCGAAGCAAGGCCATTGAGCGAGCGCCCTTGCTGCGAAGGAACCTGGCGGCGCTCCCGGCCACGCGGCGAACAGTATCGAATGAAAACTCTTCGCGCTTGCCCGCTCCAACCAACAGCAACCTGCGAGCGCGAATGTTGCCGGGCTTGTGGATATAAACCATATCACCCTGCTTGCCGCGCATCTCGTCTGAGCCGAGCATATCGCTTATTATGCCGCCCGTGCGCTCGTCCAATTCTTTGAGCGCGCCCTCGTCGGCTTTTTCGCCTTCATAAATATTGACGACTAGCGCGTCAGCTTCCGTCTCGTAAAACTTGCCGAAATCTGCCCTGACTTCCATCTCACATCAGTGGTCAGGAGTCAGGCGTCAGGAGTCAGGGAATAAGCGCCGGCATGCGCGCTGCCCCTCAATCCCGATTCCTGCCCCCTGACTTACCTGCTCCTTTCTTTCATCATCGCGCGGGCTTCGCGGTCGGCTTCGCGCCGCCGCTCGGTTTCGCGCTTGTCATACAACTTCTTCCCTTTTGCGACTGCAAGCTCAATTTTAACGCGCCCGTTCTTCAAATACATCTTCGTGGGAACGAGCGTGAGTCCTTTTTCCTGAGCCTTGCCCGCCAGCCGCGCAATTTCGTATTTATGCATCAGGAGTTTTCGAGCGCGCGTCGGGTCATGATTTTCGCGGTTGCCGTGACTGTATGGGCTTATGTGCGCGTTCAGCAGCCACGCTTCGCCGTTGCGGATCATCCCGTAGCTGTCTTTTAGATTGCACCTGCCTTCGCGCACGGATTTCACTTCGGTGCCTGTGAGCGCGACGCCGCACTCGTGCGTCTCCAGTATGTGGTAGTTGTGGTAAGCCTCACGATTCGTAGCCACCACCTTGTCGTTACTCATAAGCAATTGGAGCGTGAGCGCATTCAGTTAATCGCAGGAATCCGCAGGAACGCTCTTGCTCCATTCGGCAACCAATATATCCGATTGATTAACAGCCGCGCAATGCGCCGACGTCCTTTGTCATTTGTCCTTCGTTACCGGTTGTTTGATGTCTGTCTTAAGCAAAGGACAAATGACAAAGGACAAATGACCAATGTAGAATGATT
Organism: Blastocatellia bacterium; assembly: GCA_035575515.1. Taxonomy (GTDB): domain Bacteria; phylum Acidobacteriota; class Blastocatellia; order UBA7656; family UBA7656; genus DATLXU01. Next base: position 5,105 of record DATLXU010000106.1, read on the forward strand.
GTGGCTTATGAGTGTGGAAGAGAGATACTCGCGTCAAATTCTGTTCGATGAGATTGGCTCCGAAGGTCAGGCTCGGCTCAACGGGTCGCGCGCGGTAATAATCGGCTGCGGCGCGCTCGGAGCCATTCAGGCCGAAACATTGGCGCGGGCTGGCGTTGGCCATCTCGTTCTGGTTGACCGCGACTTCGTGGAAGAGACGAATCTGCAACGTCAGATCATGTTTGAAGAATCGGACGCGGCTGAACGATTGCCGAAAGCAATTGCCGCCGCGTGCCGCATCGCTCGCGTCAACTCAGATATTCGAGTCGAGCCAATCGTCTCCGATGTCAATTACGAAAACATCGAAGAGCTAATTGCGGGCGCTGATGTCGTGCTCGACGGCACAGATAATTTCGAGACTCGCTATTTAATCAACGACGCCTGCGTGAAAGCAGGTATCGCGTGGGTCTATGGCGCGGCAGTCGGCTCTTACGGGCTAACGATGACCGTAGTGCCGGAAACGACGCCCTGCCTGCGCTGCGTGCTTGAAGCAATGCCGGAACCCGGCTCAGGCCCGACTTGCGACACGGCGGGCGTGATAATGCCGATAATTTCAATCATCGGCTCTATTCAATCAGCCGAAGCGATGAAGATTCTCACAGGCCGCGCGGATAAATTGCATCATTCGCTAATACGAATTGACGTTTGGAATTTCGAGATGAGCCGGCTCGACTTATCAAACTTCACGGACAGGCAAGCGTGCGCGGCGTGCGGGCGGCGCGAGTTCGAGTTCCTGCGCGGCGCGAGCCGCCAAGTCACCACGACGCTATGCGGGCGCAATGCTGTACAGATAGCTCGCGCGGGCGCGTCGAGCATAGATTTTGCAACACTGGCCGAGCGGCTGCGCCCAAGCGGCGACGTCGTGTTCAATGATTTCCTGCTGCGCTTTCGCGTTGACGACTACGACATAACAGTCTTTCGCGACGCGCGCAGCATAATTCGCGGGACAACGGACCCGGCAGTAGCGCGCACTCTTTACGCGCGATATATTGGAGCATAGAGCAGGGGTCAGAGGTCAGGAGTCAGGGTGGCGGCTGACTTGAAATAAGCTCCCAGAGCCTGTTTCGAGTCGGCAGCCATTCCGGCCCCTGACCCCCCGCCCCCTGACCCCCCGACCACTGATTATGCAGGCAAGCGCTGACATATTAACTGCGGTAGCGGGCGAAACATTTGAGCGCGAATTTCTTGGCGCGGGCGAGGTTGTTGTGCGGCGCGAAGGGCACAGCCGCGCGCGGCACATCTTCACCGTGAATGGTCGAACGATTGCGCGATTGCGCTGGCGAGGGCTGCGCCGCGCCGTTTATGAAACCGAAGGGCAGAGGTTTTATATAAATGTCGGCGCGCTCGACCGCCGCATCTCGATAGTGGCCGAAGACGGCGGCGAATCTTTTCTTGTAGTGCGCTCGCGCGCCAATCCTAATCGTGAAGAGATGCGAATAGAGATGGCCGAAAGCGACAACTTCTGCTTGACGCGATCAAATAGAAGCCGATTGCGCTCCGAAGCATCGTTTGACGTTCACAAAGAGTTTTATACTTCGACGCTGCTGGTCTTTCACTTCGAGACGCGACGGCGCACACAGACGACCGCGCGCATCGAGATAAGGCCCGTTATGAAATGGGAATCGCAATTCGTTCACCGACTGCTCGCGCTGACGGTCTGCCGCATAATCCTTGAACGGCGACACTCAGGCTCGCAGCCTCTCAGGAAGAAGGAAAAGCCTCGACACTTCACCAGCAGCGCCCGCGTGCTAAATCGGAAAAAAGCAAGTCCGTAGTTCGAAGTCCGAAGTCCGGAGTTCCAGGTCAGCGCCTTGCTGTCATCTGGCAACTCGGACTGCCCGGACTACGGACTACGGACTTTTCATGGTAAGCTATGCGGAAAGCAAACAGTCTGGTTATCAAGTGATAGTTCTATTTTGATGAGGAGATTTATGTTGCGAATTAAAAATGATACGAAGCGCACAACTCGCCTTGCAGTGACAGCAGCGATATTGATGATAGCCGCGATTATGATCGTCGGGTGCGCCAGACCGCCCGCAGATGAAAAGGGTGGTTCAAACAGCCGAGAGCCAACCGACAAATCATCAGCAGCAAAACCGCAAGCGGCGCAACCATCAGCAACTCCGTCTCCGGAGGCCCGCGCGACTACCGGGAGCACGACCGACGGCGCGACCGCGAGCAACGAGACGAGCAATACTTTATCGAGCGCCAGCGCATCGCCATCGAAAACATCGGCGCCTATGATGATAAGCAACGTTGAAGAGAAGCTCGCGGCATATCGCGGTAAGGTGATCATACTCGACGTGTGGGCTACGTGGTGCGGCCCGTGCAGGATGGAGATACCTGGATTCGTCAGGCTTCAGGACAAGTATCGCGCTAAGGGACTTGAGATTATCGGCGTCTCTATTGATCCGATTACGTCGGGTCAGGGCGAGGCTGTTGTCACTCCGTTCATGCAGCAGTACGGCATCAACTACACCATCTGGATGATGAATGATCGAAACGGATTCGGGAAGTACCCGCCGGGGCAGGGCATCCCAACCACTTACATCATTGACCGCAAGGGCCGCATCGCCAAGACATATATCGGCGCGCAGCCCGAAGCTCAGTTTGAGAACGATATTCTTTCGTTGCTGTGAAAGCTGATGGCAATTGGGCGGGCTGCCTGCTCATCGCGATTGATGACGCTCGCGTTGAATTAAGATTCACGGTCACGCTCACGGCGCAGCGGCGCGGGCGTCATAGCTCAACTCGAAGGCGGCACGCGGTAGAGCAGCGCGAATAACTCTCTGGTTCGCGCTGCAAGTTTTCCAATCAATTCTTTAAGCCTCATCTCAATTCAATTTTATCGCAGAGGCCGCGCGGCTCAAAACAGAAATGAAACCAATCACCGAACAGACCAATCCGCGAACGAAAGACATTGATCGTCGCACGACGCTCGAAATCGTCGCACTCATAAACGAAGAAGACCGAACCGTAGCCGAAGCCGTCTCGCGCGTGCTCAGCGATGTAGCCGCTGCGGTTGATGTGATTGTCGAACGGCTGGCTGCGGGCGGGCGATTGTTTTACGTCGGCACAGGAACAAGCGGGCGGCTCGGCGTTTTGGACGCATCGGAATGCCCACCGACTTTCGGTGTGTCGCCCGATTTAGTTCAAGGAATAATCGCGGGCGGATACCGCGCGCTCCATAGCGCAGTCGAAGCCGCAGAAGACGACCCTGTTCAAGCCGCGCGCGATCTGGATGAAGCGGGCGTGACTTCGCGCGATGTCGTCGTGGGAATATCGGCAAGCGGCAACACTCCATATACGCTTGGCGCAATCGAGCATGCAAAAAAAATCGGCGCGGCGACCGTTTCAGTCACCTGCAATCCTGAATCACGGATGGCTGCGGCTGCCGGTGTTGCAATCGCGCCTGTTGTCGGACCGGAAGTAATCGCAGGCTCGTCGCGCATGAAAGCGGGCACGGCCCAGAAGATGATTCTAAATATGCTCTCGACGGCAACGATGATTCGATTGGGATTGGTCTATAGCAATCTCATGTCGAATCTGAAAGCCACGAATGAAAAGCTCGTTCGCCGCGCGCGGGCAATCCTCGCGGAAGAGGCGGGGCTTGAGGCAGAAGAAGCCGCGCGCGTGTTTGAAGCGTCGGGCCGCGACCTTCGCGTGGCGTTGTTGGTTGCGCGCGGCATATCGCGCGATGAAGCCGAAGAGTCGTTAAAGAAACACGGCAATTCAGTCCGTCGCGCGCTCGATAGCTTGAAAGGCGGCTCGGATTAACAGCTTGCTCTGCGAAACTCATTTATGAACCAACTCCTTCTACACAACGCGCGAGTCATTATTGAAAATCGTGTCGAGCGCGGCGGCGTGCTCGTTCGCGATGGCCGCATAGCTCAGGTCTTTGCGCAGGAAGATAAGCCAGCAGGACTCAGCGCAAACGAGCTGATTGATCTCCGTAATGCGTATCTCGCGCCGGGAATGATTGACATTCACATTCACGGCTCGGCGGGCGTTGACGTTCAGGATGCGGATTCGAATGAGATTGCGCGGCTGTCGCGTTTTCTGCTCGCGGAAGGAGTGACCGGCTACTTCGCCACGTTCGTGCCAACGGACGAGTGCGGATATAGAAAAGCGGTTGCCGAGATTGAATCGTACATAGCCAATCAGGATAAGGCGAACGCAAAAAGCGGCGCGCGGATTTTAGGGATTCACTTTGAAGGCCCGTTCGTCAGCCATAACAAATGCGGCGCGTTGAAGCGCAAATATTTTCGCACCTATGACGGCGACGCTCGTTCAATCGAGTTATTCACGGTCGAAGATGACAAAATGAATCAGCGAAGCGCGCGATTAATGACGCTCGCGCCTGAAACCGACGGCGGCATTGAGCTTGCGCGCGAGCTGACGCGCAAAAACGTGCGGGCATTCATAGGTCATACGCAGGCCGACCCCGACACTCTGGACAGGGCAGTCGAAGCCGGAGCGCGGCACATCACACATTTTCCGAACGCGCTCGAACAGCTTCACCACCGCAGGCCGGGCGCGGTCGCGTGGGGGCTTGTGCGCGACGACATAACGATTGACTGCATCGCTGACTTTCATCACATCGCGCCGCTGATGCTCCATTTGATCTACAAATCGAAAGGCGCAAATCGCATGGCGTTAATCAGCGACGCGATAAAACCTGCGGGGCTTGGCGACGGCGAGTTTATCGTGTGGGATGAAAAGATTGCCGTGCGCGATAGAATAACATCACTTGTTGAAGGACCATCGCGGGGGACAATCGCAGGCTCTGTGATTACGATGCGCGACGCGCTCAGAAACATCTTCAGTCTAGGCGTGCCGCTTCACGAAGCGATCAGCATGGCGACAAGCGTGCCCGCTCGCGCGGCTGGCGTCTTTCGCGAGCACGGCTCGATTGAAGCGGGCAAGCGCGCAGACCTTTTTGCGTTTGACGAAGACTTCAATGTACGCTTAACGGTTGTTAATGGCTTGATTGCTCTGGACAAAAGCTGACGCTTAACGCATTATGGCCACACTCAGGATCTGGAGATTTCCGTCGGAGGCATAGACCGAATGACTGCCGGTCAGGAAAAAGCTGATTTTGATAAAGAGGTCCGCAGGGTTGTTTACGACTTCACGATGCGCGAGGGCGCTCCTCCGACCTCAGAGCGGGTGGCCGAAAATCTTTCAACCGCGCCATCCGACGTAAAGTCATCATTCGCGCGATTGGCCGACGCGCACATTTTAGTTCTGCAAAAAGGCAACGGCGAGATTCTAATGGCAAATCCTTTTTCGGCTGTTGTCACTCCTTTCCTTGTCAATGTCGGAAACCGCTCTTATTATGGCAACTGCATCTGGGATGCGATGGGCATACCGGCCATGCTAGGCGCGGACGCGCGGATAAGCACCTCGTGCGGCTGTTGCCGCACCGCTATGGAAGCGACGATTAAAGACGGCGCGCTGGCCGAAGCAAGCGGAGTTGTTCATTTCGCCATCCCTGCGGCCCGCTGGTGGGACGACATAGTTTTCAACTGACAGACGATGCTACTCTTCCGGGCGGAAGAGCACGTCGAGAAATGGTGCGCTGACTGGAATCTCTCGCGCGGCGAAACGCTTTCGCCTGATAAATGCTGGCAGCTCGCCAAAGTCTGGTACAGCGCCGACCGCCGCGAGCCTGACTGGCGCAGGCGCACTGCTGATGAAGCGGAGAGTTTATTCAGCGAACTTGGCCTGACATCACCATTCTGGCGTTTATTGCCTTCGTAGACTGCGAAGCAACCCGCGCGTGACGCAGGCGCTCGCGCATCAAGCAAGCTCAATCATTGAGCGTAAGGAGTGACTATGAGTAAAGAATCCCTCGACAACCAACAGGTCTCGGCACATGCGTCCGGCGATGCGATCAACCGCCAGACGGCTGCGCTCGGCTCTTACGCCGGCGCTGTGAAAGACACGCTCAGGCGCATCGAAGATGAAAGGTGGATTCGCCGCATCTGGGAAAAAGACGCGAGCCTATGGAAAGACGACGAAGCCCATAAGAAGATCATTGCAAACGCGCTCGGATGGGTTGCGGTCGTCAATCAAATGATTGAGCATCAGGATGAATTGGCCGCGTTCGCCGACGAGATTCGCGACGCAGAGTTCACAGACGTGATGCTTCTCGGAATGGGCGGGAGCAGCCTCTGCCCCGAAGTCTTTCGCCGCACATTCGGGCGCATCGAGGGCCGGCCCGTGCTTCACGTTCTCGACAGCACAGACCCGGCGACGGTCAAAAGTTTTGAAGAGCGAGTTGATCTGGCGCGCACGCTCTTTATCGTCGCGAGCAAATCGGGCACGACGACCGAGCCGCTGATGTTTTACAAATACTTCTTTAATCGCGCGCGCGACGTTAAAGCGGACCGCGCGGGCGAAAACTTCGTCGCCATAACCGATCCCGGAACTTTGATGGAAGCGATGGCGACGGGCGACAACTTTCGCAAGATATTTCTCAACCCGGCAGACATCGGCGGGCGCTACTCGGCGCTATCGTATTTCGGAACCGTGCCGGCTGCGCTGCAGGGCTTCGATTTCAAAACGATGCTCGCTCACGCGAAGCAAGCGATGCAGGCCTGCGCGCCCGATTCTCCCGTTGATGAAAATCCCGGCGCGAGGCTCGGCTCGATAATCGGCACGCTTGCCGTCGCAGGCCGCGATAAGCTGACGCTTGTTGCCTCGCCTGATATTGCATCGCTCGGATTATGGATTGAGCAGTTGATTGCCGAAAGCACGGGCAAGGAAGGTCGCGGCGTCGTCCCCATTGCGGGCGAGCCACTGGCCGCGCCTGAAGCGTATGGCGATGACCGCTTGTTTGTCTCAATCAGCGTCGGCGCGGTTGACGATGAAACCGAAAGGAAGTTGGAGGCGCTCGAAGAGGCTGGCCATCCGGTTGTGCGCCGCACGTTGAATAGCGCGATTGATCTCGGCCAGGAGTTTTACGCGTGGGAGATTGCGACGGCGATTACGGGGAAGATTCTTGGCATCAACCCATTCGATCAGCCGAACGTGCAGGAGAGCAAAGACAACACGAAGCGGCTGCTAGAAGAATTCAAGAAGAACGGCGCGCTCCCCGAACAGGAACTTGCGGCGACGGGACGCGGATTGAAAGTCTACTGCGAGGCTGAAACTCGCGATGAGCTTGGCGCTGATCTTTCGGCTGACCAATTCATCACCGCGCACCTGAAGCGCGCGAAGGCAGGCGATTACGTCGCGCTGCTCGACTACATCCAGGAAACAGACGAGCACGAAAGATTGATTCAAGCAATCCGCACACATCTGCGCGACGCATTGCGGGTTGCGACGACCACAGGCTACGGCCCGCGCTTTCTGCATTCGACGGGGCAGCTTCACAAGGGCGGCGCGGACAACGGCGTGTTTGTGCAGGTGACGGCTGATGATTCGGTTGATGTGAAGATAGTTGGCGAGCCTTTTACCTTCGGCGTATTGAAGCAGGCGCAGGCGCTCGGCGATTTCCAATCGCTTGCGAGCCGACATCGTCGCGCCATCCGCGTCCATCTCGGCAAAGACATCGAAGACGGGCTTCGCACGCTGCTAGAGATAGTCAGAAGCAGCTTCCCGCTTCGTTAAGCTCAAACGGCTGATTGCGAATTTGAATGGCCCCTCATATGAATGCGACTGATTTGAAAGCACAGCCCATCGCGCTCGTCATTTCCGACATTGACGGCACGATCATCACATCGAATCACGAAGTGACCGACGCGACGAAAGCGGCGGCTCGGAAGCTGCGCGAACGCGGGATTTATCTTTCGCTAGCAAGCTCGCGCCCGCCGCGCAGCATTCGTCCCATCGCCGAAGCTCTCGGACTCAGCTCGCCGTTTGCGGCATTCAACGGCGCGCTGATGATTACGGCTAAGGGCAAAGTGATGGCCGAAAGCCGCCTCTCCGCAGAAATAATCGCCCGAATAAAATCAATCGCCGACAGCTTCGGCCTTCACGTCTGGATTTACGATGAGCAGGATTGGTGGACGCCGGAGCGCACCTCGTTCGTTGATCGCGAAGAGCATACATCCGGCTTCAGCCCGCGAATGGAAGGCTACGGCGAGCGATTGATGAAGGACGCCATCAAGCTCACGGTCGTCGGGAAACCTGAGATGGTCGCAGAAGCTGAGCGTCGAGTCTTTCAGCAACTGGGGGACGAAGTATCGGCGTCGCGCTCAAAGCCTCGCTTTCTGGATGTGACCGCTCATGGCGCTGACAAAGGCGCGGCGGTCGCCGGGCTTGCTGCGCTTTTGAAAGTTTCGGTCGAAAGCGTTGCGGTGATTGGCGACGGGCCGAACGATGTTGAGATGTTCCGCCGCGCGGGCCTGAGCATAGCGATGGGTCAGGCTGTGGATGAAGTCCAACAGTCTGCCAATTGCGTGACCGCTTCAAACGATAACGAAGGATGGGCGCGCGGGATTCGGAGATACGTTCTCGGAGACGCGACAGAATAACTCTGAGCCGGATTGTGGAAATGCAAAGCAGCAGGTGTATAATCCGAGCGCAGTTCCTCAATTCGCCTTGCACACAGGAGAAACTATGACAGCGCCTAAACACACAGATGACGATCTGCTCGAAGCTAATCTAGAAGAATCGCCGTCGCCGGGTGCGCGCATACTTGCGATTGACATCGGCGGCACCGGACTGAAGGCCGCGATTTTGAATCTCGATGGCGAGATGATGACTGAACGATTGCGCGTAGAGACTCCGCACCCAATCACGCGTGACGCGCTGATACAGAAGCTGCTCGAATTGATCGAGCCGCTCGGCAAATCGTTCGATTACGTCTCCGTAGGTTTTCCCGGCGTCGTGCGCAAAGGGAAGATCGTCACCGCGCCGAATCTTGGGACGGAAGAGTTTCGCGGCTTCGATCTCGAATACGTGCTCGAAAAACAACTCGGCAAGCCCGTTCGAGTTCTCAACGACGCCGACATGCAGGGGCTTGCGGCAATCAAAGGCGAAGGCGTCGAAATGGTTGTCACGCTCGGAACTGGCTTCGGCACGGCTATGTTTTTGGATGGCGAGTTAGGGCCGCATCTTGAGATAGCGCATCATCCGTTTCGCAAGGGCGAAGATTATGATAAGCAGATTGGCGACAAGGCGCTCAAAAAAATCGGCAAGAAGAAATGGAACCGCCGCGTGAAAGAAGCTATAAACAATCTCCGCGTGCTCACGAATTTCGACCGGCTTTATATCGGCGGCGGCAACGCCGGCAAGGTTAACTTCAAGCTTGATCCAGACATTGAAATCATCTCAAACGATTGCGGCGTGAAAGGCGGGGCGTGGCTCTGGCGAAGCGAGCATGAGAGAAGGATGCGCAATGACGAAGGCAACTAATAGAGACAACGCGCAGATGCGCATTTATGCGGACGCGGAAGAGCTTGCGTTGAAAGCCGCGCGCCACTTTGCGCGATTGGCGGATCAATACGTCATCGCGAGCGGGCGATTTACGGTTGCGCTCGCGGGCGGCTCGACTCCGCGAAGGATGTTTTCACTGCTGGCCGAAGAGCCGTTTCTTGATACGGTGCCGTGGGCTTCGATCTACTTCTTCTGGGGCGATGAGCGATGCGTTCCGCCTGATCACCCAGATAGCAACTATCGGATGGCTAGTGAAACGCTGCTGTCAAAAGCGCCCGTGAGGCGCGAAAACATTTTCCGCATACCGGCTGAATTGGAAGACCATGAGCGCGCGGCTTCGGATTACGAAGCAACGCTGATCAATTTCTTTGCAAAGCACAAATCAGCGACCGCGCCGCTTTCAAATGTGCCGCGATTCGATCTTGTACTCTTAGGCATGGGGCCTGACGGCCACACGGCGTCGCTTTTCCCCGGCACCGAAGCGTTGCAGAAGGACGACCGCATCGCGGTTGCGAATTACGTCGAGAAGTTCAACGCTTATCGAATCACGCTGACGGCAACGACCATCAACAACGCGCGCAACGTGACGTTCGTGGTCGCGGGCGGCGACAAAGCCGACGCGCTCAAGGAAGTGCTTGAAGGCCAGTACAATCCCGAAGTCTATCCGAGCCAGTTGATCCACCCGCGCAACGGAACGCTTCTGTGGATGGTGGACAAGTCGGCTGCGCGATTGCTCAGTGAAGACCAGGTTAAGTAGCCACGAAAAGTTTTTTGACAAATCTTTTCACCGCAGAGACGCAAGAGACACAGAAGCTGCGCAGAGATTAATCATCTTTTCTGCATGAACTCCGTGTCTTTGCACCTCGCTGCGGTGAGCGAATCACTTCGACCCTTATTCGAGGAACAAAACCATGACTGCACAAATCAAACCGGAACTCGCACAGATAGGCATGATCGGACTCGCGGTGATGGGCGAAAATCTCGCGCTCAACATCGCCCGCAACGGATTTCCAATCGCAGTGTTCAACCGCGAGACGAGCAAGGTTGACCAGTTCGTCCAACGCGCTGACACGATGCCCGTCATCGGCACCTACTCGATTCAAGAGTTCGTCAGCAAGCTCGAACGCCCGCGCAAAATCGTCCTGCTCATCAAAGCAGGCAGCCCCGTCGATCAGGTCATTGCGCAGCTCAAACCGCTGCTCGACAAAGGCGACATAATTATTGATGGCGGCAATTCGTGGTTCAAGGACACGCAGCGCCGCGAGCAGGAGCTTCGGGCCGATGGAATTTATTTCATCGGCTCAGGCGTATCGGGCGGCGAGATGGGCGCGCTGTGGGGACCGTCGCTCATGCCCGGCGGCGACAAATCGGCTTACGAGCATCTCCGCCCAATCTGGGAAGCAATCGCCGCGAAGGTTGACGACGGACCGTGCGTAACCTACATCGGCCCGGACGGCGCGGGCCACTTCGTGAAGATGGTGCACAACGGAATCGAGTACGGCGATATGCAACTTATAGCCGAAGCCTACGACATCATGCGCAACGGGCTTGGACTCGAAGCCGCAGAGCTTGCAGACATCTTCGCCGGGTGGAATGAGGGTGAGTTGAATTCGTTCCTCATTGAGATAACCGCGAAGATCTTCCGCGTGAAGGACCCCGAAACCGGAAAGCCTCTTGTTGATATGATACTCGATGAAGCTGGGCAGAAAGGCACCGGCAAATGGACGGCGCAAGTCGCGCTCGATATGGGCGTGGTCATCCCGACGATTCAAGCGGCGCTTGACGCGCGCGTGCTTTCATCAATGAAGCGCGAGCGAGTAGAAGCGAGCGAGCAACTGAGCGGGCCGCCCGAAACTCGCTACACGGGCGACAAGCGCGAGATGATTGACGCGGTGCGCGATGCGCTCTATGCGTCGAAGATTTGCTCATACGCGCAGGGGATGAACCTGATTCGCAAAGGCTCTGACGAGTACAACTGGAACATCAATCTCGGCGAGTTGAGCCGGATATGGAAAGGCGGCTGCATCATCCGCGCGCAGTTCCTCGATAAGATTAAGCAGGCCTACCAACGTCGCGCAGATTTGCCGAACCTGCTGCTTGACGAAGATTTCAAAGCTTGGGTCTTGGAAGCGCAGCCGCGATGGCGACAGGCCGTTAGCGCGGCGGCAAGCCTCGGAATCCCTGTTGCGGCGATGAGCGCGAGCCTCGCTTACTTCGATGCGTATCGCACGGCGAATCTGCCGCAGAACCTGACGCAGGCGCAGAGGGACTTCTTCGGCTCGCACACATACAAGCGAGTCGACAACCCCGACGGCGAAGCGATTCACACCGAATGGGAAGAACTGTTAAAGCAATAGAGGAATGACTAATGTCGAGTACAAGCACAACCGAAAACCCATTGCGAGAAGGCATTCGGCTTGAGCGCGCGGCTGACCCTTGCGTCGTCGTCATCTTCGGCGCGTCGGGCGATCTGACGAAACGCAAGCTCGTGCCCGCGCTCTATCGCCTGACGCAGGAGCGACTCTTGCCCGCAGAATTCGCCATCATCGGCTTTGCGCGCACGCCGATGAGCCACGACGATTTCCGCGAGAAGATGAAAGACGCGGTGCTGACTTTCTCGGAAGCCAAGCGCGTGGACGAGGCCGTGTGGCAGAGCTTCGCGCAGGGAATCTTTTACTTGTCGGGCGACATCAACGATGCGAGCTGTTACAAGCGGATGAGCCAGTTGCTCGACGAAATTGACAAAGAGCGCGGCACGGCTGGCAATCGCGTCTATTATCTTTCGACCTCGCCTAATCTTTACGGCGAAGCGATTCAGCAACTCGGCGCGGCGGGACTCGCCCGCCCGAAGCAGGGAAGCTGGGCGCGCATCATCATCGAAAAACCGTTTGGCCGCGACCTCGCCAGCGCGCACGAACTCAACGAGCAGGTCGCAGCGGTCTTTGACGAAGAGCAGGTCTATCGCATTGATCACTATCTCGGCAAAGAGACCGTGCAGAATCTATTGGTCTTTCGATTCGCGAACGGCATCTTCGAGCCGATATGGAATCGCCGGTACGTTGACCATGTTCAAATCACAAACGCCGAAGCAATCGGTGTTGAAGGCCGCGGCGGCTATTACGACACGGCTGGAGTGGTGCGCGACATGATTCAAAACCATGTCTTTCAGGTGATGTCGCTCGTGGCGATGGAGCCGCCGATTAATCTTTCCGCCAACGCTGTGCGCGACGAAAAAGTGAAAGCGCTTGAAGCTGTGCGAATGATCCCGCGCGACCGCGTTGATGAATTTGTCGTGCGCGGCCAGTACGGGCGAGGCTCGGTCGCAGGCAAAGAGGTCGAGGGTTATCGCGAAGAGAAGGGCGTGAATCCTGAATCGCAAACGGAAACTTACGCGGCGTTGAAATTGTATCTCGACAACTGGCGCTGGGCCGACGTGCCTTTTTACATCCGCTCCGGAAAGCGGCTGCCGAAGCGTGTCACAGAGATTGCGATTCAATTCAGGCAAGCGCCGCTTCAACTCTTCGGCAAAGTCGCAGGCCAGTTGGAGCCGAACGTGCTTATAGTTCGCATTCAGCCTGACGAAGGGATAACCTTGAGAGTGGGGGCGAAGATACCGGGACAGGTGACGCGCATCCGCTGGGTGAACATGGATTTTCGTTATGGCGCATCGTTCGGCGTGTCGTCGCCCGAAGCATACGAGCGCCTGCTGCTTGATTGCATACTTGGCGATTCGACACTATACGCGCGGCGCGACATGACCGAGCGCGGATGGGAAATCGTCATGCCGATACTCGAAGCGTGGCAGGATAAGAAAGCCACGTTCCCAAACTACGAAGCAGGCACGTGGGGACCCGCAGCAGCGGATGAGTTAATTGAAAGAGATGGACGACGATGGCGCAGGCCGTAACGATTTGAAATTTCAGATTTGAGATTTCAAACTTGAGATAAAAACATGGGCACGACCAACGAACAATCAAGCGGATCGCAATCATCAACGATCAACGTTGCGGCAATCGAACGCGAGTTGACCTCGCTGTGGCAGCAGGCGTCGCGCGAAGAAGACAGCGGCGTTATTCGATCATCAATGCTCAACCTGATAGTTTACGCACCGGCTGGCTGTGATGTGAACAAGTTCGATAATACGATGATCGAGATAACCGCAGCACACCCGTGCCGCGCTATCGTAATGATGGTTGATCGCGAATCGAAAGAGTCGCAGCTCGCCGCGCAGGTGACTTCGCGTTGCACAATTCCGACCGCAAGCACGAAGCAGGTCTGCTGCGAGCAGGTCACGATTACGGCAAGCGGCGAGCTTATTGACGAAGCTCCGAGCGCGGTCGTGCCGCTTTTGATTTCAGACCTGCCCGTATATCTGTGGTGGCGCGCCGTGCCGCGCGTTACTGACAAGACATTATTCGGGCGGCTGGTTGACATCGCGGACCGAGTCATAATTGATTCGGCTGAGTTCAACGATCCGCACGGCGATCTTGCAAGCATGGCCGCAGTGTTGCGCGAAAGCCCGCGATGGACCGCCTTCTCAGATTTGAACTGGGCGCGGCTCTCGACGTGGCGCGCGTTGATGGCGGGCTTCTACGACGTGAGCGATTATCGCCCGCTGCTTGACCATCTCAACAGCGTTCGCATCGAATACGCGCCGCCTTCGGCTACCACTTCGACAATCTCAACCAGAGCATTGCTGCTCGGCGGCTGGCTTGCGAGCCGATTGGGATGGCGATTCGATAAAGCCAGTCGCGCAGATAAATCATCCGTTTTTGAATTCACAAAAGATGGCCGTGAGATTGCAATTGAGTTCGCGCCGACCGAGCGCAACATCGAGCCGGGCCACATCGCGCTCGTCACGTTCAAGAGCGCGGCTGACGAATCGGCCTTGTTTACGGTTCGCCGCAGCAGCGACGCCACGCGAATTGAAACCGCTGTCTCAAAAGGCGAGCAGCGGCGCGTCCAGCGCGTTCTAAGTTACGAATCCTTGAGCGAGAGCGAATTGATTGGCAAAGAGCTTGAGATACTCGGCCACGACCGCGTCTATGAACAGGCGGTGCTCGCGGCGGGCGAGTTTATTGCTGAATAGCAGGCAGTAGGCGGTAGGCAGTGCGCAGAACAGCGATGGCTTGAAAGCGGCTCCTGGAGCCGGATTCAAGCCATTCGCCATTTGCTAACTGCCTACCGCCTACTGCATACTGCCTACTGATTTGTTATGGAATTTCAGCTTCGTGTGATGAAAAAGGTATCGCTGCCCCTCGCGATAAGCCTCTTTCTACTGCTGGCTTATGGCGCGATAGAACTGTTCAAGCCCGACCTGATTAGCGAAACAGGCAGCCGCATTCTGCTCGCCGCCATGCTGATAGGTTTCAGCATAGTCGTGGTGCGAGCGGTCGGCTACGTGTTGTTTGACGTGATCTTTCTCAAGCGAAAGGGGCGCGAGGCTCCGGCGCTTTTGCGCGGATTGCTTTCAACCGTGCTCTACTCGATCTTCTTCGTGCTCATATTCAGGAACGTATTGAACCAAGGTCTTGGGTTAGAGTTCATCGCGACATCAACCGTGCTGACGGTCATCATCGGTCTCGCGTTGCAGGACACTTTGGGAAATTTCTTCGCGGGCCTTTCGCTCCACGTCGAGCAGCCCTTTCACATACTCGACGCGGTCCGCATAGGCAATGAGCTTGGCAAAGTCGAATCAATAACGTGGCGCGCGACGACGCTTCGCACAAACAACAACAGCATAATCGTCTTCCCGAACAGCAAGGTCGCGCGCGAGGCGCTTGAAGTCTATCCCTACAATAATCTCAACCGCAGAGTGCTGCGTTTCCCGGCTCCGTATTCCGTGCCGCCGCAGAAGGTCATCAACCTGATAAGAGAGGCTGTGCGCGCCGTGCCCAACGTCGCGCCCGAAAAAACGCCTATAGTTCGCATCGGAGACTTTTCGGATTCGAGCATCGTTTACGAGATTCTCTACTGGGTCAAAGATTATATGCTCATCCATGAGCTGGATGCGAAGATACGCGAGCATATATGGTACATCTACAACCGCAACGATATGTACATCCCCTTCCCCGTTCGCCATATCTTACAAGACCAGAAAGAGCAACCGGCGAAGTCTGAGGAGACGGACTACAGGGAAGCGATCGAGTCGGTTGATCTGTTTGAGCCGCTAACGTCACAGGAAAAAGAAGCCGTGGTGAAATCAATCGTGCGCTACATCTATGCGCCGGGCGAGGTGATAATCCGGCAGGGCGATCCCGGCGATTCGATGTTCGTCATCAGTCGGGGTCGCGTCGAGGTGCGACTGCCCGCATCGAACGGTCATCTACAGCGCGTGGCCGTTCTTGAGGCAGGCAACTGCTTCGGCGAGATGGCTCTGCTTACGGGCGAGCCGCGAAATGCCGACGTTTACGCGCTCGATGAGGTTGAGATTCTGGAAATCCGCAAAGGCATAATTAAGAAGTTGCTCGACGAGAACAATGAATTGGCAGAGGCTTTCAGCCGCAAGATAGCTGAGCGCCAGGCGAAGCTCGATCAGTATTCACACGAAACGATTATAGAGCCTGAAAAGCAACGCCAAGCCGAGAAAAACATCCTGCGCCGGATTCAGCGGTTCTTCGGATTGAAGTGATATGATTGCCGCGATGAATCTGGGCCACGCCAAGATTCACAATCAAAAAGCCGTGTTCCTGACATGCGTCCAGAGCACTTCGTAAATCTGCACTGGCTCTCTTTTGCCCTTGACCATTATCTCGTCGCACTGGCGCACGGGATAGCGGTCGCCTAACGCTTCATAGGTCGAGCGACTGATGATTATCTGCCCGGCCTGCGCCTGCTTCTCGAGCCGCGCCGCGAGGTTCACCGCGTCGCCTATCGCCGTATAATCTGTCCGCTCTTCCGAGCCAATATAGCCAACGGTCACCATCCCTGTGTTTATCCCAATGCCGATGGCTATCTCTGATAGCCCCATCGCGCGCAAGCCTTCGTTGACCGCGCCCATCTTGCGTTGCATCGCTATGGCCGCGGCGACGGCATCTGCTGCTGCATTCTCGCTCTGATATGGCACGCCAAACAGCGCCATCATTCCGTCACCCATGTACTTGTCTAAAATTCCCTGATTATCGAACACAATCGGAGTCATCACCGAGAAGTATTCATTAAGTATCTTCACGACCGTTTCGGGGCTGAGGCTTTCAGACATCGAGGTGAAATTGCGTATGTCTGAAAACAAAAGCGTCAGCATCGAATTCGTGCCGCCAAGATTCAGCGTGTTCGGGTTGGCCAGTATCTCATCAACAACGTGCGGCGGCATAAAGCGGCGGTACTTTGCGCGGGCAAGCTCTTCTCTTACGAGCAGCTTATGGCTTATCGCGTTGTCAATGGCTATTGACGTTTCGGCTGCGACGGCATTGAGCAATTCCAGATCGTCTTCGCGCAGTATCTTGGTCGCCTCGCGGCTGTCAACGTAAATGGCTCCAAGCACGTCCGTCTTTCCGAGAAGCGGCGCGCACATCACGGAGCGGATGTTTTGCAGGATGATTGATTGCGCTTTCACGAACCGTTCATCCGACGCCGTGTCGAACGAAAGCAGCGACACCCGCTCTTCGAGCACGCGATCAACTACCGTTTTGCTGAGCGTTATCTCTTCGCCGGACTGCGCCGCGCTCGCGTTGCGAAACTCTGCGGCTACGGTCTTAAGCTCACCAGCTTCATCTTTCAGCAAGACGAAGAATCGCTCCGCATGGGTCAGGCGAAAGACCATCTCGCTCACTTTCTTGAAGATGGCGTCCTGATCGAAGTCAGACCCTAGCATTCGGTTCAACTCGTAAATGCGGCTGAGCGTTTCAGCCTTCTTCGTTAGAACCTCTATGTAATTGATGACGGATTGCTGATCGGCGGCTGATGTTGAAATTGATGATCTATCAATCTTGGGAATTTCGGCAGATACATCGCCCGGTTTTTTGAGCACGACTGTTCCGCCTACAGGCTGGTTCAGATCGTATTTGATCGAGACCTGCGCTTCCTGCTCTTTCAGTTGGAGCGTGTAGCGGCTGATGGTGATGGTGTCGCCGCTTGCGAGCGCGCGTTCCTTGACGCGCTTGCCGTCAATGTATGTGCCGTTTGCGCTGTTGAGATCAACGATTAAATACGAATCGCGAACGCGCCTGATCTGCGCGTGCTCGCGCGAGACCTGCGCATCATCAAGCACAATATCGTTGCGGTCGGCGGCCCGCCCTATGCGCGTCAACTCGTTCTTCAATTCGTATTCACGAGTGTTCCCACTGTATGAGTCTCTGACGATCAGTTTCACAGGCATACTTCTATAATTACTCCACCCACTTGAAAGTGATGATTATCATTTGTCTCAGTCATCCATCCCTTGCTTTTCTAAGCAAATGACTAAGGACAAGGGGCTACCACTCATAGACCCGGTTGATTTCGCCGATTGAAATCGCCGGGTTATTCAACTCGCTTAGCTGGCGTATCACATCGTCGCGGTTCATGGGCTTGATGTGCACCGCATAAACCTCGACCTCGCGATTCAGCTTCTTCAATTCTCCCACGAGCAATTCAGGCGTCAGGTGCTTCGACGCTGCGGCCAATTCGCCAAGCTCGTTCGGGAACGAAACGTCAACGAAGACCGCTTTCAGATGCTCTATACGGCGGGCTGCTTCCCAAATCTCGTCTGTCGTGTAGGTGTCTGACGTAAAGGCTACGGCTGCGCTGTCATGCTCGACTATCACCCCGATGGTCGGAACTATGTGATTGACAGGAATCGCCGTAACATTCATTCCGGCGATGTTCACAGTCTCGTGCGGTTCAAGGATTTGAAACCTGATCGTCGGCTCAGCCTTGCCCGTCAGGGTGATCTTTTCAAAGTTGGGCCAAATGTGATTGTTGAAGACAAAGGTCCTTAGCGCGGAGATCACTTCTTCGATGCCGTAGATGACGATTGGCTCGTTGAGCACCGTGAAGGCTTCAGCGATATAGATTGGAAGCGAAGCGGTGTGATCGCTGTGCGCGTGGGTGACGACGATGTGCCCCACGCGGCCTATCTCTTCGGGCGTGAGCGCAAAGCCAATGCTTCCGCCGTCAATCGCGATGCGGTCGTTCACCAGAAAGGTGGTCAATGATTGATACTGCGAGTCCCGCCCGGCGGCGCTCGGCAATAATCTAATTCTCACGCGCTGTTCTCCTGACTGTTACAGCCTATCGCTGCCATACTATAACAAATGATATATGTCAGATGGCCATAAAACCGCGTTCTCCTAACATTATCGCATGATTCATCCTTCGCCGATTTTCACGCCGATGCTCTCTAAAAACTTCGTCGGTTTTTCGCCGCCGATCATCGCAAAGACGTAGTCGTTCGGGATGCGCGCGCGCTCTTCTTTCGACCGCACGTCCATAAGTATGACTTCGTTCGGCGTGATTTCTTTGATCTCGGTTCGGAAATAAACCTTGATCTTGCCCGCGTCAATGCAGTCGTAAACGTTCATCTTGTTGCCGAGCTTCAGGTCACCCTTAAAATCGCTGCGGATGACGAGCGTCACTTCATTCGTGCGGGTGAAGGTGAATGAATCGCCTTCGCGCTTGAATCCCGTCAGGTCGACTGCCGCTTCGATTGCCGAGTTGCCCGCGCCCACGACGATGCACTTCTTGCCGACGAAATCATCAGGGTCCGAGAGCTTGTATTTCACCTTTGGATCATCAAACGGCGGCTGCGTCTTCACCGGAAGCGGCGTGCCGCATTGCTTGCAGAAGCGCGTCGTCGGCTGGCTCTGAGTCCCGCAACGCGGGCAGTGCTTCGCCACAGCAGGCTCAGGCTGCACGCGAATCTTCAAATCCTCGCCCGGAACCCTGAGCAGCATCGGCGCGCCGCGATTACCTATTGCGAGTATCACCTTGCGCGCGGTGTACTCGGCCTGCTCTTTTGTCTTGCCCTTTTCGGTCTGAATGCGGAAGCAACCGTTTTCGCGCTTTATCGCCGCGCACCGTTCTTCTTCGTTGACCGTGACGCCGCGACTCTTCATCGTCAGCATCCACGATTGAATCATTGTTTCTTTCTTGTCGCCCACGCCCGGAAGCGGGATGCCGCCTTTCGCTTCAACAGTGTCCGGCTTGAAGAAGACGTACTTGCCCGCAGGATAATTTGCGATTGTGCTGACGAGCTTATCCTGCTCAATCGCGATGTAGCGCAGGCCCAACTGCTTCGCTATGACGGCAGCCGACAATCCCGCAGGCCCTACGCCTATGATGGCAACATCATATTCGGCTTTCGAGTTAGAGCCTTCGCTGCGCAGGTCTTCGATGATGTAATCCATCACCTGCCCGCCTTCGTTAATCGCGTTCTTGATAAGCGGCACTCCCGACACGTCGCCTATCAGGTATATGCCTTCGACGTTCGTCTTGAATCGCTTGTCGCGCACGGGAACCTTGCGCGCGGGAATCTTTTTGTTTGTGTTGATGACGATGCAGGCTTTTGGACTGGTAGGGCATTCAACGGTGCAGCCCGTGTCTTCCATGCACTGGTCGGGCGCGATCGGAGTCGAGATGCCGTTGACTATCGCAAGCACGTCGTGCGGGCACGCCTCGACGCAGGCGTGACAGCCTATGCAAAGCACAGGATCAATCACCGGACGCGGATATGGAGGCGCTTCGGCTATCAGCTTATCGAGATCGAGCGAGCCGGTGATGACGTACTCAGTCGTCGGCTTAACTTTGGCGCTCGCCGCTTTCAAATACTTTCTTCGCCGCGCTGTTCCGACCGCCATCACCGCAAGCCCAACAAACGGCAACGCTGCGGCCAGCCCTACCCACCCGTACCAGGGAACAGCGCCGACGCTCGATATTGATTTCGGATCGAGCAGGTCTTTATTCTGCCTGAGCACCTCGGCCGCGCCGCTCGCTGGAAAGAGATTTGCGCTGGCGGTCGCAAATCTGGCGGTCTCGCCCGACGGCGGCGCGTTGCGCGTGTCGAGCAATGTTTTGAGATCCTTGTTCTCTGCGGTTGCGGCGGCCACTGCTTGCGCGAGGTCCTGCGGCTGTCCGTGCTGCAGGTGGCAGGTGTTGCAATTGGCTTGTAGCCCCTGCGTGCCAGCAAGGTCAGTCGTCACGCCGTGACACTTGGCGCACTCGGCGCGCGGCGAGTTGCGCCAGTCGGCGTCGCCCGACCTTCCCTTCGTGTGACAATCGCCGCAGCTTATGCGGCCATTCAATCGGTCTTTGTCGTGAACTGCGTGGAACTGGTCTTTCGGCTCGTAGGTGGCCCACCTGTCAGGCCAGCCTTTTCGCTTGATGTAATCCGAAGTGAGCTTCCAGGTCCACTTGCCGTTCTCAACCGGATAACCAACCGTTCCGCCATGCGGAATTGGAAGAAGGCTTCCCGCGCGCTCGCCCGTTTTGATTTTATAAACGCCGTTGTGACAATTCGAGCAGAGGTTGTAGCTCACAAGCCCCGCGCGAATGTCCGCGCCCTGATGCTCAGTGTGGCAGCTTGAACAGACAATGCCCTCGCGCTCGTGCGAAGCATATATCGTAGGCACAAAAGAGATGCGCTGCTTCTCGGTCGGCTTCGTCACATGGCAGGAGATGCACTTATCCTGCATGCCTTGCGTCACGCCGTGACAGTTCGAGCACGAAGCGGAATTCGACTGGTTTGCGATGTTGCGCGTGAGCAATGAATCGGATTGAAAGACGCCCGCGTGCGCGCTTGAGATAGGGCCGGGCGAGTAGGCGCTCTCATAAATGAGATACGCGGCGACCGATCCGAGCGCGACTATAACAGCGCCGATCCAGAAATAAGATTTGCGCCACACGCGGCGCAGATCGAGCGTGGGCCGCCAGTTGAACTGCGCCTTGCCGAATTTACGCTCGCCGCGCGGATGAAGCGGCGTGCGCGCGGCTATCTTACCTGCTTCGCGCTTTCGGTTCTTCCAGAAGATTTCAAGCGCCTGCTCGTCCGGCTCCGACAGCACGCCGCTCAAAACGCCTGTGCCCTGAAGGCGACTTGAACCGCCCGGCGTGATGGTCTGCGTGCCGGGCAGCGGCGGCTTCCGCATCATCACGGTCGCAATGTCTTCTTCGCTCGTGCCCGCTACAGGCATGGTCACAGCGCCTTCGACCGCCTGCACCTGAAGCTGACGTTCGACGATTATCGCGAGCGAATCGAAAGCGTAATGCACTACGAGCACGAACGGGCCGATTTGAATCACGTCGCCGTCGGCGAGCGGAGTCTTTTCAACCAATTCATTGTTGAGATAAGTGCCGTTCGAGCGCGAGAAGTTGAACAGCCAGAACTCGCCTTTGATCGCCTTGATGCCCGCGTGAGTTCGGGAGACAGCGCGGTGGTTGAGAACCAGATCGTTGCTGATCAATCGCCCGATTGTTAAACCCTCGCTCTCAATGACTATATCGTCGACGGCGCTGTCGCTGTCTTTTCGCTTAATGATGAACCGATTCATCCCCGCCATAATTCATCACCCTTTAGCGCGAAGCGTAATAGATAACCTGAATGATGTGAACTATCATCAGCGCAAGCATGAGCGCCGTCGTCGCAACGTGCGGCGGCAGCCACAGCTTCAACGAGCGATGCAGGTAGACGAGCGCGTCAACGCGCCGGAGCGTCGCCGCTGACTCCACAGCTCGCTCTAGCTTCTTACGGTCTTTTTCTTCTCTCAACCCTCTCGTGTACTGCTCAAATTCTTTTCGCGCCGATTCGAGCATCTGATCGAGGTTCTCGCGCCTGATGTATTGCCTGAGCAGATAACCGAACGTCATGAAGCGCGGCACGACTTTATTTATCACGATTGAGCGAATCGGCTCAGGCGATGAGCTTGCGATGTCGGCAATGTCGTTCTGCAACTCTTCGCGCCGCTGCTTCAAATCGTCAATCAGAAGCGGCGCGCCCTCCAGCCCCGTCAGCGTTCGCGGCACGATGAAGTACAGCGCGACTCCGAGCAGTCCCGTGAAGATCACCGCGTCGAAGCTTATCATCAGCGCAGTCGTAAGCAATCCGCCTGAGCGAGTCCCGCCGTGCAGCAGCAGCATTATTCCAGCGATGATTCCGAAATAAGAATGTATGAGCAGCCAGTAGCGCAACGGTCCCGCGCGCTTGCGATAAATCTGACGCCTCACCGGATAGGTCATCACGACGAATATGCCCGCAAGCCCGACAAGCCCCGTTATCCATCGCATATTGAGAAAGCTCACCAACCGCTCGCCCAGCCCGTACCTGCTCAATCCCCAAATCGTTCCGGCGGTGAGCAGCACCGTGAGCAGTATTCCCAGTATATGAAGCGCGCGGCGCGGCGGGTCCGAACGGTGGATGTTGCGCCCGGTAGCGTGCGTCTGGTCGAGCATCATCAACCCTTCAATCGCGCCGATCTCGGTGAAGTACTGTCGCGGGTTGATGCGCGCGAGCGCGCCCGTCGGGCAATTCTCTTCGCAACTGTACGCCTGACCTTTGCTCCCTTCGGGGTTTATCGTCGTGTTGTTGCAGAGGTTGCATTTGACCGCAACGAGGTCCTCGGTCGTGTCAACAGCCGGAGGCAGCGAGTCGGGCGCGAGCCTCAGCAAATCTTTTATCTTCGCCGCGAGTCCGCTACTGATGGCTGATTTGTCGGGCTTGCGCGGAATCATCGAGATCGCGTTATAAGGGCACTGCGTCGCGCAATCGCCGCAGCCGATGCAGGTCTTCGGATCAATATCAATCTGCCCGCGCGCGAAACGTCCAATCGCGCCTGTGGGGCAGCCGGTCAGACACTCAGGCTCTTCGCAATGCATGCAGACGGCGGGCGCGAGCACGCTTTGAATGGCTCGCGGGCGCGGCTTTTCGAGCCGCGTGACGTGGATGCCGCGACGCAGGAGCCGCGACTGGCCGTGAGTCTTGTGACACGCGAGCGAGCAGTTGCCGCAGCGCACGCACAAATCCATGTCCATCACGAGCAGGTTCGTCGCGTCAACAAGGCCCGTATCAATGATGGCGCGCTGCGATGAAAGCATCATCTCGCGCACGCGGGGCTTCGGACTCACGAGCGACCCGATGGGCGGCGGCGCAAATCGCGAAAGCTCGCGCGCAAGAGCTTCTCTGAGCGCGATGTTTTTCCGCAGCCTGCGTATGGAAATCTCAAGCACCTCGGTGCGGCTCATGACGGTGGCAGAATAAGGCCACCGGCCGTCTTTAAGAATGCCTTCGACGCCAAACGTGTAGCCTTTGCCGATGAAGTCTTCCGTGCGATTCGGATTAGACGGCTGCAATCGCCGCAGCCATCCTTCTTTGACAATATAGACGCGATCAATCTTTGCCCCTTCGCGAAACAGCAGGTGATTCTTTGAAAATGCGCGGAAGGTTGCAATCGGCACAAGCTCTTTAATCAATTCGGGCGGGAGATTAATAACCGCCTTGATGTCTTCGATGGCGGCGTCGCGCGCGTGATCGCGATAAACCCTATCGAGCGCGTCGCCGAAATCTTTGAGCTTGCGAAGCAGTCTGAGCGCGGGCCGCTGGATTTCAAGCACCTGCGCCGAAGCGTTTGCCGGGGCCTTGATGGTCGCGCTGCGCGGCTGACCGGCGAGCACGCTCATCTCGCCGAAGTGCGTGCCCGGCTCGATCTCTGCCACCTTCACCTGGCGGCCATCAGGCGTTTTGACGAGCACGTCGAAGCGCCCCTGGGTCACGACGAAGAAGGTGTTGCCTCCCCACTCGCCTTCGTTCATCACAACTTCGTTCGGCTCGTAAGTCAGCAGCCGCACGTAAGGGCCGACCTTCTTGCCATTGTAGTTGCGCCCGTAAACCGTGACTTCTAAATCAAGCTCATGATCAAAGTGCCCATCGTGCGTCGAAAGAAGCTCCTTCAGCGAAGGGATGTCCCTGATGGCATTAAGCACTTCACGGCGACTCTTATTTTCTCGCGGCATAAGTAAGCACCTTGTGATCGTCGAATCCTGATAGGCTGATACTCGATATAAGCCTCCGAGGTTGTTAAGGACAGTACATCAGGATTGCAGGCTCAGTCAATGCGATGACGAACGATGAATGATGAAGAAGAACATAGAACATCTGCGGCGACCAATCCTTCTTCTACATTCAATCATCCTAGAACGGGCTAGACGAGATATGGCACTTGAAGCAGTTAGGCTCTTTCGCCTGAACGTGACAGGTCCAGCAGGTTGAGTGATGGCGCTGCCCCCTTGAAACATTGATCTCTAAAATGTCGGAGCGCATCTCTTCCTTTGGAACGTCAATAGTTTGATGGCAGCGGCTGCATTCGGCCTTCTTGATGTGCGGGCCGTGTTTGAAATTATAAAGAGTGAGAGCCGTGCCCGGTCCCGTCTGATACGCCACGGCCTGAGCCTTCGGCGTGTGGCACACGTCGCAGGCGCTAAACTTTCCGCCCGCTTCGTGCGCATGGCAACCGAAACAGTTCGGATGCTTTGGAAAGCTCGCCTGAATGCCTGCGCCCTCAAATTTGTGGCAATCATCGCACTTTGGTAACCCCTGCGCGCTCTGATCCTTCATCTTCTGTGGGTCCATGTGGTCCTTGTGCGAGAACTTCTTTATGCCGAACTGGTCGAGCCGCGTCGGGAATTTAATTACAGTGCCCGTCTGATCAACTGGGGTCGTATGGCAGACTTCGCACATCTTGCTCGCGGGGTTAGTAAAATCTTTCTGGTGGCACTCTTTGCATGCCTTGTGACCTGGCCCGTGTTTGTTGAAATCGAACGTCGTAGCATTATCGGGCCGCTGATGGCAGAACATGCAATCTTTGGTTTTAGTCTGATGCTCAGGCCGGTTGTGATCGAATGGCGACTGCCGCTCGATGACTTTCGAATCAACAATGTTGAAAGGCGACTCTGCGGTCTGCGTGTCAGTCGCAGCGGGACCAGCGTCTTGCGCGGCGCGGTTAAGGTTTTGCTTCGTGCTGCGACAGGCGACGGGACCGACAAGCAGAGCCAACGCTGCTATCAGCACAAACAGCTTAATCTTTTTTGCAGTCTCGTTTCTCATCAGCCGCAGTCTCTCAATCGGCGCGGAGCTTGTTTCTAATATCGTCGCTCAGGCGTGCGGGCAGTCCCGGCTTTCTGTCTATGTGGCAGCGGTCGCAATAACCGACCTTCGGCAATCCGACATCAGCCAACTGCTTCGCCCGATCAACCGGCTCGTGACACTCGACGCACAAACGATCAGGCGCAGTCGAGAGCGGAAACTCGCTCTTCTTCTTCGGGCGAATGTCAATGTCGTGGTCTTCGTGCCTGAACCCCTTGATGCTCATGAACAGATGGTGGAACGCAAGGCCGGGATTTGTGTCTTTCAACTTGTGACACACGCCGCAGTCGTTTTCGTAAGGAAACTTTTCAGCAGCAACTCTACGCTGTGCAGGCGCAGGGCCGCCGTGACAGACAAAGCACGACGGATGGTCCTTTTGCGTCTGCATATCAATCTTGCCTTCGGAAACGCGCCTGAGCGGCGAGTGGCAATCTGTGCAGCGAACTATCTCGCCCGTCCTGAACTGCGAGCCGTACCCCGTTGACATCGGCACTACGCGCACGAATGCGGGCACGGCCAAACGGTTGCGCGTTCCCTCTTCATAGAAATGGGCTTCGTGCGAAAACTGGTCGAAGAAATCAGACGTCGCAGGTTTAAGCACGCCCGGACGAAGAGCTTTGTCTCCGCCCGTGATTCGCCTCGGCTCGTGGCACACGCCGCAGAAGCGGCTCGTCCCGCCCAGCGCTATTTTGAAAAACTCCTGCGCGAAGTTGTGACAGCCTATACACGAAGCGTGCGGGAAATTCTTCGCCATCGGCTGATCCGATCTTTCGGTTTTTGTTGCGAGGTGACACCGAGCGCATGGAATCTCGCGGTGCTTTTTCTGATCGTGCGGAAAATTCGGTCGCGCGTCGCGGCCCGTTTGCTGCGTGATGACAAACGCGGGTGAGCTATCTGCAAGCGAGGGCGCGCCCCCAGCCCACGCAAGCGCCGCAAGCAGGCACGCCACAGCGAGCATTGATTTTTTGATCGTCCCGCTCGTCAAATCATCCTCCGAATTTTGGCGCGTGGCACTCGCTGCAAGCCACTGGCGCTTTGCACTTGCTCTTTCCCTGTTCATTCGACGCGCGATGGCATCCGATGCACAATTCGTGATACGCGCGCTCGCGCCACATCTCGTCGCCTTCGGTGTTTCGAGGATTCTCTTTCAGCCCTAGCGCATTCTCGCCTCTGAAGCCTTCGCCCCGATGGCAGACCGTGCATTTATCGAGAATCGGCGTCCCCGTATTTTCATCTCTCTTGTGATGACAGCCGATGCATTCGGCTCCCTTCATTCCTTCCTGATGAGCGAAAGCCGCGTTCGGATTCAAGAATGCCTCGTGAGTTCGATGGCGAAAACAGACAACGCCGCGACGGCCATTGAGGTCGAGCTTGATGACTTTGTTCGCCGCGTCGTTGCAGACTTCGGGCTGGCTGAGGCAATCGCGCTGCGGGGCAGCGGTCTGCGCCATCAAAATAGCAGGCGTCGCCACAGCGACCGCATAGAGTGCGATGATAGCCAGCTTGAATCTCATCGAGTCACTTGCTCCGAGTCTTTATCTCTTTCCATCTGAGGGCTTGCTTGCAGCCTTGCTTTCGCCTGCGGCCCTTTCGGCTTCGTCCAGAAAGACGATGAACGACTTTCTATCTTTAATGTCGCCGCCTTTGATTTCGGGAACCGCGAATGGTCGCCCGTCGCGCATGTAAAGCAGTTGCATCTCTTTGAAGTTCAGCGGTCGCGCGCCGCGCCGCCCGAATACCGTCAACTGATTGCCGCTCTCGTCAACTGCGCGGTCGCGGTCAAGCCCTTCAGACACGGCAAGCGCAGGCTCATGAGTATGACGAGT
Source organism: Blastocatellia bacterium (assembly GCA_035575515.1). Classification (GTDB taxonomy): domain Bacteria; phylum Acidobacteriota; class Blastocatellia; order UBA7656; family UBA7656; genus DATLXU01. Next base: position 32,405 of record DATLXU010000106.1, read on the forward strand.
TGCGATTAATTCCGGTTTAGGTCGCGGGCTGAATCCATAATTGCCCGGCGTTTCAGGCGACGTGAGTTGAACGACTCGCAATCCGTTCTTCCCGTCGGCGATGTAAGCAAACAGACTCACGTTCGTCATCCCAACCTTCACATCGCGCGCGTCATTGATCTCGCCGTTCGCGTTGTACTCCTGATCAATCTTCGCGTCTTCAGGTTTTTCGATGTCGAGGATGACAAGCCCGCGCTTACCCGCCGCGACGTAAGCGTAGGTGCGAACGAGATAGATGTTGTTTGCTTCCGCAAGAGCGACAGATTTGACCACGCGCGGCTGCTCAGGGTTGGTCACGTCAACGACCTTCACGCCCTCGGCGTCGCACACGAACGCATAGCGGAATTGAACCTGCACGGCCCGCGCACCTTTGATAGCGGGCGCGCCAATCTCCGCCACGACTCGCGGTTGTAAGGGGTTATTTATATCAACCACAACAAGCCCGCGATCACACGTTATGTAAGCGTGAGCGCCCGCAATCGTGATATTGTTCGCGCCGTTCAGAATGCCATTCGGGTTGAACGTGACCGCGCGCTTTAGGAAATTATTTTGCGGGTCGCCGTCGAGAAGCGTCGCGACGCCCGGAAGATTCTTATCGCCGGGCGGGTTGCCGACTACGATCAGCCCTTCGTATTTGTCCGTCACATAGAGAAAAGCATAGAGCAGGTGAATCGGCTGATGGTCATCTCGATTGACAGCCTCTTCGTTTTCAGGCCGGTGGATTCGATACTTCTTCTTATCTGCAAGGACGCTGTCGGGAAGCGATGCCGTCGGGTCTACGGCAACGGTTGCGGGCGATGCCACCGCCGTCGCGTATTTAGTCTTCACGTAGAACCGCTGGCCCATTGGCGAGAACGGCGCGGTCGTCATTCGCTCTGAAAAACCTTTCTGGTCTATGTTTGCAACGTCGTAGATGCGCAAGCCGCCTGCGCCCGTCGCGGCGTAAAGATATTCGCCGCGCAGTTGCAGGCTCAAGACTTCTGTCTTATCGCCGCTGAAGGGATTAAGCCCGCGCATTATGTCATTGCCGGGATGCTCGTACGCTTCTTCGAGCGATTCGTGACGCTGCTTGTGCTTTTCGTACTCTTCCGGGTAAGCGAGCTTGTGCAGGTAACTGCCGATGACGGCCTGCGGCTCGTCGCGTTCGGTCACAACGACAGCTTCAAACCCGCCTTTGCCCAATGCGGTGTAGACGTATCGGCCAAGAAAATTATAGAAGTTCGTCCCCTGCATCAAAGCCATAGCCATCCACGCGTTGTTGTCGCCTTTTTCCGACAGGTGGCAATCGGTGCAGCCTTTGGTTTCGCGCGTCCGCACAGAATGCGGAAAGTGAGAACTGAACGCGGTTCCGCTGTAGCCTTCCTGCGAAACGGTCTGCTGCTGCGAGTAAATCCACTCGCGATTTTGATTCTGAGAACTCACGAGGATTGCGCATGCAGAGCGAACAGGCGCGAATCTGCGGCCCGTGACCGTGCCGTCGCGCCCGAGCAGAAAGACATCATCGCGCAGCGTTTGGAAATTATAAGAAGTCCAGTTGCGCAACTCCTTCTCGCCCTCGTTGTGGAGCATCGGGCGCTGCTGGTTCGCTTTCATCTTCAGGTGACAGCCGAAACAACTCGGCGTCCACGAGATGTGGCAGGAGTAACACGTCATGCTTGTGTTGGAGTGCGCCAGCTTCGATTCATCTCCTACGGCAGTTGTTCCCCACGTCTTCCCGTCTTTCCATAGAGTCTTCGCGAGCGCGGCCTTTTCGTTGTAATCAGTTCTGTTCGGGTCAATGATGTCGGCCACCTGCTTTACGCGCCAGGTCAAAGGCTTGCCATCTTTATCTGTTGCGACTGCCGCGCGCTGCCACAGGTTGCCGTCTTTATCTTTGAAGAAGCGGTCTTTGCCCGAAGGCAGATAACGATAATCGAGCATTCGATTGCCGCTAGTCGCCGCTTTGTTCACATCTTCTTCGGAGACCTGATAGGGCGTCGTGAGTCGCGCCGCCTGCGCGCGAATCCACTGAGCCGAAGTGCGCGCCTCGCGCGAGGTCGGGTCTGCGCGTTTTGTCACCGTGCCGTGACAATCAACGCAGTCAATCTCAATTGCGTTGCGCACTTCGCCGTAGAGCTTGCCGTCGCCGTGATTGTCCTGTTTGAAGTGACAATCAACGCAGTGCATCCCTTTTTCGAGATGAATATCTTTTAAGTGAACCGGCAGCCCTTTGTTCGATTCGCCGTTTTGCGGCCACTCTATCGCGCGGCGCAATTTGTCTGCATCAACGTTTTCGACTATTTGGCCGTCGCTGTCGAGGTAATTGCCCTTGCGGTCCTGCTTGAAGACATTGCGAAAGACCCAGCCGTGCCCGTTGAAGTCCGCAAACTGCGTGTGCTTGAGCGTTGGGTTCACGTCATCGCGCAGCGATTTCAAAAAATCCACGCTGCGCCATTTGCCGCGCAGCACGGACTCTTCAGGGTTGCGCATCAGCAGCGCCTGTTCTTCTGCGGGCGCAGGCGGTTTCCACTTCGGGTCGTTCTTGATCTCATCGAGCGTGGGATACATCTTTTCGCCATCGGTTTCGAGGTCCCACCACGTCGTGCCGTAGTAGCTCATAAGCACCAACGTGCCCGGATGCATGTGGCAGACGACGCACTGGCTCGATGGAATGGCGCGCGTGAAGCGATGAAAGAGCGGGTGGCCCGGCTCATTGCTCTTCTTCACGTCCTCCATCGCTTCGTCGGCGGTTTGAGTTGCGCCCTCGTGGCCGAACTTCGCATAGGGTCCCGAATGAAACCAGTCGCGGTCGTTGGCATAAACGACGTGGCAGGCCGTGCAGCCTGACGAGCGATAATCGCCCGGCTGATCGTTCGTGCCCAAAAAGGAAAGCATCGGGTCGAGCAGTCGAGTCTTCTGGAGTCCCAGATAAACAGGGTCGGTGCGAAGCAGCGTGCCGAGTCCTCGCAGGCTCAACAGATTCTGTGTCGGCTTTCCGGGCTGCTCTTCCGGGATTGGCAGTCCGACTTCCGGCTGTTTGCGCCCGCCGCGCTCAAACGTGCGCAGGATGTTTCCCATGTGGGTGATTTCCCATCGCGGCAGCGGGTCAAGGTAAGGCAGTATGCCTTTGAACTTTGTATCCTTCTCGCTCGGCTGCGGCACGGTGATGAGCCGTTGCGGAGCGCCATTAACCGAGTAGCTTTCGCCGAAGCGATAATTCTTGAACGGGAAGGTGCCGTTGTTATAAAGCGCCGCGCCCCACAGCATCACGCCCGTCGTCATCATGCTCTTGCCGACGTTGTGAACTTCGCGCGTGTGGCAATCGGCAGTCCCGCAAGTCAACTGAGCCACGCGCAGGTCGCCTGGATTGACGAAGCGAATGTATTCGGGGCTTTCGTCGTTGAGCTGCGCGTAAGAGCGCTGCGGGTTGGCAGACGAGATGCGCTGCGGGTTGGCGGGATCGCGCCACAGGTCGGGGTTGCGCGGCTGAACGTGGGCCTTCATCTGCGCGTCGAGGTACTCTTTCGAGCCTCTGGCAGCGCCTTCGGGCCGCATAATTTTTTCGTCGCCGCCGTGACAATCAATGCAGCCGAGATTGACTTTGCCGTTGTGCATGTCTTCGATGCCTCGGTGGCAACTGACGCAACCGGTGCTGCGGCGCGCGGCTTCTTCTGATGTCAATCCGTAGAGCCTCGCTTGTTGAGCCGATGAACTCTGTGGCTCTGGTTGCGATTGATCGCTTGAGTCGGCGACGCCGATTGTCGAATAAAGACAAACGAGCGCCAGAATCAATGCCAGCTTGAGCGCGCTTTTCTTTGATGCTTTCATATCTGCACCAGACGAGATTCACCGCGCAGGCGCGCAAGACACAGAGGCTACGCAGAGATAATTACCCTCTGCGCCTCCGTGTCCTCTGCGTCTTTGCGGTGAACATCTCTCATACGACTTAGTAAGTAAGCTTCAGCTTCACGAATGCCGAATAGAGTATCTTCGATTTCTGACCGCAAAACTGGCCGCTGCAATTCGAGCTGTAAATATCGCGGAATCCAGTGCCCGGCACGAGCGACGAAAAGCCCGCCTGAATGATCGCGTTTTCGCTCAGCAGCGGGCGGTACAAAATCCCCACGCCGTAATCAACACCGATTGGCTTGCGGATGTCGGGCTGGAACAACAACTCCGATAGCGGTTCCGGGTGATGGAAGTGCGAATAGTTCAGATTGAATATAGCGCGCAAGGTCGGCTTGAGTTCGGCTTCCGCGCCGATGTTGTAAATAAAGATTCCGGGATTGACGAAGTTGGCCTGCCCTTCGGTTTTGCTGCTTCGCAAATCTGGAAGCAGGCTTCCCGGCGTGGTCAACAACACCGCCGTATTTGTCAGCGGAATCGCCTGGCTGTTCCAGAAGCTGAAAGGCCCGCCCGCGAATTCCTGAAGGTCGAGAATCGAATCAAACCCGCGCGCCGTTCCGTCAAACGGTCTCTTGTCGCCTGAGGCAAAGAAAAACGATCCCTTGAATCGCAGCCAATCTCGATCAAGCGACAGCTCGACCGCCGCCATCTGCGCGTTGATGTCGGTGCGGCGGCCCGCAATCGGGTTGTTCGTGTCGTGGCCGATGGCTTGATACAGAGCGTGCGTGATGTTCCACCGGCCCATATGCCCGTCGCCCGTCCATCCGAAGTAGGCGGCCTTGACGCCATGCGGGCGCACGTCGCCAATCAATGCGGGGCGCACCAGGAAATCGTTCTCGTCAAAGTGTCGGCTCGGACGGTCGTTATTGAAATGAAAACTGAACTGCGTCGTGTAGCCCCTGTAGCGCGTGTCTTGTCTGAAGAGATTTGCGATGAAGATTGATTGGTCGCGGAAGTGCGGCGTGTTCAGTTCGCTGTTGGTGTCTTTTTCGAGCATATAAAAATATGCCGCGTTGAATTGATAGCGGTTGTTCGCATAGTTGCCAAACACGCGCACGCCGAGATTAGTGTCGCTGAAGATGAATCCGCGAAAGTCACTGATGAATGGCTGAATGCCTGCTCTAACGGAAGTCGTGTCGAAGTAGGGACTCTTCTTATCGCGGCTGCGGCCTCCGGGCAGAAACGGAATGACTTTGGTCGTATCGCCGAGGCGGTATTCGCCGAAGGCTTCCTGCAATGCGACATAGCCGTCGAGACGATTCGCGCCTCTGCGGAAGTCGACGTTGACGATTCCGTTCTCCTGAGTGTTCAGGTAGTTGATGTTGAAATTCGGCGTGATGTGAATCCGCCAGTCGACTGGCTTAAACGACGTGTCGCCGTGAAATAATTCAAGCGACAAAATGAAATTCTGTCGGAAGAAAAGCTGCCCGCCGCGCCCGAAGAATTCTTCGCTGTCGGGCCGCTGCGCCGACACGTTCGACGGAACGGGAATGCGCCGCGCGTTTAAGAACGATTCGCTTTCGGCCAGAAGCACAAAAAAGTTGTGCTGGCCGAACAGCGGGTAATCGCCTTTGAGCACGTTCTGGCGATAAGGATTTAAGATGTCGCCTTTTTTATACCGCGGGTCTTCGGGAAAACCGATTCGCCAGCGGTCAGCGCGCGGCACAAGGTCGGGTCTCGACGGCGAGCCGTTCTCATTTTCCGGCTCTGAATTTCCAACTCGCGACGGTCCCGCGTACCCGATTGGCGGATCATACGGCGGCGGATTGGTTAGCTTTCCAATCTCAGGCTCAGGCGGCGGAGCCTCCTGAACGTCAGGCTCAGGCAAAGGCATTCGCATCCGCGCTTCGTATGTTTCGTATCGCCTGTGACAGTCGGCGCACTTGAGCGGAATCTTTCCGGTGCTGCTCTTGATGCGATACTCGCCGCGCGCGGCCTCATCGTTTTTTTGCATGTGGCAGCCGACGCAGAGGCGATGAAACGCTTCTCTCGAATTCAACTCGTAGCCTTCGCGATCAACGAAGTTCTGCGGATTGCCTTCTTCGTGATGGCACTCGGAGCATTTTTGAAATTGCTTCTTGTTGGAAACGTCTGTCACATCAGGCGCGTTCGGGTTTTCTTTATCTATGCGATGATGGCAGACGACGCAGACCGATGCGCCTTGCGGCTTGTTGACGTAGGGCTGATTGAAGCCCGTTATTCGTTCAAGGAATTCGTGGCTTTTGTGATCAAACAGCACAGGACCGCGAAGGCCGCGCGCGTCGAGCGCCATTTCTATCTTGCCCGGCTGGTCTTGAGGAAACGGAGAAGCATCGGCGAAAGCATGCGAGCGAGTTGCAACTGCGGCCAAGACCGCGAACGCAACTGCATAAAGAGCAACAACAACCAGCTTCAGTCGCATTCGATCCTCTCGCGTGAGACGCCGCTTGGGGCTTGCAGCAGTCCGTGTTGATGAGTTGATCCGAAAAGCGCGCTTCGAACTGAGAAGCGTTCTGATGATTGCTTGCAACTACAACTTGATACGCGCCGCAAAATACCATTGTGAGTTTACAAAGTCAAGTACTGGCAATCAGTCTTTTGTCATCAGCCGCTTGTCGTTTCTCCTTTGCTCAAGAAAACGAGGGACTAATCAACAATGGCACTTGCAGTGAGATTTCGCTTGGGCTAAACTTGCCGCCGAATCATTCGAGAGTTGGCCAAGGGTTTCTTTCCTTAAAACTGCGCCGGGAGCGAAGCGATGATTAACAGACCTTTGAAAGTTGAAGCGAGAAAAAGATTATTAATAAGCTCATGCCTGACGGTAGCCGTTTTGATGCTTTGTATGAGCGGCCACTCACTCGCCTGGTGGACTCAAGCCGGGCCTGTGCCAATCATCAACGCGCAGTCGGCGGTTTATGATCCCGGCACGGGACGGCTCACCATCAAAGGCAAGAACTTCCAGCGCGGCGCGACGGTAGTTTTGAAAAGCGCGGCAGGCAGCATCACTCAGGCTTCAATCAAGGTCAAGAACTCGAAAAAAATATTCGTTGACAACATCGCCGAATCCGAGATTCGCGACGGCATTGATGTGACGGTCATCAACCCCGACGGCGCAACTTCTGAAACCGTTCGCATATTCGCCACCATCGCAGATGATAACCGCCTGACCGAAAGCGATGTGAAAAAGATCATCGAGCAGGCTGCGGCGCAGGCCGAAGCGAGCGGGATCAAAGTCACCATCGCGGTCACCGATAAGGAAGGCAACGTGCTCGGCGTGTTCGTGATGGACGGCGCCGCGCCAACGGTTCGCGTTGGCGCAGTGACGCTCGGAAAACCAATAGGCTGCGCCAACCGCCCTCTCGGCGAGTGCGGCCTTGAAAATGTCGCCAACGTCCCCTCGTGCGCAGCGGCTATATCGAAAGCGGTGACGGGCGCGTTCCTGAGCAGTCGGGGCCATGCATTCTCGACCCGCACGGCAAGTTTCATCGTGCAGGAGCACTTCCCGCCGGGCGTTGATTTTCAGGCGAGCGGCCCGCTCTTTGGCGTGCAGTTCTCGCAGTTTCTTTGCAGCGATGTGAATCCAAAATCCCCGCTGGGGCTGGCGGCTGATGCGGGTGGATTGCCGCTCTACAAGAACGGAATCGAAGTCGGTGGTGTCGGCATTGAAGGCGATGGCAAGTACAATCTCGACCCTGATCCTTCGGACCGCGACGTTCCCGTAGAAGAGCTGATAGCGGTCGCGGCCACGCGAGGGTTTGAAGCGCCGCCCGAAATCACCGGCGACAAGATAATCGTCAACGGCATTCGCTTCCCTTATGTCAACGCGACGATGCCGCCGCCCGCGACCATAACTCCGTTTGATCGTTTGCGCGGCACAATCAATCCTTGCTTCATCGGGCCGACGAGTGTGATAGGCGCGCCGCCGTCACGGTTCACCGTAATCACGCTTGATCCTTCGATACCTGCCGGAAGAGTCGTCCAGCAATCTCCGCGCGATAGCAGAGTCTTTTTCCCGTTCAAGTCAGGCTCGGTGCTTTCAGCGAGCGAAGTCAAAACGATAATCGTTCAGGCAGCGCGACAGGCGTTCATAACGCGCGCGGCGATTCGCCAGCCCGAAAACAGCGCCGCCGAAGTCAACATCACAGTCTGCGACGTCGACGGCACGATACTCGGCATCTTCAGCACGATTGATGCGCCCATTTTCGGCTTCGACGTTTCGGCGCAGAAGGCGCGCACGGCTGCGTTCTTCAGCCGCTCGACGGCTGGCGCGCAGCTACGAGCGGCGGGCTTTGGCCGTTACGTCGACGCGGCGGCGGCTGATGGCGTGAAGCTCGACGGCTCGGTCGCGTTCACAGACCGCGCAAACGGCTTCCTGAGCCGTCCGTTTTTCCCGGATGGGATCAACGACAGCGAGCACGGGCCGTTCTCCGTGCCGATTGAAAACTTCAGCCCGTTCAACGACGGCCTGCAACTCGACCTGGTCTTGAATGAGTACTTCGTCAACCTACTGAAAGGCGTTGGCGGAGATGGGGCCGCGCTTGCGAATGCCGCCTCCCCGCCCTGTCCGACAATAGCAGCCATCGCCAACGGCATTCAGATATTTCCGGGCAGCGTGCCGCTCTACAAGAATGGAAAGCTTGCCGGTGCGATTGGCATAAGCGGCGACGGCGTAGATCAGGATGACATCATTGCTGCGATGGGGAGCACAGGCTTTGAGGCTCCGGTTGAGATGCGCGCAGATCGTTTATTCGTGCGCGGCATAAGGCTTCCTTACGTTAAATTCCCGCGACACCCGAACCGATAAATTGCGGATTGCGGATTAGTAAAGATAAGGCTTCTCCCGTTCGCTTGTCCTTCGGATTTCGAACCTTAAACCCGCAATCCGCAATCACATCACTGCCCGACTATCTGCGGTTTCAATCCCGCCAGCGCGCCGAGCAATTCGTTCTGTTCGGTCTGCCCCACCTTGAATTTATTCAGCGCAGCCACGAGGTCTTCCACGAGCGCGTTGAAGTCAGCATCGGTGATATTCATCCCCTTGTGAGCCGTCACCATGTCTTTGCCCGTGTACTTGCACGGCCCGCCCGTTGCGTTGCAAACCTGCTCGACGAGCATCTTCTTCAGGTGAGCAAGTCGTTTGGGGTCTGAAGCCGCAGCTGCGAAGAATTTGTTTATGCGTGTGTCGTTCGCGACGTTGGAAACGAATTGATCAATGACAGCCTTGATGGCCTTCTTGCCGCCGAGCCGCGTGTAGAGCGACTTCGCTTTTGTTTTTGTTTTTGGCGAAGCCAGCCCTGTGTTGACGCACCCGAAGGCCACTGTCACTGCGATTGCAAATGCGATAATTGTCTTGCGCATTTTTGTCCACTCCTTTAATTGATTTTTTGTAAAGCAAGCGGCTGAGAGCCGCGGCGATGTGTTGCGATTGCGCCTCGACAGATTGCCGAAACGCGCATTATCAAGTTGGTGGATAATGCCTGGCTTTTGAAAATCCTGAACCTTTCAATTTTTTAGTTGAGCCTGTTTGCTTCAAACGCATTCTACGCCCGCCGCATGCGAACGGATTCATTGAGAGAGGGCGCGAGGTTGAAAGAGAAAGAAGTCATGCACGGCGCGGGCTATCTCTGCAATGGCGCGCTCGCGCGCCGCAGTCTCTTTTTCAGATGACTTCACAAAGACCGCAATCGCGACGTGCCCTGCGCCGTCTGGCAACGTGATGATTCCAACGTCGTTCGTGCTGCCGCCGATGGTTCCAGTCTTGTGCGCGACTTCGGTTCCTTGAGGAAGAATCCCCTTGAGCCGCGCCTCGCCCGTCCGGCAGCGGCGCATTATATCGAGAAGGAGGTCGGCGCTTTCAGCTTTCAGAAAATCTTTGCGATAGATGCGCTCAAGCAGCGCGGCCATCGCGTCGGGCGTTGACGTGTCGCGCGGGTCCTGATTGAAACGCTCCGCCGCCGCCTTGCGGTCCTCAGGCTTCACCGACATAAAAAGCGTTTCAAATCGCGCGGGAGTCCATTCGCTTTCAGGCGGAAGGTTCGTGATGCCCGCCCAGTCGGCTATCAACTGCGCAGTCGAGCGGTTCACGCTGATGCCTTCGATGCCAAGCTCCTTCATGCGAGATGTAACAGCCTGCGCGCCTCCGGCCACGCGAAGCAGCACGTCGGTTGCGCTATTGTCGCTTATGAGCAGCATCAACTCAAGCAGATTGCGCACGGAAAGCGTGAGTCCGCCTTTGTTGAACAGGTCTGCGAGCGTGCCGCTTCCGGGATGCAGGTCGCTTTGCTTAATCTCAATCATCTGGTCGAGCTTGACTTCGCCGCGGTCTATTCGCGAAAACAACTGCGCCGCGATTGGAACCTTGAAGGTGCTCGCCATCGGGAAACGCTCCGACCCGTTGAGCGAAACGCGGCGGCCCGATTCAAGATGAATCGCCGTGACACCTACCGTCCCGCCGGACAGGCGAGCCAGCCGCGCAATCTCGCGCTCGAGGCTATGAAGCGCCGGGTCATTTGCTGCCCGCGAGCCTGACTGAGCAAGCGCGGCGATATTCGCAGCGAGCGCGATGAAGAGCAGAATCGCGATTTGTGATTTTCGGAATCTCGTCATGGCTTGCGATAGACTCCTTCAAAGGATTTGCGCGCTCGAACGGATTCTGAAGTGCAGGCCGCTCATTCGTAACACAAAGCGAGCCGCGATGCAAACCCGCAAACGCAGGCTCGATCAGGTTGCGTTTGAACCTCTCAGTCAAATTCGCTATAACTCGTCAGGTTGATTACTTCGATTGAAGGAGGATGAACATTGCCGAAGAGTCGCAAGAGGAAGGTTAGAAGAGGCGGAGGCTCATCCAAAAACAAATATTCGCAAAAGCGCAAAGCAAATCGCAGAGCAGTCATAATCATATTTGTAATAATTGCCGTGCTCGGCGTTGCCGCAGCGATTTATCTTTTCGCCAGTTCAGCCCCCCGCACCGGCGTCGAGATAGTAACCTCATCGGGATTAAGGTACGTTGACGAAAAGATAGGCGACGGGCCAAGCCCAAACCTGGGCCAGACGGTCACAGTTCATTACACGGGCACGCTCGAAGACGGGACGAAGTTCGACAGTTCCTACGATCACGGCCAGCCTTTTGATTTTCAACTCGGCACGCAAGGCATCATTCAAGGATGGAACGAAGGCATAAAGACGATGAGAGTCGGAGGCAAACGCCGCCTTATCGTACCGCCGCAACTCGGATATGGGCCGCAGGGCAATCCGCCAAAGATTCCGCCGAACGCCACTTTAATCTTTGAAGTAGAATTGCTCAGCGTGAAGTGACCTGCGCGCCGGATAGATTCTGCTCAGTGTGAAAAAACTCCTTTTACTCATCGGCGCCTCTGCGCGCTCGCAGCTTCGGTGGGCGGGGGAACACATCTATATCTGGATGGTGCTTGCGCCGATTGTTCTCGGCCTGACCTGCTTCACAGCATCGCGCGTCGCGACCAATCTTCCCGCGTGGCAACCCTCGCCGCTGCTAATTATTATTCTCGCCGCGCTCATCGTTGCTTTGCTCATCGCCGTGACGCTGTCGCGCGCTTCAAGCGAGCTTTATCACCTGCGGCGGGCTGAAAGCTACTTCGATGCGCTGCCCATTGACGAGGCAATTCACCTGCGCGCGGCTTTGATAACTCGACTCAGCAGAACGGCGGCGCTTGCGCTCGTTGCTTTGATCTTTCACGCGCGCTTCGGCGGAGGCGAATTATTTGATCCAGTGACGCTGATTGCGCTCGCGTTGTTCGCCGTCATCACATCGCTTGCAGAAATTCACGCGGCGATGAACTGGATTCACTGGGATCACAAAAAAGATTTCGCCGCAGCCATCATCGCTTCAATTATTCTCCTCGTCAGCGCGGGCGTGAGCGGCGCGTTACTGGCCATCGCATTCAGGCCTGAATACTTCTCACAATCGTTCAAGCTCTGGCTCGCGTTTGCGTGCATACTCTTCATCATCGCGCTTTATTTAATCACCCACCGCTCGCACTCGCGGTGGCGCGCGTCCGATATGGAATATGCTCGTCGGCTCGAATCGCCCAATCGGTTGAGCGTCGCAGTCGCCCGCGCAATCGAGCGCCGCTTTGCGCCAAAGACAGCCGCGCAGGTCGCCCGCGATTTGCAACTCACGCTTCGCGCGTTCTCGTCTGCGGTCTATGTAGTCGCAGCGGTCTTCGCTCTTTGGGTTGTCGCGCTCGTCGTCGCGCTCACGACAAACGCGCTGCCTCCGATTGATGTAAGGGAAGGCTTTCTCGAAACGACGTGGCGCGTCGAAGTGATGGCGATAAAATTCGCGTGCGTCTTTGCAATCGCCTCAATCGGCGCGCTCGTTCCAGTGCTCGTGGCCTACGAGCTTCCGATGATGTGGGTCGAGCGCGCGGCTGGAACTACGGGACTCGATTTGCTTGAAGCGAAGCTCCGGTACGCGCGCATTATCACGCTGCCCGCGCCGTTCATAATCTGGCTCGCGGGACTCCTTACAGGCCGCGCGCCCCTTGTTTACGCGCTGCCGCTTCTGGCCGAATGCCTGCTGCTGTGGTTTCTCGTGAGCACCGTTATTGGAAGCCTCGCGTTTGAGATTCCGAACCGGCCCGGCATTGCGATAATAGTTACGACGACGACAGGCATGGCCGCGGGACTCATCTCGTCAATGCTGTGGCTTGTGGGAATAATAATTTATATTCAAGCGAAAGACTCGCTCATCGAGCGTGGCCGCCACCGCGCGCGGTATTACCTTATAACGGAGGGCGATTGAGCGAAGCGGTAATCAAAGTTGAATATGTCACGAAGCGTTATGGCGAAATCCTAGCTGTCGACAACCTCTCGCTTGCCGTGCGTCGCGGCGAAATCTATTCGCTCATCGGCGCAAACGGCGCGGGCAAATCAACTTTGATTCGCATGATAATCGGCATAGCCGAGCCTGACGGGGGAAAGATTTTCATCTGCGGTGATGACATTGCGACGCGCGCCCCTGAAGTTAAAAAGCATATCGGCTATCTGCCCGAAGAGTTGATTTTGTATAACCGGCTGACTGGGCGCGAATATTTGAATCTCGTCGCCGGACTTAAAGAGGCTGACCGCTCGCGCATCAGCGAAGAGATAAAGTTCTTTGAGCTTGAGCGGGCGCAGTATAAACTTGCGGGCGGGTATTCGCTCGGCATGAGAAAAAAGCTAGGGCTTGCCGCCGCGATGATTGGCTCTGCCGATGTGCTTGTGCTTGACGAGCCGCTCAACGGGCTTGACGTTGAGATGATGCGAAAGCTGCGATTGCGGATTAAAAAGGATCGCGAGCGCGGGCGGTCATTTCTAATCTCGTCGCACGTGATGAGCTTCGTCGAGCGCATAAGCGACCGCGTAGGTGTTATGCGCGCAGGCAAACTCGTAGCCGAAGGCTCGCCCGCAGAGTTACGCGAAATGACGGCGCTTACGGATGCGCCCTTTGAAGACGTCTTCTTTCAATTAGCTGAGTGAGCGCGGCCTGTTTTTGTTTGACACGGGTTTAGGCTCGCGTCCAAAATGAATTTCATACGAAGACATATTGCAGGGACTCGAAGGGGCAGCACAGTTCGGACGCAGTTCGCCGTTTGAAAAACTGATCGGAGGTCACTTCTGATGTCATCTGAAACCGCTGATATTTCAAAATCAGTCGCAACCACAAACGAATACCCCGACATCGTTGGAGCCAAGCCCGAAAACCCATACCTCGCAGCTTTTCGCCCATACATTCCATCAAGTGAAAGACTGCGCGAGTTTACCCCGCTGCCAATCATCATCGGCACGCTATTAGGGATGGTCTTCGGCGCGTCGTCGCTTTACCTTGTTCTTAAAACCGGTCTCACGGTCAGCGCATCAATACCTGTCGCCGTCATCTCGATAACGCTCTTTCGCGCGCTGTCCAAGATTGGAATGAGAAACGCGACGATACTCGAAAATAACATCGTTCAAACGGCAGGCTCGTCGGGCGAATCAATCGCCTTCGGAGTGGGCGTTACGATGCCCGCAATCTTGATTCTGGGCTTCGACCTGGAATTCACGCGCGTCACGCTCGTGGCTATCCTGGGCGGGCTGCTCGGCATATTGATGATGATACCGCTCAGGCGCGCGCTCATCGTTCAACAGCACGGGCTTTTGAAATACCCCGAAGGCACGGCCTGCGCCGAAGTCTTGAAAGCTGGCGCGTCGGACGAATCGCGCGCGGCTGCGGCGCACGCTACAGAAGGACGGCCCGTCGCAGAAGTTCGCGGACTTCCGATCTTTACAGGTCTCGGCATCGGCTTCGTCTACAAGGTCGCTTATGACGTTTTCAAAGCGTGGAAAGAATCGCCGCAGAAAATATTCGGCGCGCCGTTCAAAGCAGGCTCAATTTCCGTAGAAGTCAATCCCGCGCTCTTAGGCGTAGGCTACATCATAGGCCCGCGCATCGCTTCGATTATGTGCGCGGGCGGCGTGCTTGCTTATCTGGTCCTCATTCCTCTGATCAAATTCTTCGGCGAAGGAATAACGGGCGTGCTCGCGCCGGGCGACAAGCCAATCGCAGAGATGAGTCCCAACGACATTCGCGGCGCGTACATTCTATACATCGGAGCGGGCGCGGTCGCAGCGGGCGGCATCATCAGTCTATTTCGTTCGCTGCCGACAATCTGGCACGGGCTGAAGGGCGGCATCAAAGATTTTCGCGGAGGGCAGGCCGCGCGCGCAGGACTCGTTCGCACCGATCAGGACATCTCGATGAAGTACGTTGTCGGCGGAATCATTCTGCTGCTCGTGCTGATAATGTTCTTTCCGCAACTCGGCTTGAGCCACAACCCTCTCGTTGCACTGCTGGGCGCGCTGATGATAATCCTGTTTGGCTTCCTCTTCGTAACAGTCTCGTCGCGGCTGACGGGCGAAATCGGTTCGTCATCGAATCCCATCTCAGGCATGACGGTAGCGACGCTGCTACTAACTTGTTTGATCTTTTTAGCAGTTGGATGGACGGGCCCGGCTTATTTCGTGACCGCGCTTTCAATCGGAGGCATTGTTTGCATCGCCGCGTCAAACGGCGGAACGACCTCGCAGGATTTGAAGACGGGCTTTTTGGTAGGCTCAACGCCGAAGTATCAGCAGGTAGCGATACTGATAGGCGCGCTCGCGTCGGCACTGATACTGGGGCCGATACTGCTTGAATTGAACGACGCGGGAACGGTCTATGTGCCGCACACGACGTTTGAAGAAGTCGGCGACAAGCAGGCCAAAGTTGATCAGCAATCACTCGCGACGCTTCCCGCGCCTACCGACATCACGGAGCTTCCGCCGGGCAACTATCGCGATTTCAAGAATGAGAAAGGCAGCCCGAATAAAATCGAAAAGCTCGATCCGGGCGAATACCTCGTTGATCCGTCAGGCAACGTGCTCTACAAAGTTGAGCGAAACTTTCCGCCGGACCTAAAGATTGATCCGAGCGTTGACCAATCGCAATTGAAGCGGGAAAAGCTCAAAGGGCCGCAGACGCAATACGATCAGAAAGAATATCTCGCGTGGCACAAGTTCAACCCTGTAACGGGAAGCTCAAGCAAGTACATGGTTGACCCAGACACAGGCGAGGTGAAGTACCTGGCCGACCCTGCAATCAACGGCACGCACAAACGCTATCCGACAGGCGGCGCGGCCACAAAGTTCGACGCGCCGAAAGCCGTGCTGATGTCTTACATCATCAACGGCATCCTCAGCCAGAAACTTCCCTGGGCGCTTGTGCTGCTGGGCGTGATGATAGCCATCGTGCTTGAGATGTCGGGCATACCGTCGCTGGCGTTTGCGGTTGGCGTTTACCTGCCGCTGTCGTCATCGGCTCCGATATTTGTAGGCGGCGGGATTCGATGGCTCGTTGACAAGTACGTTCGCAGAAAATTCCGTCACCACGATATGACCGAAGAAGAACTCGTCGCCGAAGGCGATAAGAGTCCGGGCGTGCTGATGGCATCGGGCTACATCGCGGGCGCGGCGCTCGCAGGCATTATCTTCGCGGTTATGAACGGCTACCCGGCGCTTGCAAGCTTCAACTCAAGGATTGAAGAATGGGCCGCGTCAAGCAATCCTTTCTTCAAAGGCGATTACTCAGATTTGCTCTCGCTGATACCGTTCGTTGTGATTTGCATACTGCTTTACCTGGCAGGCCGCGAGCTGATACTCACGGGCAAAAAGAATTCGGCGAGCGGTTAGCCGAAGTTTGACCATCGCGCAGCAATCGAAAGCGGGATGCATTGTATAGAGCGTCCCGCTTTTATTTTGTTTAATGCCAGTCTTCGTTTTCGTCTTTGTGCTTGTCGTGATGTTTGTCTCGGCCTATCTTGTCAATCTCTTTCATCAGCTTCTTCAACGCCTTGCGCCCAAGCTCTTTTGCGGAACGCTCATCAGTCGGAATCTCGATTGTCGAATCCTTGCCGTCATCGCTATTTCGCTCATCATCGGGCGGCGATTGTTTGACAACAGGCGGTTGAGGCTGCGGCTGCGGAGGCGGCGCAACGGGCTGACTTACAGGCTGGCTTGTTGCTCCTTCAATCGTAGGCTTGGGAGCAAATGCCGCGCTCAATCCCGTGCCCGCAAGCCATCCTACTCCCAACCCGACGGCGGCCATCAAAAAGACGGCGATGAACCTGAGAGCAAATTGTCCCGACACATCGCGGGCTTTGCGCCGCGCCTCTCCAACGCCAAAATTCCTTTGCTCATCACCGCCAGCGCGTAATTTTTTCCTTGACCATTCACGCATGAGAATCTCATTGCTCCAAAAATTACCCGACTAATAAAAACCGCAATATGCGTGCCGCTCGCAGCGCATCAAAAGGCTGAGCCAACAGTCGCCGTTGCGCGCGCATGAAATGTTCTAATACAGGCAACTTGGCTGGCGCGCCAGTTGCTAAATCTGCAAGCGCGCGGCGGCTATAAACCCATCGCGCGCGCGATTCATCACACCCATTCAAACTTGCATTTTGAGGAAAAGGGTATGACAAGGCTATTTTCATCAAAGCTCATTATCATTGCGCTTGCGCTCGCCTTGCTTGGGCCCGCAACGGTTGCGGCTCAAACGCGGCTCAAGCCTGGAATGAATTTCTTTTCTTTGCGCGACGACGTAGAGATCGGTCGCCGCTCGGCAGCAGAAGTTGATCGCAAATACCGGACGTATTATGACCCGCGCGTTGACCGCATCGGCAGGAGGCTTGCCGCGCGCTCGTCAATGCCGAGCCTGCCCTGGCGTTTCCGCGTGATTGATCGCCGCGAGGTGAACGCGTTCGCTCTGCCGGGCGGATTCGTTTACGTCACGAGCGGACTGATGCGTTCGGTTCGCAGCGACGATCAACTAGCTGGTGTGCTGGCGCACGAAATCACGCACGTGACTCTTCGTCACGGCACAAATCAAGCGTCGAAAGCGATGCTCGCGCAGATGCCGCTTCAAATGCTCAGCGGCCTGCTGGGTCGAGGCATGGGCGGGCAGCTTGCGCGATTGGGAATTGGCTTCGGGTTGAATTCGCTCTTCCTGCGCTACAGTCGCGGGGCAGAGACTCAGGCCGATGTCGGAGCGGTGCAGTTGATGAGCCGCGCCGGATACAACCCTTACGGGCTTGAGAGTTTTCTCGGCACGCTCAAAGACAGCGGCGCGGAATTCTTCTCCGATCACCCCAATCCGTCAAACCGCGTCCAGCGCGTTGATCAGGAAATCAGAATGCTGAGAGGCAGGTGAATACGAAAGGCAAAAGGAAAGAGGAAAAGCAGGAAGCGCAGCTTGCCTTAAGTTCATCTTCACTTTTCCCTTTCCCTTGTGCCTTCTTTCTTCAAAAGAGCCTGAAGGGGTTCAGCTTCTTGAAAGGTTTGCTTATGATCCTTGCAGGCTCGGTCACGATCTTTGATGGATTGAACCCGCGCTCTTTTGATTCGCGCCGGTGATTGCTCGCGCGGCTCTCTTTTTCAGGCGTAATCTCCTGCGGGTCAGGTTCAATCGAAAGTTGATCTGCGCTAATCGCGTTGTGAGCCGCCGCGCTGCTCTCAATTATCTTTTGCGGCTGCGAGCTAACATCTTGCGATGGCCCGATCAATATTCTGCCAGCCATCCACCCGGAGCTTGCTCCGGCGATTATGATTATCAGCAACAACGCGAGCTTGACGATTCTTTGATTATGCCCGCCGCGCTTTTCAGGCCGGCTATGCCTGCGGCTGGCGATGCGCGATTCACGTTCACGCCGCCTCTTGTAACGCGCTCTGTTAACGACGTCGTTTCTCGCAAATCTTCCCATAAGAATCTCTGTCGCGGAAAATGCGGTCAAAGATTTGAAAGGCAATGAGTGTGCCGATGCCGTCGCGTTGGCGCGGCTTGATTTACAAGGCCGAGCTTGCGCACCCGTGCCAGCTTTCAGTACAGGCGCGCCTACAACCGAACGCTTCACTAATTGCTCCATCACCTCATTAACCGGAGCGGCTCTCTTCGCTTTTGTTGCCAAGCCGCGCAGCGATTCGATATTATCCATGCGAAGATGATTAGAACTATCGAATGGACAGACGAAGGCGTTGTGATGATTGACCAGCGACGCCTGCCCAACGAAGAGCTTTATCCGGTATTCAAAACTTATGAAGAAGTCGCCCGCGCCATCGAAGAGATGGTCGTGCGCGGCGCGCCCGCCATCGGTGTGGCCGCAGCTATGGGCATCGCGCTCGGCATGAAAAATTCCGGCGCCGCATCGCCCGACGAGTTCGAGCATGACTTCAATCGCGTATGCGAACGGCTGGCTCGCACTCGCCCTACGGCTGTGAATCTCTTCTGGGCCGTCGAGCGCATGCGATGGGCATTCAATCACGCGCGGCGCGAATCAGCTTCGCTCGATGCAATCAAACAACAACTCATTGACGAATCGCTCGCAATTCAACGCGAAGACGTTGAGAGCAATCAGCGAATGGGCCGGCACGGCGCGGAGCTTATTCCTGACCAAGCGACTGTGCTGACGCATTGCAACGCGGGCGCGCTCGCAACGGCAGGGTTCGGCACCGCGCTCGGCGTGATTCGCGCGGCGGTTGAATCGGGCAAGCGAGTTAAAGTTATCGCCGACGAGACTCGCCCGTTCCTTCAAGGCGCGCGGCTCACCGCGTGGGAGCTTGCGAAAGATGATATTCCCGTCACGCTCATTACAGACAGCATGGCCGGTCACTTTATGAAGTCGGGCCAGGTTGATTGCGTGATTGTCGGAGCAGACCGCATCGCGGCAAACGGCGACGTTGCGAACAAGATCGGGACATACATGGTCGCTGTCGTCGCGCACGAAAACAACATCCCATTTTATGTCGCCGCGCCGCTTTCGACCATTGACCTCTCGCTGGGTTCTGGCGACGAGATACCGATTGAATCGCGCGATTCGATTGAAGTCACGCACATTCGCGGCGAGCAGATTGCGCCCAATGGAACCGAAGCTGCTCACCCGGCCTTCGACGTGACGCCGCATCGCTACGTCACTGCGATAATCACCGAAGCGGGCGTCGCGCGCGAACCTTACGACACAAGTTTGCGGGCGCTGTTTGAGAATAAGTAGGGGCAGGGATTGTCCCTGCCCGAATCGCGCCCAAGCACGATGAAAAGATTCGCGTATTAATCAAACCGGCTGGAGCAGAATCTATTAATTGACCTTCGGCCAATCCGGGCAGGGACAATCCCTGCCCCTACAAGCTTATCGAAGCTATGAAACTCGAACACAGAATCGGACAGCTACTGTTAATCGGGCTGCCGGGCGCGCAGCTTGACGCTGCCGCGCGCGAGATGCTCGAAGCCATTCAACCCGGCGGCGTGATTCTCATGGGTCACAACATCGAGAGCGCGCAGCAGGTCGCCGAGCTTAATCAATCAATCCGCTCTGTCATCGAGGTCCCGCCCATCATTGGCGTTGATCAGGAAGGCGGGCGCGTTGATCGTTTGAAGAATATCTATTCGCCGATGCCGTCGGCTGACTTGCTGCGCGCGTCGGGCGACGCTTCAATCGCGGCGCGGCTGGGCGAAATTACAGCCGAAGCGTTGCGCACGCTCGGATTCAACATAAACTTCGCGCCCGTGCTCGACATCGCACTTGACGACTCGATTGACAATGGATTGAAGGGCCGCTATCTCGGCGGCACTGTGGCAAAGGTCGTGCGGCTCGCGGGCGCGTACCTTGAAGGGCTTCAGCGCGGCGGAGTGATTGGCGTGGGCAAGCACTTTCCCGGACTTGGCGCAGCGACTGTTGATTCGCACAACGAGCTTCCAGTAATCAATCGCTCGCGCGACGAGATAATGCGCTATGAAATCTCTCCCTACACGGAGATGTTCAGCAAGATCAATGCGCGACTCAATGCCGTGATTGTCGCGCACGCGCACTATCCGGCTTTTGATGGGCCGTCGCCGCTGCCTTCTTCGCTTTCAAAAAACATCGTGACCGGCCTGCTGCGCGACGAGCTTAGCTTCAAAGGGCTTTCGATTACGGACGACTTGGAGATGGGCGCCATAACTAAATCGCGCGACATTGGCGAAGCGGCTGTGATGGCAATCGAAGCGGGCGTTGATATGGTTATGGTCACGGGCGCGCACTCGCCCGACGCCGTGAATCAATCCTGGCAGGCGATGACGGAAGCGGCGCGCAACGGGCGAATAACCAAGACCCACATCAACCGCGCATTCGACCACATCGCGCGAATCAAATCAATGGTATCGCCTCCGCACGCCGTGAGCGATATGAACATCGCGCGCCTGCGCGAGCGCATCGCCGAATTGAACCTCGTGCTGCAACACAGCAGGCAGTAATGCAAAAGGAAAAAGGAAAAAGGCAAAGGGCAAAAGCAGCCTGTCATCTACCCCTAATCATTAGTCACTCGTTTCTGTCGAACAAAACCAGCAGCACAGGAGAAAGAACAAAGGACAAGGGACTATTATCTATTTTTGCTTTTTGCATTTTGCCTTTTGCCTTCTTCCTTCTAACGGGTTGCCGCTACGGCGCGCAGCCCGGCACGCTCGTCATCGCGATTGAGACGCTGCCGCAAGGATTCGACCCGCGCACTTCGACTACATCTTCTTCGTCGGCCCGCATAATGCAACTGGTCTATGACACGCTCGTCGTCAAAGATGCGAACTTCGAGATTGTCCCTTCGCTTGCTACGTTCGAGCCGCCTGAGCGTGATAATTTCAAGAGGTTCACATTTCATCTTCGGCCCGGAGTCGTGTTTCATAACGGCAAGCCGCTCACCTCTGCCGATGTGAAATATACTTTCGATTCGCTGCTCGACCCGGCTTTCAAATCTCCGATTCGCGGCTCGGTCGACAAGATCACTCAGATTGAAACCCCGGACCCGCTCACGGTCATCTTTCATGCGAACGAGCCGTTTTACGCCTTCATGGGAAACCTGCCCGCTATCGGCATCATTCCAGAAGGCGCGGGCGTCGAGATGAGCAGCGCGCCCGTCGGGAGCGGTCCATTCAAATTCATCTCTTACACGGAAGGCGACGGGGTGAGGCTCGAAGCGAATCAGAGTTATTGGGGTGGCGCGCCTCGAATCGCGCGAGTTCAAATAAGGGTGATTCCAGATAACAGCACGCGGCAGGCGGCGTTGATGAGCGGCGAAGTTGATCTGGCTTACAACGCGCAGTTCGATCCTGAAACGGTTCGCGCGCTCTCGCAGCGCAGCGACATTCAGGTCGTAGTCGCAAACGGCGCAAACATTGGCTATCTCGGATTGAACCTGTCATCGCCAAAATTGCAGAATCAAAAACTACGGAAGGCGATTGCTTACGCCATAGACCGCGACGTAATCATCCACGAATTGCTCCGCGATCAGGCGCGAAAAGCCGACGCGATAATGCCGCCCGAACACTGGGCCTATAATCCGAATATTACCGTTTACAATCACGATCCGGAGCGCGCCCGCGCGTTGCTCGACGAAGCGGGATTGATAGACCCGGACGGCGACGGGCCGGAGCCGCGAGTCAGGCTTTCGATATTGACCTCGACGGCTCAACTGCCGCGCAACATCGCCGTCATAATGCAGGACCAGCTTCGCAGCGTCGGCATACAACTCGACATCGTATCGCTTGAGCTGGCTACGATGTTCAGCCGCCTCAGCAAAGCCGATTACGAGCTTTATTACTTGATCGGGCTTGGCTTCAATCAGAGCACGGACGTGTTTCAATTCGTTTATAAAACGGGCGGCGTGCAGAACCGTATGCGCTACAGCAACCCACAAGTTGATGCGTGGATTGACGAAGCTGCGCGGCTCACGGAACGCGCGGCGCAGAAAGAGGTTTACTGGAAGATTCAAAAGACAATCTCGGAAGACCTGCCGCAGATTTACCTGTGGTATCCCGCGAACGTGCTCGTTGCGCGCAAGCGGGTCGGTAACATTCAACTCGACCCTTCCGGCTCGTGGTACTTCATAGCGAAGCTAACGCTCGAATAACCAGGCGCGGAGAAAGATGAAGCAGCGCAAAGAAGCAGATACGACAGGGCCGGACAAAGCTGGCGCCGCGCCCCCGCGTCTGCGAGTCTCCGCGTCGGGGTTGTCGCGCAGCGCAATCATCATCGGGTTTGTGAGCCTCTTTGCAGACATCAGCACGGAGATGATCTATCCGCTCGTCCCGATTTTTCTCACAGAAGTTTTGAACGCGCCGAAAGCTGCGGTCGGATTAATCGAAGGCATCGCGGTCGGGACTGCGCTGATAGTGACAAGCTTTTCAGGGATAATTTCGGACCGCATTGGCCGCCGCAAGCCAGTTGCGTTTGCAGGCTATGCGCTCACGGCTCTGTCGCGCCCGATGATTGCCGCGGCAGGCTCGTGGACGGTCGTGCTTGCGGCCAGATTCGCTGATCGTTTCGGCAAAGGGATACGAAGCGCGCCGAAAGATGCATTGCTTGCTGAAACGGCTTCTATAGAGATGCGAGGCCGCGCTTACGGCTTCGAGCGAATGATGGATTATGCAGGAGCGGTCGTCGGGCCGCTGATAGGGTTGGCGTTGTTAGGCTGGCTCGGCAACCAGCGAATGACGACTATCTTTTTCATCTCGACCATTCCGGCTTCTGTTGCGGCGCTATTGATACTGACGCTCAGTGAGCAACGAAGCGATGCGGTAAGAGGCGCGCAGAGCATAAGATTGTCGCTCGCGGGAACGACGCGCGAATACCGCAGGTTGTTAATGGTCGCGGGCGTGTTTGGGCTTGCTAATTCCGCGAATGCTTTTCTGATTTTGCGCGCAGGAAATCTCGGACTGAGCGCGCAACGGACAATACTCGCCTACACGCTTTACAATGCCGTTGCTTCCTTGTTTTCGATTCCTGCGGGCGCGGCGAGCGACCGATTTGGCCGAAGAAATTTGTTAATCATCGGCTACGCGATTTACGCTGTGAGCTATGCGGGCTTCGGATTGGCAAATGCGGCGTGGATGGTGTGGCCTCTGTTTGCGCTTTATGGATTGTTCCCTGCAATGACTGATGGCGTTGCGAAAGCGATGGCCGTTGATACAGCCGGGAGTGCGGGCCGCGCCACTGCGCTCGGAATTTATTCGGCGGTCGCGGGCGTCACGCAGGTTGCGGCGAGCTATATCGGCGGCGTGCTTTGGGACAAAGTGAATGCGCAAGCGACATTTTACTTCGGGGTCGTGCTGTCGGCTGCGGCTGTTGTTTTGCTGTTAATGCTGTTGCCGCCGAGTGTAGAAAAGACAGGATGAGTTTGTACGCTTTTGCATTCTGCCGCGCGACGCGCAAACCCACGTCGCGCCAATTCTATTATTCGGCGAGATTCATGCGACGCAACGAGTTCCTCGCCCGCGCTCGAAGATGCCTGTACGCCAATTCTATTATTCGGCGAGATTCATGCGACGCAACAGCTTTTCAAATCGCGGGTCCGCGCGCAAGCCGTCAAGTTCAGGGTCCGCTCTTAGCGCGTTCATGTAGTAAGCGCATTCCGCATATTCTTTTTCGAGATATGCAAAAGCCTGATCCTTTTCCCCAAGTCCCGCTCTGAATACTGATACTGTGGCCCACCTCTTCCGGCTAGGTGCTAACTGCCTACTTGCTTCATCGCGCACGGCGCGGATAAAGTTGTTTTCTCAATGACGGAAAGCTCAACAACTGATCGCGCGGAGCTTATCTCCAGAGCGCGCCGCATAGTGATAAAGCTCGGCACTGCCGTGCTCATGCGCGATGATGGCGGCGTCGCATTGAGCCGCTTCTACTCGTTTGTGGAGGCAATAGCCGCGTTCAAATGCGAAGGACGCGAGGTGCTGCTTGTATCGTCGGGCGCTGTTGGATTAGGCATCGAGCGATTGGCCTTGCCGCAGCGCCCGCAATCATTGCCGTTGAAGCAGGCCTGCGCGGCAGTCGGGCAGGGACGATTGATGTCGCTTTACTCTGATGCCTTTGATAGGCTCGGAATAACTACGGCGCAGGTGTTGCTCACCGAAGAAGACTTCTCGAATCGCCGCCGCTATCTGAATCTGCGCAGCACGCTCATGAAGTTGCTCGAAGTTGGCGCGCTTCCAATTATCAATGAAAACGACACGGTTTCGACCGCAGAGCTTGAGCCGCTCGATCAATCTTCTTATGTCAAAGTGAACTTCGGCGATAACGACAAACTATCTGCGTTAGTGGCGAGCAGGATCGAAGCCGATTTACTCGTGATGCTCACCGACGTTGATGGGCTTTACACGGCTGACCCGGACAGCGCAGACGACGCGCAGTTCATTTCTGTGGTCGAGCAGATAACGCCTGAGATCGAATCGCTCGCGCGCGGAGGCCGAGCGAGCCGCGTGGGGCGCGGCGGTATGAAGACCAAGCTCGAAGCCGCGCGCATTGCAACCGAATCGCGCTGCGCTGCCGTGATTGCAAGCGGCAAAATAAATGATGTTATCAATCGAATCTTTGCAGGCGAAGAGTTGGGAACCTTGTTTCTGCCGCAGCCGGGATTACCCGAAAAGCGCCGCTGGATTGCCTTTGCCACAAGCGTCAAGGCTGCGCTCGTTGTGAACGAAGGGGCGCGGCGGGCGCTGATCGAGCGCAAGGCGAGTTTGCTTGCGGCGGGAGTTGTTGAAGTGCGAGGCCAGTTCGAGCGCGGCGACGTGGTCAGCATACTCGACGAGCAGGAGCGCGAGTTCGCGCGCGGCATTGTGAACTATTCGAGCGCCGAAGCTCGCAGGATTTCGGGCCAGCATTCAAACAAGATTGATGAGCTGATCGAGAATCGAAACTACGACGCGCTCATCACGCGCGACAACATCTCGTTTTATTGAAGGCAGCCTTATGCAGGCGACTGAATCAACAAACAAGCAACCGGTAATCGAAGCGGCGAAGCGAGCCAAAACCGTGCTCGGCGCGCTCGCTCGATTGTCAACCGAAGAGAAAAACAACGCGCTTCTAAAAATCGCCGAACGAATTGCCGCAGGCGCGGAAGAGATTTTTGCCGCAAACAAGAAAGACCTCGAAGCCGCGCGCCCGCGCGTTGAAGCGGGCGAAATGCCTGACTCGCTTTATCGCCGCCTCAAGCTCGACGACGCGAAGCTGAGAGACATCATAGCGGGCATTCATCAAGTTGCCGCGCTCGAAGACCCGGTTGGAAAAATTACGCTTGCGACGGAGCTTGACGAAGGGCTGCGGCTTTATCGAGTCAACTGCCCAATTGGTGTCATCGGCGTGATCTTCGAGTCGCGCCCCGATGCTCTTGTTCAGATAGCGTCGCTATGTCTGAAGAGCGGCAACGCCGTGCTGCTCAAAGGCGGGCGCGAGGCCGAGCATTCAAACCGCGCGCTTTTTGAGATCATTCAAACGGCAGCCGCAAGCGCGGGCGTTCCCGCCGACGCTTTCACGTTGCTTGAAAGCCGCGAAGATGTAATGGCGATGCTTAAAGCGCAAGGCTTTGTTGATTTGATAATTCCACGCGGGTCGAATGAGCTTGTCAGATTCATTCAGCAGAACACAAACATTCCAGTGCTCGGCCACGCCGAAGGCATCTGCCACGTTTACATTGACGCGACGGCTGATCTTGAAAAAGCCATGCGGATAACGACTGACGCGAAGCTCAATTATCCTGCGGCGTGCAACGCAGTTGAAACGCTTCTGGTTCACGCAAAGGTTGCGCGCGCGGTTTTGCCCCGCGTCATAAGCGAGTTTCAGCAAAAGAGCGTCGAAGTGCGCGTGGACGAGCGCGCGATTCAGGAATTCGGCATCAGCAGTGTTTCAATGGCAAGCGAAGAAGATTGGCGCGCGGAGTATTGCGACTTGATTCTCGCAATCAAGGTAGTTGACTCCATCGAAGAAGCAATTGCGCACATCAACGCTTACGGCTCGCATCACACAGATGCAATCATCACCGAAGACAGCGCGGCGTTTGACCGCTTCTTCGCAGAAGTTGATTCAGCGGGAATCTATTTGAACGCCTCAACGAGATTCGCCGATGGCTTCCGCTACGGGTTCGGCGCTGAAGTCGGCATCAGCACAGGCAAGCTCCACCCGCGCGGCCCTGTCGGACTCGAAGGGCTTGTGACCTACAAGTATAAACTCATCGGCGCGGGCCACACCGCGTCAACCTACACTGGGCCGAAAGCAAAGCCGTTCGCTCACAAACCTCTCGACAAGTGATGCTTCGATGAATGGAAATTTGCAGGCCGCAAGCCTCGGCGTGATAGAATACTTTGCTTCAACAGTCTCTTTCAATCTAAGGTAAGGGTTCATGACGATCACGGATAATAAAGCCAAATCGAATGGCCGCTCGTTGCGCGTGTTGTTTAATTGCTCAAAGTGCCCGGCCTACTGTTGCAGTTATGATCGAGTTGAAGTGACTAAGGCCGACCTGCTGAGAATCGCAAAACATTTCGGCATATCGTATCGTGAGGCCGAGAAGCGATACACGAAGGTGGCTTTCGGCGACCGCGTGCTGCGCCATCAAAAAGATCACATCTTCAAGCGAGTCTGCCAGTTCCTGGACACAGAGAAGCGCGCCTGCACGATTTACGAAGCGCGGCCTTCGGTCTGCCGCGAATACCCCGACAGCCTGCGCTGCGGCTATTATGATTTTCTCGCGTCGGAGCGCCGGCGCCAGTGCGACGATGAATTCATCCCGTCGGCTTAGCAGCACGCGCGACGCTGCGGTTGTCTTCAATCAAGCGAGCATGAGTTCAAAACGTGGCAGCAGTTCCGTAAGCCCCGCGCGCCGCGCCGCGTTCGACATCCTGCGCCGCGTCGAACAAGAAGGCGCGTATGCCTCGACATTGATCGCCGCGCTGCACGAATCGAATCTCTCGCGCGAAGACCGCGCGCTCGCTCAGGAAATAGCGTTGGGCGTGCTTCGCTGGCAACGCGCGCTCGATTACTTCATAGAGCTATATTCGAATCGTTCAATCGAACGAATTGATCTTTCAGTTTTGATCGCGCTTCGCATGGGGCTTTACCAGTTGCGCCATCTCACGCGGATTCCGCAATCGGCTGCGGTGAATGAGTCTGTGAATCTCGTGAAGCGAGTGCGAGTCGCAAGCGCCGCCCGTATGGTGAACGCAGTGCTGCGCAACGCCGCGCGCAATCTGAGCGACAAAGCAGGCGAGCGTGAGGCTGACCCGATTGAAAAACTTTCGATTGGGACTTCGCACCCGCGATGGCTCATCGAGCGATGGATTGAATGGCTTGGCCCGGAAGAAACGCGCGAGATTGCGCTTGCCAACAACTCGCCGCCTTCGGTCGCGTTTCGCGTGAACACTTTGCGCGCAGATGTTGGCGAAGCAATCAAACAGCTTCAGTCGCAGGGCGCAAGCGTTCGCGCGTCAGAGCTTGTGCCAGGAGCGGTCGCGGTTGAAAGCGGCGCGTGGGTTATTGCAGACGCAGCCGAGCGCGGGCTTGTCTATATTCAAGATGAAGCGTCGCAGTTGGTGTCGCTGCTGCTCGATGCGCGAAGCGGCGAGCGCGTGCTCGATATGTGCGCCGCCCCCGGCTCGAAGTCTTCGCACATAGCCGCGCTCACGCGGGGCGAAGCGTGGGTCGTGGCCTGCGACATTCATCCGCACAGGCTCGCGACGCTTGCGGCGACATGCAGGCGATTGGGCATCGAATCGGTTGATGCGGTCGCGATGGATGCAACGCGCGAATGGCCGATGGTTAAAGAGGCGCTCCGGTTTGATCGCGTGTTGATTGACGCGCCGTGCACGGGAACTGGAACGCTTCGGCGCAACCCTGAGATAAAATGGCGGCTCGCGCCGGATGATCCTGCGCGGCTGGCTGAAGTTCAATTGAGCTTGCTCACTCGCGCAACGGATGCTGTGCGAAGCGGAGGCAGGCTTGTTTATTCAACCTGCTCGCTTGAGCGTGAAGAAAACGAGCGTGTGATTACTCGTTTCATCGAAAGCGGCGCGCCGTTTCGAGTGATTGAACCTGACGCTCATCCTGATTTAATCACAGGCGATGGATTCGTCAGGACGTTTCCGCATCGTCACGCGATGGACGGATTTTTCGCCGCCGTGCTTGAAAGGTTATAACTCGCAATGAAACGCATAATTATCGCCGCCGCGCTCGCGTTCGTTTTCACTTCAACTTGTTTTCATCCATCTCGTTGCGCAATCGCCGCGCAGCAGGCGCACGCGAAGACTCAAATAGTGCTGCTCGGCACGGGCACGCCGCGGGCCGACCCTGAGCGGTCAGGCCCGGCGGTTGCCATCGTAGTCAATGACACTCCGTACATAGTTGACTTTGGGCCGGGCGTGGTTCGCCGCGCCGCCGCCGCTAATGAAAAAGGGGTGAAGGGGCTTGCGGTCGAAAACCTCAAGACCGCTTTCGTGACTCACCTTCATTCGGATCACACCGCAGGCTTTGCGGATTTGATTCTCTCCCCCTGGGTGCTCGGGCGAAAGGAGCCGCTCGAAGTTTATGGCCCGCGCGGAATCAAGGCGATGACCGCGCATATCTTGAAGGCTTACGAACAGGACATTGACATTCGCCTGCACGGGGGCGAGCCTTCAAACAAGACCGGATACCGCGCGATTGCTCACGAGGTTGAGCCGGGCATTGTTTATAAAGATGCGAACGTCACCGTGAAAGCGTTTCGCGTCAATCACGGCTCGTGGCCCGAAGCGTTCGGCTATCGCTTTGAAACACCTGATCGCGTCATTGTCATTTCAGGAGATACCGCACCGAGCCAGAGCGTGATTGATAATTGTCAGGGGTGCGACGTGCTAATTCATGAAGTCTATTCTCAAACTGGCTTTGCGAGGGGAGAGCCTGAATGGCAGCGTTATCATTCGCGCTTTCACACCTCAGCGCCGCAGTTGGCCGAGATTGCTGCAAAGGCGAAACCCGGCTTGCTCATCCTCTATCACCAGTTATTTTGGGGGACGAGCGAAGAGGATTTGTTGAAAGAGGTCGCGTCGCATTATAAAGGCAGAGTCGTTTCAGCCCACGACCTGGATGTTTATTGAATTGCGCGGATGAGTAGTTAGAGCTTGCGCAGAGGCGCAGAATGATTCAACCGACCATCAGAGATATAGAGCGAGCGCGCGAGCGGATTTATTCAATCGCGCGTCGCACCCCGCTTGAGCGTTCGCGCTGGCTTTCAAAAGAGATGGGCCGCGAGGTGATGCTCAAGCTCGAATGCTTTCAAGCGACAGGCTCGTTCAAGATTCGCGGCGCGATGGCGAAGTTGTCTTTCCTCACAGAGGAAGAGCGAGCGAGCGGTGTGCTCACCGTGTCGGCGGGCAATCACGGATTAGCTGTTGCTCATTGCGCCGAAGCAATGGCTATTGATGCGACGATAGTCGCGCCCGAATCTGCTTCGCGCGCAAAGGTTGAAGGTTTGCGCCGCTACCATGTCACGCTCATCGAGCGCGGAACAAACTACGACGAAGCGGAGCGGGCCGCGCGCGAGATGGAGCGCGAGTCAGGCAAGACTTTCGTTTCGCCTTACAACGACGCGCTTGTGATTGCCGGGCAGGGGACCGCCGCGCTCGAGATATTGGAAGATGCGCCTGCGGTTGAAGCCATCATCGCGCCGTGCGGAGGCGGCGGGTTGCTTGCGGGCGTTGCGATTGCCGCCAAAGCGATTAATCCACATATAAAAGTTTACGGCGCAGAGCCTGAGGCTTCGCCAACTATGACGCGAGCGATTGAAGCAGGGCGCATCATCGAGATTGAAGAAGACGAAACGATAGCCGACGGGCTTGCAGGAAACATCGAACCTGGCTCGATCACGTTTCCGATCATCGAGCAGGTGGTTGATGATATTGTTCTCGTAAGCGAAGAGGCGATAAGAGACGCGATGGCTCGCGTGGCGCGCGAAGATCACTTGATTGTAGAAGGCTCGGCTGCCGTCGCTATCGCCGCGCTCGCCGACCCGAAGATTGAAGGCCGAAAAGTCGCAGCCATCGTCACGGGCCGCAACATAAGCCTTGATCTATTTAAGGACGTGATTTTGAACCGCTGAAGGCTTCACGCTTTTCGTTTGCTGATTATGGGTTTGCCGTCTTTGAACGCAGGCTCGTTTATGCCAATGCTCCATATCACTTCAGGCTTGATGCGTATGTATGGGCCTGCACCTGCGTAGCCCTCACGAATGACGATCTCGCCAGAGCCATGAATCTTGAGGCTTCGCGGGCGCATAGGGTTTACGCTTTCAAGATCATCAATGACTAGCGCGACTTTTGGATTCGCCTGAACGTTTTTGTATTTGAGCGTTCTGGTCATGCTCATGCCTCCGACGTAAAAATACTGGCCGTCGAAATCGAATCCGACAGGTGCTACGTCAGGCTGAGAGTTTTCAGAAACGGTCGCAATTCGCGCAAGGCGCTGTGATTTCACATAAGCAATCTCTTTTTCGGTGAACATTGGTCTCTCCTAACGCGCGGGCGCGTCTATTAAAATCAGGCTCGCGTCTTCGTAAGCTTTAATCTTGATTGTGCCATCTAAAGCGATTCGGGCCTGATCATTTGTCGCGAGCCGTTCGTCGTTAATCCGAATATCGCCATTAGTGACATAGACGAAGACGCGGCGCGAGTCGTCGGTTTTAAAATCAACTGAATGGCCTGCATCGAGGTCAGAAAGATAAATCGCCGCGTCAGTGTGAAAGCTGACCGCGCCTTCATGCCCCTGCCCGGAAGCTATCGGGAGCAACCGATTCTTGCGAGAGACTCCGGCAAAGCTCTTTTGATCGTAACTCGGCTTGAGCCGTCGCTCGTCTGGGAATATCCATATCTGGTAGAGGTGACAGGGTTCGTCGGCCAGATTGAATTCCGAATGAGTGATGCCCGTTCCGGCTGACATCCGTTGCACCTCGTCCGCTTTGACGACAGCGCGATTGCCCGCGCTGTCTTCGTGCGTTATCTCGCCGCTCAGGATCACGGTGATGATTTCCATCTCACGATGCGGATGCGCGGGAAAGCCTCTCTTTGGGCCTACCACATC
Source organism: Blastocatellia bacterium (assembly GCA_035575515.1). GTDB lineage: Bacteria > Acidobacteriota > Blastocatellia > UBA7656 > UBA7656 > DATLXU01. The sequence continues at coordinate 63,733 of DATLXU010000106.1, forward strand.
GTCGTTGAAGACTCGAAGCGCGCCCCAGTGGATATTCGAAGGGTCGTGATAAGTGTCGAATGAAAACAGCCAGTAGGTCTTGAGCCATCCGAAATCAGAGAAGTGCCTCTGGTCTGCGCGGATTATTTGAATCATCGCTTGCCTCCGTGACTCGCGTTTGTCCCTGGCGCGAGATTGCGGTCGCGTCAGCTCACAATCGCCATGGATAGTTTAACAAGAGCGCAGGCACGGCGCACGGAGGTTGGCGAATTGATAATCACGCGCGCCGAAAAGGGATGCGCGCTGACGGGCATTGAATGACTGCTGCGATTAAAGCGGCGATCCAGCGACTGCAATCTTCTTCAAGCGGTACTTGTAACAGTGCGGCGAGTTCCTGTGAAGAACACATAGACAGGCTCTTCGATGTCGCCGAGCCGGGTCGCCGACCAGACCAGTTGCTCGTCCGAGTCGTGCACGATGACTTCGCCCGCGGAAGCGAATCCATCGGCGTCCGTATCGGTGACTGCGATGGCAACCCACTCATCAGGATAAATGCTCTTGATATAGCTTATGGAAAAAACAGCCGACCCTTTGCCAAGCATTTGGCGACCTCCCACTGATCGTAGGGCTATAAGCGCGCGGCGAGACGAAAGAGCGCGCCTGTAAGGGCACAGCCTGCGTTTGGAACTTCGATTATTGTTTTATATCGGGAGCCGAATCTTTTTGCGAACGGATAAGGCTTGGGGCATTCCGTCCACTTCTATTGTAAACCCGCTGTCAATATCTGATGACGCTCGCTCGCGCTGCTCAAGAAGGTGATAACAATTTGACTGTGCCTGGTGAATATCTTTCCTGTGCCGCGCGTCACAGACTTTCATCGGTTTATCAAACGGGCTGTTCATTGTTCTATCGGTTGCGGGCCTGTCAGTCCTTTGGGATAAGACGAAGCCGCAGCGTGGCCAGCCTGAGAAGCCGAAGGTTGCGGCCACAGCCGAACAGAACGCCGCTGTCGAAGATTATTTCAAAGACAGCACGCGATGCCCAAAAATGAAGCTCAATTCGGAGCTTCTCAAGCAGTACCCTGAGCTGCCGAACGTGCTTGCTGCGTTGAAGTACATTCTCGATAGGGAGATTTGAAGCTTGAGCGCGAGAGGGACGAGGCGCGAAAAAAGCAGATTCTTCAAGTCCTTGATGACCCCAACTTTGCGCTCAAATACAGCCCGCCGCAAAAACCGATAGCGGAGATAGCCAAAGACCTGCTCAATGGAAAATCGGTTGCTGTGGGCCACACCGTTTCAGGAAATCAGGTGGACCTGTCGCCCTTCGCAGGCGGTGCGCTCGCTCAAGACGGCATGCCTGCGCGCAATCCGTTTCGACTCGCTCATACTATTCTGCACGAGATGGTTCACGTCGTTCAGATTCGACATGAGGGCGCGCCCATCAGTTCCGTCGCCGCCCACAGCGGGACTTACGAGAACGCAGCTTATCGCTGGGAGCATAGCTTTTCGGAAGCCGATAAATCGCTCTTCCACAGCAACTCGTGGACGAAGCTGAAACTCCCTTGCGCTAATATTCAAAAAAACTGAAATCCCCGATGGCGCGACCAGAGGCGATGCCCGGTACTCGTTCGTGCTCGTGTTCGACGCCTCAAACAGCATGGGAGAGAATGATCGCATCAAGAGGACCAAAGACGCAGTGATGACTATGCTCGATTCCGGTTTTCCTCCTGCAATCGAAATCGGACTCGTGGTCTTCTTTGATTGCGGCAGCATCCAGTGGCATGACTTCACGATGAGACCATCGTCGCTGAAGCCCCCTAGTGAAAGGAATCAGGCCAAGCGGCAGCACGCCTCTGGCAAGGTCAATCACGATTGCGGGCGAGCATCTGCAAAATCGCGCAGGCTCTATCAAGAAACCGATTCTGGCTACTGACGGCAAAGAGACTTGCGGCGGCGACCCTGTGAGCGCGGCGGCGAGCCTGCGGCATTCCAGCGTGGGATCGGCAGGAATGCTTCCATCAACAACCAACACTACAGTCAGCGTCTCATGCAGTCTGATGGAAAAGTTCGCCCATTCATCAAACGGCTTCAGCCGCGTAGCTGAAGAACGCGGCAAGCGACCCGCGCCAAACGCCATAAGCGTGGATGTTCTAGGAATTGATGTGGCGGACGAATCTCAGTTGCGCGAGATAACCGCCGCCGGTGGAGGCAAGTACTACTCTGCGTCCAATTTTGCAGAGATCAAGTAAGGCGCTCAGCCAGTCCGTCCAGAGCGCTTCCGTCGCACCCGCCGGGCCAGAGCTTGCGCTCGGAGCAGCGCCGGGAGTTCCACTTGAGCTAGCTATCATACTCACATCGGTTGTTGCCTGTCTTATAATAGTCGGCGGCTCGGCGTTGTGGATAATGCGCCCATCCAGAAGAAGGGCGCGCGGCTTACGCTCAGGTGATGGGCGGGACGCATCCGCAACCAGTTTGGTATTGCCCGAATCCGCAATGCCGGCAAGCGGCAAAGCCCGGCACAAGATTCTGTAGCGTGTGCGGCGCGCGTCAGAGATAGGCTCAGCCAGATAAGAGCGCGTTCGGGTTGTGAGTTTCTATCTTGAAGCCCACAACCCGAACTGCTCTGCGAAATCAGATGTCGAGGTTGCGAACGTCCAACGCGTTGTCCTCGATGAAGCGTCGGCGGGGTTCGACCGCGTCGCCCATCAACACAGTGAACATCTCGTCAGTCTCGACCGCGTCGTTCACCTGCACGTTGAGGATCGTGCGAGTCTCAGGATTGAGCGTAGTCTCCCACAACTGCTCAGGGTTCATCTCGCCTAAGCCTTTGTACCGCTGAATGGTGATGTCCTTCTTCGCAGCCGTCATTATGTGCTCCAAGAGCGCCGAGCGCGAATCAACAATCGTGTGGTTGCCGTTCTCCTGAATCACAAAGGGCGGGCGGCTCAGGTCGGAAAGCTCGCCATACAGCTTCACGGCGTTCTGGAACTCGACGTGGGTCGCAAGCTCCCAGTCAATCACTATGCGCCCGTTCGAGCGCGAGCGCGCAATCACTATCTCGAACGTCCCGTGCTCTTCGTCCGCCTCGAGCGTGGTTTCATACCCAACTGCTTCGAGCGCGGCGGCGACTTTTTGCAACAGCCTCTCTTTCTCGAAGACTTCGTGCAGCTTCAATCCTTCCTTTGAAGCGAGCGCGCCGTTCGCCCCGGCAAGCCCGTCAATCACGGCTTCGACCGCTTTGCGGTCGTGCAAGCGCCGTTCGAGCTTGTCCATGTACGTGTTGAGGTCCGCAAGCTTTTCAAGTACCTTGCGAAGCTCTGCGCCTTTGAACTGCGCCTTCGTCTCCTTGACCGTGACGGTGACGTTTTCAGTCGCCTTGCGCATCAGGAACTTTTGAAGCTCTTTCTCGTCGCGAAGGTACTGCTCGCTGCGCCCCTTCTTGATCTTGAACAACGGCGGCTGCGCGATATAGACGTGACCGCGATCAATCAGCTCAGGCATCTGGCGATAGAAGAACGTCAGCAGCAGCGTGCGTATGTGCGAGCCGTCAACGTCGGCGTCGCACAACAGAATGATGCGGTCGTAACGCAGCTTCGATATGTCGAAATCGTTTTTGCCGATGCCCGTGCCGAGCGCCGTTATCATCGTGCGAATTTCGGAGTGCGAGAGCATCTTGTCGTAGCGCGCTTTTTCGACGTTCAGGATTTTACCCTTGAGCGGAAGAATTGCCTGAGTCCTCCGGTCACGTCCCTGCTTGGCCGAGCCGCCTGCACTGTCGCCCTCGACGATGAACAACTCGCATAGCGCAGGGTCTTTCTCCGAACAATCCGCGAGCTTGCCCGGCAGCGCGGCTGAATCCAAAGCGCCTTTGCGCCTCGTCAAGTCGCGCGCTTTACGAGCAGCCTCGCGAGCGCGCGCCGCTTCAATCGCTTTCGCGATGATCTTGCGGGCGACCGTCGGGTTTTCTTCAAAGTAGCGGCCAAGATTTTCGTTCACGAAAGCCTCGACCTGCCCCTTCACGTCCGAATTCAACTTACCTTTAGTCTGCCCTTCAAATTGCGGCTGCGGCAGCTTCACGCTGATGACGGCGACAAGCCCTTCGCGCACATCTTCGGGCGCGAGCTTCTCGTCGTCTTTCTTGAACAGCCCCGCCGACTTCGCATAGTTGTTGATCGTGCGCGTGAGCGCGGCGCGAAATCCCGTCAGGTGCGTTCCGCCGTCAACGGTGTTGATGTTGTTTGCGAACGAGTGGACGATCTCGTTGTAGCTGTCGTTGTACTGGATCGCCACTTCGATGCCGAGCGGATCGGTGTCGCTCGCGTCCTTTTCGAAATGAATCGGCTGCGAGTGCAGAACGTTTTTGCTCTTGTTTAAGTGCTTGACGAATTCCGCGATGCCGCCTTTGTAGTAAAACTCATGAGTTTTGGGCGGATCGGTTCGCTCGTCAACAATCGTTATCCGAATCCCTGAATTCAAAAATGCCTTCTCGCGCAATCGCTGCGAGAGCGTGTCGAAGTTGAATACGGTCGTTTCAAAAATCTGCGCATCGGGCTTGAACGACACTTTCGTTCCGCGCTTGCGGGTCTTTCCGGTCTGCTGCAAGCGCCCCTGCGGAATGCCGCGCACGTATTCCTGCTCGTAGGTGTTGCCGTCGCGCCAGATTTCAACGCGAAGCCATTCGGACAAAAAGTTCACCACCGATACGCCGACGCCGTGCAGACCACCTGATACTTTATAAGCGTTCGAGTCGAATTTTCCGCCTGCGTGCAGCTTCGTCAGCACGACTTCGGCAGCTGAAACTTTCTCCTGCTTGTGAATGTCGACGGGGATGCCTCGCCCGTTGTCAACGACTGTTATTGAATTGTCTATGTGAATCGTCACTTCGACGCGGTCGCAGTAACCCGCGAGCGCCTCGTCAATCGAATTATCAACGACTTCGTAAACCAGATGATGAAGTCCAAGCTCGCTGGTCGAGCCGATATACATCGCGGGCCGCTTGCGCACGGCGTCTCGCCCTTCGAGGACCGTGATTGAAGCCGCGCCGTAATCCTGTGCTGTTGTTGTCACACGCTTCTCCTTAGTTGAGACTTTCAATGCTCTGCTCATGATTTCCTCATTTCTGCCGGGCCATCGGGCTAATCCTTCTGGCCGATTATCATCTCCCGCACGGCTCGCTCAAGGTCGTCCGACCCTCCAGGTTCGTGCGTTTGCTCATCTCCTGCGGCAGTGAGTCCATTGACATTTTCGCGTGTCTCGCGAATCGCCCGTCCACCTTCGACGTAGAAGACCGCAGCGCGGTCGCGATAGCGATTTGCGATGGCCCGACGCGAGGTGCTGACGAAGGTCTGAGCGCGCCCTTCAATCTCCAGAAGCAGCGCCTCGATGCGTCCACGATCAAGCTCCGCGTCAATGTCATCTATGAGCAAAATGGGGCTTTCTTCGTAAATAGAATTATAGATGGAAACCTGCGCTAAATCAAGGAGTAATAAGGCACTTCGCTGCTGTCCGGCGCTCCCGAAACGAGCCACTTCGCGGCTGTCAGCGAGTATCTCCAGATCGTCACGATGAGGCCCGATGAGCGAGTGCCCGGCGGCTATTTCGGCCTGTAATCTGACGGCCAGCCGCTCGCGAAAAAGCGCGGCGAAATCCGTCATCTCGCCCTTCCCTTCAAGCTGCGACCGGTAGCGCACGCTGATGCGCTCGGCCCCGAAAATCGCATGGCCGTAGTCGTTGCGCTCAAGCACATGATTTAACTTTTCGACGTAATCCACGCGCGCGTTATGAATGGCCGAGCCAAACTGAATCAGTTCTTCATTCCATGCTTCGATTTGATCGCGGAAGGCCGCCGGATTGTCACTCTCGGCTGCTTCCTTAAGCAGCTTGTTCTTCTGCCTGATGACGTGATTGTACTCTGAGATTGTGTTCAAGAAAGCCGGACTCATCGTGACGATGCCGCGATCGAGAAAGCGACGGCGCTCTGCCGGTTCGCCGCGAATGACCGTCATCTCTTCGAGCGAGAATACGAACACGTCGAGATTGCCTATGTAGCGAACGACCGTGTCGCGCTTGCCGTTGACGTAAAGCTCTTTTGACGATTCGGTGAGCGCAAGCTGAATCTCTTTCACAAGCGACCCGCGCAATACTTCTCCGCGAAGTATGCAAGCCTCGGCATCGAACGCGATGCATTCTTTAAGCTGGCTTGTGCGAAACGATTTCGTGTTGCCTACGACATAGATGGCTTCGAGCCAGTTGGTCTTCCCCTGCGCATTGTCGCCGTAGAAGATATTGAGGCCCGGCCCGAACTCTGCGAAGCCCGCGAGGTTGCGAAATCCTGTGGCTTCAAGTCGGGTCAGTTGCATAGTTGAATTTTAACACAAGCTGCATGGGCAGTCATGAATACGAACCAAAGAATGACAGTAATAGCCTGATGGTTTGAGCAGATTGCGGCGAGGTCGCCTTTTCGGTTGCGCGCATAGTATAATCATAAACTCTTTTGCGAGACACGCTGGAAATAACTTTGCCGAAATTATTGAGAGGTTTAATGAGCAAGAGGGGATTCATTTTTCGCATTCTTTCAATTGTTGCAATAGCCGCTTCATTGCTGTCGCAGCCGGGCGCGATTTCGCTGGCTCAGGAACAATCAAGAATTCAACTCGCAGTTGATACGGCGAATTTCAATCAGGACGGAGTACTTGCGCTCTTCGGCGGGCTGAGGATGGGCGGCGAGATTGGCTTGCCCGTCGGCGCGGGCGACCTTAACGGAGATGATCGCGCCGATGTCGTCTTCTGCGAGATGTACGGCAGCGCGGGACCTGGCATTCGTCGCAACAACGGACAGGTAAATATTTATATCAGCGACGGGCGTGACAGCGGTTTTGTTAATGCGGCTCAGGACCCGCCGAACATCTTCAAGATATTCGGCGAACGCTCAGGCGACCTGTTAGGCACATCCGTTTCCGCAAACGGAGACATCAACGGCGATGGCCTGCGCGACATTGCAATTGGAGCTTCAGGGCACGACCGGCCCGGCCAGCCAATTGATGAAAACTCAGGCGCGGCGTACATAGTTTTAGGCTCGCATAATTTTAATCTTAACGCAGACCTTGCCACCGCAGACGGCAACCCTCCGCCGGGCGTGATCGAAATCCTGAGTCCGCAATCTGGCGCTCGCGCAGGCATTTGGATTGATGAAGGCGACATTGACGGCGACGGTTTTGCCGACATCATCATCGGAGCCGACCAGATAAATTCCAGCGCGGGCGACCACGTCGGCGGCGCGTACATAGTCTTTGGCTCCACTGCGCTCCCGCAGGTGATTGATCTGGCCGCGCCGCCTGTTGGAGTGCGAACGGCGCGAATACTCGGCAGAGCGCGCGAAGACCACTGGGGCGCGGCTTTACAGGTTGGTGACATAAATAACGACGGTTTGGGCGACATTATCATTGGCGGCTCTATATTTCGCGACTCAGCTTCTTATGTTACGCCCGACGATCAAGACAGCGGCCACGACGCGCGCGGAGCCGATTTCAGCGGGCGGCTCAACTGCGGCGCTGTCGCAGTCGTTTACGGATCGCGCGCGTTCCCTCAAACGGTTGACCTGAGCGCCCCGCCCGCGAACACGACAATGGTGTTCGGCGCGCAAGCGGGCGATCTGCTCGGCTCGCAAGTGCACTTCGGCGATTTGAACGGCGACGGGCGGACCGATTTGATAATGGGCGCGCTGCAAGCCCTCGCGCCGGACAATCGGGGCCGCACGGGCGCGGTCTATATTGTTTACGGCAGCCCGAATGTTTCCGGAGCCGCGATTGATCTTGCCGACACCGCCGCCTCGGGGCTTCAGATAACGACTATCTACGGCGAGAACCATCTCGATTGCGGAGGCGACAGCGTTCGCTCTTTTGATATTAATAAAGACGGAATGAGCGATCTGTTCATCGGAAGCCCTGAGCACACGCTTGAGCCGGATGATCTGAACGGTCTGCCTGAGCGCGAAGAGGCGGGCGACACGAAATTCATCTTCGGGCGGCGCGATTTTCTGCCGTCGGTCATCAAGCTCTATGACCCGCCAGCAGACATTCAAGTGTTTCGGCTCGCGGGCGGCGATGAGGAGGACGAATTCTCTTATCGGCTCACGGGCGGCGACGTCGACGGCGACGGCTACGTTGACTACATCGCAAACGCGATGCACGCCGACGGATTGAACAACGCCGTCATCAACGCCGGTGACGTTTACATCTTCAGCGGCAAGAAACTCTCGGCGCGCTTGGGCATGCTCGCGCCCGAAGCCGCTCCGACGCCCGTGATTACGAGCGCAACTTTGCTTGTGAATAACCAGCCTGCGCAACAAGCCAGCGCCGGTCAAAGCGGCTTGCGGATAAGGATACGAGGCTCGAATCTGAGACAGGACACCGAAGTGACGATTAACGGAATTAAGGTCATCTCGCATCTGCCAGAGCCTGCGCCCGACTTCCCTGAAATATTCGTTGAGCTGGATGAGAACCCTGCGATACGAAACAGCGCGGGGCCGCTCGTTGTTCGCCTCCGCAACACGAATCCAGCGCCGTCCGCCTTCTCGAACGAAGTCGTCGCCGGACGGCTCATCGGGCCTGAGATAACTTCAATCGGGTTCAAGAAGAAAGGCTCTGGGCTTTTAATCTTGAAGATAAGCGGCGCGAATTTCCCAACGAACGCGACGGTCGAAGTGAGAGCCAACAATCGGTTGGTCTCGCTCAAGTCGGCTTCGGTTGACGCGAGCGACTTCATTCGCGTGAAGATAAGCGCGAGCAACGCGCCGCCTTCGGGAACTGTCTTGCGCGTGAAAGTCATCAGCGCGACGGGCATCGCATCAAACGAGTTCACGGCCACGGTTCCTTGATAGCCGGTTGCCGATTTACCATCTGCGATCTCAAATCAACGATTCGATGGCGAACGAATTGCAGAAGACTCTAAAGCTCTTTCATCAACTTCTGATAGAGTTGAAACACTGCTTCGACATTTCGCTCATCGGTCTCGCGCTGCTTCGATTATGCTGCTTCACTTTCGCCGCGCAATTGGCGAGGAGCACAGCTTAGAGGTTTGCAGCCGCTCGCACTACGTCGACACAGACATGGATTGGAAGGCTCGCCTTCGCACCGTCGGCAAATCCATGCGCTACAATCTCACGCGGCGCGTCAGCAACCTGTTTGAAGAATATGATTGCAGGTTCCACCTTATAGAAAATGCGGACGAGCTTGAACCGGCGATGGATGCGCTCGTAGAGTTGCATCAGGCGCGATGGCAGTCGAAGGACGAGCAGGGCGTGTTCGCCCTTCCCGGCGTCGAAGAGTTTATGAAAGAAGCGATGCGCGCAAGCTTTACTGAAGGGCGATTGCGATTGTAGACGCTGGAAGTGAATGGACGGATTGCAGTTGTGCGGTTCGCATTTTTCGATAACAACAAAGTGTATGGCTTTCAAGGCGGATTCGACCCGGCTTACACGAAGAACGGGCTTGGAGCTATACAAAGAGCTTTGTGCCTGCGAGCCTGCGTACACGACGAGCGAATCCGCGAGTATGATTTTTCTGAGCGGCGAAGAACATTACAAAAGCATGTGGACCAAGCTGCACCGCGAAAACGTCTGCTTGATGCAGATGCGTCGCGGAATGCGCTCCTTGATTTACACGGCGTTCCTGAAACGCATACAAATCGCAAGATCGGTTGGGAGGCGAATACTTCCGGCATCTATAAAAGCGGCAGCATATCGCCTGTTCATAGAAAGGCATCATTACTCGAAGTAAGCACAACACGCAGATCTGCTGCCTTTTATAATCAATCCTGTCAAAAGCATGTCGCTGTCTCGCTCACAGCAAATAGGCGCGCTAGTGCTCGTTGCGCTGCTCATCGCGCTTTTGTTGTACCGCTCCTGCTGACGCGCATCTCACCTGCGCAACAATTGGCGGCACAGGTATTGCACGTAATTTCTCTTAAGCTATTTACAACTTCCCCAACTGCCTGAGCCGCAGCGGCTTACGGCGATCTTTGCAAAAGCAGTCGCACACGCGCGGCGCACTCGTGTCCCACGCAAGTGCAATCTTGCGCGCGTGCGGCCTTCGTTTTGAAACTGCAAATCAACCAGATTCAATCTGCGCGGGCTGTCTGCGTCAGCCGCCCGCCAGGTGTTTCTGAAGAACGAGTAAAGGAGGGTGAACATGATGCGTATGATTTTCAAGGCCGTAGTTTTCTTATCGCTGCTGATGGCCATCGTGCTCAGCATCAATATGATGGTCGGAGCGCAGCAGCCACAAAGCCCCACCTCTCAGACCAGTAAAGAACAGGACAAGACGAAGACAACCCAGCAGACCAAAAAGCAGCAGCCCCAGCAAGCTCAACCCACAACCAAGCAGAAGACAGATGCCACAGGCACGTCCACAACTGACGCGGCCAACGCGTCAGCCCCGGCTAACTCTGATAATGAGGTCGTCATTAAGTTGGCGCATGGCGGAATGATGGAAGTCGAGCTTGGGAAACTTGCCGTCGAGAAGGCCGCAAGCGACAGCGTGAAGCAATTCGCTCAGCGCATGATTGACGACCACTCAAAAGCCAACACAGAGCTTAGCGAGCTAGCCTCACAGAAAGGGATCACTCTGCCAACAATGACCGAGCAGGCGAAGAATCCAGACAACACCTCGACGGCTCAGGTTCAGAACGTGGCAACCGGCGGTAAAGACGACCATTCGACCATGCACAAAAGCGGGGCGAACAAAGATCAGGCGAAGATGATGGAAGAGCATCAAAAGGCTATGAGCAAGCTCGCCGGCCTTTCAGGCGCTGATTTCGACCGCGAGTACATGGAGATGATGGTCAAGGATCACGAGAAAGTTGCGGCATTGCTTGAGAAAGCATCCACGAATGCGAGTGATGCCGACATAAAGGCTTTCGCCGCGAAGACTCTCCCGGTTGTGAACGAGCATTTGCAAATGGCGCGTTCAATCCAGGCGAGTCTGAAAGGCGATACGAACAAGACAAACCCACCGAATAAGAAGCCGGGCAAATAACGCCTCCGTACAATGCGGAAGCCATGACAACGAACAATGCTTGAGCGGAGACGCGCGGCTTGACTCACACGCGCCTTCGCTCAAGTATTGATTCACTCTTCTACCGCCTCAAGGTCGCTATTGGCAGGGCCGTTGATGACGCGACCGAAAGCATCATAACGCGAACCGTGACACGGGCAATCCCACGTCTTGTCGGCAGAGTTCCATTGAACTATGCAGCCGAGATGACGGCACACGGCTGAACGTTTGTGCAACGCGCCGGTTTCGTCTCGATAGACTGCAAGCTTTGCAAGGCCGCTGCGGATGACAGCGCCTTCGCCTTCGCGAATCTCTTCGACCGATTCAACGTCGCCGCCTGCAAGATAGTCTTTCACATATTGCGCCGCGACGTTGAGGTTTTCTTTCGCGAATTCACCCGCCGTCTTCAACGACACGCGCGACGGGTCGTAAAGCCGCGCCCACCGATTCTCTCTTTCTAATATCAGATCGGTCAGCAGCAATCCGGCAATCGTGCCGTGCGTCATGCCCATGCCCGAATCGCCCGTTGCAATATAAACATTGTCATCATCGCCGGGGTTTCGTCCGATGAAAGCCACTCCGTCGACAGGCTCCATCACCTGGCCGAGCCAGCGAAACTCTACCGCTTCAATCATCGGAAACCTTTCCCGCGCCCATTGTTCTAGGCGCAACCATCGCTCTTCGTATTTTTTGGCCTGGCCGGATTTGTGATCTTCGCCGCCGACTATCAGCACATCCGAGTCGGCTTCGCTTTGCAGTCGGATGTAGTGGTATGGGTCGAGCGTGTCCCAATAGAGAGAGCGCGCGATTGATCCGCGCGGCGCTCGCGCGCCGATGACGTAGGTTGTGTATGGGGCCTGCTTCGTGTGAATAGTGACGACGTTTGTGACGGGAGTGTTTGTCGCAACTACGACTGCGCCCGCAGTAATTATGTGTCCGCTTGCTGTGGCGATGCACGCGAACGAGCCGCCCGTTATTTCGCTTGCGCGTGTGCGAATGAATATGCGCCCGCCGAGTCGTTCTATTGCGCGGGCAAGCCCCGCAATGTATTTGAGCGGATGAAACTGCGCCTGTCGCGGGAAGCGCAAACACGTGCCCGTGTCGAATGAATCAATCGGTGCGCGCGCGACCATCTCAACGTCTGCTAGTCCTGCGCGGCGTGCGGCTTCGAGCTCGCGCTGAAGCAACTCAATCGAATCGCCGGGCGGGAGGAACAGGTAGCCGTCCAGCCGCTCGAAGTCGCAATCAATCTTTTCTTCCGCGACGATTGATTCAATCCTGTCAATCGCCGCAGTGTGGCTTTCGGCAATCAACCGTGTCATCTCATTGCCGTGAACGCGCTCCATTTCTTGATAGCGATCATCGAATGCGTTTGAAAGATGAGCCGTAGTTAGTTGAGTCATCCCGCCAGCGATTGGCCCATCGTCAATGACGACTACCGCGCGGCCTTCGCGCGCGAGCAGGTAGCCGACACTCATTCCAGCTATGCCCGCGCCAACGATGCACACATCGGCGCGCGTGTCTTCTGCAAGCGGTTGTCGTTCCGGCACGTTTGCCGTGGCCATCCAGACGGAAGTAGTTTGTCCCGAATCAGTTTTCATAATCGCTTGCCTCCTATGACTGGTCTAACAGACAAGCGAACCACAAAAGTAAGTATTGACGGCTTCTAATCGAAAGGAGTAGTAGTAAATTAGCGGCTAACGATCCACAATATGATGGTAACGTCAGCCGGCAAGAACAACAACCTGCTACGGACGCGAATCGGAAGCAGTAGCCGAAAGCGATCTTTTCATCCTGTTGATTCATCCCCCGGAATCGCTATTGAGATGAAGCGAACTATAACCCTGCAAGTGAATCTCCGCTGTGATAGCAAGCCGCCGGTGAAAGAGATTTGTTAGTTCATGCACAGACAATGGCGGCGCGTAAGAGTTACTTTTGTTTTACAACCGAATTCATCGCCTACACAACAAGGACGCTTATCGTAGGAGGATCAGGGATACCCAATCAATCCGTAACCAGGAGGGATACTATGGGAAGCGATACCCGAAAGCCACTGACCATGCCGATCAAGAAAACCATTTCACTCACGGTAACATTGCTCGCAATCATCGGGTTCGTGTCTCTGTCAATTGACAGCAGCCGCGCTCAGAATGATTCGAGCGTTCAAATTCAAGGCAAGAAAGCGAAGGCAAGCGCCTTCGACAGTCAGATCACAACGCACGCCGACCAGATGATAGAAGAAGGCAAACAGACCTTCCGCTTTGACACGTTCGGCGACGAGTCTTTCTGGGGCGATATGCTCCAGTTGCACAAAGCAGTTGAAGGCTCGCGCTTCGGCGGGGTCGGCGCGGGCCTGACTCCGAAAACCGCTCTGACGCTCGGTCTGAAAGTTGACGTGGACGCGCTGCCGAAGTCGCTGCAGAAAGATGTTGAAAAAGGCCGAGTCAATCTCGATGATCCCGCGACGACGCTCGCGCTGCTCAAGCTCGACGCCGTTGTCGGCGTGAAAGGCATCTTTCAGGGCGACAGCTTGAAATCAATCGGAATAACCTGCGCGCTTTGTCATTCGACGGTTGACGACTCGCTAGCCGCAGGCATCGGCCACCGACTCGACGGGTGGGCCAATCGCGATCTCAACGTCGGCGAAATCGTCGCCCTCGCGCCCGACCTCAGCCCGTTCGCGAATCTTCTCGGCGTGAGCCAGGACACCGTGCGGCAGGTGTTGCGCAGTTGGGGACCGGGCAAATTCGATGCAGAGTTGATACTCGACGGCAAAGCGGTCAACTCGCAGCAAGTCTCAAACGGCGTCACGCGAACGAACGTGCCGGGTGCGACGCTGATCCCGCCCGCCTTCGGGCTTGCAGGTGTGAACCTGCACACGTGGACCGGCTGGGGTTCGGTCACTCACTGGAATGCGTTTGTCGCCAACCTCGAAATGCATGGAAAGGGCAGATTCTTTGATCCTCGCTTGAATGATGCGTCGCAGTTTCCAATCGCCGCCGCGCACGGCTTCGGGGATTTGCCGCACATTGAGCCGGACGAAGACTTAATCACGCCCAAGCTCGCCGCGCTGCACTTCTATCAGCTTGCGATACCTGCGCCGACGCCGCAGCCGGGCAGAGACTTCGATCCGGCAGCGGCCAAGCGCGGCGATGAGCTGTTCGAGGGCAAAGCGCAATGCAATAACTGCCACGTTGATCCGCTCTACACAGAGCCGGGCTGGAACCTGCACACGGCGTCAGAAATCTGCATTGACGATTTTCAGGCCAACCGCGCGCCTGATCGCCGCTACAGAACGTCGCCGTTGAAGGGACTGTTCACTCACCAGAAGGGCGGCTTCTTCCACGATGGTCGCTTTGCAACTTTGCTCGATGTGGTCAATCACTACAACACCTGCTTTCATCTGGGATTGACCGATCAGGAGAAGCGAGACCTTGTTGAGTACCTGAAGTCGCTTTAAGCGGCAAGGCGCTGGCACGGGCCTTGCAATTACAAAAGGCAAGGGCGCGGATTCTGTATAGCTGATTTGCCGGACCGCGCCTTTTTTCCAAATCTCGTCGGAAAGCTGGCCGAAAGCTCTGACGAGTAAGTGTACTGTTGTCCCATAAAAACTGATGGAAGATAGTGCACATCGAAAGGAGGTAAGGTTATGAGAACTCCTGCAAGTATTGGAAGCCATCCAATTCACCCGATGTTAATCCCGTTCCCGTTCGCACTGTGGTTCTTCTCTCTGGTCGCGGACATAATTTATTACGCGACAGACAGAGCAATCTGGGAAGACGTGGCGTTTTACACGCTCGCAGGCGGCATAGTCGGCGCGGTGATTGCGGCAGTGCCAGGCTTTATTGATTATCTCTCGATCAGGGACGAGCGGGTAAACAGCATAGCCAACTGGCACGCGCGTTTGAACGTGATTGCGCTGCTCGTCTTTGCTGCGAGCTTCTATCTGAGAACGACGGACGGAATGCGGATGATCAACCGCAATATGATGATACCGCTTCTGCTGTCGGTCCTGGGCGTGATCTTGATAATGATTTCGGGCTGGCTGGGCGGCTCGATGGTTTACAAACACGGCATAGCGGTTGAGCCGCAGCCTGAAGCAAGGACGACTGAAGAGACCAGGCCGCGCCGCGTGGCTTAATGCGCGATTAGTTCTTCGATAATTAAATCTGATGGCGTATGCATTCGCTCTTGATAGGCGATGTGTGCGCCATCGCAGATATTTTCCAGGGGGAGGTGTTTTTTATGGCTGGAGCAGCTAGAGTCACGACCGATCACAACGAAATCCGAAGGTGGGTTGAAGAGCGCGGCGGCCATCCCGCGTGCGTCAAGGGAACTGGCAGCAAAGATGATCCGGGCCTGCTGCGCATTGACTATCCCGGCTACAGCGGCGAAGAGACGCTTCAGCCGATTTCGTGGGAAGAGTTCTTCGACAAGTTTGAAAAAGAGCGGCTGGCTTTCCTTTATCAGGAAGAGACCGAGCGCGGCCAGGAAAGTCGTTTCTCCAAGCTCATTGACCGCGAATCAGTCGACGTTGCATCGCAAAGCAAATGAGGCGAAGGCTGCGAGCGCACGAAGAATGATACCGTGAATCTTCGTGCGCTCCGCGTTTTGGTGATTAATCAAGGCTGGGCGTTGAGTACGTCGTGGCGCGTGACTATGCCGATTATGCGCCCGTATTCTTCTACTAGAATCGCAGGCGACGTCCTCAAGTATTTCACGGCTGTCTCTACGTCCACGTCTTCGTCAACTACGGGGAAGCCTTTCTCCATTACGTCAGAGACATTCGATTGCATCAGCTCGCGATTGCTCAAAAGCTTCGCCATTAATTTCCCTTCGCGCAGGCTGCCTACGGATTTGCCCTCTTCGATGACGGGCAATTGCGAGAACCCATGCTTGTTCATCAACTGAAGCGCGTCGCTCACTTTATCCGTCGGAGCTACGGACACGACGCGAGCAACAGCGCCGTCGCCTTTCATCTCGTTGATAAGCCCAACGGTCATGCGCTCGACGCCGAGCATCCGCTTTTCCTTTAGCCATTCGTCTGAGTGGAACTTCGACAGATACCTTTCGCCAGTGTCGGCCACGATAAAGACGACAACGTCGTCTTTCGTCAGCGCGCGCGCAACCTGCAGCGCGGCGTAAGCGTTCGTGCCGGTCGAGCCGCCGCAGAAGATTCCTTCTTCGCGGCTCAGCCGTCGAGCCATGTTAAACGAGTCGCGGTCGGTCACGTTGATTATCTCGTCAATGTATTTCATGTGGACGTTTTCAGGGATGATCTCCTGCCCGATGCCTTCAACCAGGTAAGGCGTCGCCTGCATCAACTGGCCTGTTTCTTTGAAGGTCTTAAAGACCGAGCCATACGGGTCAGCACCTATGATTTTTATCTTCGGGTTCTGCTCTTTCAGATAGCGGCCCGTTCCGCTAATTGTTCCGCCCGTTCCGATGCCTGCGACGAAATGAGTGATGCGCCCTTCGGTCTGTCGCCAGATTTCCGGCCCTGTGGTTCGATAATGAGCTTCAGGGTTCGCCGGGTTGCCATATTGAAAAATGAAGATCGAGTTAGGCGTCTCTTTCGCGATGCGCCGCGCGGTGTTGACGTAGTGATCGGGCGAATCGGGCTTCGCAGCTACGGGAACGACCACGACATCAGCGCCAAGGGCTTTCAGGTAGCGCACTTTTTCAACAGAGCATTTGTCTGTCATCACGAAGACGGCTTTGTAGCCGCGAACGGCGCAGGTGAGTGCGATGCCTATGCCGGTGTTGCCGCTCGTCGCTTCCACGACCGTGCCGCCGGGCTTGAGGCGGCCTTCGCGCTCCGCCGCGTCAATCATAGTGATTCCGATGCGGTCTTTGACGGAGCCGCCCGGATTTAAAGATTCCATCTTCGCGAGCACGAGCGCGTCAATGCCTTTAGTGAGCTTGTTGATCTTGACCAGCGGAGTGTTGCCGATCAGCCCGAGAATATTTTCCTTGTATTCCATGAGTCCTCAACGATTTCAACGGATATTTGCCGCTGCGCTTTGCAGCAGAGAATTTTAACATTCGACCGTGCATCAAGCCATCGCGCGCAATTGAAAGCGGTGGCGCAGGTTTGCAGATTATCCGGCCAAAATTGACATTCATTTCTGCCGTTGATATTCTCAATCTCCTGTTAATCATTGAAATCTGCGGCTGAGATGAGGGGCGCATCTCGCAACTCAGGTGGTAGATGTTAGATGATAGATATTAGATGTCGGGCAAGGATGAACAGCTCTGGCATCGAGTATCTGACATCCGACATCCGACATCTAAGGACTGATATATGACCACCAGTCAAAACAGCGATTCCGTTTTCATCGGCATTGATCTCGGCGGCACGACCATCAAAGGCGCGCTCGTAAACGACGCCGGCGAGATACTTCACGAAACGCGCGCCACGACCGAACGAGAAGACTCACAGGCGCTGTTCGATCAGATAGTCGACACGGTTCGCGTTCTGCGCGATGACCCTAGCGCGCACGGTCGCGCCGCTGCCGTCGGCATAGGCATACCGGGATTGGTCAACCGCCAGACCAATCGCATCGAAGTCATGCCAAATTTGCCTGCGCTCTCGGACGTTGATCTGACGGATGAAATCTCTCGCGCGGCGGGCTTGCCCGTAGCCATTGACAATGATGCGAACGCAGCCGCTTACGCCGAGCTTCAAGCGGGCGCGGCTCGCGGCAAGCGCGAAGTCTTTTTCGTGACGCTCGGTACGGGCATTGGCGCGGGTTTGATTATCAACGGAAAGATTTATCGCGGCGCCGCCGGGTTTGCCGGAGAGTTCGGCCACATGACGATTGACCCTGAAGGCATCGAATGCGGATGCGGCAACATCGGCTGCCTCGAAACAATCGCGTCGGGACCGAACATCGTGCGGCGCACGCGCGAGCGGCTCTATCGCGACCGCACGTCGTCATTATCGCGTTTGGCAATCCCGCGCGACCGCGAGTTCACCGCCGAAGACATAGCGCATGCGGCGCAGGAAGGCGACGAGATGGCTCAGGTGATGATGGAGCGCACGGGGATGTTTCTCGGTATTGCGCTCGCGGCGGTGATTAATCTTTTGAATGTCGAGATGGTAGTCCTCGGCGGCGGCGTTATGGACGCGGGCGATTTGATCTTGAAGCCGACAATCAAAGAGACGCGCCGCCGGGCCTTCCCGCCCTCGTTCAATAGCTGCGAGATAGTCATTGCCAAACTCGGCCCGCAAGCGGGAGTGATCGGAGCCGCGCTCCTTGCGCGCGATCAAGCTAGCTGACAACTAGCAGGGATACAATGTTGGTTCGTATCAGTCTTTGTTTGTTCCTGGGTTTTCTACGCTCACGTTAAAAGCGCAGACCGTATTATGATAACCCTCAGAGCGTTTGCAGAAAAAGAGGCTTATGCAGGGCTATAGCAAAGTAGCTCTACCGGCGTAAGACGAGGTTTAACGCCTCAAGCGGATAGGCACTATATATTCTCCTCGCCTGCGGCCAGATTCTTTATCCCTTGCCTTAATACCAGCCCGACTATCAGATTATTTATCACTGCCATCACCTGCGCCGCCTCTCCTCTCCTCAATCTGCAAGCATCTTCCCGTGGCGTCTTGTCTTTTCGGTAATGCAACCCATTTTCTATTCCCAGTGCCCTCGCACTATTTCCATCAAGCGTTCGGCTGATGCCTCTTCCCTCGTCAGACTCATCACCCCATAACTCACTTCTCGTGCGGCGGCTTGCCCGTGCTGATCTCTTCCACCTCTCGCTCAATCCTCAATACCTGCTCCAGGTGCGGCCCTCCATCTGACTCGTTACCACTATTCGCCTCACTTCGATTCGCCCGTGCCCTTTTTCTATCGTCTCGGCTCGCGCCAAATCATTCTTCATCAAAGGCAGATTCGTCTTGCTTTCCTCGATGGCAAACGCCACCTCGATCTCGGCTCGCAGGCTCGACTGGTTATCCTTAACTGTCCAGACATACTCTACGCCGCCTTCGATGATCAACTCGGAAAGCTCGCGGCGGCGCAAAACGAGGCAATCGCCTGTTACGATTTTCCCCTGTAAATCCACACTTTTTAGCACTCGCGGGACGGCGCTGATCTCGTTTTCTTTGCCCGCGACTTAAACCTGCATAAGCGCTATTCCTTGATTGGCAAGATCGCCCGCCATAAGATGAACGCATCGCGCCACGGCTTGAGTGATTGTTCCGCGCAAAGTCTTCCCATCTATTGGCATCTCTACAGACAAGCCTCCTTCGACAGTTGAAAGTAAAAACTGTGTGACGGCTTGTTGAAGTTCTTCGACTGAAATGGCTTGACCAAGAATGCGAGAGAAAGTCGTCGAGTGTGGCGTCTCGGTTGCGTTTGAGCTTGAGCGATTCAATGAGCAGTTGCTTGCGCAAGCTTACCCAATAAGCAATGGCTTCAGGATGATCCTCACCGGCAAGCTTTGCCAGAATGACAAAGACCAGGGCGACAGCCAGAGGATAACGCACACCTCTTGGGTCACGCTTATCAGTAAGGCAGTCGAGGTAATAAAACAGTGAGTCAACATCAAAGATAAACGGCTCGGATTTTTGCTCCAGTGAGAAGCTATCAGTGTTATGCTTCATCTAAGACCTTTCTCCGGTTCAGTTTGTACTACTTTTGATCTTGAACCGAAGTGGGTCTCTTCTTTTCAATTGTCAAGCGACTTTGCTGGAACCATGGCGTCGAAAGCAAACGCTAATTCCAAACGCCGACAGCTTTGAGGAATCTTTCGAGGTTCGCCTTCCTGAGTATTTCGCCGACCGCGGCGTGATCAATGTGCGGAGCAATCGGCGCAGAGCGTTCGGCAAGCGCATAAGCCGTGACAGCCACAATTGCCGAGCCTGCCGCTAGATCGTGCGCGTCAACTTTATCAATCGTGTCGCTCGACTTGTGATGAACTTTTCCGTAGCTTTCCATGTTAACCCACAGATCGAACGAGGGAATCCCTGCGAGCATGAAGTGCCCGTGATCTGTATCGAAGCTCGTCTCTTGCGACAGCTCGCCGCCGCCCAATCCTTCGAGCAGTGTTTCGCTTAAGCCCTTCATTGCATCGGCAACATCTTTGCGCCCTTCGACCTTCCACCCGCGAGGATGCCCCGCGCCATTGTCTGTATTGAGCGCGGCGACGCATTTATCAAGCTCCGACGCGTGAGCGCGAGCATAAGCCGCAGAGCCAAGAAGTCCTTGCTCTTCACCGCCCCACAGCGCGAACCTGATAGAACGGCGCGGCGCTTCCTTCATCGCTCGGATTGCCCGCGCGGCTTCCAAAACCATCGCGCAGCCTGTGCCGTTATCCTGCGCGCCCGTGCCGTAGTCCCACGAATCTAGATGCGCGCCAATGATTATCCATTCATCAGGGCGCTCGCGCCCGCGAATTTCTGCAACGACGTTGTTAACTTGAACAGGACCGCTCGTTTTGTTGTCGTACGCGAATTCGATAGTGACAGGGCCTTTCTCCATCAACCGCTCGATGAGCTTGCCATCTTCCATGCCAATCTGCGCGATTGGCAGCGCGCTCGTCTCGGCTCCCCACGTAAAACCGAAGGCGTTCAAGACGTTGTTCGGCTCGCTGTCGGCGACCACGAGCGCGACCGCGCCAGTCTCTTTAAGGATCGGAATGGCCGCGATAAGTTTTGCGAAAGCGTCGAAGCCTTCTGCGAAGATTGCGGCGAGGTCGAGCTTGACTATGCAGCCTTTGATCTTGTCGGCCTGCGCGCGGATTTTTTCAGGCGCGAGGTCGCTTGCAATAATAACTTCGCCACGCGCTCCACCTGATGGAGTGGAGGGAGACCATCCAAGCGATTCAATGTGAATGGGCCGCTCTATGGGTGAGACTATTCGCCCGTGCGCCCAGCCGCGGTCCCAGCCGTTCGGGATAGTGAATGGCTCAAGGCGGACGTTTTTGATGCCAGCGGCGCGGAACTGCTCTGCGGCCCACTCAGCCGCGCGATTGTAGGCTGCGGTGCCGGTCAATCTGCCTCCGAAGCGGTCCGTCAGGTTTTTGAGATAATCCATTGAGCGCCCGTTGATGAGTATCTCACCGGTTAAGCGCGATGCGGCTGGCTGAAAATCTGCGGGCTGTTGAGCAAAGATTGTCTGCGCAAGAAACGAGATGAGCAGCAGCAGAGTGAGAGAGATTCTTTTGCGATTTATCACAAGCGTCCTCCGAGTTGGATTTGAGTGAGATTGAAATCGAGCCTCAACTTGACAGTACGAAATTTGAGCCGGTAAGATTTGATTTTGTCAAAAGATGCCTGGCGTTGTCATGCATATCAAGCGTGAATCTTTGAAGCAATAAGTTAGCCCTCGTATGGCCCCTTAGCTCAGCGGTTAGAGCAGCGGACTCATAATCCGTTGGTCCCCCGTTCGAATCGGGGAGGGGCCATTAACTTTGCCTCTTCTTTACAAAGCGTGAAACGCAACTTATGCCGGCCTACTTCCTGTGCAGTCTTAATTATGTGACAGTTGAAGCATAGGATAAGGCATTTCTCTACCTCAGTAGTGATCGGCCTGCATGAGCAACTCTTGCGCCTGACATCAATCGCTCGATCTCATCCGGGTCGGATGGTATGTTGCGGCTCAGCTTCACAAGCCCAGTTTCGGTCACAAGGTAATCGTCTTCGATTCGCACGCCCAATTTCTCTTCGGGGATGTATATGCCCGGCTCGATCGTGATGACAGAGCCCACAGGCATCGGCCCGTAGCTGCCAACATCATGCACATCCATTCCGAGCCAGTGCCCGAGCCCGTGAATGAAATACTTGTCAAGCGTGTTGCCTTGCTTATCGCGCACCTTGCTCGCCTTCATTACTTCAATCGCGACGCGATTCAGTTGAGCAATGCTCATCCCAGGCTTATAGGCGCGCTCGGCTGCCCGCTGCGCTTCCAACACAAGCTCATACACCTCGCGCTGGCGCGACGTGAATTTGCCCGATGCAGGATACGTGCGCGTTATGTCCGCAGTGTAGTAGCTGTACTCCGCGCCGATATCAACGACTACAGTGTCGTCCGCTTCAATCCGCTTTCGGTTCTCATTGTAATGAAGAACCGTTGAGTTGAAGCCTGAGCCTACGATTGAGGGAAAGCCTGCGCGCTCGGCGCCGTTGCGAGTGAACGCGGCTTCGAGCGCCGCCTGCACTTCGTATTCGTACGCGCCCGGCTTGATTGCGCGCGCGGCCTCGCGCTGAGCCTCGCCCGTTATGTCAATCGCTTTTTGAAGCAGCGCGACTTCCGAGCTTGATTTAACCTTTCGCATCTCTGCGATGATGCGCGACACGTCTTCGATCTGCAGCATGGGCATATCGCGCCGGATTGTTTCGATGAAGCGAGATTCGCGTGTCAACTCCGCCGCCGATCCCGTAGGAACGACTGTGTAGAGCTTAAGCATTGATTGACCATCTCCTCCGTTCGTTTTCGTCAGCAACTCGCGCAACCGCTCGTTGAACTTATCGGAGCCTGCGACTTCTTTAATGCCGAATTTCTGCTCGGCCTCCGTGCCCGGCCCAATCTGCGGCCCGGTCCATCGCTCTTGAAAGAGGTTTCGCGGCGGGATGAAAAGCGTCTCCTGCGCACTCTTGTTTTTAGAGACAACGGCGGGAACCAGTACCAGATAAGCAGCGGGCGTTTCGACTCCTGTCAGGTACATAAAGTCGTTCTTCTGGCGGAAGCGGCCCACTTCGCCGAACTCGTCTTCGCGCGCTCCGATTAAAACGACTATGCCGTCTTTAATCTGCTCCATCAGCTTTTGCCTACGCGCGCGGTAACCGGCTACGGGCTGGCCCGCGAGCTTTCCGTTTTGCGCAAACGCTTCTCCGGCAAAAGCGATACTCAACATCAGCAGCAAACTTGCGCGAATCTTTCCTGCGAATCTCGATTGTGTGCGGTTGTTCATTAGCGGTTTCCTCATCGGATGCGATTTTGCATTCAAGCTCATCTCAAAGTGACACGCATTGGGCCTGTTTGAAAGCATACCTGAAAAAGATAGTAGTCGGTAGTCGGTCTTTGAAAACTATGAAGGGCGCTTTGTTTATTCATCGTTATGCATTTCCTGATAGAATACATTCACGGACGCGATTCTTTGAATCGAGAGATTTGAAGTGGCGAAGAAAGCCGATAACAAGATAATGATTGAAAAAGAGAAGCTGCGGCCACGCCCGCGCGCGCCGATACTGCCCACGAAAAAAATTGAAGACAAGCGCGCTCGCGCAGAACGGCGCGAGAAGCACAAAAAAGACCTGCGCCGCTTTGTTGATGAACAATAGCGATTGACGATGCAGGCGCGATGACCGAGCGGGCAGCCGGTTTATCCGGCTCGCTTGCGTTCAAGTCCTCAAAGCTGATTCTTAACGCGCGTCGCCTAAGCCCATTTCTTGCCGAGTTCTTCAAGCCCGGCCCGCTCAAGGTCTTCGGGACTCATTACTATCCGAAATCTGCAATCGCCGTTGAAGTTCAAAAACCATGGCTCGGCAAATACCGGAACCTGCGATGCGTTTTCCACATTGATCACCATCACGGCGCATCGGTGGCCATCCTCTTCTGTGAAGTAGACGGCTTCAGGTTTAGCGTCTTCGACAATCTTCGCCATGATCGCTCCCGCGCTGCCGTCGCGAACTTTTGCGTTGAATGGTTCGTGCGGAATCTTCACGCTCAGTAACATTCGCATTTGTGTTTCTCCTCTTATTGAAGTTAGAACGCCATCTCACCGCAGCACGCTTCGCACGTCGCGCGCTATCGCCACATCAAGAAGTGTCGGGCCGCTTTCACTAAAGGCCCAGTCGAGCGCAGCGCGAAGCTCTGACGCATGACTTACGCGCCGCGCTGCTACGCCCATTGATTCGGATAGCCGAACGAAATCAACCTCAGGCTCAGTGATATCCATGCCGACGAATTTGCCGCGCTCTGCCGACGCGCCCTTGAGTGCGAGAAGCCCGCCTTTCAAAATCATGTAGCTTGCGTTGTTGAACACAACAAACTTAACTGCGAGCTTGTAGCGAGCTGCAGTCCACAAGGCTTGAATCGAATAGAGCGCCGAGCCGTCGCCTACAGCGCATATCACCTGACGCTCAGGCATTGCCAGTTTCACGCCCACAGCTTCAGGAAGCCCAAGACCCAATGATCCGCCTTTCGCGTAGAAGAATGAATTCGGCTCATCGAGTGTAAATAATGTGCGCACGAAAGCTGTTGACGTGACCGATTCGTCAACAAGCACCGCATCCTTCGCGGCTGCTTTTCGCATCTCGCTCGCGACGAATCCGGGCGACATCACTCCATCATCGGAAGCGACCACGCTGTTTTTTTCAAACCGCCGTCGCGCATCGGTGATCGCAGTTGTGACAAACAACCGTCTTCGTTCAACGCCTTCACGAAGCGCACCTGTGAGCATCGGCGTAATGGTTCCGATCAATTCTTCAATGGCCGCGAGCGGGTCCGCGAGTATCGCAATCTCAGGCGAATAATTCTTTCCAAGCTCGCGCTCGTCTGCGTCAATCTGAATCAATCGCGCGCCCGCAGGAATCATCCGCGCGCCTGTATAAACGAGCGGCGCAAGGTTGTTCACGCCAATCGTCAGGATAACGTCGCAGCCTTCGAGGATGGCGTGAGTCTGCGCCGCGTTCGGAAACAACGGCCCGCCGTAAAGAGGATGGGCAGTCGGAAAGACGAGCAGCGAATTCAAAGGCTCGGCGTGAACCCGCGCCGCGAGCGTTTGAGCAAATCGCACAAGCTCACCCACAGCGTCTGAGCGCGCAACGCGGTCGCCCGCGATGATTGCAGGATTTTGTGCGCGCGCTAAAATCTCAGCAGCACGCTCGATTCTCGATTTATCGCCGCGCAGTCGCGGGCCGATTTCAGTTATGGGCGCGAGTTCAACATCAGCGCGCTCTTCCATCACGTTTACCGGGAGCGACAAAAACACAGGCCCCGTAGGCGCAGTCTGCGCCAGTCGAAACGCACGAGCCATCGCCGTAGGAATCTCTGCGGCGTGGCGCACTTCCCACGCCCACTTTGTTGACGAGCGCGACATCTCAAGCATGTCTGCGTAAAGCAGCGGGCAGTCAATCATCGCGCGCGTGTCTTGCTGGCCTGCGGTGACGATCAAAGGAGTGCCCGCGCGGTATGCGTTGTAGAGGTTGCCGAGCGCGTGCGCGAGTCCGGGATTCGTGTGAAGGTTGACGACAGCAGGGCGGCGGGTCGCTTCGGCGTATCCGACTGCGATGCCCAAAGCAGAATCTTCATGCAGGGCGAGAATATATTCGATATCGTCGCGCGCGGCGAACAAATCCATCAACGGAAGCTCGGTCGTTCCGGGATTGCCGAAAACGTACCTGACGCCTTCGCGCACCATCACGTCGAACATCGCCTGAGCGCCGGTCATCTCTGCCATAACGGTTTCTCCTCGATGTAGAGTGGGCCGAGTCGGGCGACATTATATCGAAGCGATTACCGGCCAACAATGCGTTTGCGGTCAGCCAAACTGAGCAACGCAGTGGATTCGCGGCTATTCAGTTTTCGGGTGAAGAGCACAGATAGAACGCAGACTGCACGGATGCTGCGGATGCACGCGAATCAGATCGGCCCGCATCCGCAGCATCCATTTTATCTGTCGTGCACCAGGGTTGAAGTATTCGACAGACGATTGCCGACAGCGGCGCATTGAACTGATAGCAAGTGAAGACCGGCGCTCGCTATTGTCCAGGCGGACGATAGCTGGTTGTCGTCTTCGCCGATCTGTCCATCTCTTCGGCGGTCAGCAGCACCGTCACCTTAATTGCGACAGCTCCCGTAGCATTCACGCCGAGCGAGAGCGCCGCAGCAGTGGCGTTATCCGGCATATCTGCGATGACAAATACATCCGTTTCGCCAAAGGCATAGTAGAAGGCTTCTACACTGCCGCCGACAGAACCGACTAACTCCTCAACCGCCGCACGCCGACTGGAGCCGCCCTCTTTAACAAGCCCTTGCACTCCCGCCGCGCTATAGCTGCCTTGAATCAGATATTTCGGCATTGCAATTATCTCCTTGATTGTTTTTCGCGCTGGTAATGAATCTATCGGTGCTGCTGTCGCGACTATTCACAACTATAGCCGCACGGTCAAAAACACGCGAGAAAGGTGTCGCCGTTGACAGCGAGCGAATCCGGCTGCGAGCCGCCGACGCGAAGGGTCTGCATCTCGTCGCTCAATCACATCGCCAGTTTGCGCGCTACTTCCATTCCCATAACTGCGAGTGGACGTTCCCCTCAATATCAACATCGTGCTCGAAGATAGCGGCGATGCTATTCAGCCGCTCCCATTTTGGAGAAGAACTCTGATAGTACACCGCGCCGCGAAAGCTGACTGTGCCATCTTTTTTGATAGTGCCGACGCCCTGCCCTATGAACGTGGCCCTGTCTCCCTCTTTGCTCATGACGATGCCGTGTCCTTCACCATACAGAGTTCCATCGGGCCGGACGACTGCCCAGTAGGTAACCGTATTGGTTGCTTTCACACCGAGCAGGGTCAAGTCTGACTGCGCGGAAGTTTCCATCTTAGGATTGCCATCCGTGCTTGGAAGCACTCTGCGTGAAATCACCTTCCCTGACTCTTCGCCTATCTTCTCGCCTTGCATATCGCCCTCCTTCCAGTTGATACGGTTGATTGATGAATTTGCCAGCTTCGATCCCGCGCCTTGTTCGGCAGCGCGCTTTTCGTTAGGGCCTCGGCTCTAAAACAATCTCGCGCGCCTGCCGTGTGCCCTGAACATCCCGAATCTCAGCGCGCTCGCGATAGCCCTGCCTCTGCTTATCGTCGTTGCCGATAACCGTTTGCAGTAAGGTATCGGCTCGGTCCAGATTTTTTTCATAGGTCGCGAGGTCTTTGTATTCCGTCATCAGCAGAAGATTCCAGTCGCCTGAGCCGTGCGCTTCAGTTTGCATGACTCTGTAAGAGACAATCTGCCCATCCTTCTTCAACGCTTCCTGCTGGCGCTTCCAGTCGGTTGCAATGTAGTTTAGATAAGCCGTTTCCATTCCCGGTTTCATTCGGATGAACGAGATTTCCCAGATAGTGCCGTTGCGGTAAGGGCGATTGACCTGCGCAATTACGACTGCGCTCAAAGCAAGCACCATCGCGACGAGTAAACCTGTGAGTATTCGTTTCAGTCTCATAATCTCTCCTTTTCATTCAAGCGAGTGCAGAAGCAAATCAGACTTGTTTCGACCGTCGCCGCACCCGTTTCAAGCGACAGCCAGCCTATCGGGTCTTTGTAGATTTCAAGTTGCATCAATCCGAGAGAGCCGCCTGCCTGCGGAGTTGAACCGCCTGTGAATGACATTTGAAGAAAAGTTCGCCCCTGAGCCACCGTCAGAGCGGCAGGCTCACGCTCAATTAAAAAGTCATTATTAGTGCCTTCATGAGATAAGGGGGAATTCACGCGCGAAAGTGTTCACGAGACAAAAAAAATTTTTAGCGCGTCTCTTTCTGGCTGAAACATAGACGGTGTGTTATTGTAGGGGGGCCTTGGTCGAGGCAAACCGGAGCGACTATGGCACCCTCAGCAGCACCGAACATCACTCAACTGCTGATAGCCTGGAACAACGGAGATCAAGATGCGCTGGCGCAACTGACACCGCTGGTTTATCGCGAACTCCACCGCCTGGCCCACGCCTATCTTTTAGGCGAACGGCGCGGCCACGTGTTGCAGACGACGGCGCTTGTCAACGAAGCCTTTGTGCGATTGATTGACTGGCAGCAGGTTGAATGGCAGAACCGCGCGCATTTTTTCGGCGTGGCGGCGACGCTCATGCGGCGCATCCTCGTTCAATTCGCGCGCGAGCAGCAGGCTGTCAAGCGTGGCGGTCAGGCAATACATGTATCATTGTCCGTTGCCAGCCGCAGCGCGCGGCACAATCCTGATCTCGTCGCGCTCGATGAGGCGCTCGACGCGCTCGAAAAACTGGACCGTCGTCAGGCGCGCATCGTTGAGATGCGATTCTTCGGCGGGCTGAGCCTGGAAGAGACAGCCGAAGCATTAAAGGTTTCCGTCAGCACCGTGCGCCGCAACTGGCGCATCGCACAAGCATGGCTGCATCAGCAGTTGAGCGCGACAGCGTGATGCACGAGCGCTAACAAAACATTGATTGGCTCTTCTGCAAAATTGCGATCAATCTGTAATCTGCTATAGCGGAGATGGCATGACTCCCGAACGCTACCAACGCATGGGCCGACTCTTTGATGAGGCGCTTGAACGCGCGCCCAAAGAGCGTGTCGCCTTTCTCGATCAAGCCTGTGACAATGATGCGCAACTGCGCGTTGAAGTCGAAAAGCTGCTGGCAAATCACATCCAATCCGAAGGATTTCTTTCGCGCCCGGCGATTGATGTTGCCGCTTTGCTGTTGGCGGAGAATCGAGCAGTTGCGTTTTTGGGAAAACATCTCAGTCACTATCGGATTCTTTCACTGCTAGGCGCGGGCGGCATGGGCGAAGTCTATCGCGCTCGCGACGAACGGCTCGGTCGCGATGTCGCAATCAAAGTATTGCCGGCGAGCTTTGCCGATGATGAAGACCGTCTGAAACGATTCGAGCAGGAAGCGCGCGCAACCTCATCGCTCAATCATCCGAACATTCTGACTGTTTATGACATCGGCACCCATGAAGGCCTGCCCTTCATCGTCGAAGAGCTGCTCGAAGGCGAGGAGTTGCGCGAAGCCTTGAACGATGGCGCGATTCCTCACCGCAAAGCAATCGAGTACGCTCAACAAATCGTCGCAGGACTCTCTGCCGCGCACGAACGTGGCATCGTTCATCGCGACCTGAAACCTGAAAATTTATTCATCACCAAGGATGAGCGAGTGAAGATACTGGACTTCGGGTTGGCAAAGCTCAAGCCCGTGAAACCGGCTCCTGGAGCCGGTTCTGAGCTTGCTATGCAAAAAGAGGACGCCAATCTCAGCGCGGTGATAGGCACGGTGGGTTATATGTCGCCTGAGCAAATTCGCGGCAAAGACACCGATCATCGTTCAGATATTTTCTCGTTCGGCGTGATTCTTTACGAGATGCTCGCCGGCCAGCGACCATTCGCGGGCGATTCGGCAGTTGAATTGATGAACGCGATTTTGAAAGACGACGCGCCCGAGTTGAACGGCAACGGGAAGAAGATTTCTACCGCGCTCGAAAAGATCATGCGACGTTGTCTGGAAAAGAAGCCTGAGCATCGCTTTCATTCGGCGCACGATCTCGGATTTGCGCTCGAAGCGTTATCAGGCAGTTCAAGCTCAAATGAATCCGTAGCCGGCTTATCAAACACAGGCTCACATCTGCTTTGGGGCGCGGCTGGCCTTGCGCTCGGCGGGCTGGTCGTTGCGACGCTTTTCTGGCTGGAGGGCCGTTCTACTTCAGCCGGAGTTTCGCGCCATAACGCTGCGACTGACGCTTAAGGGCATGCGCTCAACTGGTTTGAGGAGTTAAAGGGCGCGTTTCGGCGAGCAGCAGGCTATGCGCAACGATTACTAACAAAGGAGTGACCGATATGGCAAAACCTATGAAGTTCGCGCACGTCGTCTACAGCACAAGGCGCTTCGATGAAATGGTTGCGTGGTACGAGCTGGTCTTCGAGGCGAAAGTGGTTTATCAAAACCCTGCGCTGGCATTTCTCACATATGACGACGAGCATCATCGTTTCGCGTTTATCAATATGTCGGCCTTCAAGCCGCTCACAACTGAAATCGCCGAGCGCGCCGACACGGGCGTCAATCACGTGGCCTATACCTACGCAAATCTTGCAGATCTGCTCGATACCTATGCGCGGCTAAAACAAGCAGGCATCAGGCCGTATTGGCCCGTTCATCATGGAATGACGCTTTCGTTTTATTATCGCGACCCGGATGGCAATCGAATGGAGTTTCAGGTCGACTGCTGCAGCGTCGAACAAGCCAACGCTTTTATGCTGAGCGACCGGTTCGCCGCAAATCCTATCGGTGTGGTGATTGATCCGGAGGCGTTGCTTGAGCAATACAGAAGCGGCATCGCTGTAGAGCAGTTGCTCGCTCAGCCTGCGGGGCCGATGTCTGAAATTCCGCGCGAGCACGGCTTGTCTTGATTCTCAAGCCGCATAGCCGAAAGGTTAAATCAAAATCATCGCAATGGTCGCGGCGGTCATAACGCCAGCCGTCGCCCAGCCCATCCATCTCATAAGCGGCGGGCTTGTTCGATTGCCCATGACGCGCTCGTCACTGGTCAACAAGGTCACAAGCGCGATGAGCGGCGGCGCGAGCACGCCGTTTACAACCGCCGCGTAAAAGAGCATCCGCACAGCGTTTATCTTCAGGTAATCGAGCGCAAGCCCAAGCACGACCGAAATGGCAAGCACAGCGTAAAACTTCCGCGCGACACGAGGCTTTGCGTCGAGCGAGCCGCGCCAGTGCATCGCTTCCGTTACGGCATAGGCCGCAGAACCCGCGAGCGCAGGCACGCCGAGCATGCCCGTGCCGACCAATCCCATCGTGAATAATAAATAAGCCGCGGCGCCCGCCAGCGGGCGCAGTGCTTCGGCAGCCTGCTGCGCGGTTTCAATGTCGCGCTGCCCGGACATATACAGCGTCGCGCCTGTCGTCAGAATGATGAAGTACATTATGAGATTCGAGAATGCCATGCCTGTTATCACATCGGTTCGAGCCGCGCGCAGTTCTTCGTCGGTTGCGCCGCGCCGCGCGTGGACAGTGCGGCGGCCCATCGCGCGCTCTTCTTCGACTTCCTGCGCCGCCTGCCAGAAGAACAAATATGGCGAGATGGTCGTCCCCAAAATCGCGACAAACGTTGCCATATAATTTGCGCTCCATTCGATGCGCGGCACAAAGGTCGCTTTCAACACATCGCTCCATCGCGGGTGCGCCAGTATCGCTGCGGCCACATAAGCGAACAGCACGAGCGTCAGCCACTTGAATATGCGCGCGATGTGGCGATAGCTCGAATAGATCAAAAGCACAACAATGAGAGCGGCAAACAGCGGCGTCCATACGAATGCGCGCACGCCTGTTATCATCTCCATCGCTGCGGCCATGCCGCCAAGGTCTGCGCCGATGTTTATGATGTTGGCTGCGGCCAGCAGCGCGCACGCGCCCCACAAGACCCACTTCGGATAACGGCGACGGATGGCGGCGGCAAGCCCGACGCCCGAAACCATTCCGAGCCGCGCGCACATCAGTTGAACTACTGCCATCAACGGAAAGGAGAACAAGGCCGTCCACAACTGCGCATAGCCGAACGCTGCGCCCGTTACGGAATAAGTTGAGATGCCTGATGGATCATCATCTGCCGCGCCCGTTATGAGTCCGGGACCAAGCTCTGCAAAAAAGCGCGAGACAGGTCCGCGCGGAGATTTCGGATTTCGGATTTCGGATTTCGGATTGCCAGAATCATCGCTCATATCGTTCATCAAGAGACAGGGGTTGGAATCTTTGAATTGCAAATCCGCAATCCACTGTCTGCAATCCGAAATCGCTAGCGTCGCTTGAGCAGCACCTTTGCGATGTAGCTGACGACGACTTCATCGCGCTGATTGACGACTTCGTTCAGCATAGTAATTATTCCGCTGCGCTCGTCGCGCTCAGATTTGCCTTCTACTTTTTGCCGAACGCGAATCGTGTCGCCGATAAAAGTCGGCTTAACGAAGCGCAAGCGATCAAGCCCGTAAAACGCAAGCACAGTGTCGGCTGTCTGGCCAAGCCTCACCGATAGCCCTGTGGCGATTGAAAAGATAAGCGCGCCGTGTGCTATACGCTGCCCGAACATGCTGCGCTCAGCTAGTTCTTTATTTGTGTGAATCTCGTTCCAGTCGCCCGTTATCCCGGCGAAGTTCACGATGTCTGTTTCCGTGATAGTGCGCCCGGCGGTCACGGCTTCTTCGCCGACCTCGAAATCCTCAAAGTATTTCCCCATCATCGCTCCTCAGTCGGAATTTGTGTTCGCGTCTTCGTCGCCCTTTCTTGCGAGCTGAAACAGCGCGTCGCTCGTTTCGCTAAAGACGTAGCAGGTGTTGCGAAGCTGCGGCATCATATTGAGCACCATCTCGCGCTTTCGGGCAGGGTTGTCGGCCACTTCGTGCAGCGAGGCTTCGGCTTCGGGCCGCTGCTTCGCCGCCAGATAATTCATCTGAAAAGCGCACGCGGCCATGTTTGTTACGAGCGTGTGCAGGTGATTGCAGCTTGCCGCGCCGCCCACGATTTCGCCCGCGCGATGGCGAAAGCCTCGACCAATCGGCACGCCCGCGAATTTTTCAAGCGCCGCAACCGCGCCCGCGCAATAGCCCGGATAAGGCATTCGCGTAATTTCGCCGCTTGCCTTGCGTATTATGAAATCGGGATAGCCGACGACGAACCGCGCCGCGAGCGAATGAACCCCGTCGTTGAGCGAGCCGCGAATCTCAAAGCTCGACTCGTCGAGCCAGTCCATCTCTACGTTGATGTTTCTGGAAAATGCGGGCATTAAGGTTCGGCCCTTGTAGGGGGCAGGGCTTGTCCCTGCCCGAATCGCGCAACGCGTGATTAGAGACTCGCATAATTAAACAACTTGGCCAATGGCAACCGTCTTCATTGCCTTCGGCAGTCCGGGCAGGGACAAGCCCTGCCCCTACTATTTGCAATGCTAGTCCGCCGCCGAGCCGACTTCTTTGGTTCCGGCAATCTCGTCGCGGCGAGTGCGAATCGCTGCAATCAATTTCTCGAACGGCTCGACAAACAATCGCACCGCATCGGCAAGCACCTGAGATGTCACGTCGCTGAGCCTTATGCCGACTTCTTCCAGAAGCGCGAGCCGCGCCTGCTCTTTGTCGAGATCGTTTTCGATAGTTATTTGCGCGCGACCGTGATCGCGAAACGCGGCTACGGTTTGCGGCGGCATCGTGTCAACCGTCTCAGGGCCAATCAATGCTTCGACATAATAAATGTCCGGGTAAGCAGGATTCTTCGTCGAGGTCGAAGCCCATAGCGGGCGCTGAACCTGCGCCCCCGCTTCTTTGAGTTTGGCAAATCGCTCGCCGTGAAAGACTCGCTTGTATCGCTGATATGCCATCTTCGCGTTGGCGATAGCTATGCGACCCAGAAGCGACTGGAGTTTCAATTTTTCGTCTTCGCTAGTCGCCTGATTAATCTTCTCCTGCAATCGCTTGTCGGCGGCAGTGTCAATGCGGCTCACGAAGAAGCTGGCGACCGACGAAATCCTCTCGACCGATTTTCCTTCGTCGAGCCTTCGCTCAAGCCCGCGAATGAAGGCTTCCATCGTCTGCTCGTAGGCGTCGAGCGCAAACAGCAGCGTGATGTTGATGTTTATGCCTTCGTAGATGCACTGCTCGATTGCCGGAATGCCTTCGGGCGTACCGGGAATTTTAATCATCACGTTCGGGCGGCCAACGAGTTGCCAGAGCCTTCGCGCGTCATCAATCGTTGCGGCGGTGTCGAACGCCAGAAGCGGCGAGACTTCGAGGCTCACGAATCCGTCCGCGCCGTTCGTCTTGTCGTAAACGCGACGAAGCTCGTCTGCGGCCATCTGAATATCTTCGATGGCCATCGCCTCGTAAATCTCGACGGCCTTCTTCCCCTGCTCGGCTAGCTCTTTCAACTGAGAATCGTAGAGGTCGGAGCCGCTGATTGCTTTTTCAAATATCGCCGGGTTCGAGGTGACGCCGCGAAGATCATCTTCGTCAATCAATCGTCGCAGCTCGCCCGATGTTATGAGCTTGCGCTCGATGTTGTCATACCAGACTGACTGGCCTAATTTCGTCAACTCAACAAGCGGGTTAGCCATAATCTCTCCTTCTTGTAGCTCAACCTGCGGGCTTGAGCTACATCAATCGTTTGGTGTAGTAGCTTGCCTTCAATCAGCCGCTATTATCTTCGCTTCGGCGCGCGAGCGCAACCGCGACAGTTCCAATTAATAGTTTGATACGCGAGGTGGTAATTATCAATCTCCCGTTGGGGCTTCGGCGTCGCTTCCCGCCGCGCGCTGGCGCAAGCGTTGATAGAGGAACGAGACAACCAACAATATCGCGCCCAATGCTACAAATGAGATGACTCGATAGAATCCCTTGAGGCGCGACAGGTCGAGCAGGAATACCTTCAATATCGTGACGCTCAAAAGCGCAAGCGACATCCAGCGCAGCTTCCTGCTGCGCTGGATGATTCCTGCGATCATCGCAAGCGTGCCGTAAACAATCCACAACGCTGAAAGTGTGAGCTGCCGCGTGTAATTAAGCTCGGTCAGTTGCTCTGCATCGAAATGGCCCGCGAGCGCCGCACGCTCGAAGTAATCGTAAGCCTCTATGCTCAGCAGCGCGACGGCCAGCGCGTTTGCGCCAAGCACATAGGCTCCGCCGAACAGAAATTGCTCGCGGCTGCTGACTCGTTCAGCGTGGCGTTTGTAAAACGACGCGGCCAGTATCAACGCGGCTATCAATATTGCAGATGAGAAGGTGCGATGGCTCAACAATAGTCCGTGCGTGTGACCTCGTTCGGGCGCGTCAATAATTGCCCAGTAAGCGGCGGCGAACGCGAACACGCCGAGCGCGGCATAGCGCGACGTGCGATCGCGGGCGCGCATGCCTACCCATACGAGAACCGCGCCTTCAATCGCCCATACCATCGTGACCCAGTGCTGGCGGAGCTGAATCGGAACAGCGAGCACTAAAAAGAGTATCGCCAATCCGAGAAATGTGAAGACCAGCAATCGGTCTTCGCGGTCGCGGTTGTAAGCGAACAGTCCGAGCGCGAGATAAAACGCCGCAACTAAGATGGCGAACAGTCCCAGATAAGGCTCATAGGCTTCTTCGAGCAATCCGTAGCTCGCGCCGAAATAAAGAATCGCGTTCAGGAATACGAGTATCAGATCGGGCCACACGGTGGGCCGACGATTGACGACGTTATAAAGAACTGCAACAAGCGCGAAGATGGCGAAAAAGAGCGTCAGGAAGAATATCGTCAGCCACAGCGCGGCAGCCGAATACCACGCGAGCAACCATCCGGCGGATATCAGCACTGTTCCCGCGAACGACAGGTAGTTGAGGCTGCGCCACTGTTTCGAGTAGGCGAGCGCCAGCACGCCCGCGTCGAGCAGCGTGACGTAGCCGAACAGCGCTACTTCATTGTTTTCGCCCGTTGAAAGCAGGACAGGTGTGAGAAAGCCGCCGACGAGTCCGAGTATCGCAATCGGCAACGCGTCGTAGCGCGCGGCAAGAAATGCTGCGATGACCGTGACGGCGGCCATTGAGACGAAGGCTACTGGCTGGCTTAATAGTTCATACTCTTTTGCAGCGTAGATTGATATATAAAGGATGAGCACACCGCCGCCCGACAGCCCGTGCGCGTACACGGGATAGCGCGCGCGCATCCGTTCGCCCGCGATGAGAAAGGCGACGCCGATTGCGATGCCGATAATTATTAGTCCTGCGGTGCCTATCAGATCATTCTCGAAGGCATATTTTAGAAAGAAAGCGACGCCGATTGCGATTGCGAGCATGCCGATTCTATTGAACCAGCTTCCGCCGACACGCGATTCAAAATCTGCGCGCGGTTTCGTTTCGCGCGTTTGAGCAGCGGGTGTTGTTGATGCCGGTTGGGCTGTTGATTCAGCAGGACGTGCATGGTCAGCCGTGAGGCTTTCTATTGCCTGCTGCGCGATAAGGTTTTGTTGCGGAGCGATGTCGAGCTTCTGTTCGATGGCGTGAAGTCGCGCGCCTTGTTGGAGCAGCAAAGACTCAATCTCGTTGATGCGCTCGACGAGCCGGGCGATTTGCTCCCGTGATAATTTATCTTCAGCCATGCGTTCCCCAGTCAGTTGCTGGACATTAAAACGATAGGACTGGTTGAAGTTGCAAACGGGCGCCGAATTCCCATTGCCACTTTTGCGTTTTCAATGCGTCTAGCCCATTTTACTTTGCAAAGGCAACAAGAGCAAAATCTAAGAGCTTCGAGGTTAATCCACTTCTAGGATGAGCGAAATCAGAGTTAGGTAAAAACGAGGTACGGTAGTAGGCTTTCGATTTTGAATCTGCATACTAACTTGCGTTTCGCCGATTTTTTTCGCAGTTTGCCAAAATGGGATAAACTCAGCCAATGTCAAACAATGCTGAGAATTTACCCATCACTAACGAACGAGGCGATGACATTCCATTGCTCATCGCCCAGTTGAAAGAGATGCGCGTGCCGGAACTGCTCAATCAATCTTTCCCCACTCACGGCAATTGGCAGGGCTTGAGTCCTGGCCATCTGGTGACACTCTGGTTGACCTTCATCCTCTCGGAGAGTAATCACCGCATCAGCCATCTGCGCTCCTGGGCTGCTGATCGCTTGCAAACCCTGGCAGATTGTCTGGGCCTGCCTCTCGTCGAGTCCGATTTTACCGACGACCGCCTGACCCAGGCTCTCGATTATCTCAGTGACCAGGAGGGCTGGCGCATAT
This sequence comes from Blastocatellia bacterium, assembly GCA_035575515.1. Classification (GTDB taxonomy): domain Bacteria; phylum Acidobacteriota; class Blastocatellia; order UBA7656; family UBA7656; genus DATLXU01. The sequence continues at coordinate 100,212 of DATLXU010000106.1, forward strand.
TTGAAGACCTCATCTTGCTGGAAGTAAATATTGACCTGCGGCGAGTAGAGCAAGAGGTGCGGGCCTACGGTGACCGGCAGGCCAGTGTGAGGGTGAAAGAAGAGCTAAGCGTGAGTGTGCGGATGAAGGCTGAGGCAGTGGCGGAAGCCAAACAGGCGCTTGGGTGGAGAGG
>DATLXU010000107.1:0-9346 GCA_035575515.1 Blastocatellia bacterium
TCAGCAAGTTCTTGTTGCGTGTAGTCATCGTGGGTTTGATAAAATCGGATGATACGTTCACGCAGGTCATCAGAGTAGGGTAAAGCCATGCCTATATTCTCTCTGAAGCTCTGCCGTACACGCAACTGAAAACCGATCTAGCTTCGTCGCGACGAAGTTATTGATCGCGGCGACATTTCCTTCGTGAGTCGTTTCGCCCGCAGTCAAATCCTGATAGAGCTTTCTGTAATAGTCTCTGTTCTCGAAATCGTATTGCTGAAAAGAGATCAGGTTCGCGCCCGGCAGTTGATCGAGATAAACCTCAGCCGCATCATCGAGCGATAATCTTCCAACATTGAAAACTCCGCCTGGCGGAAACGACGGCGGCGCGAGGATTTTAATTCTCCTGCCGGTGCGCTCATCGGTTGAAACAACCAGTTCATAGCTTGCGCCTGAATACCATGCGACATCGGGAAGTGTGAACCTGCCTTCATCGTCACACATCGCTGCCCAGCCTGATTTGGAATCGAGAACCTGAACTTCTGCGCCCGCCAGCCCTGTTTCTCCTTTGATTGATATAAGCCTTGACTCCTGACCCGCCCATTTGCTCAAGGTCATCTCCACAGCAACGAATATCCTCTTTATCTTGTGGCGCAAGCGCGCCGAAAAAGAGAAAGGCGAGTACAGCACTGCTGCAATTGTCGTGAGAGCGACTACAGCGATGAGCAACCTTCGCTTAGGGCGCAGGCGCATGGAAATCCTCCAGAGAAGTATTTTGCTTTTGAGTTACTCTTATGAAGAATGATCCATAGCCTTATCACTTGCAGGCTGAGGCGGCATTTGCTCTACGGGTTTATAAACCGAACGGCGGACTTTGATCGAATATTTTAATATGCACCACAGCGCTTGCAATCCGTCCTTCCATCCGATCTTCTTCCCTTCGTCGTATGTGCGCCCCGAATAAGAGATGCCTACTTCATAAATGCGCAGCCGCATTCGCGCGACCTTCATTGTTATCTCAGGCTCGAACCCGAAGCGGTTCTGCTCGATCTTAATCGCCTGAATGGCCTCACGTCGGAAGACCTTGTAGCCCGTCTCCATGTCTGTGAGATTCAGGTTCGTGAACATATTCGATATGAGCGTCAGAAAGCGATTGCCGACCGAATGCCAGAAGAACAACACGCGGTGCTCTTTCGTCGTCAAAAAGCGCGAGCCGTAAACGACATCGGCTTTGCCTTCGATGAGCGGCTTGAGCAAGACGTGATAATCAGCCGGGTCGTATTCAAGATCAGCGTCTTGCACCAGAACATAATCTCCTGTTGCCTGTTGAAACCCGACTCTTAAAGCCGCGCCCTTGCCGCGATTCTTCGGCTGAAGAAATACGCGCAGGTTGTTGTGCTCTTTTTCAAGCTGCGCGAGCTGTTCGCGCGTGCCGTCGGTTGAGCAGTCGTCAACCACGATTATCTCTTTAGGAAGGTCGACGGCCTGCACGCGGCGGATTATCTCCGCGATGGTCGCCGCTTCGTTGTAGGCCGGGATCACAACTGAAATCTTCATCTGCTGTTTGCTTTCATCCTGCTCGGTCGAATTCAAAAACCAGACGGATAGTAATTGCCGCCGCGCGCAAAAGTCAACGGCAGTTGCCAGTTGCCAGTGGTCAGTAGCAGAATGGCAATAGTCTTGAAACTGGCTCTGGGAGCCTGTTTGGAGGCGATAACGCTATTGTAACTGACCACTGACTAAAATTCTGCCAGCGCAAGTCCTCTGCCTGTGCCTTCGTGAATCACCTGCCAGCTTCGCGCACGGCTGCGAACCTCATCTAACTGTCTCACACACTCTTCATTGCCGAGATGAGTCCAGATTATCCAGGTCTTTTGACCTCGTTGTGGGAATCGCTTTTCGCTGCCGAACGCGACCTGCTCAACGGGCAAGCCGCCGGGCAGCGTCTTCACCTGCGCGATTGAGCAAGGATGCACCCACGCGGTGTTCGTCACGTTTGGGTCAATCAGTGATAAGATTGGCCGCAGGTTTTCGGCAGGCTCGCTTCTTATGAAATTCACGTACTCGCGCGCTGAGTGAAACAGCACGACTGCGCTAGCGAGCCAGAGTGAAATCAAAACGAGGTTGCGACTCTTTGAAAAACTCAGAATGAATAGCGCACCTTCGATGGCGAGAATTTGCAAATGGATCTGAGCGAACAGTACAACGCGGCCCGCGCAGATCGGATAATTCGCAACCGCGCTCGCAAGCATCACACCCGCAATTAACACTATCGAGCCGAGCGAGCGCGAACCCCATCGCAAGTCACCGGTTCCAACGTCGCGCTTCTTACATCGCTTTATCACAGAGTACACGCCCGCGATTTGCAGCGGCGCGATGGACGCCGTCACAAACGGCTGGCGGCCATGCCAGCCCCACAGGAACTTTGCAATCAGCCGAAGCGTTGCGCCCCAACCCTCATTGAACGCCGAGCGAAGGATGCAATCTTTCCAGTAAGCGAAGTAAGCCTCGCTGTCTTGAAGATTGAAGCGATGATCCGTCCACCATAGGCTCAAAAGCGCGAGCGCCAGAGTTGCAGCAAAAATGAAAACGGCTTTCGAGTTGACGCGCCCTCCGGCGCGCCGGGCTTGATTGATGTACCACCCGGCGGCGCGCGCCCCCAGCGCAATTGGATATGTGTAGGAGAGCGCACAAGGAAGAGCGAGCAAAATCAAAAGCCATTTCCGCTTGCCTTCAACGAGCGATTGCTTAAAAAACTCGTCGCCGACGACAAACGGGACGAGCGCAAGCATCACATCGAAGGTGTATTGCTTGAGCTGGATGGCTTGGTCGAGCCAGAGCATTGAGCCGATAAAGGACGCGGCGGCAAGCAGCGCAACCGTCAAATACTCGCGCGACCTTTGCGCAAGCAGCCGCGCCCACATTACTGTAGCAACAATAAAGCTCAGCGTCGGCAGTAGTCGCAGGTCCCAGATGTGATAGCCAAACGTTTCGCGCAGCGCGGCGATTGAGGCGAGATAGATTCGCGGAAAGAACTGGCCATATTCAAGCGGGCCGAAGATTGATTGACGAGACGGCTCGAGCAGCGACGAGGCTATGAAGGCTTCGTCGAGCCAGAACGAAGGCTGCGCGATGTAGCGGATTATTCCCGCGAGGATGATTGCAGCCGCGGCAAAGAAAATAATCAGCCTATTGATGCGAGCGCGACTGCTTGCCGATGAGTTCGAGCGCACCGCATTATTAAGCACTCATCCGAATGAAAATTCAATGCGCTAGATACTGAATAACCATGCTGCTCGTTTTAAGATATAATAGGCCGCACCTGCGGGGACCCCGCAGAAGAATGATGAAATCTCTGCGCTTCTGTGACAGGCTGTCTCGCGTGCTGTAGATTGATGTGAAGCAACTCTGGATGATTTGAAAACTTTTATGGCGGTGAAATCCACGTGAATGCCACTCATACACAAACGCTGGACGAGCGAGCGCACGAGCAGAAAATAAAGCTGCGGCGCGCGATGACTTTTGAATAATAAATCGGAGCAATGAATCAATGATCGTTATAAACCGCGATAGGGCAAGTGTCATCAACACTCGCCATGGCTCTGAGATTCGCCCGTTGATTGATCGCACGACTTCAAGCATAACTCGTTGCAGTCTTGCCGAAGAGACGCTGCCGCCGGGTCGCGCCGTGACGCCTCATCATCACTGCGAGATCGAAGAGATTTATTACATCCTCTCAGGTCGAGGCGTGATGACGGTTGGCGATGAGCGGCGCGAAGTCGGCGCGGGCGACGCTGTTTTTGTTCCGCGTGGCCACTTCCACACGCTCGAAAACACGAGCGACGAGCCGGTTAAATTACTGCTCGTCTGCGGCCCCGCCTTCTTTTACGAAGATGAAGTAATGGAAATGCTGAACGCTGAATGATAAGCGATGAATTAAGGAGCTTCCTTGTGTGAATCGCTCATCGTTCATCGTTTCCTATTCTGTGCTCATAACCTGAAGGTGACAGCCTTTCAATCCTGCCGCTGTGCTCGAGCTGCAATCCTTTGCCATCGGTTATCTCTCCAATCGCTGTTATCATCATGCCAATCGCATTTGATAGTTCTGCAACACGATTCTGATTTTCAGGCCGCGCGGTGAATAGCAACTCGTACTCTTCTCCGCCGTGAAGCGCGAGGTTGAAAGCGTCAAGTCCAATCCCCACCGAAAGCTCAAGCGCGCATCTGGCGACAGGAATCGCACTGGCATGAACGATAGCCCCGCAGCGACTCTCTTCGAGAATGTGTGAGAGGTCTGTGCTCAGCCCATCGCTTATATCAATCATCGCCGTCGCGAGATGCGCTTCACCAATCGCGCGGCCGGCTTTCAATAATGGCTCAGGGTCAAGGTGCTTCCGTATCGCCCTCTGCCTGGCATCGTCGCGATTTTTCTCTTCGAGCCTGTAGCCTCGCTCAAGCAGCGCGAGTCCGAGCGCCGACGCGCCGAGCTTGCCCGTGACGTAAATGATATCCCCAACCTGAGCGCCGCTGCGCGTGACGGCTCCGCCTCTGGCGCACTCTCCAATTGCCACAGTGTCAATGAACAACGAATCGCGCGAACTCGATGTGTCGCCGCCGATGATTGAGACACCGTAATCGTCGGCCAATTCGAACATGCCGTGAAATAACTCTTCAATAAGCTGCGCCGATAGCCCACCGGGCAGCGCGATGCTTGCGAGCGCAAAGCGGGCTGCGCCGCCCATCGCCGCCACGTCGCTCAAGGTCACGGCCAGAGCTTTGCGGCCTATCAGGCGAGGCGCGGCCCACTCCGAACGAAAGTGAACGCCTTCGACCATCAGGTCAGAGCAGACAATCCAATCGCCTGCGCCGCCTGTTTCAATCACAGCCGCGTCATCGCCGATGCCGACCTTAACGCCGCTCGATGCGCGTGAGTGTTTTCTTATCCACGAAATTATTTCCAACTCGCTAGGCATGACGGCTTAAATCCTAGCACTCAAACAATTCTATAGAAAACCACTCCTCCCTATTGTAGAATGACCCTGCCCCGCCTCCGCTCGTGTTGCTTCTGGAGAAAGTTTCGGATGGAGATTAAGAAAAGCGGCGCGATTGCGCGTGAACAATCCAATTCTATGAGTGCAGCTTCAACCGATACTATCGAAATAGAGCTTTATGACGATCTCGTTGCTTTCAGCCAGATGTCTTCGGACGAACGACAGGTTAAGGCGGAACGATACTCTGGCGCAAGCGAACTGAGTTCCCCTGCGCAACCGGAAAGTGAGATTACTTATACGAATCCGTCAGGCGGGGACATCTCTGCGAGCGAGCTGCGCGAGGCTATTGCAGAAACAGCGCGTGATAGCACCCTTGATTTATCAGCAATCACAAGTGAACAAACTGCAAGCGCGGCAGAAAAATCATATCCGATTGGCGAAAGCGCGATCAGTCCGCTCGATGAATCTCTGTTCGAGCCGCAGCAGCCCGGCAAGCATAATGGCAATGGCAGCGGGCCTGTGATGAAGCAGGAGAATTGCGCTAATGTTCCGGCGACCTACAACAGAGAGAGCGCGCCGCTTGAAGACATCTGGTCGGGCACAGTTATTAAGACAGGACCTCTTACGACCTGCCCGGCATGCGGCAAGCCGCAGGTGGGAGATTTATTCTGCATCGCGTGCGGCGAATTTCTTCAAGCGGGTGATGAGAAGATAGCTACGGTATGCCGCGAGTGTGCTTCGATAGTCGGCAACGAAGATATGTTCTGCCCTGCGTGCGGCGCGGTTCTGTCAAACGATTGAGTTCAGTTGTCACTCCACTTCTGTGATCTTACTCCTGTCGTCATCGCTGATCACACCTTTACTCACAAGCAGGTTCAATAACATATCGAAAGCTGCTTCGATTGCCGCCGAGCCGCGATGCGCTTCGGCAAGCTCTCGAAATAACTCCTCGCGCGACAAGATGCCGCGCTCGGCCATCAGGCAGATCAACTTCGTAAACTGATAAGAAAGCTCTCTTCCGCTGTAAATTGTAAATCGCGGCGTGGCCGACCGGTCGGATAATCCTTCTTGATTGATGTAATCTATGGCTCTTTCTTCAGTCACTGCGCGCTCGCTTAAAATCTTGCTCGCGAGCGACTCTCCCTCTTTAATCAAACCGAGCAGCAAATGTTCGGTTCCGATGTGATAATGACCGAACCTGTCGCTACACTGAGCGGCGAGCGAAAGCGTTTGCTTTGCGCTTGGCGACAGTGGCAGGTCAACCGATGTCGGAACCTTATCGCGCATTGGGAACGCTACTTCAATCTCTTTGCGAATTGATTCAGCAGCCGAAAGCGGGTCGCTGAAGAAATGCTCTGTTATCTGCTTATCCTCGCGCAGCAGGCCCAAAAGAATATGCTCAGCTTCAATCGCCTGCGTTCCGAGCATGCTGGCTTCGTATCGGGCGAAGAAGATCACGCGCCGCGCTTTCTCGGTGTATTTTTCAAACATCCTGCCTCCTTCATTCTGCGAACGCGGGGAAGATCGGCCTATCGTTGAACATCTTCAATAGCGGCGCGCAATGCGTCAATGGCGAGCGCCGCAGAGTGCATCTTGGCCGGCGGCAATCGTCCGAGCGCATCAACAATATCTTTCCGTGTGAGCAACTCAACCTCATCAAGCGAGCGAGCAATTATCAACTCGGTCAACACCGATGCCGCTGCGATGGTCGGCGGGCAGCCGTGAGCTTTCACCTTCGCGTCAATGAGCGTATTGCCCTCAACGCGAATCGTCAGGCGAATGCGATCCATGCAGGCTTCGTTGATAACATCGCCTGTGCCTGATGGGCGATCAAGCTCGCCCACATTGCGCGGGTTTGCAATATGATCGGCTACCTGTGGGCTGTACATTCTCTTATAGATTTCAAATTTGCGGCTCCAACGAAACAGCCTGTTGAGAGACTTCCTGCTCATCTGCTGGAAGCATATCTCTGAGGCGCGCGATTACTTCTTCGAGCGCGCTCAAAGCGTAATCAATCTCTTCGCGCGTCGTGTAGGCGCTCAGGCTGAAGCGAAGGCTGCCGCGTATGCGCTCGCGCGAAAGCCCTAAAGCCCTGAGCACATGGCTCGGCTCAAGCGATCCCGATGCGCAGGCCGAACCCGTTGACACGGCAATGCCCTTCAGGTCGAGCGCAATCAGAAGGCTTTCGCCGTCAAGCCCTTCAAAGCTCAAGTTGGATATATTCGGCACGCGCCTTTCAATATCGCCATTAATTTTTACATTTCCGATGCGAGCCATCACCTCGCGCTCAAGGTAATCTCTAAGCTCGCGCATACGCGCCATTCGCTCATCAAGGTGAGTGCGCGCAAGTTCCGCCGCGCGGCCAAAGCCAACTATTGCAGGAACGTTTTCAGTGCCCGCTCTGCGGTCGCGCTCGTGGTGTCCGCCGTAGAGCAGTTTCACAAGCCGCGTCCCCCTTTTGATGAACAGCGCGCCGATGCCCTTAGGCCCGTGAATCTTATGAGCCGATATCGAAAGCAGATCAACGCCCAACTGTTTGACATCAACCGAAATTTTGCCGACGGATTGAACCGCATCGGTGTGAAAGTGCAAATGCTTCAAGCCGCCCTCGCGCGCTTCACGAACAGCAGCACTGATCTCTTCAACCGGTTGAACCGTGCCCGTCTCGTTGTTGGCGTGCATGACCGAAATCAAAATTGTTTCGTCGCTGATTGCCGCCCGCACGTCGTCAACACTAACAAGTCCATTCGACGAAACAGGCAGATAAGTGACACGGAAGCCATCGCGCTCCAATGCTTCGCAGGTTGCAAGCACTGCCGGGTGCTCGATCTTCGTTGTGATGATGTGTCGCCCGTGATCGCGATGCGCTTCGGCAATTCCGCGAATGGCGAAATTGTCTGCTTCGGTCCCGCCCGACAGAAAAACTATCTCAGTCGGCGCAGCGTTAACGAGCGCGGCGACTTCGCGACGGGCGCGCTCTATGGCGGCCTTCGCTCGCTGACCGAACGAATGGACAGACTGCGCGTTGCCCATCTCTTCCGAAAAATATGGCAACATCGCTTCGATGACCTCGCGGGTCACCATCGTTGTCGCGCTGTTGTCTAGGTAAACTCTCATAACAGGGGGTCGGGTGTCAGGGCCAGAGCCTGAATAGCTGTTGTCACGAAACTGGCTGCCAGAGCCACTTTCAAGGCAACAACTCTCCTCTCTGATCCCTGACGCCTAGCTGTTCTCCTCCTGCCACTCTTCGTACCAGGCCATCTGGATGGCTTCGAGCTTCTTCTCGTTAGACTCTTTCGGGTCGCCCTTGAAGTCTTCGAGCGACAGAACCCAGTGGTAAAGATCGGTGAAACGCACCGTGAGCGGATCAATATCCGGGTGCGCTTCCATCAACCTGATAGCAATCTCTTCGGTGTCGGTCCAGCCTAGCTCTGCCATTGTTCCTCCGTTATCAAATGCCGCTGATCCAGTCTTCGGTCTTGAGCACCCGGCTGAATCTCTGACCTTGCGTTACAAGCGTCGCGCGATGAAGCTCTTCGGCGGTGACAGCGCCCGCGTCGTTAGTGAATGCAAGCGTGCCCGTCGCATCAGACAGAAACTCAACTGCAAATCCGCGATGAACGGCTTGTCTCGCCGTCGTGTCGCAGCACATCTGAGTCATGTAGCCAGAGATCGTTACCGTATCTATGCCATTCTCGCGTAGCCACGATTCCAGCGGCGTGTTTGTGAAGCTGCCGGGCAGGTTCTTTTCAATGAGCAAGTCACGCTGCCGATTAGCGATTGACTCATGAAGCTGCCACTCAGGGCTGCCCCTTCTGAATACCAGTGAGTCGGGCTGCGGCGCTGCGTGTTGAATGACGACAACGGGAATGCTCTGCTCAATAGCCGCATCCATTGCCTTGAGTATTTGATCGAGGCTGCCCGATGGGTAAGAGACGGGCAGCCTGCCCGTGAAGTATTCGTTCTGCACGTCAATGACAAGCAAAGCTCGCTTCATCTTTCCTCACCTCGATCAATCTGGTATCTCAACCGCCACGTCGCCGCTGACTACACACTGGCAGCCCAGCCGCGAATGCAAAGTCAAGCCATCAGCCATGTAAAGCCGATCCTCTTCGTCATCATCCATATCGCTCAAGTTCTCCTCGCCCGCTTTCACGATGACGTGGCAAGTCGTGCAGGCGCAGTTGCCGCCGCATGCGTGCTCAAGATCAATCCCATAGTTGAGCGCGATGTCGAGGATTGAGCCTTCCTTGCCGTGGTCTTGATAAGGCGTAACGCCCGGCTCGTAGTCGACAGTCACTGGGTCTTCACCTTTGCGAAGAAAAGTGATCTTGTAAACCTTCTTTTCGGTTTCGGCGGGCGCGTCCATCACGGCG
>DATLXU010000108.1:0-86873 GCA_035575515.1 Blastocatellia bacterium
GAAGTCCTCAACGTAAAAGTTTGAACGCCGAAGTAGAGAAACAAATAATGGGCCGGGCATCAAGGAGCCTTCAAAAGGGTTTGTACTTGAGCGATGAGCAGTTTTCATCGTGGCCCTTTGGGTAGCGTGGCGCCTCAACGATCCAGGAATCCCCTCGCACAAGCTGTGGGAAGTGTCAATCTCTGAAATGAAGATTATGAAACTGGCAGCCAGTTTAAGCGTTCCAACCGACAGGATTTGCTTCGCAGGAGGAACTTCATGAGACGATTGATAAGCGCGTTGGCATTGATTCTCGCCTCTTGCGCGATTACTGCTGCGCAGGATAAACAAAGTGTGGTGGCTCTCCAGCCAGATAACGCCAGATTGCAGTCGCCCGCAAAGCCCTCGCCGCTGATGCGCGATTTGAGCTACGTATTCAGGCAGACGCAGGAATCGCCTTTCACGCGGCAGGCTGATGGCCGAGTTCAGGCTTTCGACACGGAATTTGTTTTCAAAAGCGGCGCATTGTATTTCAAGCTGGGAGTACTTGACGTGCTTTTGCCGGTGCCGGGCGGCGGCGCCTCAGGTTGTTTCACTCTCGACCTTGCGCAGAGGGCGGAGCAATTGAGGCGATTCATCGAGCAGCTCCCGCCGAAAATTGAAAGCCCGGTAGTTCGTTAGACCCGCGTGGATTCACAGAAGGCGCGTGATAATGTTCATCGCCTGAACGCAGATGACACAAGGACGGTGCTGCTTATCTGGCAAGCAACCGACCCTTTTAGACGCAAATCAGGTGAGCAATTGCGCGATAGCGGCGCTCGCTGAAACCTTCGATGATTATGATCTCTTCCGCGCGGCGAAACGCGCCGTGACGCTCGCGGTATTCGATAATCTTCTGGCTCAATGCTTCGCCGATGCCGGGCAGTTGTTCGAGTTCTTCTTTAGTCGCTGTGTTCAGGTTGATGCAGGGCTGTTGCGGTTGTTGGCGGGATTGATATGCCGCTTCCGTTCGGTTCATCGCAGGCGCGGCGCTTGTGCCTGTCACGCTGCTTCGGTCACAAGATGCGACAAGAAGAGTTGATAAACAGACTGCGCGCCCCATTGCCTCTAGAGCTTTCGATTTGAAACCTTGAGCGCGAGATTTCAAATTATACTCCTATCACTTCCAACCGAAATTCATCGCCCGCAAGCGCAATGCGCGGCTCGCGCCGCGTGAATGCGAGGTGCGCGCGGCGCAGCGCAGCCATCCCGCGACGCGCCGCTTCAATCCCATACTCCGCGCTCGTGAAGATGTGATGCAATCTGGGATTCAATTGAAGCGTTGCGCCGTACTCGACAGACTTTCTCGTCGCGCCATTTGTTCGGCTCGGATTCGCGAACTCAATATGCTCATCAAACACGCTCACGCGCGCTGATGAGCCGACCACAGAATAATCGCGATGCACGAGCATATTCGTGAGGGCTTCGATCACAACGTCGCGCGAGTAGTTTGCTCTCGCGCGAACAGGTTCTGCGCTTTCGGTGTGCGACTGAACTGAACGCGGCGGGCGCGCGTCCCAAAGATCGGCGTATCGCTTTATGAATTGCATCGCGCGATCAAACAACAGGGTGAGGTTACCCGCGAACTCTGTTCGCTCAACTACGGGCGAATTCGCGCTCGTGCCGGAATAGCGCGTGAGCGTTACGCGGCTTTGCGGAATTGTTTGTTCAACCGCGGCACTGCGGCCAAATAATAAAAAGCCCGCAAGCGTTGGCGTTATGCTCCCGCCATAATCAGCAGCCAATCTTAAATCGCGCAGGGCCAAGGCCGTTGGAAATCCGACAGGCTCGCGGAACGCTTCGCCTTCGAGGTCGCGTATGTAGCTCCACACCAGCGCCTCGTCAACATCTTCGACGGCTGCCTTCACGAGCGGCATATCTTCAAACGACGCGACGCGCGAACGCGAAAAGAGCGCGGCGATTTCGCTCCCGTCGGCCTCGCGCTTCGTCGAGCCAATGCGAATAAAGTAGCGATGATCGGGCGTTTGATGAGGCGCGCGGCGCTCATCAACCTGCAGCACTACGATTCGCACGCCGTTATCGAACGAGACTTTATCGAGGCGAGGAAACAGCGGCGGCGTGATTTGATTGCGGCAAATGTCAATCAGTTGCTCTTCGACCTGTTCAGGGTCGTCGAGTCCTTCAACTCGTCGCTGATCGTTCACGCCGAAAAGCATTGCGCCGCCGCCAGCGTTTGCGAGCGCGACTATCTCAGCGGTTATCTTCTCGGTGTTGACGAGGCGAATCTTGAATTCAAGGTGAGTGTCTTCGCCGCCTCGAATCAAGTTGAGCAGGTCTGTCCGATCGAGAGTGCGTGAGTAGCGTCCGGTCAATTTTTGCTCGAACAATGAGCGCTCGCTGTCTGGAATGCGCCGCGTTGGGCGGAACTTTCTGCCGTGTCCCATGATCGGACCTCGCCTTCGTGTATTGGTTTTCGGATGCTGCCTGGCGTGGTGGCGTGAATGCAAGCATCCAGCGCGCATCTATTCCTGTGGTTATTGAATCGGGCCTGACAGTATCAACCATGCGCGCTTACCTTTTAAGATTTTTCGGAAGACCAGCGCCACCGGGCTGGCTTAAGCAATGATAACACACGAAGGCGGGAATCAGTAGGCAGTTGTCAGTTTCAGTAACGGGCTGTATTTTTCATCCTCCCATTCTGAAAACTGACAACTGCCTACGGTTTTAATCTTTCGTCGGGGCGTAAGGCTTCTTGAGGTACTGCTCGGCCTGCTTGCGCGAGTCGTAAACGTTTTCGAGCTTGAGCACCGTCCGGTATTCAGCTTCGGCGTCGGCTCGCTTGCCGAGCGCATCTAATGCTTGTCCAGTGCGCAGGTGAGCGAGCGTCGCGAGTCCAGATTCAGACTTAGGCCATCGCATAACTTCTTTGTACCGCTCGATAGCCTGAGCGAAATCGCCTTTCGCCATCAATGCGTTGCCCCATTGCGAGTTCACCATGTCAACAGCTTCCTGCGACACGCGGGAACTCTTGAGCAAGTCGGCGAACACTTGCGTTCCTTCGTCGGCGCGGCCCATGCGATAAAGCATATTCGCGCGCTCGATGCCGAAGATGTAATTGCGCGGATACTTGTTGGCAAGAAGGCTGATGATTTCGAGCGCGCGGTCAGGCTGACCCTCTCTCGTGTAGATTCCAATCAACAGCACTCGCGCATCATCCTGAGTGTATCGGCCCTGACGGACTACCGTTTCAAGGTACTCGATGCCTTTCTTCTTCGAGCCATTTAGCCCCGCAAGGCGCGCCAGAATGCGATAGAAAAACGGCAGACTGTCTATGACGTACTCATACAGCCCTATGCTCAGCTTTGCGTCAATAAAATTCGGATCCAGCTTGATTACGCGACGCTGAATCGCAATCGAATCGTTTGCGTCACTGATTGCGCCTCGGAAGCTGCGCTTGACTGTCGTCTTGTATCCGGCTTTCAGTCCGAGAGCCGCCGCGTAGTAGTAGAGAGCTTCCACATCTTTGGGGTTTTGTTGAATTCGCTTTTCCGCGAGTTCCTTCGCTTTCTCTATCCATTGATTGAACTCGGCTTCGCGATTTGGATCAACCCGGTCGTCTTTTTCCCGCTGGTCGTCTTTGTCATAAAACGAACCGCCAGCGTACAGAGTTGCGCTCAGGCGGCGAGTCAAGAAAAGAGTTTCAAGCCATGCATTGTTCGCGAGATAAACATAACCGGCTGGATGATCAGGCGCGATCTTCGTCAGGCGAAGATAAGCCTCGCGCGCAGACTTGTAGTCGGTGTTGTAGAGCGCATCATTTCCTTCATCTCTCAACCGGTCGAACTCCGACGCCTCAACTGAACCGCCAGCCCTCGTTGAGGTAACTGCTGCCTGCTTCGATTGAAACCTTTGAGCGGCTATTGAGCCAAGTGAGCTTGATACAAGAATCACAAACGATATGAACGAAAAAATTATTGCACGCATCTTGAACCTCCTTTGAAAACCGCGCAGCAAATGCGCCGCTCATCTCTTCAGAGTCACGGGACGATCAGCGAAAGCGCGCCGGGCACAATGTCAAAAGTCATTGGCAGCGTGCCGATAACCTCGCCATCAGCTTCAACCCACGGCTCGTCGGAAGAATTTGCTTTGATGTGACGGCCTCGCACGATTGTCGCCTGCGTAGTTTCAGGCTTGCGGCGAAGACAACCGGCAAGCGCGCGCAGATATGAAAAGTTATTTGCGAGTCGCGGCAGTATGTAAACTTCAAAGCAGTCTTCCGTGAGCCGCGCCCCCGGCGTCATGCACATCCCGCCGCCGTAGCCTTTGCCGTTTCCGATGACCGCAAACACGCCTTCAAACTCCTTGCCGTCAACTTCAATCGTGAACACTTCAGGCTGCCATGCGAACAGGTGCTTCATGCCTGTCACCCAGTAAGCGAACTCGCCTGTGCGCCGCTTGAGCCGCTTGTTCACGCCACGCGCAATCGAAGCGTCAAGCCCGATGCCCGCCATCATCAGAAAGTACCTTTTCAGGGGTTGGGCGTCGGGGGGCAGGGGTCGGGGAATGGTCGCCGCAGCTTTATGCTCTGAATCAATAAGGCCTGCATCGCTATTCATAACGCCCTGCCCCCTGACCACGCCAACCGCTACTCGCACCGTCTTTCCTGCCGCGATCATGTCGGCAACCTGCGCGATGTCGAACGGAACACCGAGATCGCGGGCGATAACATTTGCTGTGCCGCCGGGCCAGGTAGCAAGAGCCGCGCTGCTTCCGACGACTGCCTGCAAGACTTCGTTGATGGTCCCGTCGCCGCCATAACTTATGATTATGTCAACGCCGTCGCTCACCGCTTCGCGCGCAAGCCGCGTGGCATCGTCCGGACCTGTAGTAGCTTGCGCTTCTGCGCGGATGCCGCGTTCTGCGAGTAGTCTGATCATTTCGCGCGCATCTTCATTGCGGCGGCCTGGACGCCCTGACATGGGGTTATAAATAATTGTTGCTCGTTTGCCGGTCATCGCGCGTTCGGGGTCAAGTGAGTGCAATAATGATGCCGCCGCTGTGACGGCTGTAAGTATTCTAAGAGCGCGATCGTTTTGGCAGCAAGCAGAGCTACGGTGCAGCAATTGGCTGACGATTGCTGCTGATTTCTTACTATGAAAGATGAAGCTGTTTTATCGAGAATCGGATGGCCTGTTCAATTGATCGAGCGTCAAGCTTTCACTGCTTTCATAATCAAATAGACAGGGACGCTCATTGCTTCGTCATAGCGCGCAACGTTTTTTTCGGCGAACGAAAGCTGCGGCGCAGGCTCGCACAACTCTGTAATCGCAAGGCCAGCCGATTGAATCGCGTTGAAATAATCAGCCGTCGTGTGATGATAGCAGGTGATTGTTCGACCTTCGCTCGACACCGCGCCGAAGCCCAGCCAAGGAGTCTCGATTGTTCGCTGAGGTTTGCCGAAATAGTTCGCGCCCCATTCGTGCCGCGACTCCCATCGAGCGTTGCGCGCCAATTCTGAGTCCGCTAGCGGAAAGCGCGCGGTTGAGATTGGATGAAGCACGCTTGCGATGAGCCACGCCGCAGGCTTCATCACTCTAGTAGCTTCGCGCATCAGTCGCGCGATGTCTTTGACGAAGTGCAACGTGGTTGATGTGAAGATCAAGTCAAAGGCGGAATCGGAGAAGGGAAGCGGATCGCCAGCATCGGCAATGCACAAGTCGAGTTGGAGGTTTTGTTCGTTTGCTCTCGATTTTGCAAGCGCGAGCATTTTTGGGGACAGGTCTATGCCCGTGACGATAGCCCCGCGCGCGGCGAGCCACGTTGAGTAAGTCGCCGACCCGCAGCCTAAATCAAGCACGCGTGCGTCCTTCACCTCGCCCAGTAACCTTTCAATCGCGGGCCGTTCGATGTTATCCGAATAAGAATCCTTAGCAGTAGTGAAGCGGTCAAATGCTTCGCCGCAAGCGTCCCATGTTTTCCTTGAGTCGAGAGGCATAACGGAAAGGATGAGGAATGAAAAGGATTTCAAATACCGAATCTAAAATTTAGAACGCATGCATTGAGCGTTCTTCTTCATCCCTCACCATTCATCCCTCATCCCTTATTCAATCCTGTAGTTCGGCGCTTCTTTGGTAATGATCACGTCGTGGACGTGGCTTTCGCGCAGGCCCGCAGACGTGACGCGAATGAATTGCGCTTTCTCCTGAAGCTCAGCAATCGTGCGGCAGCCGCTGTAGCCCATGCCTGCGCGCAACCCGCCGACGAGCTGATGAACAAGCGCGCCTAGCGGCCCTTTGTGCGGCACTCGACCTTCGATGCCTTCGGGCACGAGCTTCGACATCTGCGCCTCGCCCGCCTGACCGTAACGGTCTTTGCTTCCTTCTTTCATCGCCGAAAGCGAACCCATTCCGCGATAGGCTTTGAACGAGCGGCCTTGAAACAGAATTATCTCGCCGGGACTTTCATCAGTTCCGGCAAATAGCGACCCTATCATCACGGAATCTGCTCCTGCTGCAATTGCTTTCGTTATGTCGCCGGAATACTTGATGCCGCCGTCGGCGATTACGGGAACGCCCGACCCGCGCGCCGCACGCGAGCAAGCCATTATCGCCGTAATCTGCGGCACGCCCGCGCCCGATACAACACGCGTGGTGCAATTATGAACTGCAACGCGGTTGGCGATATAGGTGTGGTCTTCGGCAACTTCGAGATTGAAGACTTCCAGTTCTTGATTCTCTTCCATCTCGATTGATAGAACCGGAACGTAAATATAATCGTCGTCGGCGAAGTAATCCTGCCTTGCTTTGAAACCGGCAGGGTAGGAAAGATTAAGCTCGGGGAACTCTTCGGCAAATTGCGCACACTGCGAGCCGCTTATGCGAACGTGAAAGGTGGTTGCCCAGTTTGCTCGCTTATTTTTGTAGCTCTGAATCGAAGGCAGGTAGCCGAGCCTGGTGAATACTTCGGCGATTTGATGGGCAAGGTGCGGCGATGCTGTCTTATAGGAAATGCGTCGCGGATTTTTCAAGCATCCGTCGCCGCGCAATGCGCCGATGAGCAACTGCCGCAAACATTCATGAGTTTGATTGAGCAGGAACTCAGGCAATCGCTTGTTGCGCGCGCCGCCAGGAATGAGCGCCTCAAAGAACCGTGCGATCGCGTGATTATTCACTCTCGCTTCAAGCGCGTGGCGCGGCGTTGCATGCACGGTCGTGCCGCGATAGCCAAATATGCTGTCTACAAGCCGGCATACATCCTCAACATAAGCGCGCTCGTGATGGCCGAAAGCAAATCGCGCCTGCCGATTGTTTGGCTTGCCTACATTATAGCCTTCGGCAACGTAGTATCCGATGAGGCGCATCAGGCTTGCGTCAAGCGGAATAAAGCGATGTAGTTTGACCGGCTGCATGAAACGCACGTACTTTACTTTATCCAGATACGCATTGACCCCTTCATTCAGAGTAACAAACAGACGGCGCTCCCTCTTAACGATAGAGCCTATGACGCGTGGCGTTGTTCTGAGTCGCGCTGCCAACTCTGAATAATTCTCGCTGTTGAAATTGCGGCTCGGTTTATTGGTCCAAACAGCAAGATCATCGGCTTGGTAGTGCGGAACTATTTTGGCAAGGTCGAAGATGCGCGCTTCAATTGCATACTTGCGTTTTGGTACAGCTAACACATCCTGCGGCTTTAACTCATCTGCGCGCACCCATCGCAAACCGGTGTTGTATTTTCGAGTTGAGAAGAAATACTTCGCTCCGTTTTTGGTGCGCACTTTGGTCGGAACGTCAAACGTAACTGCCAGCAGTTGATGGTTTGGCGTGACACGCAGTTTGTCTGGACACCCGCCTACGTTAAGCGCGACCATCTGACCGCGATATAAACGGCGGTATGTTTTGGTTACGGGCTGAACTCGCCCGCTGTGGGTGACAACCAACTCACCGACTTGAACCTCACAAATTCGCTTTACGCTGCTGTCTGTCATCAAGATCAAAGCATTTTCATCAAGGCAAATTGAACCAGGTCCCATGCCTGCCTTAACTGCATCAACGCCTGCTGAGATTAAATCTCTGGTCGCTTCGGCTGTCGCTATGTTTCCGGCGACAACATCAATCTCAGGGAAGCGGCTCTTGATCTTTTTGACGGCGCTGATGACGCCTTCCGTGTGGCCGTGCGCGGTGTCAATCACGAGCGCGTCGACGCGGGCGCGCACAAGCTCTTCGGCTCGCTCAAGAAAATCTCCAGTCGCTCCAATCGCCGCAGCTACACGCAACCGGCCAAGCGCGTCTTTCGCGGCGTTAGGATACTTGATCGCTTTTTGAATGTCTTTGACCGTGATTAACCCCTTGAGGCGATAGTTCTCGTCAACGACCAGCAGCTTTTCGACGCGGTGGCGTTGAAGTATGGCCTTCGCTTCGTTCAGCGTCGTGCCGACGGGCACGGTGATGAGATTTTCTTTCGTCATCACTTCGTTGATGGGAAGGTCGAGCCGCGTCTCAAACCTTAAATCGCGGTTCGTAAGTATCCCGACAAGGTGGCCGTTCGTTTCAACAATCGGAACGCCGGAGATGTGATAGCGGTCCATCACTTCCATCGCTTCCGAGATGGGCCGATCAGGCGTCATCGTCACCGGGTCGACTATCATCCCCGATTCGCTGCGCTTTACCTTATCAACTTCGTCGCGCTGCGCTTCGATTGAGAGGTTCTTATGAACAACGCCGATGCCGCCGTGCTGCGCGATGGCTATCGCGAGGTGCGATTCCGTTACGGTGTCCATCGCGGCGCTGGAGATCGGAATGTTGAGCGGAATATTGCGCGTGAACTTAGTTGTTGTGTCGGCTTCTGTCGGAAGAACGTCGCTCCGCGCGGGAACTATGGAAACATCGTCGAAAGTCAGGGCTTCTGGAATGTCGCCAGCCAGCATTGCGCTACCTCGAAGTGGTTGTGCGCTTGCGCGCTTGTGGAATCAATTACGACTTGGCGGCATCGCGGCGATGCACAATATGTCGTTGCTGGCTCGGAGTGTCCAGCTATGGAATGTATCAAAGCGGGCGACGTGTTTGCAAGCGCGGCTGCCGGTTTGCTTGACAGTGAAGTTTTTCGCTTGTTAGTTTTGATAATTCCATTTCACAGCGCAAACGCGTCTGTCCAGCTTCGTGATGTGAAGGAAACGTTTCGTTAAGGAGAATTTAGCATGCGCTGGTCGAACATGTTCATCCCAACCCTGCGCGAAGACCCGGCTGATGCCGAAGTTGTAAGCCACAAGCTGCTCGTGCGCGCGGGCTACATACGCCAGCTCACAGCGGGCGTTTATTCAATCCTGCCGCTTGCTGAGCGAGTGCGCTTGAAGGTCATTCAGATAATCCGCGAAGAGATGAATCGAATCGGCGGGCAGGAGTTCCTGCTGCCCGCGATTCACCCTGCGGAAGTCTGGAAGGAATCAGGCCGGTGGGAAGTCATGGGCGAAAACATGTTTCGGCTGCGCGACCGCAAAGGCGCGGATATGGCTTTGGGCATGACGCACGAAGAGATCTTCACGACCATTGCGCGCAACGCCATCAGCTCATATCGCCAGTTGCCGCAGGTCTGGTATCAGATTCAAACCAAGTTCCGCGACGAAGCGCGGCCCAAATCGGGACTGCTGCGCGTGCGCGAGTTCACGATGAAAGACGCCTACTCTTTCGACGTTGACTGGGAAGGGTTGGATAAATCGTTTCAGGATCAGCACGACGCTTATTGCCGGATATTTGATCGCTGCGGGTTGAAGTACACGCCCGTCGAAGCAAGCTCAGGCGCGATGGGCGGCAGCAAATCAACAGAGTTCATGGTTCGCACGGACGCGGGCGAGGATTGGATTGCCGTCTGCGATAAGTGCGGCTATTCGGCAAATGTCGAGAAAGCCACTTCGCGCATCGAGCCGTCGAATGACGAAGGCGGGCCTGCGTCCGTCGAAGAGTTTCCGACGCCGGGCGTGCGAACTATCGAAGACCTGACGACATTTCCCGGCGGCGCGGCGGCTGACCGACAGATTAAAACATTGGTCTATGTGCTCGACGACAAGTTGACGCTCGTGTTGATGCGCGGCGATCACGAGTTGAATGAAACGAAGCTGATGGATGCAACGGGCGCGATTAACGTTCGTCCCGCGCATCCAGATGAGATTCGCGAAGCCCTCGGCGCATCTGCTGGAAGTCTGGGCGCTGTCGGCGTAACTCGCGCGACTCATCCGAAGGTGAATCAGGTCATCGCCGACGACGCGTTGCGTGGGCGGCGCAACATGACGACGGGCGCGAACAAGGACGAGCATCACCTGCGTGGCGTTGACATCGAGCGTGACATCAAAGTTGACAAGTGGACGAGCCTGCGCGCGGTCAAAGCGGGCGAGGGCTGCCCGAATTGCGAAGGCAGGCTCGACGTTTTCAAAGCCGTCGAGGTCGGTCACATCTTCAAGCTCGGCACAAAGTACAGCGAGAGCATGGGCGCAAGAGTGTTGACTGCCGATGGACAAGAAGTCCCGATAGTGATGGGAAGCTACGGCATTGGCGTTGAGCGCGTGATGGCTACGATAATTGAGCAGTATCACGACGAGGCGGGAATTATCTGGCCCGTTTCGGTCGCGCCGTTTCATGTGATAGTTACGCCAGTGAATACGAAAGATGAATCGCTCGTGAGCGCAGCCGAGCGCATTTATCAAGAGTTTGAAGGGGCGGGCATTGAAACGCTGCTCGATGATCGCGACGAGCGCGCGGGCGTGAAGTTCAACGACGCGGATTTGATAGGCGTGCCTTTTAGAATCACGGTTGGCAAAAAGATCAAAGAGGGCAAAGTCGAGTTGATGACCCGCGCGACACGCCAATCGGAAGACGTGGCGATTGATTCAATCGTTCAAGCCATTCGCGCAAAGCTCGAGGGTTAGAATGCGTAGAGAGTCTAGCGATGAAATTCAGCGAATTGGTTCGCCTGCTTGAAAAGAATGGGTTTCAGCTTGTCAAAGAACGAATGAAAAGGCTCGATTCGTTATTACGCAAAGCCAGGCTACGACCGTGTGATTCGCGTTGATTATCATGGCTCAAAAGAGGTTCCAACCGGCACCGGTCATGCTATCCTGAAAGCTGCCGGCATCAGGGAAAGGAATTGAAAGAGGCTATGATTGATCTTAAATACTCGTTGATCATTGAAGCAACTGAAGACCCGAATTTCTTCGGTTTCTATTCGCCTGACCTGGAAGGCTTCACAGGAGTCGGCCATTCAATCGAAGACTGTTTATATAAAGCCAGGTGGGGCATGGAAGAGCAGATCGCTGTCTTGAAAGAACAGAACCTGCCTGTCCCTGAACCAAACCCCAATCCGACTGTGACAATACAGAATGAAAGACGGCTTGAGTCGGTGGCATAGTTGATGACGCGCGACACGCCAATCGGAAGACGTGGCGATTGATTCTACGGTTCAAGCCATTAGCGCAAAGATTGCGATTCAGCTTTTTTATTTACAAGCGCATGCAAAATCGGCAGTGAACCTCTAAAACAGCGGCGGATTGAAGCCGGAGCAGATGCGAAAGCAGAAATTGAATGACGATGAATATCGTGATCCTCACGGTCAATGCATACGCAGTCAGGCATTGATTTCTGTGAACATTGACTCACGTTAAGCAGTGTTATAAGCTCGCTGTTCCCTCAGGCGGCAAGACTCCCCTTGTTTTGACGCATATATAAAAGGAGTTCCAGCTATGCAATCAAGTCATTCCAAAATACTAAGGCGCTTCACCCTAGTCGCGTTTCTCGCGGCGCTGGCATTAAGCGTGACGCAATCACATCAAGCATCCGGCAAAGTTGATTTCCGCCGCGACGTGCAACCCATATTCAAACAGTTCTGCATAGAGTGTCACGGCCCATCAATTCAACAACATGGCTTCCGGCTAGACCGAAGGCGAGACGCGATGCGCGGCGGCACGCAAACGATGATCGTGCCCGGCAGCAGCGCCATGAGCCGGCTATACCTCAAACTTATAAGCAACAAATTCGGCCCGCAGATGCCGCTGAACGAGCGGCTCACCGATGATCAGATTGAAATAATCAAGAGATGGATTGACGAGGGAGCCGAGTGGCCCGACGACCTCGCCGGCGACGTATCGCCTCCTCCGCCCGACCCGAAAGCAGAGCCTATCTTGAAAGCCCTGCGCGACGGCGACAAGCAAACATTTAAGAAGCTGGTCGGCGAAAATAAGAATGCCGGAAATCTGAGAGGCGCGGGCGGCACTACACCATTAATGCAGGCCGCGCTTTACGGCGACGCGGAAGATGTGCGATGGCTCCTTGAACATGGCGCAGACCCGAACATTCGCAACGACGCGGGCGCGACCGCGCTTATGTGGGCTGTTGATGATTTACAGAAGACGCGGCTGCTCATCGAGCATGGCGCGGATGTGAACGCACGTTCTGATGATGCTCGCACGCCGTTGCTGATTGCAACAGGGCTGTTCGGTAATACCGAAGTCGTAAAACTCCTGCTTGATCGCGGCGCTGACCTCACAGCAAAGTCGCCAGATACGAGAGGGTATGCCACTGTGCTGTTAGAAGCTGCGCGCACTGGCGACGAGTCGCTGCTGCGATTGCTCATCGAGCGCGGCGCAGACGTAAAGAGCGCAGGAGCTGGCGCGCTTTTCCATGCCGCCAGAAGCGATTGCGCGAAGTGTCTTGAGTTATTGATTAACGGCACTGACCGTCGCACTCTGACTCAGGCGGGAGCGGTTCTCTCGCCTCCGACGTGGGATGGCCGCGTGGTGAATCTGCTGCTCGACAAAGGGGTTGACGCAAACACAAGAGAGCCGAAAGGCAACACGCTTCTTATGCTTGCCGCCGCTTCCGACGCAGTTTCGGTAGATACTATCAAGGCCCTGATTGAGCGCGGCGCAGACGTTAATGCAAAGAACCCTGACGGCAAGACCCCGCTCGACTTTGCGCGAATGAGAGGGCCGAACCCAATCGCTGATATGTTAGCTAAAGCCGGCGCAAAAGAAGGCACGGCGGCTATATACACTCCGCCTGCTCCGAAGCCCGCCGCTTCGATTCGAGCCGCGCTTGAAAGAAGCCTTCCGCTGCTGCAAAAAGCCGACGCGATATTCTTGCAGAGGTCGGGCTGTGTCTCCTGCCATCACAACACGTTCACGGCGATGACCGTCGCACTTGCGCGCAAGAATGGCTTCAAAGTAAACGAGCAAGCCGCAAACGAGCAGCATAAGAAGATTGGCGAATACTTGGAGAAGTGGCGCGAGCGAGTATTGCAAGGCGTGGGAATTCCGGGAGAGACCAACGCCATCAGTTATATTTTGACGGGGCTTGCGGCAGAGAATTATCCGCCTGACGCTGCGACAGATACGATGGCGCGCTTCATCGCTTCGCAACAGCGCCCCAACGGTCAATGGCGAGTCTTCGCGCATCGCCCCCCGCTGGGCACGAGCGACATTGCGCTCACATCGCTTGCGTTGAGAGCGATTCAGGTCTACGCCCCGAAGGCCGAGCGCGCGAAGTACGAGGCGGCTGTGAAACGCGCCGCCGATTGGCTGATGAAAGCCAATCCGCAAACTACGGATGATCGCGTGTATCAGCTTATGGGTCTGGCATGGTCAGGTGTGAAGGCGGACAGCGAATTCATCAAAAAAGGCGCGCGCGAGTTGATTGCCCAACAGCGAGCCGACGGCGGATGGGCGCAACTCCCTTCGCTTGCGAGCGACGCCTACGCGACGGGGCTGGCGCTGGTTGCATTGAGGCAGGCTGGCGCAATTCAAGCGAGCGACCCGGCGTTCAAGCGAGGCATTGAATTTCTATTGAAGACGCAACTCGAAGACGGCTCATGGTACGTCAGGAGCCGCTCGGTTCCGCTCCAGCCGTACTTCGAGGGAGGGTTTCCACACGGCAACGACCAGTGGATTTCCGCTGCGGCGACTAACTGGGCGGCGATGGCTCTGGCGTTGACAAACGATTCGCAAAGAGGGAAGTACCAGGCAAAGGCGCGTTGACGCAACGTGGAAACGAGACTTAGTGATGATGATGCGCGATATAAAAGCGCGAATGGCTCAAGCGCGAGCTTAAACAGGGCTATTGGTGCGGAGCGGTTTTCCCTCGTTTGATTGATCGGCTCTGCGCCGGGAGAGGTAGGTCAGTATCAGCAGAATAACCAGAGTGACAAAAGAGACTGCTTTGCCAAGCCTTCGCGGCCAGGTCTCTTCAAAGCTTAACGTCAAAGTGTGCGCGCCCGGCTCAATCGCTAACTGAATATTTCCTTCGGCGCTCGGCGCAATCGGAACGGCTCTGTCATCAACGCGCGCGACCCAGCCCGGAAAATAGAACGGGCGGAGTTTCAGCATCGCTTCAGTGCTCGCGTTGACGATATATTTTTGCTTGATGCCGAAATCATCCACCACACCCACGTCGGCCACGCCGTCTGTGACCATCACGCTATTTTCTAAGATCTCCTTATGATAATACTCGTCCCACCAGATTGGACGATATTCGCCAACCTCTAAACCGTCCGTGCCCTGTTCGAAAATCTCAGGGTTGTACGGCGCGCGCGCGATGACTGTTGTAGCGAGAACCAGATTGAAGAATAAGGTCACGGCTAAAGCAAGAGTTGCGGCCACGCGGAATCTGCGGTCTTGCGCAATTGCCACAAATGATACCGCAACGAGCAGCGATGCGCCGACGCTTGTAATGAGCAACCATCTGACCGGAAATTGCAAATTGGCGAGGAAGGGAACCGTTTGCCAAACGAGGCGTGTGAGCGGGGTCGTCATCAAAAGACTTGAGAGCGAGATTGTCCATAAGGCGCGGCGCAGAGGCGCAAACGATTGCTCGCCATTTTTCTTCCAAAGCTCGCCCCAAATCAAAGGGGTGATTACGAGCAATAGAGATAGCAGCCCGATAGCCGTCCAGTTGCCGTTCGAGACGAAATTCTGCCCCTCGTCATGCCGCCCGAAGATGTCTCTGTTCAGATTGGCTCCGAGATTTGCGAAAAGAAAAAAATCGTTGTAATTGAACAAGAGGAGCCGTTCGTAATGCACATAGCCGCGCTCGAAAATCAGCGGCATAGCGAAGATTGCAGAAAGCCCTGCGCCCAGCCCCACGCCCGCAGCCGCGCGCGCAATGCGAGCCGGTTTTCGAGTTATCATCAGAATGAATACCGGCAAAAGCAGAGTCATTGCCAGAGTCGTCGGCAGATGAGTCAAAACCATCAGCGCATAAGCAATTGCCAGCAGCGGAATGCCTTTACTCTCTTTTGAAACGGCGACGCGATACGTTGCGCTCAAGAGAAGCGGCGCCCACGAAAAAGCCCATACTTCCGACAACGCCGAGCGGCGATAGAGATCGAAAAGATGATAAGGGATGCTGAGGTAAACCAGCGTGGCAATCAGGCTCATCTTTCGCGAAAGCAACGTGCGGCTGAAACTGTACATCGTCAGCCCTGACACAAGAAATGCGAGCCAGCATCCAATTACTATTGCCGCAGGAAAGCTTCGGACAAATATTGAGCAAACAGCGACGATGTAGAAAGGCAGCGGAGGGTAGTAGAGCATCGCGGGGCTGCCCTGACCCCAGTTGGCTTCGCTAAACCATCTCGGATAAAAACCGCCGTCGCTGAAAGCATGTATGAATTCGACCGCCCAGCGATAGTGGATTAGCGCGTCATCGCCCATCGGACCGCCTGAAACTATAAGCCCCGATATGAGCAATGTGGCCCAGAGCATTATCAGCAATGCTGCAAATAAATCTTGCTTGATAGTTGGCAGGAGTCCTTGTTGTTGATGCGGATTGATTTCGCCTGAGTTATATGGCGGCGATAGCGTCATCAGATTCCATTTTGATATTACGCGCGATAGGTGTCAAACGTAACGCCTCGCCGCAGCGCCCCGCTACAGTGGCCGTCACATCACTTTGTAGTCGCCAATCGTGTGTGGCTTTGCGGCGAGCGGGCCGGAAGGAATGGTTTTGCGATTTGCTTTGTCGGCGCTCATCGCGCGCGTTGCCGCCACGAGCAATTCATCGAGCGCGCAACCGTCTGCGCCGTAATCGGCAGCGCCTATGCTCATGCCGATGAAGATGCTTGAGCTTGCAAATCCGAAATCGTGCTTGTCTATCTTTCTCTGAATACTTCGGGCAATTTCTATGATCTCTTCAGGAGCGCCTTCTATCAGCGCCACAAATTTATCGCCTGTGTATCGGCAAACAAAATTGGGCTGCTGAATTAAAGCTGAAAGCTGTCTGGCGACTTCCCACAAAAGATGATCCGCATCCTGCTTTCCAATCATCTTGTTTATCTGTTTGAAGCCGTCAATGTCCATCATCACGATTGAGAACTTCTCGCTGTGCCGCTCTGCGCGATCTGCCGCGATCTCGAACCGCCGTCGCAGCGCAACCGCATTTGCAAGCCCCGTCACCTCGTCCGTAAGCTCGTCCGCCCTTTTCACATCCTGCGCCCCGGCCTTTGCCAGCGCATCCGAAATGAGCTTTGCAACGGCCTCAAGCAGTCTCAACTGGTCGACGTTGTATGAAGCAACTTCTGTCGAATAGACGGCGAGCGCGCCGAGCACACGGCCACTCCTGAGCAGCGGCACTACCGTTGAGGTTCGATAGGCGGCAGGCGGAGCTTTTTTCATCGCGTCGAAGTCCAATCGCGGGTCGCTGTTGTGCATGGGATGGCCGTTGGCCACGACCCATCCTGAGATGCCCGCGCCAGAAGTGATGCGGCAACCCCTTAGCAGGTCTGCGTGGCGACCTGATACGTGAACAGCCTCTATCTCAGTTGAATCCTTTCGCAAGAGATAAAGTGCGCAGGTCGTATAGCTGACGATATCTTGCAATCTGGTTGAAACTATTGTGAGCGCATCGCGCAGGTCGAGGCTTTCGCCAATGGCATCCACGACCTTGTAAAGCGCATCCACTGCGTTGTTGGCGTTGCGTATCTGATCGAGAATCTGTTCGTCCGCGCCCTGCGGTCTGGAACGAAACAGCGTGCTCTTTTCTCGTTTGCCATTGGCGGCGATTGTTTTGTGATTGCGTATCTCGGCTTCAAACTCCGGCAGGTGCTCAATGAAAGCCGCTACAACATCAGGATCATACATCGTGCCGCTGTTTGCTTGAAGAAGTGCGATGGCTTCTTCGCGCGTCATCGCCTTGCGGTACTGGCGGTCTTCACGCACGGCGTCGAAGCAATCAACTACCGATATGATGCGAGCCGTGATCGGAATCTCTTCGCCCCTGAGTCCATCAGGATAGCCGCGCCCGTCCCATCGCTCGTGATGATGACGCACGATTGGAACGACCGGGTAGGGGAAGTTCACCCGGCTGAGTATCTCAGCGCCGATGATCGTGTGCATCTTCATCTCTTCAAACTCGGCAGGCGTGAGCTTTCCCGGCTTGTTCAAGATGTAATCGGGCACGGCGATCTTTCCTATGTCGTGCAGCAGCGCGCCCGCTTTCAATGCTTCAATCTCAAGGTCAGAAAGCCCGAATAGTTTTGCAAGGCCCGTCGCGTAAACCCGAACGCGAAAAACGTGATCGTGCGTCACTTCATCCTTTGCATCAACCGCGATGGCCAGAGCTTCGATTGTTCGCAGGTGAAGGTTGGCCATCTGCTCGGCGTGAAGGTTCGAGGCCTGTATCTTTTCCGCATAGACTTTGTATGTCAGGTAAGCCGTGATGGCGAGAAGCGATGCGATGATGAAAGCGGTGAATGATAAATCGGCCAGTAATTTTATCGCCGCGCAAACGATTGCCAGAGCAGAATAGGGAACCAGAGCCAGCGGCAAAAAGTCATGCCACAGGAACGAATCCCGCCACGCTTTCAATGGTTGGCGATTCTGTTTGAGCGAGCCATCAACAGCCGATTTCAGCCCGTAGTAAATGAGAATCAACATCCCGGCAGCCAGAATCAATTCTCCTACGCTAATTGCCTGAGCCATTATGCCTGTGCCTGATGGCTGATTATTGATCTCTCCGAACGTGAGAGTAACAGCCCAACCCGAAACGAAAACCATAAGGCTCGTTACTCCGACATTCAGGGCTGGTTCAATTCGCTTCTTCTTATGATTGAAGGACGAGATTGCGGCATCGGCTCCTGCGAGCACTACTGATGGCATTGGACCGAACATAAGGACCGAAAAGAATATCAATATGTCTTTAATCTTAATTATTGGAGGCGATTTTGGTAGGCTTGCGTCAACTCTTGATAACGACAAAACGACGACCAGAAACAGCAGGACCCAATTGAAATTGATGGTCGCAATGGACACTGAATAGAGCGAAAAGGCGAGCGCGCCAAACCCTGCACAGCAGAAAACTATCGGAAGAATCTTTGCCGCCGCAGAAGGCCGACTCAGTTGTTCTGACATATCTTGTCCCTTGGTCGCTTCAATTACTCAAACTATGAACGTATCTTGTGAATTTACAGCAAGGTTTGTTCCACCTTCTCTCTCTTTGTAAGCCTTTGTGAAGAAAGACAGAATTTGTAGCAGTTGAATACGATGGTCCCTGAATGTGGCAAATCGCGTTATCTCGATCTGACGCTTTCAGTCAAATTGGCGGAAGCAGGGCTTTAATGATTAGCCGTCCAGTCTGAGAAGAATCGCGGAGCTTGACGCGGCAACTCGCGCGAGAGCAGTTGCTCGACTTCCGACGACGACGCGAGCTTCATCCCCTCTTTCATAAGCGACCTGACGCGGTCCATCTCGATTGATCGGATTGCATTCTTGACCAGCGGTATTGAGGCTGGCACTAGGCTGAGCGTGCGAACCCCAAGCCCTATTACAGCGATGGCTTGCAGCGGGTCGGCAGCCATCTCGCCGCACAATTCGAGCGGCACGTTCGCGCCTTCGGCAACGCGGACAAGATATGCAATCGTTCTGAGCACCGCCGGATGAAGCGGTTGATAAAGGTGCGCGACGTTCTCATTCGTGCGATCAACCGCGAGCATATACTGAATCAGGTCGTTCGTGCCTATGCTCAAAAAATCGGCCTCGCGCGCAAACAGGTCTGCGAGCATCGCAGCCGCAGGAACTTCGATCATCACGCCGAGCGGGAGTTGCGCGTTATGCTCGACGCGCGCTTCAGCCATATCCTGCTTCACTTCAGCAATGATGCGCTTGGCCTCGCGCAATTCATCTATCGTGGTAATCAGCGGCAGCACGACTCTGAGCTGGCCGTGAGCGTTCGCGCGGAGTATCGCGCGTAGCTGCGTGCGAAAAATATCCTGAGCCTTCAAAGAGAGCCGAATCGCGCGAAGCCCCAGCGCGGGGTTTTGCTCCTGCTCGAAGCCTTCGAGCGTGAGCTTGTCGCCTCCGAGGTCGAAGACTCTTATGCTCGCCCCTGCGTCGCCCGTCGCTTCGGCAAGACGACGATAAAGTCGGTACTGCTCGTCTTCGCTCGGAAGCTCAGGCAATCGGTGCAGGAACATGAACTCCGAGCGATAAAGTCCGATGCCTTCGGCTCCGAACAGGGTGAGCGATTCAATCTCGTTCGGCAATTCGACGTTCGCCTTCATCGTTATGCGCACGCCGTCTTTCGTCTCCGCAGCTTCGGACGCTTTCGCCGTTGGACGCTTGCGGCGCTCGGCGTCGCGCCTTTCAATGTAAGCGCGCGCCGTTGCTTTTGTCGGGCGCAGCAAAACCTCTCCCGCCGCGCCGTCAATGATCAACTGCGAGCCAGTCTTGACTCGCCGCGTAATGTCGTGGAGTCCGACGACTGCGGGTATGCCAAGCGCGCGAGCGATGATCGCAGTGTGTGAAGTCGGCCCGCCCGCGTTTGTTGCAAATCCGAGAACATGATTGAAATCAAGCTCGGCCACAGTCGAGGGCCAGATGTCTTTTGCAACAATTATCACGTCTTGCTCAAGGTCGGACAGATCGAACTGGTTGCGGCCCGATAGCGTCGTGAGCAGCCTTGTGGCTACGTCTTCGAGATCCGAAGTGCGCTCGCGCAGGTAAGGGTCGTTGACATGCTTGTAGGCATTTATCGCTCGGTCGGTCACGGTGCGCACGGCCCATTCAGCGTTGACGCGACGAGTGCGAATCTCCTGCTCAAGCTCAGACAGCAGCCGCTTGTCTTCGAGCATCATCAGGTGCGCATCGAGAATGAATGAATGCTCATAGCCGAGTTCGCGCGCCAGCCGCACTTTGATTTCGTTCAACTGCGCGCGGGCATCATCGAAGGCTTCGTGGAGGCGGCGAATCTCTGTTCGCACCTGCGCGGGTGAGATTGAGATGTAATAGAACTGGTGCTTGCCCCGCTCATCGAGGCGCAGCGCATGGCCAACGGCAATTCCGGGCGCGGCTGCGACTCCGCGCAGTTTTACGTCGCGCGAGCTTGCGCTAGAAGACGCCATCCGACACTTCCTCTCCGAATTTCGCTTCAATCAACTCGACAATCTCGCTCGCGGCCCGCTGCTCATCCTCGCCGTTGACTCTGATTATAAGACAGGTACCGAGCGATGCGGCAAGCAGCAGCACGCTCAGGATTGATTTGCCGTCGGCCCGCGTTCCTGTGTCTTCGCGAATTATTTCGACATTTGAAGTGAACTGCGAGGCGCGGCGCACCAATCGCGCAGCGGCCCGCGCGTGAAGCCCTAACCGGTTTGAGATTCGTACTCTTCGTTCTTCCATCCCTTAGCTCAATGTGCGCGGATCGGCGGCATCGCGCAGTCCGTCGCCTAAGAAATTCCACGCCATAACTGCGATGAAGATAAAGACTCCGGGTATCAGCATCCACGGAAATGCTTCAAAGACGCGGTTGTTCTGCGCAGCATTCAACATATTGCCCCAGCTCGCTTCCGGCTCTTGAATGCCCGCGCCTAAGAACGATAGCGCGACCTCTCCCAGAATGTAATACGGCACCGAGAGCGTCGCCGTCACTATAACAAATGAAAAGGTGTTCGGCAGTATATGGCGAATAATGATGCGCATATTGCCGTAGCCGAGCGCGCGCGCCGCCACGACGTATTCCTGTTCCTTGAGCGACAACACCATCCCGCGAATCACTCGCGCTTGCGTTGCCCAGCCTATGAACGCAAGCACGATGACGATGACAAGATAGATGTCCGTCGAACTCATCCCCGTGCCGAACATCTGCCGCATTATCAAAATGAAATATAGGCTTGGCAGCGCAAGCAGCGCCTCAACCATTCGCATCAGCAGGAAATCCGTAGCGCCGCCGAAATAACCCGCGATGCCGCCGATGAGCATCCCTATCACTGTCGAGATGATTATTCCGAGTATGCCAATCGAAAGCGACACCTGCGCGCCGTAGAGTATGCGCGAGAATACGTCCTGCCCAAACATATCCGCGCCGAATGGGTAGAAGCGGCCCGGCGCGTCAACTCCGAACAGGTGTATGTCAGAGCTTATGACCCAGAGAATCTTGTACTGGTCGCCGCGCGCGAACAGTCGAATCGGATATTTTTGAGAGCGATCTTCGCTGAAGGTTTTCAACTCGCGGTCAATGGGCGTTATGCCGTAAACGAACGGGCGAGTTAAATGGCCCTCTTCATCAAATACGTGGATGCGCGCGAGCATAGGGGGCGCAAACGAGTAATCGCTCTTCTGGTTGTCGTAACGGTAAGGCGCGAGAAATCCCGCAAGTACCGCCATCGAGTACAACACGATGAGCGTGTATAGTCCGAACATCGCCGTCTTGTTCCGTCGCAGCTTGAGCCAGATCAGTTGCGACGGCGAACGGCTTCGCTTGCGCGCGGGCAAACGCTCACCAGCGCCGCTCACCGATGGCGGCGGGATGGTTTCGACAACTACCTCGCCGGGCGCCCGCTCGGCAACAACGGGACGCTCTTCAAGAAAGTGCTCGCCGTCTTTCCTTTCTTCTTGAGAATTCATGCCTGGTGTTCAGCTATTCCACCCTTATTCGCGGATCAATCACAGCCAGCAGAATGTCTGCAATGAGATTTCCTATCACTAACATGATGACTAGCATAGTTACTGCTGCCATCACGAGCGGCTCGTCTTTATTTGTCAGCGCATCGTAGATGAGTAGCCCGAGTCCCGGCCAGCCGAATACATATTCCGTCAGCAGCGCGCCTCCGAGCAAAAACGCAATCGAGAATCCAAACAACGTCACGAGCGGGTTGATCGCGTTGCCGAGCGCGTGGCGATAGATTACGCGCCAGCGGCTCAAACCTTTCGCCCGCGCCGTGCGAATGTAGTCCTGCGACAGCGTTTCAATCATCTCGCTGCGCATCTGGCGCATGTACTGAGCCATGCCGATTGTACCGAGCACAATTGTCGGAAGCACAAGATGCCACAGCGTGTCTGTTATCTGCTGCCACGTTGTGAATTCGTTCCAATTCCTTTGATCGTGGATGCCTCCGGCGGGGAACCACCCAGTCTTTGCCGCAAGCAACACCATCAGCATAGAAAAGAATACGCTTGGAATCGAAAGCCCCCAGAACGATATGAAGCTCACAAGTTTATCAACCCAGCGATTGCGATATACTGCGGCAAGCGTTCCGAGCGGGATAGCAAGCCCCCATGAAAAGACTAGCGCCGCGCCCGTCAGCATCAATGTGTTCAACACGCGCTCGCCGAGCATGTCAACGACCGGTCTCTTGTAAAGAAGCGAGTGGCCGAACTCGCCCTGAAAGGCGGGAATGAGCCAGTGCCAGTACCGCTCGAATACATTTCGGCTGTCGAGATGGTAAATCTTTATCTGCTCCTCAATATAGCGGCGTGAGATGCCTGGCGTCAGTCGCAGTTGATCCAGATAATTGCCCGGCGACAGCACGAGCATCGCTTTCATTATAAATGTGACAAAAAAGATGAGCGGTATCGCCGCCAGCAACCGCTTTATCAGGAAGGTGCGCATAAGTCAGTGTTCAGTGTTCAGTGGTCGGTTGAAAGGCTGATGCTTTGAAAATGGCTCCGGGAGCCTGTTTCAGGGCAACTACCAATCTCTCAACTGACCACTGACCACTGCTTTCACTTTTTTTCATAAATCTCTTCTACGTTCCATGTCACGCGCGGGGGCAGCGGCGACGGGCGTATGTTGCCGAACTTGTTGTAATAGGCGACGGCTTCTTTTTGAGCGACAAGGTTAATTTCCGGCAACTGCTCAGACCATATTCGTTGAATCTGAGCGTAAATCTTTTTCTGGGTCTCAAAGTCTGGATGAGTGGGCAACTCCTGCACGAGCCGGTTCACCTCTGCTTCCCATTCAGTCGACGGCGATTTCTGAGAGGGGAAGCAAACATGGTTTAAGCCGGACGAGAGCAGTATGTTAGTGGTGTTGAGCGGACCGGGGGGCACGCCTATACCCCAGCCGAGCACTAAAGCGTCATAGTTGAAGGACGATTGCGACATTTCTACTACCTGTGAAAGCGCTATCGGCGTTGATGTCACCTTCAATCCGACATCCCTCAGGTTGTTTGCAATGAAACTGGCCATCTTGACCCGCTGCGAGTTGCTTGAGTTAGTGATGATGTTGAACTCAATAGTATTGCCGTACTGGTCTTCGAGAATGCCGTCGTGATTGCGGTCGCGCAGACCGATTTCGGCAAGCAATGCGCGCGCGCGCGCCGGGTCATAAGGGTATTTCATTATGTCGTCCGAGTACCATTTGACATCAGCCGGGGTGACGAACGTGTAGATGGGGACCGCGCGCCCGACGAAGACCGTGTTGGCCAGCCCTTCGCGGTCTATCGCGTAAGAGACCGCCTGGCGGAATTTCTGATTGCGGAAAAGGCGCTGCTTCCATTCAGCCAGATAGGGCTGACCTGTTTGTGGATTTGTTCCCGTGTTCTGGTTGAACGCTATGAACTGCGTGTCGTAGGAAACGCCGAGGTCTTGAAGCACGGCGACGCCGGGATTTCGGTCTGCGAAACCTTTCAGCGATCCGAAATCTTCAGCGCGCACCCGTGTCGTCACATCAATTTCGCCCGCCTGAAACTTGTTGTTAATCGTAGTTGCGTCCCTTCCGATGACGAAAATCAACCGGTCCAGATAAGGGAGCCTCTGGCCATTGCGGTCCTGCTTCCAGAAGTACGGGTTTCGTTCAAGCACAATGCTCTGGTCGGGAGTATGCTCTTTGAAGCGGAACGGTCCAAGCCCTACGATGTTCGCAGGGTCATCGGCTGTCGTCATCTTGTCTTTGAATGTGCCGTCGGCGAGCGCGCTCTCCCATTTGTGTTTCGGCACCAGCCACATATTGAATATTGAGTCGAGGAACATCCCGTTTGGTCTGTGCAGGTTGAACTGAACCGTGTGGTCGTCAATCTTGACGAGGTCTGGAAAAATAGGTTTGCCGTTCACGTCTATCCCTTCATTGAAAGTATCGCGTATGGCATTGGGGACGTTCTCATTGCGTATAACGTCGTAAGTGAACAAGACATCGTCAGCAGTGAAAGGTTCGCCGTCAGACCATTGCACTCCCGGCCTTAGGTGAAAAGTCCATTGCGTCGCGTCCGCATTCGACTCCCAGCTTGTGCACAGGCCCGGATCATATTGAGGCGGGTCGTCGCCATTGCGAAAATCAATCAGGCAACGGTACAGATGATACCAGAGCACATAGGTTGTGATGTTGTCGGTCGCCGTTATAACGTTGAGCGTCGAGATGTTTGTCTGTAGCTCAAGCACAAGGGTTCCACCCGGCGTTCCCACTTCGCCCTGATAGGTATAGACGGGTTGGCCAGCAGGTATATCGTCGCGGTTGCGCTTGCTTCTCTTACATCCGGCTGCTAAGACAAGCGCAACCGTCAATGCGACGACGATAATCTTCTTCATCCTACTTTTCCTCTTCCACAGATTGTTGATGTTAAATCCTGCTCGTTGTAGAGGGTATATTAGGCAATAAGCGCGTATCAAACAAGTGTCCAGCTTTCGGTTTACGGTTTTCAGTTGTCATCTCATGCGCTTGCGAAGCCAGTTTCGGATATGAGCTAAGGCACTGCTTAGTAAGCATCCTGACTTCTCGTTGGCTTCCATTTTTGCCGCGTGATAACATCGAGACAGGATGATGACATCTCGCGCAATTGGAGGCGAAACAATTGCGCATTCTGTGGACACAGTTGTAACTCGCCCGCTGAGGCAATCTTGAGCGACACCATCGCATCATAGCTACAAGTAGAAAAGCTTAAGGAGTGAATATGAAACCGAAGATTAAATCTCTTGCGCTCGCTATGAGCGCCGCGCTCTTCGTTGCGTTGATTGGCGCGAGCAGTCCCGGACAGCAAACCTATCAGGCTGTATCAGTGCGGCCCGCCGCCGTGTCGGGCGACCTGCTCGATTTAGCAAACGCGAACGATCAGCGCGTTGACACTCGCGCTTATTCGAGCCGCAATGATTATGTAGGCCAGAGCGTCACGATTGACGTCGGGAGCCTTCAGCCCGTCATCGGCGTGATTCAGGATCACGGTCGCTGGCCGACTCATTATCCGGGCGCGTACAAAACCGAAGTCGCAGCATCGCCTTCCGGCCCATGGTTCAGGACTTTTGAAGGGCCGGGCACGCGCGGCACTAGCAAATCCGTTTGGCCTGCAATTCGCGCTCGCTATATTCGCATCACCGCAACGGCAGTCAATACCACTTACAACGAAGACTGGACCATTGCGGAGTTGAAAGTCGGAATTGATCCGGGACAGACCGCGCGCGAGATTCCGCAGGCAGAGCGCCAGCCCGATACATCGCCGAAGCCAGCCGGTTCGCTCAGAGACATCGCGCTCGCGTCAGACGGCAAAATAGATACCCGCGCGACTAGCGGGACGCCCAACTACGCTGGGATGGCGTTCACTTACGATCTTGGCGGCGAGTACGAGCTGTCGCGCGTCGTGCAGGTGCACGGCAACTGGCCAGAGGATTATCCCGGCGAGTACAAAGTTGAGGTGAGCCGCGAGAGAAATGAATCGCGGTTCCGCGAAGTATGGCGCGGGTCTGGCGAACGCGGTCGTAGCGTCGCCAGATTCAATCCAGTCGTGACTCGCTACGTTCGCATCACGGCGCTCCGCAACCGAGATGATCAGCACTGGTGGTCAATAGCTGAGTTTCGCACTAACCGCGATGAAGATGTTGTCGAAGATGACGACCTCGCGAATCGTCCAATAGTCGCCATCACGTCGAAGGGAGTCGCAAACGTCAATTCGCTTTTGAACGATAACAACACGACGCGCGCGACAACGGGCACGGCGAATTACGCTGGTAGCTGGGTGCAGGTTGACATGGGCGGAAACTATACCGTGACGAGAGTCACACAGATTCACGAGCCAGACAGGGCCGATTTTCCGGGACTCTACAGGGTCGAAGTGAGCGAAGACGGCAGGCGATGGCGCACAGTCTTTGAAGGCGCAGGCGAGCGTGGCCGCTCAAGCGCGAACTTTGACGCCGTGCGCGCTCGCTTCATCCGCATCACCGCGATTCGCAACCGCGACCTTGAGCACTCGTGGTCAATTTACAGGGTGAAGATTAAAGGGTGACGGAAAGATGAGGGATGAGAAAAGTTACTCATGCGCGCATTACGAATTGAGATGCAGCGTTGTAGATGCTTTTCCTCCTTCATCCATTATCCTTTTTCGCGTGGTCGCGTCGGACGACTAGCACAGGACAGGGAGATTTTCTGATGACGGTTTCGGCGACAGAACCCAAGACGGCGCTCTTTATCTTTTCAACCAGACCGGCTCCGCGCCTTCCGATGACGATCAGGTCGGCGGGGAGTTCTTTCGCGCAGGCGATTATTACCTGATCTGCGTCGCCGCGCCGCGATGCTCGCTCAATCTCAACTTTGGAAGTGTCAACGCTTGCGAGCATCTTCGAGAATCGCTCTTCGGTCAGTCGCTTCACCGCATCTTGCAACTGTTCATCTGTGGTTGCGCCGTCGAGCAGCCCCTCTCTGATGGCCGTTCTCAGCGCGCTCTCATCGCGGATGTGGAGCAGGTAGAGCTTCGCGCCCAGTTGACGGGCAAGCTCGTAAGCTTTCTCGAATGCGACCTGCGCGTTCTCGCTGAAGTCCGTAGGAACTAGAATGGTTTTAATGCTCATAGGCTTATCTCACAAGTCGTCAACGCTCACCAGTGCTCGCGCATCAGGCGAGGAAAGATTGACAGCGCGCTGAAAAGCTCGCGTCGCTTGACCGCAGCCACAACAATAAATCCCGTCCAGATCAAGTAGATGGATGTTATTACTTCTTTGCTGCGGTGCGCGATCAACTCAACCTGGTCGACTCCGACCGAAAGCCATGCTGCAAGCTGCGTCGCCATCTGATTGTGCGCCTCTGTGTCGAGTGGCTTCTCGAATCCTGAAAGCACGAACTGCGCGGCCCAGAGAACGAACAGCAGCGCGGCCTCCCAGTAAGCGAATCTCATGTTCGCAAGCAGCGCGACGCCAAGAAGCGATTGCGCTATGGTCAAAAGTATTTCGCCCTTCTGATGCTCATCGAAAACTATCGCGTCCCAGTGTCCGAGCGCAAGCGCGTAGGCAATCGGCAGCATCGCCGCGAGCATAGTCCATTGATTTATGTTCGAGCTGACCATGTTCATCAACGCCAGCGGCGCGGTTGTAACTTTTCTGGCCCAGTTGAAGGCCGAAACTTTTTCGGGGAACTCCGATAAAAAAGGCGCGACCCACTGCACGAATACGAAAGCCGAAAGCCCTAAGCCTACGGCCAGCGCCTTGAGGCTTTCGAGGAACGGGTGCGCCGTGAAGTACAAAATGACGCCGCCGCCGGCAAACAGCCCGGCGATCATACTTGTCCGAAGGGCGCGCCTCTTACGGAGGATGAATCGCGGTATGCGGTCCATGTCTTCAATCCTCTCTTCATCCTGCGGCGGGATTTTGTTGAGGAAGAAAAGATAGACAAGATAGATGATTGTGAGCGCCGCCGTATCCATCCAGTTGAGCGTGCCTTTGAGCCAGACAAGGAAGAAGTACGCGATTGAGATGAGCAGAAAGACTATCTCTACGGAATGCTCGCGCTCAAGCTCGACCGTGTGAAGCCGTTGCTTCGATTGCTTGCGATGAAAAAAGGCCGCCGTAGCATAGATCATCGGCCAGCCCAATCCAACGAGCAAGCGCAGGCTTCCTGTGAAGTTCGCTGTTATAAGCGAAGACGCGTGCGCAGCTTCGAGCGTGCCTGGATGAGTTGCAACGGCGCGGCCTGCGTCCCATGCAATGACTGCTTCGACGGCGAATTCTGGAAGCGTTTGGAGCCACGCGAGTATTGCGAGCGCAAGCCCCTGTGAGACTAAAAACTGCGCGGCCTCTGCCGCCCACGCAATCAGGATCGCCGACCCCAATACGGACGGAAAAGTCCAGAGCGCGGCCCCTGCTCCCTGAACGAATGCGAAGATGACTCCGAGTGGCTTTGCGATTGATTTATAAGAGGCGAGCTTTGGCATCAGCTTCTGAGTAGTGCAGTTCGGGTCACGTATTTTATCTAACCACACCGAAGCGCCACCGATAAGAAGTATTGAACGATAAAAGCACAAGCCTGACCTTATAGCATACCGCTTGTAAGACGAACAAGCACACCGAATGGCGCGTTAGATCGCCGCGGCATCGAAGGCGGCGGAAATCTCTTGCGATTATTCTCAACCGAGTTCATTATAGACGCGAATCGGCAAGGTCACCTGGTAAGATTCAGAGTCGGAACATTCAAAACAAACAGGGGATGGGTTATGAGAATCAAGAGAGCAATAATAACAACGGTCCTTTCATTCGCAGTGATTATGCTGATAACGCCGCTCGCGCGCGTGCGCAGCGAAGCCGGTAACATTGCGAACACAGCGAATATGGTGGTGCGCGCTGCTTCGATTGAGCCGGGCGCGCAGAGCCTGATTGTCGTACCGGCAAACCCGGTTGTCGTTGCGCCGGGCCAACCCGAAGTCGAACCGCGCTCGACCGTCGGCATCATCAACGCGCTGTGCGAAGTGACGCTGAACATAGTCGGATGCAGCTTCGGGCCGACCGCAGCCACAATCACCTGCGACACGAACGGCGACGGCGTGGCTGAACTGCTCATCCCGCTCAAGAACGTCACCATAGTCAGCCCGATACTTGTACAGGCGACGCTGCCGACATTGGGACCGCAGCTACCGGGTACCGCGTTCCCGCTCGCCTGCTGCGGAGGGCGTGCGACCATTACCGTGAGCAGGACTGTGAGCGCAGGCGACGACAACATATTCGGGCCGTTCACTCAATCTCAGACCTGCCCGATAGAGTTGGGTGTTCGCGCGCCGGTCGTCATTTCAGCTTCGCCGTCTTCGGGCGATTGCTCTGTCAAGCAGAATCTGTTGATACCGGGAACCTGTTTTGTGCTGCCGGACGGCACGCCGAACGTGACTTCTGTGTTTGCGGTTGATCGCGACAATCCCGCGCACGTCGTTCAAGCGAGCCGGTTTGAGATATTGAATCCGAACCTGATTGATGCGCTATTTGAGTTCGGCGGCGCGAACGCGGGGAGGACTTTCCTGATTCACGTGAGCGGGCCGAACGGCACGAGCCGCAACCTGACGACGCTCCCGCCGGGCACGCCAGCCGGTTGCCCGCTCGGAAACGAGCAGGGCGTGCAGGTGAGTTTCACTTGCCGAAGCGCGACCAATCCCGGCACAGGCGACGCGCCGCCGGTTCAGACCCCTGTTGTCGTTGGCTCTCGGCTCGATAGCGATTCATCCGGCGCTTTCAGCCTGACGCTCTTCATAAGCAGTGAGCACGCGATACCCGACACGGCGACGATAACTGTCGGTGGCATAAGTCCGAAGAAAATCAGATTCAGAGACCCGATCCCGGACACAAATCCGGCGCGATTCACGAGGGTGATCCTGAAAGGCAGGATATGCCCGGGGCTACCCGGTGCGGTTGTTATCACAGTGCCCGGTATTGGCCAAATGCCAGCCTTTAATTGCAGTCAGTCTTGTACAAATTAACAGTGAGACTAAAGCCAAAGGCGCAGAGATTTACGACTGCAATTCTCTGCGCCTTTGTGTCTCGGTAGCTGAATCGAAGCAAATGCACACCGATTAACGCGCGCTCGCTTGAACAGTTATCGTCTCCGCGCTCTCGGCGGCGTTTACTTCTTCGGCGGCGCGATTTCCCGATTCAAGCGCGCCGTTCATCCACCCGTGCCACACGGATGTGTGCTCGCCCGCAAAATGAATCCTGCCTTCGGGCCGCTGCGCAACGGGGAGCAACGTCGTCATCTGGCCCGGCTCGAAATAAGCGAACGCGCCGCGCGCCCACTTATCTTCATGCCACACGGTGCTTGCGCTCGACTCGAACTGATTGCTGAGATTGTTAAAGAGATTTCCCATCTTGCGGAGCACGAAGTCCTGACGATCACGCTCGCTCATCGCACTCAAGTCTAAGGCGCGCTGGCCGCCCGCGTATGAAACGAGAATGCCGCGCTGCCCCTGCTGCGTCAGCGTTGGCGAGTATGTGTTTTGAATCTCAAGGTCGGTCAGCCCGTAGCCGCTCAAACGATCCTGCTCCCACACACGCGAGCGGAACTGCAAATAGGTTCTCGTGACGGGCGTGAGCTTCAACTCGCGAATCGCGCGTTGTTTGTCTTCCGAAAGCGGCGGGTTGATCTCTATCTCTTTGAGAATCGGGAAGGGAAGCGTGCAGATGACTCGATCAGCAGTGAACGTTTGAACGCCGTCGTTGTTCGTGTACGTGACCGTCACGCTCGTCTCATTCTGAGTGATGCTGCGAACTACAGATTGTTTCTTGAATTGCTTCTTGACCTTCTTCTTCAGCGCGTATGCAAGCTGGTCGTTGCCGCCCTGTATCTCAAAGAAGATTCCATTCGACGCGATGGCTTCGGTCACCACGCCGTCCAGCGCAGAAAATGAATCGAGTCCAAAGCCGAGCAACCCAAGCTGCGATGCGGCGATGATGTCAATCGCGCCATCGGATGCGCCCTGTTGTTCGAGCAGTTGCTTGAAACTGATCTGGTCAATCTCTCTCAAGTCATCCGACGGCCAGTTGGCGTTTCGAGGGTTGCCGACTTTGCGGATGTAGTCTTCAAGATAAAGATTGATAATGCCGAAGACGCCCGCCTGCCGCTCGCTCGATTTGAGCGAGAACGGAATGTCAGCCGAGCCGTTGCCGTTGATGCGAAACCGGCTGCCGCGAATGTGCGCAATTGAATCGTAACCGAATGCGCCCGACGCAATGAGGGGCAGATTGAAATCTCTAACATAGCCGTAGGTGAATTCGTGGCTGCTTGGAAAACTCAGCGGGCCTTCCTCGACGTACTGGCCATCGGCGAACTCTCTGAGCGTGCGAACTCTTCCGCCGGGAGCTTTGCGCGCTTCTAAAATCGTGACCGTGTGGCCCGCGCGTTTCAATTCATAACCGGCTGCAAGTCCCGCCAGTCCGCCGCCGAGAATGACAATGTTTTTCGGCTGGCCCGCAAGCTTGATTTGCCCGCGCCCTCTAGCTCTTGCAACGCCCGACGCAAGCGCAAGCCCGGCTGCGCTAAAGCTTAAGTCACGCAGGAACTCGCGCCGCCCAATCAGTTTCGACATTCCCTTGCCTCCTCGTGCCTGTTATGCTACTAAGCCGCGCGCGAGCTTTCAAGGATTAATCAATCAAAGCGCGGTCTGTGGAACGGGCTTTGTACTAATACTCATCGGAGGTATTATTCGCTGATTGGAGGGATGAAAATGATACAAGCTGTTAGAAAGAAGAACATCGTCGCGCTGTTTCTGGCCGTCATACTGGTTTTGCTATCGGTTGCGCCGAGCGGTTTTGCTCATCGCCGCCCGTATCGCCATCACCACAGCAAGACTAAACACATCGCCGTTGGCACGGCTGTCGGAGCGGTTGGCGGCGCGCTGATTGGCGGCAAGAAAGGCGCGTTGATTGGCGCAGGCGCGGGCGCGGGCGCAGGCTATCTGGTTTATCGTCACAAGAAGAGAACCTCACGCAGATAGTGATGAGTGAAGCGTGATGCGTAGTCGTTAAATCTATCTCTGCGATTACGCATCACGCATTACGCACCACTTATACCTCTTCGACTCGCAGCGCGCCGCTCGGCAAAGTTCCCGTGTCGCTGCGGCTCGACTCGCCGCGCATCACGGGCTGAACGCCTATCTTGGCAAAGAGCTTTTTCTTTATAAGCTCGTCGTACAATCGCCACTTCATTCGCACAAGCTCTTCGTCCTTGATTGCAGCGAGAAAACCTATCGGAATCTCGAACCCGCCCGCGCCGCGACGGCCTCCGCCATAGTATCGGCCCGTCTCGGTCGCGCCAAGAGCTTCTTTCAAAAACTCGTCGGGGTTCAGCGTCAGCTTGCTCGTGCGCATCGAGCCTACGACCATCTCGCGCTCGCCTTTTACGATTATGCCGTAAACGATGGCCGTGTGAACGTTCTCTTCCGTCAGCAGAAAATCAGCCGCCTGCGGGATGGAATCTCTGTCGTCAACGCGAAGATAACCCACGCCCGATATTGAGTAGCTCTCGCGTATCTCGCGGTTTTCGAGCGCCATCCTTATCACGTCCATCACCTGCTTCGAGCGTTTGACCGACAGTATGTCTTCGAGCATCGAAGCGTCTGTGAAGCGAATCAAAAAGGTCGCCGCCTCCATCTCTTCTTCGCGCGCGCGCACAAGTCCTGAAGTCTCGCTGCGGATGCCATGCATCAACGCAGTGGCGAGACGGACGTGCTGTATGTCGCTCTTGTTCAAATCGAGCAAGCCTTCGCGAATATATTCCGTGTAAATGGTCGCGGTCGCGCCTATCTTTCGGATGTCGGTGTATTCGGCTTCGATGCGGTCCTGCCGCTCGTGATGGTCGACTATGATGAGCGGCTTGACTCCCGCTT
This sequence comes from Blastocatellia bacterium, assembly GCA_035575515.1. GTDB lineage: Bacteria > Acidobacteriota > Blastocatellia > UBA7656 > UBA7656 > DATLXU01. The sequence goes on from DATLXU010000108.1 coordinate 32,779, forward strand.
CGGCGAACCGGTCGGTGAGCGAGGAAGTGGTCCCCTGATTATCAACGAAGACAGTCCCTTGATACTGCTCGAAGTTGCTGTTTTCGTCACAGCGCACAAGCTCTATATCAGTGAGCTGGACCAGCGCGAGGTTCTCCTGATGGCTGATGCGACCTTCGTAAACAATATCGCAATCAATTCCGAAGCGAGCCGCAATCAGCTTGTGCGCCCACGCCGAAGAGATTGCGTCGGGGTCCGGGTAATCCTGCATCACGATGGCGTGGCGTTCGCCGCGTCGCGATTCCAACAGCGCGGCAAGCTCGGCGGCTTTGCTCATCGGGCGAATGTCGGCTGCTTTCGCGCTCACGTCGGCGAGCGGCTTACGATCTCTGGACATTTTCGGTCCTCCTTCCGTTTCGCACTGCCGGGAAAACGATTCTAAATCATGCCTTCATTATCCAAGCGACTGCAAGCGTGAAGGTCGCTTCAATTATTCTATTCCCTGCAAATGCTTGACACAACCATACCTTAAATCACAAAATGTGGCCGTTCGATGGCAGTGCCGTTCCTCCCCCTTCGGCGTTGCGTGGACCGGTGAGTAAAAGAAATAAGGGGAAGCCATGGGTAATGTTAGAACAGGACGAGTTCGATAAGTTCGTCGAAAACTACAATCAGGATTATATCTATTTGCTGACACGAGCGAGCCGGGGCGAGTACCACTGCCTTATTTCGTCATTCACAGTGCTCAAGGACCTGTACGAAGTGATATTGAAGCTGCACGACACGCTCAACCTCGAATTTCGCGTCGTGCCTTATCCGTTTTCCTTTCGCGCAAGCGATGAATTGCTCAAGGGGTTTGGATTTTCGCCGGATCAGATAGCGAAGATTTACGGGTTTCTTAATTTTGTGAAAGAGACTCACGGAAAAGAGTTCGAGCAAATACTAGAGGAAGGCGCGCCTATCAAGTGCGTCAAGGTGGGCGGCGCCTGATGAGTTTATGGCCCACGCCGACTTAGCCGGTTGGATTGAGCGACATAAAGACAAACTTACGTCGCGCTGGATTGATGCGGTGCGCGCCGACGTTCGCATCCAATCGGACGCAGACCTTTCAGATGAGGGATTGCGCAATCATATTCCTGCCGTCATCGAGGAAGTGTGCGAATTGCTGCGCTCAGCCACTCCACCCACAATCTCAAACACGCAAGAGGCTCGCGTTCACGCATACATACGATTTCGTCAGGGCTACCGCGTGCGCGACCTCGTGCGCGAAATATCGTTGTTGCGCCTGTTACTGCTCGACCATCTCGCTCAGAGCCTCTTTGAAGAATCGCTCAACGTGGCGACCGAATCATTCGTCACCGCTATGCGATTGATTGATGCGTATATTGACGAAGAGATTAGCTACGCCGTCTCGGTCTACACCGAAACGATGAAACCACACGAATAAAAGCGAAAGCGACGCTGAAGACACGGCAAAGTGGCTACGCGGTGATTAGGTCACCGGTCAAAGCGTTCCTGTGTCTCCCCGTTGTTTCTGCGTCGCCACGCCTGTTTCAGAACCAGCCAAATGAAGGCCGTGTTGCCGATGAGGTAACGTCGCCAGAGTCTGCGCGGCTCGCGCGCAAGCCTGTATAACCATTCGAGTCCAGCGCGCTGCATCCATCCGGGCGCGCGGCGCGCCTGCCCGCTCAGGTGATCGAAGCTGCCACCCACGCCCATCGCAAATCGCACGCCCGTGCGCGCGAGATTTTCGGCAATCCAGAATTCCTGCGCGGGCGACCCCATCGCTACGAATAGCAGATCGGCGCGGCTGCGCTTTATCTCTTCGGCGATCTGCTCGGACTCCGACTCGGCGAAGTAACCATTATGAAAACCGGCCACACGCAATCGCGGATGCTCTTTTGTGAATCGCTCGACAGTGCCGCGAACCGATGCGTCGCTCGCTCCTAAAAAGTAGACCGACAAGCCGCGCTCCGAAGCCTTCGCTATCAATCGAGCAAACAGATCAATTCCCGTGACGCGCTCCTTTAATGGCTCGCCCAACAATCGTGAGGCCCACACGACAGACATTCCATCAGCCGTGACCAGATTGGCATCTTCCAGCACGCGCCGCAATCGCTCATCACGATTTGCGGCGACGACTTTCGCCGCGTTCACCACAGTCAGGTAGTGCGAGCCGCTTTGCGATATAAGCCCGTCAATTGCTGCAATCGTCTCCTCTTCGCTCAGATTATCAACTCGGATTCCGGCTATTTGAAACGCGCCTGCTTCTCGTCGCGCCGCTTCAATCTTCATGGTTGGAGTCATCTTCTATATTGATCCGCTCGCGCACGAGGTAGGTCGGCTTGTTCTGGCTTTCGTGATAGGTGCGGACGATCATCTCCGCAAGCAGGCCCATGAAAATAAATTGAATGCCCATCGCGAACATTATCATCGCAAGGGTCGCAAGCGGCATACGGTTCAGGTGAACGTCGCGCACGAAACGGTAATAAAGCGCGAACAAAAACGACAGCAATGAGACAGCAAGGCACGTCAGGCCCGCCATGCCGAACAGGTAGAGCGGCTTTGTGAGATAGCTCGACATGAATTTGATCGTGATTAGATCGAAGACGACTTTGATCGTGCGAGACAGCCCGTATTTTGATCTGCCTGCATTGCGCGCATGGTGATTCACAGGTATTTCGGTCACGCGCGCTCCGGCCCATCCGGCATAGATCGGAATGAATCGGTGCATCTCGCCGTACAGCTTCACGTGCGACAGCACATCGCGGCGATAGGCTTTCAAGCTGCAACCGTAATCGTGAAGCCGCACCCCGCTGATACGTGAGATAAGGCGATTGGCGATGTTCGATGGCAGGCGGCGTGTGAGCCATCTGTCTTTTCTATCTTTGCGCCATCCTGAAACAACGTCGAAGCCCTCGTCGAGCTTTTCAAGCAATCGAGAGATGTCTGCCGGATCGTTTTGAAGGTCGGCGTCCATAGGAATCAGTATCTCGCCGCGCGCGTGATCAATGCCCGCGCTCATCGCGGCGGTCTGTCCATAATTGCGGCGAAGCGCAATCACGCGCACGCGTTCGTCACGCTCGGCAATCTCGCGCAATCGCGTAAGGCTATGGTCGGTCGAGCCATCGTCAACATAAATGATTTCGTAAGGGCGGCCAAGCGCATCGAGCGCCTGTGTGAGTTTTTCGTTTAACGGTTCTATGTTTTCTTCTTCGTTATAAACGGGCAGGAAGACAGAAATCTCAGGACGTTCGCTTTCGATCTCTTTTATCGTCTTTAACCGATATTCTTTCATAAAAGGCGACTTCGTTTTCAATCACACGGATGTCCCGATAGCTACCTGCACAGGACTCCAGTTCAATGATAGTAGACTCACTGTTTGATCTAAGCAAGCTGTAATGACAGAGCTGTCGGCGGTCCGCCGCTCGGCGATCAGCTTAAAACTTACTCTTGACGCCACACGGGTTCTCTCCATTTCAAAGCTGCCCAATGATGGCTGGCTGCTTAATGTCCGCTTTTCTTGAACCACTCGACGAATTTTGCGATGCCATCTTCAATCTTCGTCTTCGGATCGTAGCCGAGCAGCCGTCGCGCCTTGCTAATGTCGGCGTAAGTGATTGGCACGTCGCCCGGCTGCGGCGGTTGGTAGTCAATTATTGCGTGGCGGTCGAGCGCCTGCTCAAGTAGTTCAACAAGGCGGCGAAGCTCAACCGTGTCGGACTCGCCGAGATTAACCACTTCAAAACTGCTCTTGTCATAATTCATCGCGGCTGTGACGCCTGCGATTATGTCGTCAATATAGGTATAATCGCGCCGCGTTGTGCCGTCGCCGAAGAGCGGAATAGGTTTCCCGGCAGAAATCAGCCGGGCGAATTTGTGAATCGCAAGGTCGGGTCTCTGCCGTGCGCCGTACACGGTGAAGAAGCGCAGACATAGGATTCGCATTCCATAGAGATGGCTATAGACGTGGCAGGCAGCTTCGCCTGCAATCTTTGTCGCTGCGTAGGGCGAGATTGGATTTGCAATCGGATCGTCTTCCGAGAAGGGAACTCTGGAGTTGACGCCATAAACCGAGCTTGACGAGCCGAAGACAAATTGCGGAACTTCCGCGCGCCGCGCGGCTTCCAGCAGCGCATAGGTTCCGCGCACGTTCGTTTCTTCGTAAGCGAACGGATCAACGAGCGACGGTCGAACGCCCGCCCGCGCTGCGAGGTGAACCACACAATCGAATCTCTCGCGAAAAAATAATTCGCTCATCGCCTGCGCGTCTGCAATATCGGCTTCGACCAGTTTGAAATTATCCCGTTCGATATGGTGAGTTATGTTCGCGCGCTTGATTGCCGGGTCGTAGAAGTCGTTGAAGTTGTCCACAACCGTAACGCGGTGGTTATCTCGATTGATTAAATAATCAACCAGGTGGCTACCGATGAAACCCGCCCCGCCTGTAACGAGAATATTAGTCATAAGTCAGTGGTTAGTGGCCAGTGGCCAGTGGTGAGTGGTAGGTAGTGAGTTGGAAAGCTGGTGCCTTGAAACTGGCTCCCACAGCCAATTTCAAGGAAGCTATCATTCTTTCAACTATTCACTGACCACCGATCACTTATCACTGACCACTGCTATTCATTTTTTCGCAATGATCCACAAGTGCCAGCCCATTATGTGAGCAAGACGTCGCTCAACTGCGCGCGGCATCACACGGCCAATGAGCGGAATCCATCGCTTGTTTAGAAAATGCACTTCGGTGCGAACCTCTCGGAATCGCGCAAACATTCGCGCGGCTTCGCGCCGCGTATAAACGCGCGCGAGCGGATTGCCCGCGCCGTCTGTGTTTTGATTCAAGAACTCCTGGCGCGAGAGCAGCCGCCTACGGTCGCGCCTGTAGATTTGCTGAAGCTCGCGCAATCGGTTCTCGTCTTCTCCCGTCAGCCTGTGAACGAAGCGCGGTCCCCACTTGAAGCGGAGCAATCGCGCGCCGAGCTTTCTTAGCGTCATTATGTTTACATAATAATTGTAAGAACGCTTGTGATAAAGCATCACCATAGCTGCGCCGCCGGGCCTCAGCACTCGATGAAGCTCGTCAATCGCGCGCTGGGTGTCGGGCGTGTGATGCAGGACTCCATGCGAATAGACGAGATCAAAGCTCGCATCCTCGAAGGGCAATGCTTCGGCGTCTGCGACCTGCAGGCAAGCTTTCAATCGCTCAAGCTCGAATCTTTTCTCGACAAGCTCGATTGAGCTTTCAGTCAAATCAATTCCGGTGTAACGCGCGCCCGCGCGTGCGAAATTAATCCCGTCGGTTCCAAGCCCGCAGCCGACTTCAAGCACATCGCGGTTGCGCCATCGCTCGAACTGAATAACTTCGGGTATGTGCCACTCGGTCGCGTAGCGATGTCGCTCGACTTCGTCGAAGAACTGGCGCGTCCCTATTTCTGCCCGGGCGAACTTCGTCCCGCACGGGTTCGCCTGCCAGAAATCATGCACTCGCGCTTTCAGGTCTTCGGCCATAATCATCTTTAATCAATAAACTCTCTGTGCCACAGCTCAAGCCACAGCAGTTGAAATATCTTCAAGCTGTTATCTTCGCGGCCCGACAAATTTTGGTCAATCAGTCGCCGCACAAACCCGTATTCGAAATAACCGCGACGGCTGATATTCGATTCGCTCAGAAGGTCTTCAACCACATCGCGAAGCTCGCGCACGAGCCACGCGCGGATTGGCGCGCTGAAGCCAGCTTTTTTTCGATAAACGATCTCGCGCGGGAGCCACGCCTCAGCCGCGCGCTTGAAGATGTACTTGCCGGTGAAGCTCTTCAGCTTCAATCGCGCAGGTATCCGCGCGGCAAGCTCAACCAGTTCATGGTCTAAGAGCGGCACGCGCACTTCCATCGAGCTTGCCATGCTGGTCTTATCCGTGTAAGTCAGGTTCAGGCACGGCAAGAAGGTTTTTAAATCAATGTAGAGCATCTGATTGACGAAGTCTTTGCCTGCGACTCGATTAAAGTATTTCTGATGCTCGCGGTAAGGGTCAAACTCGATTGCAGCTTCCCTTAGCGCGCCCGAATAAAGTTCTTGCTTTTCATCCTGAGTGAAATAGGTGCCGAAGCCAAGGTATCGCTCGCGCTCGGGCAGCGCAGCCGAGCGAGCGAGTTTTTTCGTGTTGCGAAACAGAGCGGTGAATCTTCCTGGTCGCGCGCCGGGCAATGCCGCGACTACGGGGCGCGAGAGAAACGATGGGATCAGGTTGTACGCTTCGGCGATCTTCACCGCCGCGTGGCGGGGATAGCCCGCGAATACTTCATCACCGCCCATCCCTGAAATCAACACCGTCAGCCGCTCTCGCGCCGCGCGGCATATCAGGAAGCTTGTAATGATTGCAGGGTCGGCAACAGGTTCATCTAATTGATGGACGAGCTTCGGCAGCAGTTCCATCACCTGCGGCTCAAGAAACTCCTCCTGATAATCGGTCTTGAATTTCTGCCCGACGACGCGCGCATACTTCACGTCGTCCTCGATGATGTCGTAGCGCAGGTCTTCGCGGCGGTATCCGAAAGTGTATGTCGTGACCTTTTCTGTTACCGCATCACTCATCAGCGCGACGATTGAAGAAGAGTCAAGTCCGCCCGAAAGGAACGCGCCGAGCGGTACGTCAGAGATCATCTGCGCGCGCACGCTGCGCGTCACCTGCTCGCGCAATCGCTCGATCCATTCTGCTTCCGAAAGCGTTTCGTCTTCGTCAAACTTCACATCCCAGTATTCATAGATTTGCGTGTTGCCATCCTTGTAAACCAGGTAATGCGCGGGCGGGAGCTTATAGACATTGCGAAACGCCGTCTTCGGATCGGGCGTCCACAGGAACGTCATGAATTGATCTATCGCCTCAAGGTCAACCGAACGCTCGAAATCAGGGACCGCGAGTATCGCTTTTATCTCCGACGCGAAGGCGAGGCCAGCGGGCGTCTGTGCGTAATAGAGCGGCTTAATGCCCAAGCGGTCGCGCGCCAGAAGCAGCGACTCGTCGCGCGAGTCCCAGATGGCGAATGCGAACATTGCGTTAAATCGAGAGAGGCACGCGCGGCCCCACTCGCGGTAAGCATAGATGATTACTTCGGCGTCGGTGTCTGAGCGAAAGCGGTAGCCCTTCGCTTCAAGCTCGCAGCGAAGCTCGCGGAAGTTGTAAATCTCACCGTTGAAAGTGAGCCATATCTGACCGTCTGTGTCCGGCATCGGCTCGTGGCCTGCGGGTGAAAGGTCAATGATCGAAAGCCGACGGTGGCCTAGGCCGACTCGCTCGCCTGATGAAGTCTTGCCGATGTAGATGCCTTCGTCGTCAGGCCCGCGATGCGCAATGCGCGCGAGCATCGTTTTGATTAGTTGCTCATCGGCCTGGCCGACTACTCCGCATATCCCGCACATAAATCAATCTTCGAAACAGCCTCATGATTATAAGTGTGCAGAGTGAGCCTATCCAGGTTATCAGAAGATGTTAAAGCTCTTTGCTCGGTTGAAGATCAATCTCTAGCGGCTTAGCTATTGTCACTTCGCCTTCGATCTTGCGCCTCAAATAGAAGGAGACAGTCACAATCGCGAAAGATATACACCAGATGTGGAACCCTATCAACGGCGTCGCTTTGTCGAAATTGAAGAAGCCCGCGCAATTGACCAGTGTCGCTGCCAGCATCGCAAAGACGAAGGGGAGTTTTTGTTTCGGTTTGCGCACGCAAAGCATGAACGGAGACAGAATCATCAAGAGGTTGCTAATGCCTTCCATAGCAATCAAAGTGATGCTCCAGGATTCGCCAAAACCGCGCAGGGCGAGGATTGACGTAACGAATGCGCTCCAACCATAAACTACACCGGGCCGCGATACGATGCCGCCGAACATCTCGGATAAATCCGTCACGGGAAGGAACAGTGATACTACGAACAGACCCCACCCGACGGCCAGCATATAGTTGCTAACGCGTTTCTCCATAGAGCTTTCTTTATACTGCACTTCAACATTCTTTGCTATGTGGGTGGATAAGGGCCAAAAATTCTGACTCATTCGCGCCAGTTCGCAGCGCGTCGCAAGATTACCTGAGAAGGAACACGTCGCTTGCCATTGTGACAAACAATATGACGCTCACGAATGCGTTCGTTGTGAAGAATGCCGCGTTGAGCCTTGAGAGGTCGTTGGCTTTCACGATGCTGTGTTGGTAGACAAGCAGCGCGCCGGTTGCAATCACGCCGAGAAGACCGAGCCAGCCGAGATGAGCCATGCGAAAAAAGATTACGAGCGCAGTGAACATCAATAGATGAATTCCGCGCGCTATCCACAAAGCTCGACTAATGCCAACCGCTCGCGGGATTGAGTGAAGCCCCGCGCGCCTATCGAAATCGTAATCCTGGCAGGCGTACAAAACATCGAACCCGGCAGTCCATAACATCACTGCAATCGAAAGCAACACCGGTACAATCGTTAGCTCGCCAGTGATTGCTATCCACGCGCCCGATGGAGCTATGGAAAGACACCAGCCCAGCACGAGATGCGAAGAGGCGGTGAACCGTTTGGTGTACGAGTAGAGAAAGACCGAGCCGAGCGCGACGGGCGCGAGAATCAAAGTCAGGCGATTAAGTTGCGACGCGGCGAGCAGGAATAAAGCAGATGCAGTGATCGTGAAAATCCATGCGAAGCGCAGGTCTAAGAGTCCTGCGGGCAGAGCGCGATTTGCCGTGCGCGGATTTGCCGCATCAATCTCGCGGTCTGCGATTCGATTGAAAGTCATCGCCGCGCTTCGTGCGCCTACCATCGCAAGTGTTATCCATGCGAGCTTTGTTGCCCAGAAGCTCGGCGCTTGCGGAGGGATTTCGCGCGCGGCCAATGTCGCGCCCAGAAAAGCAAACGGCAGCGCGAACAGCGTGTGCTCGATCTTTATCATTTCGAGCGTGATTCGAAGCCGCTCTTTGAAGTTTTTGTTTTTCTGTTTTGAGCTTTCAGTCAATTCTTTCATTAGCGATATTCTAGCCACGCTACAAAAGCGCATCAAGCAATGCTGATTGGTTGTTGACGCAGACAAATTGAATCGAGGCAACGGCTGGTAGTAATATCGAGGTAGAATCCCACTTCGAGGTCGCGTGATGATAGATACTATTCAACTCAACGTGAACGGCAAAACAGTCCGCGTAACAGCAAGTCAGGATGCAAGCCTGCTCAATGTGCTGCGCAACGAATTGGACCTGACCGGCTCAAAGTATGGCTGCGGCGAAGGGCAGTGCGGCGCCTGCACTGTGCTGATTGATGGAGTCGCTACGCGCTCATGCATAACGAAGGCGCAGACGGTTGCGGGCAGGAAGATAACTACAATCGAAGGGCTTGAAAGCAACGGGCGATTGCACCCGCTTCAGGAAGCGTTTCTTCAAGCAACCGCGTTGCAGTGCGGCTACTGCACGCCGGGAATGATTATGTCGGGCGTCGCACTGCTTGCGAAGAACACCAACCCAACCGATGCGGAAATAGTTCGCGCGATGCAGGGCAACGTCTGCCGTTGCGGAGTGTATAAGCAGATAGTCGCGGCAATTAAGGATGCTGCGAAAGCGATGAAGGAGGGCGGCAAATGAGCGAGAACAACTTGATTGAATTTCTCATCGAGCCTGAGCGGTATGAGTTGAATGCCGCGCCCGCGTACTCGTTTGCAATGGACCGTCGTCAGTTCTTCAAGTCGCTCGGCGGCGGCCTCGTTGTTTTGTTCCTCTTCAAAGATGCGAAAGCACAGGAGTCGGGTGGGCCGGGTCGGCAACAGAATCAGCAGAGGCCGCAGGAGATAGGAGCGTGGCTGCACATCGCAGAAGACGGCTCGGTAACGGCTTATACTGGCAAAGTGGAGGTCGGGCAAAACATACGCACCTCGCTCACGCAGGCCGTCGCCGAAGAGCTTCGCGCACCCGTCGCTTCAATCAAACTTGTCATGGGCGACACCGACCTTACGCCTTTCGATATGGGAACGTTCGGCAGCCGCACAACGCCAGATATGAATTTGCAGCTCCGCAAAGTTGCCGCCGCCGCGCGCGAGGTGTTGATTGACCTTGCCGCCGAGCAGTGGAAAACAGACCGCAGCGCCCTCACGGCCTCTGAGGGCAAAATCACCAACGCTGCGACTAAACAATCGCTCACCTATGGTCAACTCACTAAGGGACAGAAACTGATGAAAGCCGTGAGCGGCAACGCGCCGCTTGCATCAGCCGAGCGATGGAAGGTTGCGGGCAAATCAATTCCGAAGGTTGACGGGCGAGCGTTCGTAACAGGAAAGCACAAGTACACTTCGGATATGAAGCTGCCGGGTATGTTGTACGGAAAAATCTTGAGGCCGAATGCCGTCGGCGCGCGGCTGGCTTCTGTCGACACTCGCGGAGCGGAATCAATCGCAGGCGTTACAGTCGTCCGCGACGGCGACTTCATCGGAGTCGCTGCGCCAAGCCCTGAGGCGGCTACAAGCGCGATTGCTGCAATCAAAGCTGAATGGAAAGCCCCTGAGCCGCAGCCGTCTTCAAAAGATATTTTCGATTATCTGAAGAAGCATCCGGCTGAATCCCAAGAAGGGCGCGGCGGCAACGCAACCGTCACGGGGAATGTTGATGAGGCGATGGCAGCGGCTGACAAGAAACTTGAGCAGACCTACACCGTTCATTACATCGCGCACGTTCCGCTTGAGCCTCGCGCCGCCGTCGCAGAATGGCGCGGCGAAAGCGTTACCGTGTGGACGGGCACGCAGCGCCCGTTCGGCGTTCGCTCGGAACTCGCGCGAGCGTTTCATATCCCTGAGGAGCGAGTGCGCGTGATCATGCCCGACACGGGTTCAGGCTACGGCGGCAAGCACACGGGCGAAACGGCGATTGAAGCGGCGCGACTGGCTCGCGCTGCGGGCAAGCCTGTGAAAGTCGTCTGGACCAGGCAGGAAGAATTCACGTGGGCGTACTTCCGGCCCGCAGGCGTGATTGAAGTCAAAGCCGCGCTTGCGAAAGACGGAACTGTCACGGCTTGGGAATTTCACAACTACAACTCAGGCCCTGCGGCGATTCGCACGCCGTACAACGTCGCAAATCAAAAGATAGAGTTTCATCAAACGCTTTATCCTCTCCGTCAAGGTTCATACCGCGGCCTCGCTGCAACGGCGAACAACTTCGCTCGCGAATCTTTCATGGATGAACTTGCGCACGCCGCCAAGATGGACCCGCTCGAATTTCGATTGAAGAATATGAAAGACGCGCGGCTGAAAGCTGTGCTCGAAGCAGCCGCCGAAAAATTCGGATGGGGGAAATCTAAGCCCGCCGAAGGTCACGGCTTCGGCATTGCATGCGGTTTTGAAAAAGGCGGATATGTTGCTACGTGCGCCGAAGTCGCGGTTGATCGCGCGAGCAGAGCCGTCAAGATTGTGCGCGCTGTGAATGTGTTCGAGTGCGGCGCGATAGTCAACCCTGACCATTTGCGGAGCCAGATAGAAGGCGCGCTCGTGATGGGAATTGGCGGCGCGTTGTTTGAATCAATCCAGTTTGAAAACGGGCGAATCCTCAACGCGAGCCTTTCAGAGTATCGCGTGCCTCGATTCAGCGACCTGCCTGCAATCGAAGTCGTTATGATTGACCGCAAAGATTTGCCATCAGCTGGCGCGGGTGAGACTCCGATCATCGGCATCGCGCCTGCTGTGGGCAATGCGATATTTGATATAGCAGGCGTTCGGTTGCGAACGCTGCCGATGGCTCCAATCGGGCTGAAGTCCTAGCGATGAGATTCTCCACGAAGGACGCTAATGGCACTGATGAAATGCTTTGTGATTCCTTGCGCCCTTCGTGGATTTTTTATTCGTTGAAATCAGAATAGAGGTCTTCGAATGAAAGCTGCGGGCTTGGCTCTGCTTCGTCGCGCTGCCCGTCGTCTGATTGAGCGCGGGCAGATTGAACGGGCTTGAGCGCGCGCTGCACGTCGCGAAGGTTGAACCGAATCAATCGGTCCGTGAGCATCACGGCGGGGATGCGGCCCGCGCGGCGCAGGCGATGAATGGTCGACTCGCTCACCTGCAAAACTTCCGCAAGCTGGCGCGCAGTGAGGTATTCGATCTTCTTTTCCTTCGCGTGATCAAACGGCTCCGGCTCGCTCGCCTGCGCGGGAGTTTTGCGGCTTCGAGTTTTCTGGCGATCTTCCATTTATTTCTTAACAGGCTCAAGCGAAAACGCGAGCGGAACCGATTCGCTCTCGTTCACGTCAATGGTTTTCGTCTGCGCTTTGTATCCGCTAAGCGATGCGGTCACCAGATACCGCGCACGCTCCGATGGCACCCTGAAAGCGAACTCGCCGCGATTGTTCGTGACGTAATCGCTTGTGAATGATTTAAAGCGACGGCCTTCTTTCTTCTCTTCGTCTGTCGCAATGCGAATCAGTTTCAATTTCACGCCCGCAAGCGACCTGCCGTCAGCATCGAATACGGCTCCTCGTATGCGCGAAGTGCCCCGCTCTTTTTGCAGGCGGATAGTCTTTATAGTCGTCTCTTTGCCTTCTTCAACCTGCTGCATGTCGGTAAGCTTGCCGCTTCGATAACCTTCGGCGTCGAAAGCGACGGTATAATCTCCCGGCTCAAGGTCAAGCGAGTAACAGCCCGACTGGTCAGTCTTTGTCTCTTTGGTCGAGCGGTCGCGGCTGCTCATCACAGTGATTGCAACATCCGCGAGCGGCTTGCCTTTTTCGTTCTCGACCCTGCCCTTGAGAGTGCCGGTCTTTTGCGCGGCTGCGGCCAGCGAGCATAAAACAACTAACGCGCTTAGAAAAACCTGCTTCATCAAAACTTCCCCTTGATTGTTCATTATGATTCGGTTTCATTGATTGTGCGGTTTGGGCTGGAAAAAAGTCAAATCGTCATTTGTCATTAGTCCTTTGTTCGTTGTGTGAATACAAATGACAACGGATTAATGACAATCTATCATCAGGTCGAGGAACGGCTGTGAGAGTAATCGGCGGAATCTATCGAGGCAGAAGGCTCCGCGCGCCCGCAGGGCTTGAGGTGCGCCCGACTTCGGACCGGCTGCGCGAGTCGCTATTTAACATTCTCGCGCCGCGCATCGAAGGCAGCCGATTCCTCGACATCTGCGCAGGAACAGGCGCGGTCGGAATCGAGGCTCTCAGTCGCGGCGCATCAAGCGCAACTTTCATTGATCGCTCGCGCCGCTCGATTGCGGCAATCGAATCGAACCTTCGCGCGCTCGGCATTGAAGACGAAGCAACCGTAATTAATCGCGATGCCGCAGCCGCGCTCAAGCGGCTCGCCGACGAAGAACAGCAATTTGACATTATATTTTTCGACCCGCCCTATGCGTCGGAGATTTATTCGCAAGTGATGCGACAGCTTGGCACAAGCAGCATAATCGCGGATGACTCAATCGTAATCGTAGAGCATCGAGCGAAGACGCCGCCCGCGACCGATTACGGCAAGCTCAAAATCTATCGGGTTGTACGGCAGGGCGAATCGGCGCTTGCGTTTTACGCAGTAGCCAGTGCCCAACAGGAGATGCAAGACAGTAGATAATAATACCAGCCTGCTTTCTTCTGTTCGCCGACCACTGACCACTGGCCACTGAGTACTGACCCGTGCTAGTATCGCGGGCTGAATGATGTGCGCTTCAAAAAAACTCTAGGAGAGATTGAGTGACGCGCCGCGCGATTTATCCGGGATCATTCGACCCGCTGACGATGGGCCACCTCGACATCATCGAGCGGTCGGCCAGGCTGTTTGACGAAGTGATTGTCGCCGTTTTAATCAACCTCGACAAGCAGCCCTTGTTTTCAACCGATGAGCGGGTCGAGATGATGCGCGAAGTCATACCCTGGCCTAACGTGAAGGTCGGCACCTTTCACGGGCTGCTTGTGCATTACGCCGTCGAGCAGGGCGCGCAGGTAATTGTGAGGGGCATTCGCGCGGTATCGGATTATGAGTACGAGTTGCAGATGGCGTTGATGAATCGCAGGCTTGAGCCATCGGTCGAGACGGTTTTCTTGATGGCCGCCGAAGCCTATTCTTATATCAGCTCACGCTTGATTAAAGAAGTGTTCAAGCTCGGCGGCTCGATCACGGGTCTCGTGCCTGAGCTTGTCGAGCGACGGATGAAGGAGAAGATAAGTGTCGGGTGACGGGTGCCAGGTGCTGGGTGACCGGTATCGGTTGTCGGCGGTAAATAAGCTTCCAAATAGAATTCTGCCTGACACCCGTCACCCGACACCCGAAACCCAGCGAGGGGCCAATGAGCAAAGCGGTTTTCAAAGAATCAGAAAATGCGGCGGAGATGGAAGTCTCTTCGACGCTTGCCGTGTTGATGGAAGCCGAGCGGTTGCGCGCCGAAGGCGTTGACCTGGTTGATCTAGGCGCGGGCGAGCCTGACTTTCCCACGCCTGCCAACGTCAAAGAGGCAGCCGTGCGCGCAATCGAACGGAACTTCACGCGTTACACTTCGACGAGCGGCATCGCGCCCTTAAGAAAGGCGATTGTCAAAATGATCGAGCGCGATTTCGGCGCAAGCTATGACCCCGCGCAGGTACTCGTGACGATGGGCGGCAAGCAGGCGATCTTCAACGCGATGGCTACTCTGCTGAATCCCGGCGATGAGGTGCTGATTCCTTCGCCTTACTGGGTGACGTTTCCTGAGATTGTTAAATTCCTTCGCGCCCGTTCGGTCTTCATTGATACCGAGCCGAACAGGTTTCAACTCACGGCTGAGATGGTGCGCAACGCAATCACTCCGCGCTCGCGGTTGTTGATTATTAATTCGCCGAATAATCCTTCAGGCCGCATCATCGCGCCCGGCGAGTTTCGGCGCATAATCGAGGTCTGCGTCGAGCGCGACGTGTGGGTTATTAGCGATGAGTGTTATCTGTATTTTGCTTATCCGCCAGCCGCGCCGTTCACTGCCGGGCAATTGCCTGATGAAGTAAGGTCGCGCGTGATGGTGTGCGGATCATTCTCGAAATCGCACGCGATGACGGGCTGGCGAATAGGGTTCGCGCTTGGCTCGCGCGAGTGGATCGCTTCAATGCTGAAGGTGCAGAGCCATTCGACATCGAACGCGAACTCGATAACTCAGATGGCCGCAGTTGAAGCAGCAACAGGGCAGCAGGAATCTGTAAGAGAGATGATTGCTGAGTACAAGCAGCGGCGTGATTGGATAGTGCCCGCGTTGAACGCGATTGAAGGAATCACCTGCGAGCAGCCTGAGGGCGCGTTTTACGTAATGCCGAACGTGAAGGGATTGTTCGGGGGGCGTGTGAATAATTCCTCGGAGCTTGCGAAGGTTCTATTGGATGAGGCTCACGTCGTCGTGACTGCCGGGTCGGCTTTCGGAATCGAAGGCTACATCAGGATTTCATACGCCAACTCACTTGAAGCAATTCAGCGCGGCGTTGAGCGAATCGCGGATGTGGCGCGAAAGCTGGTGAAGTGAAGAAATTCTATGGCCGCGTGAGTCAATAAGAGCTTCGCCCACGCGGTTGAACTCGTCTTTATGAAGAGAAAGGTCGGAAAGAGATTCGAGCTATGAGATTTGGAAAAAGAGCACTTTATTGTACATACGTGATTGTTGTAATTTCGCTCATCGGCTGCAAAGACGGCAACAAGAATTCGCAACCGGCGAGCGGGTCAACGTCTTCGCCGTCAACCACTGCTCCATCGTCAACCTCTGCGCCTCCCGGGGAGGTCGAAAAAGCCAAACCTGCGCCGGGAACCGGCAACGTGCAGGGAAAGGTCTTATACAACGGCCAGCCTGTTGAGAATATCGAAGTCAAGCTGTGCGAAAAATTCAACCAGTACTTCGGCGGATGCGAAGGCAAATCCTATACAACGCGCACGGACAAGAACGGCGAGTACCTCATCGCCAACGTCGAGCCGAAAACCTATGAGGGGCTGCTGGCGCGAGTGTTTAACACAGACTCGTTTATCTTTGCAGCCGAAGGATTCGGAATCAGCTCCGCCAAGTATGAAGTGGCTGCGGATAAGACTCTGTTTGTAAGGCCCACCAACCTGTTCAAATCGGATTTGAAGACGTTGAATCCGAAGGCAGGATCAAAGGTGAGCGTGCAAAACCTTGAGCTGAAATGGGAGCCGTATCCAGACGCGGCCTATTACAAGTTCAGCCTTTACGCCGATGACGTGAACGTCACGTCGCCTTACGTCAACGAACGCGTGGACGGGACTTCGTTCGCCATTGATAAGCCCATGCAAAAAGGCACGTACCGCTGGAAGCTGGAAGCGTACAACAGCGCGGATATCAAGCTGGCGGAAAACAGCGACGAGATTAAATTCACAATTACCGATGGCGGTGGTTCATAAGCGAATCGTCGAGCTTCACCTCAAATCCTTTACGCCTGTGATGAACCAGCGATTGCCGGTTTTCTTGAGCCACACGCGCTCGACGGTCGACCCTGACCACACTTGAGCGCCATCGAAGTCCCATCGCTTTTCAAACGTCGCAATGGCTTCCTCGCCTGATGGGTCAACTCTCACTTCTATAGGGCCTGTGCTGATCGCGAGCTTCGAGTAGCGCGATAAAGCGTCCGCGATTTCTGCTCGCGCGACGCTGCGGTCAACATTGTTCTTCAAAAAGTATGTGTGGAGCGTCGGCGCGTAGTACTGCATGTGCGCGTTCACGTTTCGAGTTTCGAGCGAAGCAATCCATCCGCCGATTGTTGAAGTCACCTCATCGCGCACTTTGCCAGTGTCAACCTGCGTCGTAGCATCTGATGGCTCGACAGGCGATGTGACTTCTGTATTGTCAGTTTGTTGATTCAATTGCGAACCGGCGTTTGAGTTTGCCGCTGCCGTTTGATTATCGCGCGCAAGCTGATTGCTCTGCGCAACTTGCGGCGTTGACCGATTACTTAAAACCGCAAACGCGACGAAGCCGATGATTGCAGACAAAACGAAGAGGCTAATCATCAGAGTCACGTTGCCCCTTCGCTTTTCGGGACGAGTATCCCGCGAGGTTATTCGCGATGGTCTTGTGCTTCGCATTGCGCGCGCGTCTTCAATCAACGAGCGAGATTTACCTGCGCTTGTTGCGGGATAATCGGGCGCTTGCGGATGAGGCTCGTCGGGCATCGTGTCGTAGAGGTCGCGCTCATCATAATCTTCCAATGTGCCATCCAGCGCGGCTGAATCTTCGCGCTCGTCGGCGCGTCGCCGCACGATGGTTTCTTCATCCTCAACGTCCGTAGCATCGCCTGCCTCACGAAAATCATCGAGCGGCACGCTGAAGCGCGAGCGTGACTGAAAGCCTGTGGTTTCGCCGCGCGAAAGATTTTCAATTCCTGCAGCCTGCTCGAATTCGCGCGCGAACTTCATCGCGCTCTGCGGGCGGCGGTCGGGATTTTTCTCAAGCGCGCGCATCACGACAGCTTCGACTTCTGGCGAGATATCAGGCCGTTTATCTCTGAGCGGCGCGGGCGGCTCGGCTACGTGAGCCATCAGCAACCGCGTTGATGACGATGCTTCAAACGGCGCGTCACCCGTTAGCATTTCATAGACGACAACGCCGAGCGAATAAATATCGCTGCGCGCGTCGACCTCTTTCTCTTCGCATTGCTCAGGCGACATATAACGCGGCGTGCCGATGATGAAGTTCGCTCCTGTGAGCGACGCCCGGCGGTTCACGTCTTCCTGAATCTTCGCGACACCGAAGTCGACCACTTCGACCCAATCTCTTCCTTCAAGCTCTGAAATTATTATGTTGTCAGGTTTGATGTCACGATGAATCACGCCGACAGAGTGCGCCGCTTCGAGCGCGCTGCAAACCTGATGAAGAATGCCTGCGACTCGTTCGACCGATAGCGCGCCGTGCTCGCGAAGCACTTCGCGCAAGCTGCAGCCTTCGACAAGCTCCATCACCAGAAAAGGCGTGTTGTCGCGGCCAATGCCGTAATCGGTGACGTTGATGGCATGAGGATGGCGCACGCGGCTCGCGGCGCGGGCTTCCTGCTCGAACCGCTGCGCGATCCTTGGATCGGCGGCAAGCTCAGGTTTCAGAATCTTGATGGCGACTTCTTTCTCCATCGCGATGTGCCGCGCTCGATAAACGTCGCACATTCCGCCTGAGCCGAGCAGTTCTTCGACCAGATATTTCTCCGCAAGCGTTGCGCCTGTGAGCCTGCCTCGATAGCCATTCGCGCTCGCGCCGCATTGTGGGCATCGCTCGCTGACCAATGGCACAGGCGAGCCGCAGTTAGTGCAAATCTTCATTTGCAAAAATCCCGCTTCTATTTCGACGACAGCCCGCAAGCGCCCGAAAACATCGCCGTTGAAGAATCAACCGCTACCTTCATTTTATCAGCAGCCATTCACGTTACTCCACTCAATGAGCGAACAACTTGTGCGCGCGCGCACAAGCTGTATAGAATCTGCCTCCTACGGATGCCGATTCACTCAGCGCATTCTAATCTCAACCGATGGAGACAATGATGCTAATTGTTCGACGATACATCTGCGCGGCGATGATTCTGCTGATCGCCTCAATGAGCGCAATTGCACAGAATAATTCATCGCTCGATTCGCGCATTCGCGCTGAGATTGCCCAGTTCAAAGGCAAGGTGAGCCTCTTCGCCAAAAACCTCGACACCGGCGCGACCTGCGAATACGGCGCGGATGATCGAGTGCGCACAGCAAGCACAATCAAGGTACCGATCATGGTCGAAGCGTTCGCGCGCGTCGCCGAAGGCAAAGCGAAATGGACCGATATGCTTGTGCTTACAAAGGCAGCGCGAACATCAGGCTCAGGCGTGTTGAATGAATTATCCGATGGGCTGCGCCTCACGCTGCGCGACGCTGTGACGCTTATGATTATCGTGAGCGATAACGTCGCGACGAACATGGTCCTAGACGCTCTAACGACTGACGCAGTGAACGCGCGAATGGATGCGCTCGGACTCAAGCAGACGCGAGTGCTGCGCCGCGTCGGCGGAGGCGGAACGAGCCGTGCCGGCGAAGACCCTGCGAATAAACCGTTCGGGCTTGGCGTTACGACTCCGCGCGAGATGGTGACGCTGCTTGAAAAGATCGAGCGGGGCGAAGTCGTCAGCCCCGCCGCGTCGAAAGAGATGATTTCGATAATGAAGCGCGAGCAGTACGACGAAGGGATTGGCCGTACGCTGCCAGGCCTTGAGAAGGCGACTAAAGTCGGCGCGCTCGATAAACTCAGAAGCGACGTTGGCATCGTTTATACGAAGCGCGGGCGAATAGCGATGGCGATAACGGTTGACGATATGCCCGAAGTCATCTGGACTGTGGATAATCCAGGTTATCTTTTGATCTCGCGGCTCTCGGCGCTGTTGATTGACGGGCTTGGCAAGTGAAAAAAAAGATTGCGCTCCGTAGCATTGATGATATAATGCGGCCCGCCTGAGCTGCTGTGATTTATCTTTCACGGACACCGAAGGCCCTCATTGCCTCGACAGTTAAGTTGCGGAGCATGACCTGTGCCAAAATATACGCCTGAATTGCAACAAGAGTACGACGACCTTTTCTCCTCCTGCGTCATCAGGCAGGATAAGATGGCCGAAGTCGAAACCTTTGTAAACAAGATCGCGCAGAACAAAGCCCGCTATGAAGAGATCGAGCAGCAGAGCGGCGTGCCATGGTATTTCATCGCGGCGATTCATTGTCTGGAGGCGTCGCTCAAATTCGACGCGCACCTTCACAACGGGGACCCGCTCACGGCGCGCACGGTTCATGTGCCCAAAGGCCGCCCGCCCGGCAATCCGCCGTTCACATGGAAAGAGAGCGCGCTCGACGCCTTGAGCTTCGAAGGGTTCGATTCGTGGACAGACTGGAGCATGCCGGGCGGACTCTACAAGCTCGAAGGCTACAACGGCTTTGGCTACAGGCCGAAGAACGTCAACTCGCCATACCTGTGGAGCTATTCTAATCACTACACGAGCGGCAAGTACGTCAAAGACGGCGAATGGGATCCGAATGCAGTGTCTAAGCAATGCGGAGCTGCTGTCTTGTTGCGCCGTATGGCAGACAGAGGAATTATCGCTGTGGACGCCGCGCCTCAGCCCACCGTGACAGTTTCTGATTTGCAGCCCGTGCCCTACGCGCCGACAGTCATTTCGGATGAGGCGAAACAGTTGCAGAAGAAGCTGAACACGTTTCCAGGCATCTTGCTTGTCGAAGATGGCAGAGCCGGAAAGAATACATCCGACGCGTTCAAGAAGCTGACGGGAAATTATCTGCCGGGAGACCCAAGAGCCTAGAGCGAGTCTCCGAATCACTGTTTGCCGCGAAGCTGAAACGCGAATCGTCTTGCTGCCTTCTTCGCGTCTTCAGCGTGAGCCTGGACGTTAAAGCACATTCGTGCGTTGAAGGCTCGCCTTCTGATACCCGCTAAGAGAAGTCGCCGCCTTGCGCGGCGATGCATTATCGAGTATAGAAATCCTATCTAACAAAGAACTCAGAGAACACCATGAAAAAACGATTCGCAATAGTTGTCGCAATCCTGTCTTTGCTCGCGGTCGCAGCGCAGGCAAAGCGCGGACCCGCGCCCGAAGATCTCTTCGCGCTCAAAGATGTCGGCGACGCGCGCATCTCGCCCGACGGCAGCGCCATCGTTTACACATTGACGGCGATGGACCGCGCGAAGAATTCTTACACGTCGAACCTGTGGCTCGTTCCGACCGTCGGAGGTCAACCCGCGCAATTGACTGCGGGCGAGTGGAGCGATTCGACTCCGCGATGGTCGCCCGACGGAAAGAGGATCGCCTTCGCATCGAACCGCAGCGGCAAGTCAGCTTTGTGGACAGTTGACGTTCAAACGCGCGAGCTTCGTAAAGTGGCAGACTGGCCGCGCAGCAATTTCTTTCTGTCGAAAGCGGGCGAGATGTTCTGCTGGTCGCCCGATAGTCAACAGATTGCATTCGTCGGAGTTGAGCCGACCGCAAAGCCCGAATCGAATGACCCGCGAGTGATTACTCGAATCCAATACAAAACGCGCACGTCATTTTCAGATAATCTCCGCTCGCACATCTTCATCGTGACAATTTCAGACGGCAGCGTTCGCCAGTTGACGCGCGGGCCATACGACGAGCATTCAATCGCGTGGTCGCCGCGCGGCGATGAGATAGTCTTCTTATCCAACCGCGAGCAGGACCCCGACGCGAACCTGAATTACGACATCTACGTTGTTGATGTGAAGACCGGGCGCGAGCAGCAAATCACTCAAACCGCAGGCGTGGAGTTTTCGCCCGTCTGGTCGCCCGATGGCCGCTTCATCGCCTACACGGCGACTAAGCGAAAGCTCACAACAATTGACAGCGTCGCTGAAGATGCTCACGTCTGGGTGGTCGAGCGCGCGAACGGCATCTCGGTGGAAGTGAGCGCCGCGCTCGACCGTCGCGCAAGCTCGCCGCAGTGGTCAAGCGACAGCCGAACTATCTATTTCCTCGCGGGCGATCACGGCAAGACGCTTGTGTATCGAGTCGCGCGCGAAGGCGGCGCGGTCACGCCGGTTTTTGACGGCCCTTTTCAAAACGGCTCGCTCACGGTTGCGGGCGACCGTCTCGCATTCACGCGAACGGATGAAACCACGCCGCAGGAGATTTTCACAGCGAGCGCATCGGGCAGCGACCTGCGCCAGCTAACCGCAATCAACAAAGGCGCGGTTGATGATTTGAGCTTTGTGAAACCAGAAAACATTCGCTTCAAGAGTTTCGATGGAACAGAGATCGAAGGCTGGCTGATGCGGCCACAGGATTTGCAGCCGGGCAAGAAGGCCCCGATGATTCTAACGATTCACGGCGGGCCGCATGGGATGTACGGTTACGGGTTCAGCCTGACGAATCAGATTTACACCGCGCGCGGATACGCTGTGCTTTATTTGAACCCGCGCGGCTCAAGCGGGTACGGGCAAAAATTTTCAGACGGCTGCGTGAACAATTGGGGTGGGAGCGATTATCAGGATTTGATGAAAGGCGTGGATTATGTTCTATCGAAATACGATTGGATTGATGCGAACCGGCTCGGTGTTATGGGCGGAAGCTATGGCGGGTTCATGACGAACTGGGTCATCACTCAAACACCACGATTCAAAGTCGCCATCGCATCGGCAAGCGTGAGCAATCTGATTAGCTTCTATGCAACGTCGCTTTATCAGGATTTGATTCACGCCGAGTTCAACGGGTTCCCGTGGGACAACTACGATTTGCTCTGGAAGTACTCGCCGATTCGCTACGTGAAGAACGTCACAACGCCAACGATGTTCATTCACGGCGAGCAGGACAACGACGTTCACATCACGCAGGCCGAAGAGATGTACATGGGTTTGAAGCGAAGAGGGGTCGAAGCCGTATTTGTTCGTTACCCGCGCGAAGGTCATGGCCTACGCGAGCCTCTGCACAGGCTCGATCAAATCACGCGCTCGATAGCGTGGTTTGATCGCTTCATCAAGCCGAGCTTGGAGTGAAACTTGCGCGGCGAAATTAATGACAAAGGACTCATCAAGTGGTTTTAAATTGGTTCAATCGCAGTGCTTTCAAACTAATTGCGCTCGCAGCAACTCTGCTTCTGTGTGCGAACTTTGCTGAGGGGCAGAAGCGTGCCGCGCGCGCAGCCGAAGTCCATTACAATCAAGCCGTGGCGCTGCTGGAACATCAACAGCTTGATCGCGCAATAGCAGAAATCCAAACCGCAATAAAACTCCATCCGAAATATGCTGACGCTCATAACGTATTGGGACTTGCGCTCGCGCGAAAAGGCGATCTCATCCACGCGATTGAATCTTTCCGCAAAGCCATCGAGCTTGACTCTTCGCTTTATAAAGCTCATCGCAATCTTGGCCTCGCGCTCGGTCAATCGGGCGACCTCGCGGGCGCGATTGAGTCTTTGAAAAAATCTGTCGCGCTCAAATCGGATGATGCTGAGACTCGATTGATGCTCGGACTCGCTTACGAAAACAGAGGCGACGTTGCCCCGGCAATTGCAGAATTGCGGGAGGCGGCGCGACTCGATCCAAAACTGGGCGACGCCCATTTTCATCTAGGCTTTTTGCTGGGCACGAAGGGACAGTTTCAGGAGGCCATCCCTGAGTTTGAGGCGGCGACGAAGATCAATCCTGATAACGGGCAGGCGCATTACTACTTAGGCACGGCGCGATGGTTTGCAGGCGACACCGACGGCGCAATCGCTGCGCTCAAGACGGCGACGCGGCTCAGGCCCGATCACGCCGATTCGTTTTACTATCTGGCACAGGCGCTCAAGAAATCTAGCGACCTTGAAACGATGGGCGGACCTGCGTCGACGCGAATTGATCCCGCGATGGCCGAGCCACGCCAGACAATGGGCTTTGCAGTCACCGACAACGAAGAGTTGAATCAAGCAATCGAGGCTTTCAGAACCGTCGTGAAGCTCAAGCCCGATTTCATTCAGGCGTACAACGATCTCGGTCTGGCGCTCGTTCAGAAGCGCGACCCCGACGGCGCGATTGCAGCATTTAATGCGGCTTTGAAAATTGATCCGAATTATTTAATCGCTCATCACAATCTCGGAATGGCTTTCATTCAAAAGAGCGACTACGCGGCGGCGATTGCCGAGTATCGGAAGCTCATAGAGCTTGCGCCCGCGAGTGCCGAAGCTCATTACAACTTGGGCCTCGCGCTCAAGAGCAAAGACCTCTTCGATGAAGCCATTGTTGAACTCAAAAAAGCAATCGCGCTTGAGCCGTCGCTTCAGGAAGCGCACTACACGCTCGGCGTCATTCTCTTGCAGCAATCGAAGCTCGACGATGCGGCTTCGGAATTTCGCGCCGCTATAAAAACGAAGCCAGATTACGCCGAAGCTCATTACGCTCTGGGGACCGTCCTGCAACAGCAATCGAACATTGACGGCGCAATTACCGCTTTCCGCGAAGCGTTGAAGTATTCGCCCAACGCGCCTGAGATTCATAACTCGCTTGGGACGACGCTTCGCCAGAAGGGTGATATTGAAGCCGCTCGCGCGGAGTTTCAGGAAGCTGCGCGACTTAACAAGCGCAAGTCAGATTTGCAGGCAGCGATGTTTGCATTCAATACCGGAATGGCGCGGCTGAGGGAAGGGAACCTCGACGCTGCGATTGAGAGATTTGAAACGGCAGCAAAGCTCGCGCCCGACAGCTCAGAAGCTCACTATTATCTTGCGAAGGCGCTCGCTCGAAAGGGACAGCGCGAAGCTGCGCAGGCCGCTTACCAAAAAGCAAAACAGCTTAATCCGCGATTAAAGCCGATTGAATAAAACGCTGAATGATGAATGATGAGCGATGGGCTTCATTCATCATTCAGCGTTAGCCACATAACCGCCTATTTCGGTTCTACGGGACCGCCTTTCTTCACCCACTCATCGAAGCCGCCGTAAAGCGGATGCACGTTTGTATATCCGTGTTCCATCAGTTCTCGCGCCACACTGGCGCTTGAGGCTTCGTTCGGTCAGGTGCAGTAGGTGATTATCGTGCGGTCGCGCGGAATGCGCGCCAGGTTCTGCGCGACCTCATCTGCGGGCACGCGCACAGCTTCAGGCAGCTTCGTGTCGGCGTCGGCCCACGCTTTCGGATTGCGCGAGTCGACAAACGTCAGCGACTCTCCGCGATTCATTCGCTCAAGCACTTCCTCTACAGTCACTCTCGTCGGCTCTTTGGCCTGAACAACATTCGGGTCCATCAATTCAACCTCCTTTCCATTCTGTTCATTGTTGCAATAATCAGACCAGCCGGGCTACGCGCCCGAATCAAATCATATGCGGTAAATCTCGTAAGCCGCGCCCTTGCTCAGAGAAACAGCGAACAGGTTGCCGTTCGGCCTGTCTTTATATCGGTCACTATTCCGAAGTCTCTGCCGATGATGAGACTCTCGCTTTCTGTGAGGGCGTTTGAAAAAATAATCGGGTAGGATTATCGAACGCGCATTTAAGGATTGACTACGGGCAGACCGATCCGCTGAACGAGATTCTGGAAGCGCGCGTCTGAGCGCAGGTCGTTGAAGCGCGGGTCCACGCCGAGATAAACCAGATAATCGGCTCGCTCGTCCAGAGCGCGATTGAGCCAGTTGAAGGCTTCGTCTTTGTCGCCGAGCGCGGCGTAGATGAGGGCAATGTGATAAGGCGATATGTAACGCTGTCCGGATAGCTGCAATAAGTCGTTCAAGATTGCGCGCGCCTCTTCGATGTTTTGCTGCTCGCCCGATGAGGCAAGCGCGTGCGCAAGCTCGGCGCGCATCAGCGGCGAATTGTTCGAGCCGCTCACGGCCAGCCGGAACTGGTTGATTGCTTCTTTGAAATTCTTCTTTTGAACGTAGGCCCAGCCAAGATAGCGACGCGCGGCGAAGAAGCCGGAGTCGAGCGAAAGCGTCTTCTGGCACGTCTGAATCATGTCGTCGTAACGGTGCGCGAAGAAATATATGAATCCGAAGTGCGATTGAATGATGAGCGATGTCGGATCGAGGCGGCGCGACTTTTCGGTTTCTTCTTCTGCTTCCTTGTGGCGGCCCATCGCCGCAAGAAGATTCGCATACCACTGGTGAGCCTGCGCATTGTTGTCGTCGAGGCGAATCGCTTTCTTGAAATCCGACTCGGCCTCGCTCCAGTTCCAATCGTGCCTGTAAGTAGCGAACGCGCGCGACGTATACCCTTCGGCCATCGTCGGGTCGAGCTTGATGGCGTTTTCAGCCGCTTCTTTCGCTTTCGGAAACGCGACTGTCGGGCGCTCCGCTCCGTAAGTGCCGAGCATGTTATAGCAGTCTGCGATGCCTGCGTAGGCCGGTGCGTAATCAGGTTTTATCTGAATAGCCTGCTGGAATGAATCCAAAGCGCGGCGCATTGCATCAGCCGTTCGCTTCTCCCATGCGTTGCGACCCTCTTCATAGAATCGTTCCGCATCGCGCAGCTTGCGCTCTTCTTCGCTGAACTTCACATCGAGCTTGGCCGATAGCGTCCTCACCATCTCGTCCTGCACGGCGCGAATGTCTGCAAACTTGCGCTCGTACTGCTGGCCCCAGATGACGTTGCCGTCGCGCGCGTTGACAAGCTCGAAGCTGATCGAGAGGTTATCGCTCTGATCCTGTTTTTCAATCTTGCCGATGACGACAGCGCCGACGCCAAGCTCACGCCCGATAGATTGCGGATCAACCTGCTGGCCTGCGTAACGCGCAACAGAGCTATAGGCTTTCACCTTCAATCCCGGCAATCGCGACAGGTCGTTGATGAGATGTTGAGAGATAGCTTCGCAGACGCGCTTCGTGTTCGGGTCGTCGCCGACGCTCGCAAACGGCAGCACTGCGATTGAATCAATCGGCCTCACTCTGGTGGCGAAGTAGAACAAGCCCGCTGCAGCGACGACGACAGCAGCCATCACTATCATCGCGCCGCGCTTGTGGCGGCGGATTGAATTGACGATGTACTCGGCGCTTGAGGTCGGCTGCGGGGCGGTCATCTCTTCAGTCTTTCGCGCCTGCTTTCGAGCTATGCCCGCGGCCTGCGCGCCGCTGCCGGAAGAAGACCTGAATTCCGCCGTATTTTGAGGCACCGCGTCGTCCCGCTCGACGTCCTGCTCAAGCTGCTGCTTGAGCTTCTTGAGATCAATGAGCATATCCTTGATCGTCTGGTAACGTTCTTCGCGGTCTTTTGCCAGCGCTTTGGTGACGATACGTTCAAGCTCTGCGGGGATTTCGGGCAGGTAGCGCGTGAGTGTGACAGGTCTTTTTGAAAGTATCGCGGCAATCACGTCGCCGTAGCTCTGGCCCTCGAAAGGCACGCGCCCGGAAATCATTTCGTAAATGACCACTCCGAGCGAAAAGATGTCCGTGCGCGAATCAACCTTCATGCCGCGCGCCTGTTCAGGCGACATATAGTTGATCGTGCCCATGACCATGCCGAATTCTGTATGAACCTGCTTTGTCGGCGCTGACGGGTCAACGTATTGCTCCTGTTGAGCAGATTTTTCGGCGAGCTTGGCCAGTCCGAAGTCGAGCACTTTAACAAGCCCGTCGGGTCGAATCATTATATTTTCGGGCTTGATGTCGCGGTGCATTATTCCTGCTGAGTGCGCGATGGCTAAGGCGTTTGCGACCTGAATGGCTATGTCGCAGATTTCCGTCATTGACAAAGGCGCGCGCGCCATGCGCTGGCGAAGCGTCTCGCCCTCGATGTATTCGGTTGCGATGAAGTGAGTCGAATCAACCTGCCCGACATCGAATATAGTAATAAGATTAGGGTGATTGAGCTTTGAGGCGGCGCGGGCTTCCTGTTGAAAGCGATGAACGCGCTCGGCGTTTTCGGTGAATTCGGAAGATAGGAACTTGAGCGCGACATTTCGACCGAGCCGCGTATCGAGCGCGAGATAGACTTCGCCCATCCCGCCGCATCCGATTTGCGAAAGGAGTTTATAAGGGCCAATGCTGGTTCCGGCCTCAAGGGCCATCTCTTCGGTCTCCGAAAATCGCCAGACGGCACGCAGCTTATGTATATGCCCGGCGATGAAGAACATATTTCCGGCAGCAGAAATGCCAGTCAAAACGGGCCAGATGCAAACGTGCGCAATTTATCATTAGAAGGTTGAAATTTCAATTGCCAATAATAGGAAATGCGCATGGGCGGAAACGTTGACACTCTCTGCGGGCGTAAACTATCATCAAGTTTACTTATTGAGCCTCGTCCGATTCATCTGTGCGACTTTAGTCTGAGGAGATTTAGATGAGCACGACAGACCTTACAAGCGAATTGCAGGAAGCCGAACGCGAGTGGGAAGAGAAGACCTTGAAGCCGACCTTGAAGCGAGCGCCTGAGACGAAAAAATCTTTCACGACCGTTTCGCTCAGGCCAATCGAGCGGCTCTACACGCCAGCAAGCCTCCCTGATTTCGATTACGAAACGGAGCTAGGCTTTCCCGGCCAGCCGCCTTTTACTCGCGGCATTCATGCGACAGGCTATCGCGGAAAGCTCTGGACGATGCGCCAGTTCGCGGGCTTCGGCTCGGCCTTCGATACGAATCAAAGATTCAAGTATCTGCTCGAACATGGTCAAACAGGTTTGTCGGTCGCATTCGATTTGCCGACGCTGATGGGCTACGACTCGGATCATCCGTTCAGCGAAGGCGAGGTCGGCAAGTGCGGCGTTGCGATTTCGAGCCTCGCCGATATGGAAGTGCTCTTCGATGGAATCCCGCTCGAAGAAGTAACGACTTCGATGACCATCAACGCGCCCGCTTCGATGATCTTTGCGATGTTTCTGGCCGTCGCGGAAAAACAGGGCGCAGATTGGAAGCGGGTCGGCGGCACTATTCAAAACGATATTCTCAAAGAGTACATCGCGCAGAAGGAATGGATTTATCCGCCGCGACCTTCGATGCGCTTGATCACGGACACGATTGAGTTCTGCTCGAAAGAAGTTCCGCGCTTTAACCCGATCTCGATTTCCGGATATCACATCCGCGAAGCAGGCTCGACCGCGCTTCAAGAGCTTGCATTCACGCTGCGCGATGGAATCGAGTACGTGCAGTACGCGATCAACGCAGGGATGGACGTTGACGATTTCGCGCCGCGTCTGAGTTTCTTCTTCAACGCGCACAACGATTTCTTTGAAGAGATAGCCAAGTACCGCGCGGCTCGAAGAATCTGGTACAGGGTGATGACGGAACGTTTCGGCGCAAAGAATCCGCGTTCGTGGACTCTGCGCTTCCACACGCAGACGGCAGGCGTATCGCTCACGGCGCAGCAGCCTTTGAACAATATCGTGCGCGTGGCGATTCAGGCGTTGGCCGGAGTGTTGGGCGGGACGCAATCGCTCCACACCGATGCGTATGACGAAGCGCTGGCATTGCCTTCGGACGAAGCGGCCTTGATTGCGCTGCGCACGCAGCAGATCATCGCGCACGAGTCGGGCGTGGCGAACACGGTTGACCCGCTCGGCGGATCGTATTTCGTTGAAAAGCTCACGCGCGAGATGGAAGAGGGCGCTTTCGAGTACTTCCGCAAAATTGACGACTTCGGCGGGATGATCGAAGCGATTGAGGCGGGCTACCCGCAACGCGAGATTCAAGACGCTTCGTATGAATTTCAGATGGCGGTCGAATCGAAAGACAAGATCATCGTCGGCGTGAACGAGTTCGTGATGAAGGAAGAGCCGATGGAAGTGCCTATCCTTCAGATTGACGAATCGGTGGCCGAGCTTCAAAGCGAGCGATTGAAGAAACTTCGCTCCGAACGCGACAACGCGCGGGTTGAAAAGACATTGAAGGCTCTGGCCGACGGCGCGCAGGCGGGCGAAAACACTATGCCGCTGTTGCTCGATTGCGTGCGGGCTTATGCGACGCTCGGCGAGATGTGCGATGCGCTCAAGCCCGTGTTCGGCATCTATCAGGAGCCTGCGTTTTAGGCTCGCGTCTCTGATTTAGAAATGTGAATTGAATGGCGAACCGCTATTAAATTCACTTATTGAAACTTCCTCTTTGGCTTGGGGGGAGGTGTGTCACGCAACCTCTCAGAAGCTTATCAAATTTGAGCCGTTGTTACTCGTTATCCATAGCTGGAACAAAGTTGAAAGGGGGTCGAATATGAAACGCTTTAAACCAATCATCGCTGCTGCCGCCATAGTTTGTATGCTCGGCGCAACAGTCGTCGCGCAGCAGGCTAAACAGGCCGCAGTAAATTTCAAAGACCTGAAACTCAAAAACGGATTGCGTGTGCTTCTGGTCGAAGACCACACCGCGCCGGTCGTCTCGCTCGCTGTTGATTACGATGTCGGCTCACGCAACGAGCGGCGGGGTCGCACAGGCTTTGCTCACCTGTTTGAGCACATGATGTTTCAAGGCTCGGAAAACGTCGGCAAGTCCGAGCACTTCATCCTGATTGACACAAACGGCGGTCAGATGAACGGCACTACGAACGAAGAGCGCACTCTGTACTTCGAGACATTGCCGGCAAATCAACTCGACCTCGCGCTCTTTTTAGAATCCGACCGCATGCGCAGCCTAGACATATCGCAGGCCAACCTCGATAACCAGCGCAACGCTGTGCAGGAAGAGCGAAGATTGGGATTGGACAATCAGCCCTACGGCAGAATGTTCGAGAAATTCGACGAAACAATGTTCGACAATTTCGCTTACAAGCACTCGGTCATCGGCTCTATGGAAGACCTCAATGCCGCGAGCGTCGAAGACGTGCGCGAGTTCTTTCGCATCTACTACGCGCCAAACAATGCAGTGCTTGCTCTCGTTGGCGATTTCAAGACCGATGAGGCGCTGGCAAAAATCAAAAAGTATTTCGAGTCAATTCCGGCGCAACCCAAACCGCAGCCGGTTGATACTACTGAGCCAGAGCAGACCGCAGAGCGGCGCTTCACAGTTGACGACCCTCTCGCGCAACTGCCGCTGCTCAGCATTGGTTACAAGGGCGTGATAGGAAATACGCCCGACGCTTACGCGCTCCAAGTGCTCGGCACGGTGCTTGGCGGCGGGCAAAGCTCGCGGCTTTATCAAAAGCTCGTCAAAGAAAAGCAGCTCGCGGTCAACATAAACAGCGGCGTTCAGGCTCGGCGCGGGCCGGGTTCGTTTCAAGTAACGGCTGTCATTGCGCCGGGCAAGAAAGCCGAAGACGTTGAAGCCTTAATCTATGAAGAGATCACAAAGCTGCAACAGGAGCCGATAGCCGATTGGGAGCTTGAAAAAGCCAAGCAGTTCGCGCGCCGCGCCGCGATTCAATCGCGCCAAAGCTCTCTGGGACTCGCGATCAATCTGGTCGAAGCAACAATTGCCTACAACGACCCGAATCTGGTGAACACTCGATTGGATAAGATTGCCGCCGTCACTAAAGCCGACGTCCAGCGTGTGGCTCAGAAATATCTCAAGGCGACAAACCGAACCGTCGGGTTGGCCGTCCCAAAACCGAAAGCGATGACGCCGCCTGCCGAGAGCAAATCGCGGTAGGCAAAGGTTGCGCTGAAGGAGGAATATAATCATGAAAAAAGCAATCATTAAACACGGTCACGCGCTGGCGGCGGCGACTCTCGCCGTTATGATGACAGCTATCGGCTTCGCTCAAGGGCCACAGGGCGCGGGGCAGCAACGCCCCTCAACAAAAGGCGCGGTGATTAAGGGCAAGGCTCCAGTCAATAAAGAGGTTCTCAAGGTCAAACTTCCTAAGCCTTACGAAACGAAGCTGAGCAACGGCCTCCAGGTCGTCGTGCTTGAAGAGCACAAGCTGCCGACCTTCTCCGCACAGATGGTGATACTGAGCGGCGGCCTCGCAAATCCAGACGATCAGTTGGGAGTCGCGCAGTACACGGCCTCAATGCTCAGAGAAGGAACCAAGACGCGCGACAGTCGCAAGATAGCCGAGCAGGTTGATTCGCTCGGCGCGTCGCTATCGGCAAACGCGGGGCTTTCGTCGCTGACGAGCGTCGTCGCGGCTTCGGGACTCACGGAAAACTTCGATCAGATAATGGAGTTGCTCGCCGACGTTACGCTCAATCCGAGCTTTCCCGCGGATGAATTGAACAAGCTGAAGACGCGGGCGCTCGCGCAGATCAGGTTGCAGCGCTCGCAGCCCGGTTTTCTCGCAAGCGAGATGTTTTCAAAAGTGATGTATGGTTCGCATCCGGCTGCACGCGTCGCGCTGACAGCCGAGCAGATTAATAGAATCACGCCGGAGATGCTACAGAAATTCCATTCGACTTACTACCGGCCCAACAACGCGATCTTCGCAATCGTAGGCGACGTGAAGCCTGCGCAAGTGGTCGCCACACTCGAAAAGCTTTTCGGCTCGTGGCAGCGCGCAGACGTTCCGCGATCAGAGATTCCGAAAGTAGGTGAAACCGGCGCGTCGAAGATTTACCTGATAAACCGGCCCAATTCGGTGCAAACGAACCTGCTTGTCGGAAATCTCACAATCGAGCGAACCGACCCTGATTACTTCGCGCTTGAGGTGATGAATCAGGTACTGGGCGGCGGCCCGAGCGCGCGGCTGTTTTTGAACCTGCGCGAAGACAAGGGATATACTTACGGCGCTTACAGCAGCGTGTCGTCGTCGAAGTATCGCGGCGCGTTTCGAGCGAACACCGAAGTGCGCACGGACGTGACGAAAGATTCGATGCGCGAATTGCTCTACGAGATAAAGCGCATACGCGACGAGAAAGTGCCTCAGGAAGAGCTTGACCGCGCGAAGCGAACCATTATCGGCGGCTTCGCGCTGCAACTCGAATCGCCGCAGACAATTCTTCAGAATATAATCACGCAGAAGTTGTACAACCTGCCCGCCGACTACTGGGACACATATCCGCATAAGATCGCGGCGGTAACGCAGGAGGACGTGCAGCGCGTGGCGCAGAAGTACCTCGACCTCAATCGCCTGCAAATCGTTGCGGTGGGCGACGCCGGAAAGATCACTGAAATGCTGAAGCCCTATGGCGCGGTCGAGATTTACGACACCGAGGGCAAGCCTGTAAAATCATCAGGCGGGAAATAAATTCTTGAGTTGCCAGTTACCGGTTGTCAGTTTTCGGTTGAAGGTTTGGAAACGGCTCTGGGAGCCGGTTTGAAGGTTTTCAACTTCGACAACTGACAACCGGCAACAGACAACCGACAACTGACTATGAGCGAAGAACGAATCAGAGTATTGCTGGCAAAGCCCGGACTCGACGGGCATGACAGAGGCGTGAAAGTAATTGCTCGAGCGTTGCGCGACGCGGGGATGGAGGTCATCTACACGGGCCTGCGCCAAACGCCTGAGATGGTCGTGAATGCAGCCGTTCAGGAAGACGTTGACGCAATAGGATTGTCAATCCTTTCGGGCGCACACATGACGTTGTTCCCGCGAGTCGTCGAGCTTGCGCGCGAAGCGGGACTCGACGACGTGATAATCTTCGGCGGCGGCATCATTCCCGACGAAGACATCCCGCGACTGAAAGAGCAGGGTGTAGCGGAAGTCTTCACTCCCGGCGCGCGAATGGAAGAGATAATTGAATTCATCCGCAACAACTCTCGTCGAGCAGCTTGAGAGTGAGAAGCGAAAAATTTTTTGATCCACGCTTTTCAAGCATAATCGGTCACTGTCAGCCTATATTTTTCACTACTCGCTTTTCACTTTCCGAATCACCGCGCCGGGCAAGCGGCCTGTCGCTTTGCCTTGTTCCCACACAGGCTCGCCGTTTACAAACACCCGCTCGATTCCAACAGAGAGCAATTGAGGCTCTTTGAAAGTCGAGCGATCTGTCACGCGGCCCGCGTCGAAGATGACAAGATCGGCTTTCATCCCTTTTCGAACGAGACCGCGATCCGTTAGACCCAAACGCTTCGCAGGCATCGAAGTCATCTTGCGAACGGCGTCTTCGAGCGTGAGCCAGTGTTGTTCGCGAGCGTAGCAGCCAAGCACCTTTGGGAAAGTTCCTGCGCCGCGAGGATGACGCGAGCCGATGCCGCCGTCGCTTGCAACCATCACCCACGACTGTTGATAAAAAGTTTTGATGTCCGGCTCGATCATCGAGCGGCAGACAACACCTGCGCCGCCGTCTCTCACGATTTGAATGTAAGCGTCAACAGGAGAAATGGATTTCTCACCCGCAATCTCTTCGAGCGTCTTGCCTTCAAATTCAGGATGCGCTTTGCAGCTTGTGACTAAGACATTAGCCGCGCCCCCCACATCATCAAGCCCGCGTTTCACCGCTATGGGATCGTCGTGGCGGCGGCTCGGTATCAGGACCGTTATTGTCGAAGCCCACGCGTCATAGGGATAGCAATCCGCAGTCACATCAATGCCGCTGCGCCGCGCGGCTTCGATCATCGAAACTACTTCCTTCGCTTTTCCCCACACGCCGACGGTGCCGAGCTTGATGTGAGAAATCTGTACCGGGATGTGAGCTTCGCGGCCAATGCGAATCGCTTCATCGAATGCGCTCATCGCTTCATCGGCTTCGTCGCGGATGTGGCTCATGTAGATTCCGCCGAAGCGCGCGGCGACGCGCGAGAGCGCGATCACTTCTTCAGTCGTGGCCGAATGACCTACATCGTATTCAAGACCCGTCGAGAGTCCAAACGCGCCTTCGCGCATCGCTTGCTCGACGAGCCGCGCCATCTCTCCACACTCTTTTTCCGTTGCGGCGCGTTTATAATCATCGCCCATCACGCGCTGGCGAACAGTCGCGTGGCCGACGAAGGCAAGCACGTTGACCGCCAAATGCTGGCGCTCGCGCGCCGCCAGGTAATCGGCTATCGGAAAAGGCGAGCCGCCGTCAGGCCCAACTGCAAGCGTCGTGATGCCTTGTGATATTTGGCTTGCGGCTGTTGGCTCGGTTGCAAGCCCGCTTTCTGAGTGATTGTGAATATCAATGAAGCCCGGCGCAACCGTCAGGCCGCGAGCGTCAATCACTTCTTCGCCGGGCCTCAGCTTGAAGTTGCCTACTTTAACTATGCGGTCGCCCATGACGCGAACGTTTGCGCGCGAGGCCGCGCGCCCGCTCCCGTCTATGATCGTGCCGCCGACTATCACGAAAGATTTAGCGCGCGTTTGAGCGCAGGCGGAAGCGTTTGGGGAAATCGCCGCAGCGATAAACGAGATTAGCAGCGCAAGCCGTGTGAGTCGAAAAATGATTCTCGTCATCATCTCATTCACTTTCGAGTCTGAGGTCACAAATGTTCGGAAGGCTCATCTTCCGTGAGCACGCACGCTACATTGATTCCCGCACCGTCGTCAAGCAGAGCAATCGCTTGTTGCTTCCGCTTCTTGTTGAAATGTAAAACTGAGTAGTATTTAATGTTGCCTGCTTGATTGAGGATTGGGAAAGGATTTCGATCAATCTCTTTCAGCTTGACTTGCCGAGTTCAAAAAGGAGATCACAGAGTAATCATGAAGCTCGACCTGCATACTCATTACTACCCAGAAAGATACTTTCAAATGATCCGAGATGCGCACGCGCAATCGGAGTTCTCTTTTGATAAAGACCCTACGGGCCGAACTATAATCACGCATCGCGGCGCGAGGTTTTTCGGCATCACGCCGCCGATGACCGACCCTGCGAGGCGACTCGAAGATATGGACCGCGTCCGTATTGACGTTGAAGTCATATCGCTTTCCACCCCGAATATTTTCTTCGCCG
Organism: Blastocatellia bacterium; assembly: GCA_035575515.1. Lineage (GTDB taxonomy): Bacteria > Acidobacteriota > Blastocatellia > UBA7656 > UBA7656 > DATLXU01. The sequence goes on from DATLXU010000108.1 coordinate 67,862, forward strand.
ACGAAAAGCATCAGCCGGAAGTCGCCCGAATCATCAACGATTCTTACGCAGAACTCATCGCGCAACATCCTGCGCGGTTCAAAGGCTTCGCCTCGATTCCGATGGACGCGCCTGACGCTGCTCTAAAAGAGCTTCATCGCGCAATTTATGAATTGAAGATGAACGGAGTAATTTTGCTCAGCAACATCAGAGGCCGCGCGCTCACTTCGCCCGCGTATCGCCCTTTCTTTGAAGAAGCGAATCGGATGAAGCTCTGCATATTTCTTCACCCGATGATTCCGGCCAATCCTGAACCTTTCAACGAGTACGTGCTTGGGCCGATAGTCGCTTTCCCATTCGACACGACTCTGGCCGTCGCGCGAATGTGTTACGCAGGGATGATGCGCGAGTTTCCCGACATTCGCTGGATTATTGGCCATGCGGGCGGCGCGCTGCCTTACTTGATGGAGCGATTGGATAACGGCTATCGCGATTTCGCCGAGTGCCGTGTGAACATTGACGAGCTGCCAAGCGTGTATCTGAAGAAGCTCTACTACGACACGGTGACCTTCAGCCCGCACACTCTGAGAATGCTGCGCGACGTAGTCGGAGTTGATCACATGGTCATGGGGAGCGATTACCCGCACCTGCTTGGCGACATCGAGCGCGCGGTTTCTACGATTGAAGATATGCAAATTCCCGAACGCGAGAAGCAAACTATCTTCAGCGGCGCTGCACTCGAAATTCTCAACAACGTCTGAATTGAAGCGGCAATTGTGAATGAACCGAAAGCCACCGCTCGCACAACAGAGATCGCGCCTCGACTCGTGCGCGCAATCGGCCTGCTCGGTCTTACTGCAATTGCTGTGAACGGAGTAATCGGGTCGGGCATCTTTGCGCTTCCGGCGACGGTTGCATCGCTTGTTGGGAAGGCAAGCCCCGCAGCGTATATCGTTGCGGCTCTGCTGATTGCGCTAATCGCCGCCTGTTTTGCCGAAGCCGGGAGTCTGTTTGAGCGAACGGGCGGCCCGTATCTGTATGCGCGAGAGGCGTTCGGTTCTTTTTTAGCGTTTGAAGTCGGCTGGATGTTTTTCCTGTCGCGGCTCGCGGCGGCTGCAGCAATCAGCAACGCATTCGCTTCATACGCGGGGTACTTTTGGTCGCCGCTTGGTAATGGAATCGGGCGTATTGCAACAATCACGCTGCTCGTCGGCGGACTGACATTCATAAATTTGATAGGCATCCGCTACAGCTCGCGCGCAGTGAACCTGCTGACCGCAGCAAAGCTCATCCCTCTGTTGCTGTTCATCGGCGTGGGATTGTTCTTTGTTGACGGCAGCCGCTACGATTTTTTCGCGCTGCCTGAGATGAACAGCCTTCAGCAGGCGAGCCTCGCTTTAATATTCGCATTCGGCGGATTTGAAAATGCCACTATCCCTGCTGAAGAGACCAAAGACCCGACTGCGAACCTGCCCGTCGCATTGCTTATTGCAATTGCGCTGACAACCGCTTTGTACATTCTTATTCAGCTAGTCGCGCAGGGAACATTGCCTGAGATTGCCGCAGATCAAACGCCGCTTTCATCTGCGGGGCGAATCTTTCTTGGCTCTGCGGGCGCTGCAATAATCGCGATAGGGGCGGGGCTTTCAGCGAGCGGGAGCCTGAGCGCGCTGGCGCTTGTTGGCCCTCGAATTCTTTATGCTTTTGCTCAACAGGGTCAGCTTCCTTCTTGTTTTGCTCGCGTGCACTTGCGCTACAGAACGCCTCACGTCGCTGTGATTGCTTTCGGAATCATAGCGTGGGCAGTTGCTCTCTATGGCAACTTCGCCGCGCTCGTCACGGTGAGCGCGATAGCTCGATTGTTATTCAGCGCGACGACCTGTTTAGCCGTTCCCGTGCTGCGTCGAAAGATGCCTGCGGCTCCCCGCAGGTTCAAGCTGCCGTTCGGCCCAGTGATCCCCGCGCTTGCGGCGATAATCTCAATCTGGCTGCTTGCAGGCATAACCGTATCGCAGGCAATCGCGGGCGCAATCGCTCTTGTCGCAGGCGCGTTGTTTTATTTCGTCTTTCAAAATGTTGATCGGGGCGAACCGAATGATACAAATGTTTGAAGACGATTATTCTGCCGCAATTCGTTCGGCAATGCGTCGCGTGTCATCAAGCAGGATTTCCATGTCGCGCTCGGTCGTGCGATAGTTAATCACGCAGCCGCGAAGAGCGAAGCGGCCCCCGACCCGCGTGTTTGAAACGTAAGATCTGCCGTCGCGCTGAAGCGAGATCATTATTCGCTCGTTCAATGCATCAAGCTGTTTGTTAATTTCTTCTCTGCGCTCGCCGCTTGCGCTTTCCAGTTCTTTTTTCAAATCAGGCGGCACGTAGCGGAAGCAAAAGATTGAAAGCTCTACGGGCGCGAGCATCTCAAAATCTTTGCTTGTTGAGACAAGTCGTTCGAAGTATTTCGCGCATTGAATATTTCGCTCAATTGCTTCACCGAGAGCTTGCGTGCCTGCATGCCGGAGCATCATCCACACTTTCAGCGCGCGAAACCTGCGCGATAGCTCCGGCCCGTAATCCCAGAAGGCGAACTTCTCATCTTCTTCCTGCAGCATCACGCGCGTGTATTCGGCATCCTGGCTGAAGGTCGCGCGCGCCATCGCCGCATCCCGATACAATACGCAGCCGCAATCAACAGGAATATAGAGCCATTTGTGCGGATCAAGCGCAACCGAATCAGCCTCCGCAATTCTTTCAAAGAAGGGCTTAGCCGACGGAGCCAGAGCCGCAAACCCGCCGTAAGATGCATCAACGTGCATCCACAAATTATGCGCGCGAGCCGCATCCGCGACCGCGCCGAGCGGATCAAACGCGCCAGCGCCTACCGTGCCAGCGTTCGCCACAACGCAAAACGGCAGGTGGCCCGCCGCGAGGTCTTCTTTGATCTTTCGACTCAAATCGGCGATGTCAATTCTCAGCCTCGAATCAATCTTAACCAACCGCACGTTTGAAGTTCCGATTCCGAGCAGCGCCGCCGCTTTCGTGATTGAATAATGGCTCTCTTCGGACATATAAATCCGCATCGCGCGATCAATCGCCTGCGCGCCGCAGGTTGAAACATCCGCAGGCGCTTTGGCGCGTCGCGCGACGGCGAGCGCAGAGAGATTTGCCATCGAGCCGCCGCTCACGAACAATCCTTCGGCGCGCGAATCATAACCTATAATCTGTTTGATCCAGTCAATCGTCAAACGCTCGACCTGAGTTGCTGCGGGAGCCGAGCGCCAGCTTGTGGCGCTAGAGTTGAGAGCGGACGCAAGCAAATCGGCAATCGCAGTCGCGGCGGTTCCGGGCGACGCAACGTAGCCAAAAAATCTCGGATGCCCGTTGTGGCGACTCATCTCGATAATCACATCGCGAAAAATCGAGAGCAGCCCATCGAAATCTTCGCCTTCTTCAGGTAGGGTGGCATCGAGTCGTTCAGCGATCTCACGCGCGCTCGTTTCGGGAAAGACGCGGCGGCTCGGAAGCGAGTCGTAATACTCGGCAATCACGCGAACAGCTGCGCTTCCCATTCGCTTTATCTCTTCTGCGGGTATGTTCAGTCTGGAATTCAGTTCGTTCGCCATAGGATTTTTCAAAATCGAAGAAAGCCACAGAATCATACGGAAGAATCACGGATTGAGAGCGTGATACAGGGAATCCGTTTCTTTTCCTTGTGATTCTGTGGCTTTTATTTCTTCAAGAACCGCTCAACGCCGCGCCTGCAATCTTCGGTCATTCTCGTTATCGCGTTCAGTTGAACGCCCGCTTCAATCGCCGATTCAAACGCCATCGAGTCCATGTGGTAAAGCAGATTCTTCGCGAGGCTCACAGCCGACGCCGACTTTGCCGCAAGCTGCGCGACGTAAGAGTCAACCTCGCTTTCAAATCCGTCATCGGCGAAGACGCGATTAATCATTCCGATTTCCGCAGCCTTCGCGGCGCTGATAATCTCGCCTCGCGTTATCAATTCAAAGGCGCGCTTTTCAGAAACCGACCGGCGCAGTATCGCCATCACCATTGCGGGAATGAATCCGATGTTCACCTCAGGATAACCGAACTGCGCCGACTCAGAGGCCAACACAATATCGCAAGCCGTCGCAAGCCCGCAGCCGCCCGCGAGCGCGCGGCCCCTGACCGCCGCGACGATTGGCCGCGGATGACGGCGCATCGCGATAAATAACTCCGCGAGGTTGCGCGCGTCTGTCAAGTTCTCCATCACCGTAGCTTCGCTTATACGGCGAAGCGCGGCGAGGTCTGCGCCGGAACAAAAATCTTTTCCCGCGCCCGTTATTAAAACGACGCGCACGCTTTCGTCACTGGCCGCGCTGCGCAATGCGGCTTTGACTTCGCTCACGATTTCGTCATCGAGCGCGTTGCGCTTGTCGGGCCGGTTCAACGTCATGCACGCGACCTGTTGCTCAACCGAGTAGATTATCTTGTTGTACTCAGGCATCACCCATCACTTGCTTGCTTTGACCTTTTGTCTCAAAGCTAGTGTATGTGCCGCTCCTGCGCGAGCCTGCGCATTCTTAAGAGCGTCGAATTGTTCGGGCGGCTCGTATGATTCAGCCATCGGTCGACCGTCGAGCGGTGAACGCCCAATGCTCGCGCAAGTTCTTCACGGCTGTTGTGAAAATAACTCATCAGCTTTGGCAACAGCTCCGAAGCGTCCTGATGAGACACATCGGTCTTGGCCTGCTCGAAGCCTTCGGGCATCTGCTCTTGATGTGCGATTGGCCGGGGCGCGTCTGTGTTTATCTGTTGTGGAATTTCGCTCTCGAAACTTCCGGGTTCACGTTCTCTTGCGATAGTCGCTGCTGTTTCGCCTGTATTAGCCATTTGATTCCTCGATGAAATTCAATTCTGCTCTACAAGCTCCACATCCTCGGACGTTTTCAGGTTATCAAACCGCGCGAGCGGCAATCAAGCAATCGCCGAATCAGAAAATATCAAGCAGTATCAGCACACCGATGACGATGAAAGCGATGGCGGCGATGCGCTTGATCCATTCGAGCGGCAGGTAATGGCTCAAAGCGCTTCCGACCGCGACGCCGATGGCCGACACGGCAGCCAGCGCGAGAGCCGAGCCTATGAGCACAGCCCAGGGCCGCTTCGTCTGTGCGGCCATTGTCATTGCTGCCAGTTGAGTCTTGTCCCCCATCTCAGCCAGAAAGATAACACCGAACGTCGTCAGCATCACTCGCCAATCCATCAACCACCTCGATTTTGGATTTTGGATTTTAGATTTTTGGATTGATAAACTCTACAATCGTCGCACTTGCTTCAATTGCCGACAGCGGCGATCCCAAATCCAAAATCTAAAATCCAAAATCGGATTACATGCTCGGAATCAACTCGCGCGCAAGCATCTCGTCAACTTCGACTTCCATCCTTAGAAGCGCCGCGCTATAGGTTTTGCCCTGCGCGTCTGTACGAAGCGAAATAGTCCCGCCGCCGTCCAGACTTTCATGCAGCAAAAAGTTGAGCGCGTGAAGATTCGTTATCTCGAATCGCTCAACGTCGCCAAAGCAAATCTCACGGAAATGCTCTTTGACGCGCTCGGCTGTGACCTGCTCGACTAAGATAGGGTAGTACTCAGGCTTGAGCGCGATTAATCCTACGTTCGCCGTGTCGCCTTTATCGCCTGAGCGCGCGTGCGCCAGATGAATCAGCTTTATCTTCGCCATCAGCTTTATGCCTCAATAACAGAAATTACCGGCTCAACTTCGCCCTTCGGAATGAGCGCGGGCCAGTACGCGATTATCTCTTCGACCTTCGGGCGTCCGCCCGCGAATCCCGTCACTGTTGGCGGGCCGTTCAACACAAGCGGCGCTATCTCGCGCGTGAAGCGTTCGACCGCAGCTTTGTCGTTTGATCTCACGCCGACGCGGAACGTCACTTCGGGCAGGTCCGCCGCAGGCTCGCCCGATAGCATCGGGCCGTGACACGCATCAACGCCAACGAATTCCGTGTGCACCTTGTCGAATTTCAAGCCCATTCGATCAAGCCGCTCTCTCAAGACTCGATCTGCCGCCTGCGCTTTTTTGAAAGCGTCAGGCCAGCCGTAAACGAGAGAGCCGATGGCTTTCCATCCTGCGCTGTAGCTTATGCTCACTTTGTAGAACTGGGTCGCAGGCCTGCCTTTGATTCCAGAAAAGCGCACGCGGTCTTTTGCGTCTTCTTCGAGCCGAATCGTTGTGAAGTCAGCGACGCAATCGGGCGTGATGTATTCGCGCGGGTCGCCCATCTCGTAAACGAGTTGCTCTTTGATTGATTGAATCGTGATGCGCCCGCCCGTGCCTTCGTGTTTGGTGATTACGAACGTGCCGTCTTCGCGCGCTTCGATTATCGGGTAGCCGATGTCAGCAAGGTTCGGAATCGTCTGCCAGTCATAAAGGCAATTGCCGCCCGTGCATTGCGCTCCACACTCAACCGTGTGCCCAGCAATTGTTCCCGCTGCCAGTTTATTCCAATCATCTTCAGCCCATTTGAATTCGTGAATCATCGGGCCGAGCGAAAGCCCCGTGTCTGTCACGCGCCCGCAGATGATTATCTGCCCGCCTTGATCGAGGGCTTGAGCGACGGGCCGTCCGCCGAAATAAACATTCGCGCTCTGCACGCGCGAGCGAATAGAAGCGAGCGGCTCGCCCGTCTCCATGTTTTTAAGCTCGACGCCGTGCGCAAGGTAATCATCGAGCCTGTTCATTATGTCGTCGCCCGCGACAATGCCGACGCGCACACGCCCGCTGAACCCTCGCCGCCTCGCTATTTCGATGACGGCATCGCGGCAGGATTCGGAGTTGACGCCGCCCGCGTTCGACACTACTTTAATGTTGCGCTCGACCAGATCAGGAAGTATCTCGTCAATCATCTGAACGAAGTCGCGAGCGTAACCCGCGCGCGGGTCGCGCGCCCGCTGCTTCTGCATGATTGACATGGTTATCTCTGCGAGATAATCGAGCGTTAGATAATCAATCGGGCCGCGCCTGACCTGTTCAATCGGAGCCTGAAGCGAGTCGCCCCAGAAGCCCTGCCCGTTTGCGATTCTTACTGTTTTCATGAGTCCTCTCGGTAGAGAAGGTAGAAGACAGAAAGCAGAAGGCAGACCATAAAAGCTGCCTGCTGCCTTCTGCCTGTTGGTAGCTAGGCTTTCGGCGCTGGCGGCGGCAGGTCTCGCGCTTCGATTACGGAATCAAATCCAATGCGAGCGTGGCTGCCATCGCAAAAAGGTTTGTTCGCGGAATGCCCGCAGCGGCAAAGCGAAATCACCTTGCGCCCGCCAAGTCCGAAAGTGTTGCCTGCCTGATCGCGAATGACGATGTTGTCGCCTGTCACGCGAAGCGGGCCGTTGTTGATGACTGTAATCACAGTGTCGTTTTGGTCGCTCATCAATAGTTCTCCTAGTCTTGAATTATCCTGAAAAAAGTCTGGTCGGTAATTGTAGCGCACCGATGGCTAGAGCATAAAGCCGAACGGCTGCTGCTCAGGTCGTTCGACTTGAGATTTCATCCTTTCTGTGGGAACCTGTGACGGTTTTCATTTGCATTCATCGGTGATACAAAATGGCTCAACCAACTCGTGAGGGACTCGTTCGCGGCATACGCCGCTTGGACCTGGTCGCAGTCGCAATCAACGCCATCATAGGCGCGGGCATCTTCGGATTGCCGTCGAAGGTCTTCGCTCAAACAGGCTCATTCAGCGTGCTCGCATTCGTTGCTTGCGCGGTTGTCATTGCGCTGATAACGCTTTGCTTCGCCGAAGTCGGCAGCCGCTTCAGCGCAACGGGCGGCCCCTACCTTTACGCGCGCGAGGCGTTCGGCTCGGCCGTGGGGTTTGAAGTAGGCTGGCTGCTGTGGCTGGCGCGGCTGACGGCTTTCGCCGCCAACTGCAACCTGCTCGTTGAATACGTCGCTTACTTCTGGCCCGCCGCGGGCACCGGCAACCTGCGCGTAGGCATAATAGTCGCCGTCGCCGTCGCACTAACCCTTGTGAACATAATCGGCGTGCGCGACGCGGCGCTGGTCAGCAATTTTTTCACTGTAGGCAAGCTCATCCCTATAGCGCTTTTTATTGCCGTTGGAATATTCTTCATCAACACAGGTAATTATTCCTTTGCAACAGCGCCGAGCTACGGCGCGTTTTCATCAGCCGTTCTTGTTTCAGTCTATGCGTTCACGGGATTCGAGATGGCGGCCATTCCTGCGGGCGAGATTCGAGAGCCTCAGCGAAACATTCCGCTTGCTATTTTGACCGCCATCGCCATCGTCTCGCTGCTTTACATTTTAATCCAGGTCGTGTGCATAGGGACGCTGCCCGGTCTTGCTACCTCTACGAAACCGCTTGCCGACGCGAGCAATAATTTTTTGGGCCGAGCGGGCGGCGCGATCATCTCAGCAGGCGTGATCGTTTCGATCACAGGCAATCTCAACGTAATACTTCTGGCAGGCTCGCGCCTCCCATTTGCTATGGCGGAACGGGGCGAGCTGCCGCGAATCATCTCAGCAACGCACAAACGCTTTCGCACGCCGCACGTAGCCATAATAATCACCGGTGCGGTGATGCTTGCCTTCACGATTCCGACCACGTTTTACAAGCAGGTGAACTTGAGCGTGATAGCGCGCCTGCTTTCCTACAGCGCCACCTGTGCGGCGCTGCCTGTATTGCGGCACAAGAAAGGCATGCCTGATGCTTTGTTCAAAGCTCCGGCAGGCATAGCCGTATCAATCGCGACGCTCGGATTGGCCGCATGGCTGTTGTCTAATAGCTCGTGGCTCGACGCGCGCGACTCGATGATTGCCGCAGGTATCGGATTGCTTCTTTACGCGGCTTACAAACTTGCAAAGCGCGGCGATGAGTCAACGCAAAAGCGTGGTGACGTGATGCAAGAGAGTGATTAAAATTCTTTTTGCATCACTGCTTCATAGCGCTTTTGCGTTCGGCTTCTACATAACATAGCGCACGGCGCGGCGCACCATATCCGTCGTCAATCCATAAATTAAATGCGTTGCAAGCGCATTGACGTGCGTTGAGATCGGATACTCAAGCGGCGATTTGGTTAGACCAATTACCGGCAGCGCTATTTCATCAGCGCCAAGCCACAGCAGCGCGCCGAATGGAAGACCCGCGCCGATGGCTGTCTCCGGCATGACTTCAGCCATTGCGCCATACGCTGCGCCGTTTAGCGAGCCGAATGCATAATGCACGATTGGCCCGGCAGCTTTCTTTTGGTCATCAGTCAACTCGTGGTTGAAAAGAGTTTCCGAAATCGCTTCCGCCGTTTTGACGGTTGGAGGCTCCTGCTCTTCGCTCTTATTCTTTTCGCCCTGCGACTCTTCTTCAGATGAAGAGAGATTTTTCATCAGAGATTGAAACTGATTCATCGCCCACGAAGCTACAAGCCCTCCGATCAATCCTGCCGCAAGCCCTTTCCACACGTTATGGTCATCCCGCCCATTTTTCCAATTGAAGATTTGCATGCTTTCACCTTTCCCCTTGTACGTTCCGATGTTGAATGGGAAATCGATAATGAAGGTCCACTGATTTAATTCTACACCATAGAGCAAGGTTGAAAGTCAAGCGCGCACGATTTGAAAAGAATATCACCGCATTTTTTCGAGGCTGAGGTTCACTCTTCGTTGAAGCTCGGCTTCGTCGAGCGTTTTAACTTCGCGCCCGTCAAACAACACGCGGCCCGCGACCACTGTGTGAATGACATCCGATGCCATCGCGCTGAAGACGATAGCCGTCGCCGGATCAGGCACAGGCGCGTTGTGCGTCCGCGAAAGATTAATCACAATCAGGTCTGCCTGCTTGCCCGCTTCGAGCGAGCCGGTTTTATCTTCGAGATGAAGCGCACGCGCGCCGTCAACGGTCGCAAGCCTCAGGATTCGTTCAGCAGTCGGCTCTTTGAAATCGCGCTGGGACGCCCGGTGAATGAGCGCGCACATTCTCGCTTCGCCGATCATGTCGAGGCGATTATTTGACGCAACGCTATCGGTTCCAAGCCCGACCGCAATGCCTGCACCGAGCATTTTCGCGAGCGGAGCGACGCCGTGACCGAGCTTTGCGTTCGATGTCGGACAATGCGCCACTCGCGCGCCGTGACGCGCGATGCTTGAAATGTCCTGTTCGTCAACTCTAACGCAATGAACGAGCAGCGGCGCAACAGCGAGCACGCCGAGTTGCTCGAAGTACTGAATCGTTGACACGCCCGGAGCATGCCATTCGATGCCGCGTTCGCGAAGCCCGCGCGAGAATTCGTCATCGCCCGCAAGCATCATCCGCTGCTCGATGTGTGATTCAGCCGCGTGTATGCAAACGTCTAAGGATTCGCGCGAAGCATATTCAGTTACTCGTTCAAACAATTGCGCCGAAACCGTGTACGGCGCGTGAGGCGAAACGCCTGCTCGCACGAGCCGTGTTTCAGTCGCGCGCATCTCTTCAACTTTCGCTTTGAGTCCATCGAGGCTATTGTCGGCATCATCGGGATTCGGGCCGAAGACTTCACGATAAGCAATGCCCCGCAATCCGCTTTCAAGCATTGCATCGAAAGCCACACGCGAATCTCCCGTGTCGGCAATGGTTGTTATCCCTGCGCGAATCGCTTCGGCTGCGCCAAGACGCGCTGACGCTGCGAGGTCGTCTTCATTCAAACGGTCATACTTGGTTCTCGTCAGTTTCCAAATCCAATCACGAAAGGCAAGCTCTTCGAGAAACCCGCGCATCAATGTCAATTCAAGATGGCTGTGCGTGTTCACAAGTCCAGGCAGAATCGCCGCGCGGCCAAACTCAATTTTTTCAGCGTCGTAAAACTCGGCCTGCGATTTCACATCCGCCTTCGAGCCGACAAAGATTATCCGCTCGCCTTCAAGGACAACCGCGCCGTCGTGTATAGGCGATGAGCTAACGGGCATCACCCATTGTGCGCTGTAGATTCGTTTTGTCATCAGGCGATTGATTAGACAGGATTGCCTCTGACTTGCGCAAGAGCTTTATGAGCAATAGAGGAGAATCGCATCTGTACGTCAGCATTGGAAAAAACTCTGACGCGGTGATGGCTGTCACGCGATGGTGTGACTTGAGTCATAGCCTTTAGATTGAAATGTCTGCATATTTCTTACGCGCGATACTGAAACCGTCTGGGTGGCCTCTGCGTTAGAGAATTGACGCTGCTCGAAGCGCGGTGCTAGAGTTTGGATAAAATGAATCGCAGTCTAATCATACTGGCTTTCATCATTGCTGTCGCGGTCAACTCGCTTGCTGCGGTCACTCCGCACATGGACGGCGACGGCGGATGCTCGGCTGCCTGCTGCCAAGCCGCGCGCCAGCATGGGCCGGGCGCGAATTTCTCGAAGCTGCGATGCCTGATTGATTGCAGCCAGCCCGGCAGCGCCGAATCGCCTTCACCTGCTTACGCAGTCATTAACGACCAGAACAAGAAAGCCAGCGCCGCGCTTTTCGCTTTCAGAGTCGAAGTCGCGCTTCTATTTCAATCATCGAACGCCGCGCGCTCGATGATGCCCATCAAAACCGCCACGACGGATGTTTACCTCAAAACCGGCGCTCTCCTGATCTAAAGGCCGTAGTGTGCCCATTCGACGGCGCATTCGCACAATAACCAATAGCTTTATTTAATTCGAGCCTCGCATAAAGCATTCGCTGATGCTTGCTTAAGAGTGGCGGGGCGTTTCCTGTTGAGCTAGATGAAATCTCGCAGATTTCTGCTCATAGAACACAACTCGAATCGGAGGGTAGAAATGTTGACCAGCATCAAAAGCGCAATCACTGGATTGTTTTTCACGCTCGCAATGCTTATCGCTGTTGGCTGCGGGTCGGGCGCGGGCGGCGAAAAGACGATCAAGTCCATTGATTCGAGCGACAACAAATTGACCATCACGCTCGCAAACGCAAGCGGCGAACTCAAGAGCGGCGACAACGAGCTTGTGCTTTCGTTCACAGAAAAATCTTCGGGCAAGCCGGTTGACATCAAAGCTGCGTCGCTCGTCTTTCACATGCCGGGCATGGGCGCGATGGCTGAGATGAACGATCAAGCGGCGCTGACGACGACAGACACGCCGGGCAGGTTTCGCGCGCATGTAACAATCGAAATGGCTGGGACCTGGGAAGCAAGGATCGGCTACGAAGGCCAGATCGGCTCAGGACAGGCCAGCTTTAATGTGCAGGCAAAATGAAACAGTGGTCAGTAATCGGTGGTCAGTTGAAAGAATGATAGTCGCCTTGAAAATGGCTCCAGGAGCCTGTTTCAAGACATTGACCATTCTTCAACCAGCCATCAACCACTGGCCACGGGCCACTGAACCATGATTAATCGTCTTATAGAATTCTCGCTGCGGAATCGCTTCATCATCATTGCGGCCTACTTGCTGCTCGCGGGGTGGGGCTACTGGGCGCTGCTGCGAACGCCGATTGATGCGATACCTGATTTGTCAGACAACCAAGTCATCGTCTTCACCGACTGGACTGGCCGCAGCCCTCAGGAAGTCGAAGACCAGGTGACGTATCCTCTGACGACCTCGCTTCAAGGCTTACCAGGTGTGCGCGCAGTTCGAGGCCAGTCCGCTTTCGGGTTTTCGATGATCAATATAATCTTCGAGGACTCGGTTGATCTCTACTGGGCGCGGACGCGAGTGCTTGAGCGATTGAACCTCGTCACTGCGCAATTGCCTGCGGGGGTCACGCCGACACTTGGGCCTGACGCTTCAGGCGTGGGACAAATCTTCTGGTACACGGTTGAGGGCGATGGCTACAGCCTGCGCGACCTGCGCTCGATTCAGGACTGGTTCATCCGCTATCAGCTCAACTCTGTTCCCGGCGTCGCCGAAGTCGCATCCGTAGGAGGTACGGTCCAGCAATATCAGATTGATGCTGACCCGAATAAACTGCGCGGCTATTCGATTCCGTTCTCGATGCTCGTCGACGCGGTCAGTCGAAGCAATGCAAACGTCGGCGGCAACGTAGTCGAGCAGAACGGCCAGTGGTCAGTTGTGCGCGGCGTCGGACTTATCGGTTCGGTTGCCGACATTGAAAACATCGTGATCGGCGGCGCAAACGGGACTCCGGTTTATGTCCGAAACGTCGCGACCGTCAAGATTGGCGATGCATTCAGAGTAGGTGCGCTTGATCGAGATGGCCGTGAGGCTGTCGGCGGAGTCGTGATTGCCCGCTACGGCGTAAACACCCTCGAGGTAATCAACGGCGTGAAAGAGAAGTTGAAATCGCTCGAAGCAGGGCTGCCTCGTGGCGTGAAGATAACTCCGTTTTATGATAGAACCGAGTTGATCCATCGCGCGACAGACACGCTCAAGCGCGCGCTCATCGAAGAAATCATTCTCGTCACGCTTGCCCACATAGTATTTCTCTTTCACTTCCGCTCAATCCTCATCGTGACAATCCCATTGCCGCTCGCCGTGCTGATGTCGTTTATGTTCATGCACTACATGGGCATCAGCTCGAACCTGATGTCGCTCGCGGGCATTGCAATCGCCATCGGCGTGCTGGTTGACGCTGGCATAGTCGTCACCGAAAACGCATTCCGGCACATGGAGAAAAAAGGCGTCAGCCCGCGAGATCGCGCGGGAGTGTGGCGCGGCGTTATGGAATCAACGCGATTGGTTGGACGGCCAATCTTCTTCTCAATGGCGATAATCATCCTCGCATTCGTTCCGGTCTTCGCGCTCACGGGAAGGGAAGGGAAGCTGTTTCATCCGCTTGCCTTCACCAAGACGTTCGCTATGGTCGGCGCGACTATCATCGCAGTGACTCTGGTTCCTGTGCTTTGCACGCTGTTGCTCGGCGGGCGATTTCATTCAGAGCGAGAGAATCCCGTGATGCGTGCGCTTCACGCCGTGTATCGCCCCGCGCTAAGGTGGGCGCTCGCGCATCGAGCGATAACGATTATCACGGCGGCATCGCTGTTCGGAGGCGCGCTCTACCTTTCAACGCGAATCGGGTCGGAGTTCATGCCTGAACTCAACGAAGGCGACTTGATGTACATGCCAGTGACCGACCCGGCTGTTTCAATAAACGAAGCTCTTCGCATAATGCAGCGGCAAGATGAAATCCTGAAAACATTTCCCGAAGTTGAATGGGTCGTGGGCAAAGCGGGCCGCGCAGAGACTTCGACTGATCCTGCGCCCGTCAACATGAACGAGACTATCGTTCACCTCAAACCGATGGACGAGTGGCGCGCAGGCATTACGCGCGAGAAGTTAGTCGCTGAGATGGATGAAAAACTTCAGATGCCCGGCGTGACCAACATCTGGACTCAGCCGATCATCAATCGCATCGAGATGCTTTCGACGGGCATTCGCACGCAGGTCGGCGTGAAGATTTTCGGCAGCGACATTAATGAATTGGAGTCGCGCTCGCGCGAAGTCGCCGCCGTGTTAAAGGCGATTCCCGGCGCGGCTGATGTCTATGCCGAGCAGATAACGGGCGCGCCTTACATTGACATCCGCATCAACCGCGAAGCGGCGGCGAGATACGGCATTGACGTCGGCGCAATTCAGGACGTGATTGACAAAGGCATCGGCGAAACAAATCTCACGGTGACCATTGAAGGGCGCAGGCGATTCCCAGTGCGCGTTCGCTATGCGCCTGAGTTTCGCACAAGCCCCGAATCGCTCGGTCAACTGCTTGTGCCTGCGCCAAACGGCGCGCAGATACCGCTCGCTCAACTGACAACAATAAAGACCGTCTCAGGCCCGACGATGATCTCAAGCGAGAATGGTTTATTGCGCGGGACTGTTACATTGAACGTGCGAGGCCGCGACGTCGGCGGGTTCGTCGAGGAAGCAAAGCGCGTTTTGAATGATCGCGTGAAGCTGCCCGCAGGCTATTACGTCGAGTGGAGCGGCACGTATGAAAATCAGCAGCGCGCCCGCGCTCGATTGCAGCTTGTGTTGCCGATAGTGCTGCTCGTGATTTTCGTAATGCTCTATTTCACTTATCACTCATTCATCGAAGCGGCGCATGTTCTGATGGCCGTGCCGTTTGCGCTGACTGGCGGAATTTATCTGCTCTACGCGCTCGGCTACAACTTTTCGGTTGCGGTCTGGGTCGGCTTCATTGCGCTGTTCGGGACCGCTGTGCAGACGGGTGTCGTGATGGTGATCTATTTGAATGAAGCAGTCGAGCGCAAGCGCGCGGCAGTCGGCCCTCATCTGACGCGCGAGCAATTGCAAGAAGCCGTGATGGAAGGCGCAGTGCTGAGGCTTCGCCCGAAGGTGATGACCGTTTCAACGGTAGTTGCGGGGCTGTTGCCGATTATGTGGAGCGCGAGCGCGGGCGCGGAAGTGATGAAGCCGCTTGCGACGCCTGTGCTCGGAGGAATGGTTTCGTCGCTGCTGCACGTGCTGATCGTGACGCCGGTGATCTTCTACTGGCTGCGCGAGCGGGAGATGCGGCGGCATAAGAAAATTGATGGCCAAAAAGAGATCGAGTCGCAGAACATTGAAACAGAGATGGCTGTCTAGTCCTCTGCGTTAGAAAGAGAATATGATATGAAAGCAGCAATTCATTTCAAATCGTTGATGGCATCGGTGTTGATACTTTGTTCAGCCCCGATTGCATTTCCGCAATCAACGAGGCAGCAACAGATCGAGGGCGTAGTTGCTTCAAACATCACGGCTCAACCTGTGGCGCAAGATCAGCCGCCGTCTTCTTACGCGCGATTTATTGATCCGGTGAACGGCTCTACGGCTGATGAGCTTGTTCGTTACGCAATGGCGCATAACGGTGAGTTAACTGCGGCGCGCCAGATGATCGCCGAAGCGCGCGGAAAGTTGAAGCAGGCGGGACTCAAGCCTAATCCGATGGTGATGAGCAGCTATGGGCGCACTCCCAATACGCCGGATAACAATATTGAAATTGGCATGACGTTGCCGCTTGAGCTTGGAGGCCGTCGCGATGCGCGAATCAACGTAGCTCTGCGAGAGATCGAATTGCGCGAAGCCGAAGCGGCTGACTTCGAGCGCAGGCTTGCCGCAGAAGTGCGATTGAAATACTCGGAAGCAATCGCCGCCGCGCGCAACCTGAAATTCACCGAAGACCTGTTGAGCTTCACTCGCGATTCTCATCGCTTGATCGAAGCCCGCGTCGAGCGCGGTAAGAGCGCGCCGCTTGAATCAAACACGGTGCTCGTAGAGATGAATCGCGTTGACGCGATGCGAATCAACTTCGAGAGCAAAACAGAAGTCGCAATGCTTGAACTCAAAAAGACAATCGGCATGATGCCCGATGAACAGTTGCGATTGCGAGGCGAGTTCAACGAAGGTCAGCCCGCGCCGTCATGGGCTGAGGCTATTCGCAATGCTCTTGCGTCGCGGCCCGACCTTGCGGCTGCGCGAGCCGCTGAAAGTCTGGCGCTCGCGCAGATTGAGCAGGCAAAGACGGAAGGCAAAGTTGAAGCAAGTTTGTTTGCAAACTATATGCGTCAGAGCATGGGCTTTGACGCGCGCGGGTTCAACGAGGCTGGCGTGCTCGTTCCCGTTCAGGGAGTTTTTCATTACCTGACGTTCGGCGTGCAGTTGACTCTGCCCGTGAGGAACAAGAATCAGGGAATGATCGAGATGGCCGAAGCGCAGCTTGAAGCCGCGCGCAATCGCCTGCGGTTCGGAGAGATTGTCGTTCGCAACGAAGTCGCCGCCTCGCTCGCGCGATTTGAAAGAGCGAAAGCTGCTTTGGCAGTTTATCGTGACGGCGTGCGCGCTCAGGCCGTGCGCAACCTCGAAGTTGTTAAGCAAACTTACGTGCTCGGACAAAAATCCTTGATTGACTATCTGGCGGAGCAGCGGCGATTGATCGAGATTGAAACCGGATATACAGAAGTTTTGAAGGAGTACTTCGACTCGCTTGTAGAGATTGAGCGCGCGGCGGCCCTGCCTGTTCCGACAGTTTGATGGAGAACGTGATGAACGAGAAAGAGACTAACGTTGAAGTACTTGAGCGCGAAGAGTCACGCGCGGTTGATGCTGAAACAAGCAAGGTGGATTCGAGCGGTGAATCGCACACCGGCTTTGTGCACGTAATCAAGCGAAGGCGATGGCTCATTATGGCAATTGTGTTTGTAGCGGCTGCCGCAATCGCGGTTGCGTTACTGCTTGCGCGGCGAGCGAGCACGCAAGCTGGAAGGCCCGTTCCTGCGCCCTCGTTTGAAATCGGCGCGACGAGCGGAACCGCGCCCAAGCCTGGCGAAATGGTCATCACACTTTCGCCTGAAGAACTGGCAACTGCGCAGATTAAGACCGAAGCGGCGACGGTTCAAGAAATCGCAGGTGGAGCAACTGCCGGCGGGCTGCGCACGACGGGAATCGTTCAATCGAATCAGTACAAAGAAGTGCCCGTTATGCCAATCGCTGGCGGAATAGTCCGCGAAGTGAAGGTTCAGCTTGGCGATAGGGTTCGTCGAGGCCAGCCGCTTGCGGCGCTCTTCAGCACAGAGCTTGCCGACGCGCAGAGCGATTATTTGAAAATGCTTGCCGAGGTCGAAGAGCATCATCAACATCACCGTCGCACAACAGAGCTTGTCGAGATTGGCGCAGCGAGCCGCGAAGAGCTTGAGCAGGCGACATCCGCATTCAAAGCCGCGCAGGCGAAGCTGGCGAGCGCGCGGCAGAAACTTATCCTGCTTGGCATGAGCGCAAAAGATATTGATGCGTTGCGCTCGCCCAATTCCACTTCGTCAATGATTTCAATTGCCGCGCCTTCGTCGGGAACTATTGTCAGCCGCGCGGTCAACGCAGGCGAAGTCATCGAGATGGGCAAAGAGCTTTTCCGAATAGCAGACCTTTCGACCGTCTGGGTGATTGCGCAGGTTTATGAGAGCAACTTCGCGCAGGTTCAAATCGGCACGCCTGCCGTGATAACGACTCAAGCCTATCCGGGCCGGTCTTTCAATGGCAGAGTCTCTTACATTGACCCGCGAGTTGATCCGCAGACGCGAACGGCGCAGGTTCGAATAGAGGTCGCAAACCCGGGCGAGATGCTGAAGCTCGGAATGTTCGTTGATGTGGGCTTCGGCGGCTCGGCTCCTGCAATCACAAGCGCGGGGCCTGTGGTCGTTGTGCCGCGCGCTGCGATTCAGACAATCGGCGCAAAGCAGGTCATCTACGTTGCAACCGATAAGCCGGGCACATTCATTCAGCGCGAAGTCACAACAGGGCTGGAAGCGAATGGGCTTGTGCAGGTCTACAGCGGCGTGAGCGCGGGCGAGCGCGTTGTGACCGAAGGGAGTTTCTTGCTGCGCGCTGAAAGCTTAAAGCTCAATCCTCAGCAATCAAGCGCGCAATCAAACACAATGACTTCTGAATCAATGCCGCAGCCTCAGCAGCAAACAACGGGCGCGCAGGAAAGCGAAACCAAAACTCAATCAGTGAAAGTGACGTTGAGCGAAAAAGGTTTTCAACCCGATACGATAAATCTCAAGCGAGGAGTTGCGGCGCGAATAACTTTCGTGCGGCAGGTGGAAGTCACTTGCGCGACGGAAGTGTTGATTCCCGCGTTCAACATAAAGCGCGAGCTTCCAATGAACGAGCCTGTCACAATTGAGTTCACGCCGGACAAAGCGGGCGAGTTCGGTTTCACCTGCCCGATGAACATGGTCAAAGGCAAGATCATCGTGCGATGATAGTATAAGAAATCTCGCGGCGTGAAATGAGCGCGCAAAGCCGCTCATCGCTCGCGCGTCAAGTGGACGTAGAGAGTTGCCACAAGAAGGAGGCAATGAACAATGTCCAAACAAACTTTGACAATATTGCTGGCGATTGTAACGGCGGTAGCCGTATTGCTCGTAATCGCTCTGGCTGCGGGCGGCGGGATGATGGGTGGGATGGGTTGGATGATCTGTCCGATGTGACTGATCGGCTGGATCGGCGGGGTGCTCGTCGTTGCGCTGCTTATCTGGCTCGTAATCACGCTGATTGGGCGGGCAAACAGATGAAGCTGAGAGCTTGACCTTATACTCTACTACAAGGTTTAC